>JAISIR010000008.1 GCA_031261985.1 Clostridiales bacterium | reverse complement strand
GGCGATGAAAAAGACGAAGTTTTGGTACGTGCCAACGGTATTCCTACTTACCTGGCAGCCGATATCGCCTATCATTACAATAAACTGGTCGTTCGTGGTTTCGAC
Source organism: Clostridiales bacterium (assembly GCA_031261985.1). Taxonomy (GTDB): domain Bacteria; phylum Bacillota; class Clostridia; order Monoglobales; family WRBX01; genus JAISIR01. Next base: position 67,855 of record JAISIR010000008.1, on the reverse strand, counting down.
AAAGCCATTAACATTTGGGGCGCCGACCACTATGGGCATATCGCAAGAATGAAAAATGCTATGAAATTGCTAGGTGTTGACCCCGATAGGCTTCATGTCATTACTGTTCAGCTTGTGCGTTTGATGCGCGGCAACGAAATCGCACGAATGTCTAAACGTAAAGGCGATAGCGTTAGTTTGGGCGACTTAATCGAAGAAATTGGCGTAGATGCAACTCGTTACTTCTTCAACATGCGCCTTGCAAATAGCCACTTTGATTTTGACCTTGACCTAGCTGTCAAGAAAAACAACGATAACCCTGTTTACTATGTTCAATATGCCCACGCTCGAATTTGCAGCGTGCTAGAAAAAGCCAAGGATTATATCAACCTTGACATCGATTATAATTCCGCAATTTTCACAGACGAAACCGAAATCGCCCTGCTTAAACAACTATCACTCTTCCCTAAAAATATCGAGATTATTTCAAATACTTTAGAGCCATCACGTTTAACACATTACGCAAGCGATTTAGCTTCGTTATTCCATAGTTTTTATGGAAAGTGCAAAGTTATTGATGAAGATAATTTAGAAAGAACAAAATATCGTATAAGTTTATGTAAAGCTACAAAAATTGTTCTTTCAAAAGTTTTGTGGTTATTAGGTGTTTCTAGTCCAGATAAAATGTAGAGTTTTACTATAATTATTTGTAGGTGGTAAAAAAATGTTAAAAAAATTATGTTACTCAAAATTTTTCAAAATTATTACTTGTCTTGCAATTCTCATAATTGTTATGTCAACTTCATCAATTGCATTAGCTGCCGAATCGCGTATAGATTTTGCTACTAATATAATTAAACATTTCGCTGTTTCTAACTCAAGCTTCTCCGATTTGTTCAATTATAACGATTGGTTGCAAATCCCAACCGAAAAGCGTGCCGACGTCGCCAAAGGAATCGCATCTGGTATATTCAAGCCCACTACAGATAGTTACTCTCCCAATTCACCTATAACCGAGGAAGACGCAATAAATACAATCAAAGGTTTAGATAGGCGATTCCTGCTTTCTAGCAATTATTCTAAAGTGTTAGGAGTAGTTTCTTACAATACAAACGCGGAACTAACCATTAAAACAAACGACGGTGTTTACTACAAGCTCAATCCTAATGCACCGTTTTTCGACAACAAAAATTTAGAGATGTCAACGTTTAGTTCTCTGAATTTCGGCGATAAAGTTTCATTTATTTTAGATAAGTCCAACAAAATTATTTTTGGCTGGCATCAAAAAACTGGCTCGAATTCCTCACTCGATAATTATGAAATCCTAGGAATTTATCGTGCAAATCTCTACCTTTTAGACGACCCTAGATACGTATTAGTAACGACTAATGCGCAAAAATACACCTTTGGCAAGTGGGAGGATTTTACCGATAACAAGTACGATGATAAGTACATTAATCCACTTGCGCGGTTTGCTTGCAACGGTTATAATATTCCGTTTAGCGACATAAATACACATTATTTAGACAAGCGGATAAATTATATAGTAGGCATTAACCCCGAAGATAACGGTGATTCAAAAATTTTGCACGTAGAAATTGAGTAAGTTTTTAATAACACAATATATAATCAAAAGGATGCGCTAATTAAAACGCATCCTTTAATATATTTAAAAACGACAAATAAAAAACTATTGTAAAACTTTCATTCTGTTTAACGCCGCCATAATTCCCAATTTTGCCGAGCCATATGTTAATCCGCCCTGACAATAGGCAATATAAGGTTCCTTAATTGCACTATCGGCAGATAATTCAATCGACGAACCCTGCACAAACGTACCCGCGGCCATTATAACTTGGTCAGAGTATCCAGGCATGTCGTCAGCCACAGGAAGAAAAGCACTATTAACAGGCGAAAAACTTTGAACCCCCTGGCAAAAATCAATTAATTGCTGCTTAGATTTTAGCTTAATAGCCTGAATTAAATCGGTGTGCAAGGTAGTCTCTGGGTTGGTATCAAAACCCGCCAACTTGAACAATTCAGAGGTAAATAACGCGGTTTTATGCGCTTGAGCCACTACATGAGGTGCCATAAAAATTCCCATAAGCAATTCTCTGTTAGCACCTAACGAAGCACCACATTCCTTGCCTAATCCAACAGCATTTAATTTGTACGCAGCTTGCTCAACCAAGTTTTTGCGCCCTACAACGTAACCACCTGCTTGCGCAATGCCGCCACCTAAATTTTTAATTAGCGAGCCAGCTAGCAAATCACCACTAGGCTCATCCAGCTCTACAAACTCTCCATAGCAATTATCAACTACAAAAATCGTATCAGGAACAATTCTACTAATTGCACTTTGTAAATTATTTATGTCGACCGTAGATAGTGAATTTTTATAGTTATACCCTTTAGATTTTTGTATAAACACAACCTTAGGTTTTAAACTTTTGATAATATTTATGTAATCTTCTTTCTCGTAATTAAGCTCAGTATAATTTACACCAAAATCCTTAAGTGAGCCATTGCCAAAGCCAGTTATACCAATAGTTTCTGCCAAAGTATCGTAAGGGGTTCCTGTGATAGAAATCATGGTATCACCTGGGCGTAAAGCTGCCCAAAGACATAGCGAAATCGCATGCGTGCCATTGTTTATATTGTACCTAACTAAAGCATCCTCGGCATTAAACACCTCGGCAAAAATACTTTCGATGCACTCTCGCCCTAAATCGTTATAGCCATAGCCATTAGTAGATACAAAATGCGCATCATTTACATTATTATTTTTAAAAGCCATCAAAACTTTAAGCTGATTATGTTCTTCTATTTCCTCAATTTTTTCAAATAATGGTTTTATATTATCCTCAGCCACTCTAGCTAGTTCTATTACTTTTTTGTCGAACAAATCTTTCAAAAATATTTCATCCCCAAATTATCTTATTTACAAATCTATCGGTAAAATTACAATAGTGATTATTAAGTTTACAAAAAACGCAAAATTTTTATGTAAAGTTATATCCAGCCAAAATTGCTTTCTTATTAACTTCTAACATTTCAATTTTTCTGTTTGGTATAGTCTTTTTAAGTGCGGAAATCACTACACTTTCATCGCCTAGATTTAGTTCTTTTAGCGTCCTACCTAGCATAACCATGTTAGCCAATTTAGGGTGTTGATTATCCGTCGCAATTTGAGTCGCAGGAATTTCGACAAAATTTATGTCCCCTCGTTCGCCTTTTATATCTATCAAAGAACTATCTAAAACTACTAATCCATTTTTTTCAACCATTGGTACAAATTTATTAAACGAGGGCTTATTCATACAAATCAATGTTGAAGGATTGTTAATTATCGGCGAACCTATCGTGTCGTCGGAAATTATTACATTACAATTCGCTGTCCCTCCACGCATTTCTGGTCCATAAGAAGGCAACCAGGACACATTTTTATCCATAATTAATCCCATATATGCTAGCAATTTCCCCGCAAAAAGTATCCCTTGCCCGCCAAATCCAGATAATAAAATAGAATGCGTTGTCATTAGTCTTCCTCCTTTATCGAATCACAATCGGTGCCAGAATTCTCAGAAGCTTTTATAGCTTTTTCGTCAGCATTTGCAACGTCTTTATGGTAGAAATTAATTTCTTTATCCTTGTATAATCCAAGCGGAAATACCTTAAAAACGTTTTCGCGCTCCCACTCCATCGCCTCTAACGGTGGCATTCCCCAATTAGTCGGGCAAGTAGATAAAATTTCCACAAGTGAAAAGCCTTTTTTATCAATCTGACGTTGAAAAGCAACGCGCAAACTCTCTTCTGTATCTTTAATATGCTTTATAGAATCAACCGCGCAACGTTTAATATACGAAGGTCCTTCCAAGGTCGAAAGCATCTCGGCAATTCCGATTGGGAAGCCTTGAGTAGACGCCTCGCGCCCATAAGGAGTAGTCTGCGTAACTTGCCCCATCAAGGTAGTCGGTGCCATTTGCCCACCTGTCATACCATAAATCGAGTTGTTTATGTAAACTATAGTGATGTTTTCGCCACGTGTTGCAGCATGAACAGTCTCAGCTGTCCCAATCGCTGCAAGGTCGCCATCACCTTGATATGTAAACACAATTTTATCAGGGTGAACACGTTTTACACCAGTTGCAACCGCAGGAGCGCGCCCATGAGCAGCTTGTTGAAAATCGCAATGGAAGTAATTATACATAAAAACTGCGCAACCAACAGGCGAAATCCCAATCGTGTCGCCTTCTATTCCCAAATCGTCGATAACTTTAGCAACGATTCTATGAATCACACCATGCGTGCAGCCGGGGCAATAATGAGTAGGTGTATCCGTTAAAACATGTGGTTTAGAAAAAACTTTTTCCATTATTCTCGCCCTCCTTCATAAGTATTAGAACCATCATTTTTTATAACACTAACCGCATCAATCGCAACCTTAGCAATATCCGCTGGCAGTGGTATCATTCCACCGCTTCGACCACTAAAATATATTGGTTTATCCTGGATATTTAGCCGCACATCTTCAATCATTTGACCATGCGACATCTCGACCACAACCACAGCCTTAACATTTTTTGCAGCTAGTTTTAAAGCGTCATCGGGGAAAGGCCACAGCGTTATCGGACGAAAAAGTTTAGCGGTAACCCTTTCTTTTTTAAGCAATTCAATAGTATTTTTACAAATCCTAGCACTCGTTCCATACGCAACAAATAAAACATCCGCATTCTCCACGCCAATTGTCTCGCAACGCTTCTCGTTCTTCTCAACCTCGGCATACTTAGCGTAACGCTCGATATTCTCCTGCTCAAGCTCAACTGGGTTAGTGTTAATGGATTTAATTAAGTTCTGCCCACGTTTACAATTCGTCCCAGTCGTCGCCCACGGTTTATCACTAAAATCACGAATTTTGCTAGGGTCAAACCCCGCCTCTACATCGTCAAAATCAATCGGTTCCATCATCTGACCTAAAATTCCATCACTCAAAACAAGCGCAGGGTTACGGTATTTATCGGCTAAATCGAAGGCCAACGCAGTAAAAGTCGCCATTTCTTGAACCGTCGAAGGTGCAAGAACAATAAGACGATAATCGCCATGCCCGCCACCTTTGGTAACTTGGAAATAATCAGATTGCGCTGCTTGAATCCCGCCTAAACCAGGACCAGCACGCACAACATCTAGAATAACGCAAGGTAAATCCGCACCAGCGATGTACGAAACACCCTCTTGTTTAAGGCTAAAGCCAGGGCTAGAAGTCGACGTCATAGCGCGCGCGCCTGCTCCCGCTGCACCAAAAACCATATTAATTGCAGCAACTTCACTTTCCGCCTGCAAAAACACACCATCAATTTTAGGCATTTTTTTAGCCATATAAGCAGAAACTTCCGTCTGCGGCGTTATGGGGTATCCAAAGAAATATCTGCAGCCAGCACGAATCGCCGCCTCTGCCGCCGCCTCATTTCCTTTCATCAATACTTTATCAGACATATTCAAATATCCTTTCGTTTACTAGTTTTTGAGATAATTATGTAATTCATTTAGAGCTTTGCAACATTAGGCATAACCCTATTTTTCAACTTCAATCGCTACATCCGGGCAGATTTGCGCACAAAACGCACAGCCTATGCACTTCTCGGGTTCAGAAATCGAAGCAGGGCAAAACCCAGATGCGTTCAATGTTTTTTTATCAATCACCACGATTTTTTTAGGGCAAACGCTAGTGCATAGCTTGCAACCTTTGCATTTATTAATATTAATTGTAACTTTCGGCATTATTTCACATCCTTAATTAAAATTTTGTAACATTTATATAGCTTGAGTCAGGTATCTTTTCATCAAAAATGTATCGGGAATATTCGGAATCATCGTCGTCGTCATGAGGAGCGGGATAGGTACTTCGTCAAAAATCAGCCTAGAGTTTTCCAGCATTTTCTCGGTACTTTCATTCATCAAATTAGTATTATTAATAAGATAAGAAATTTTTAATCCGCACGCCGCCTCAATTTCATTAGCTTGTTTAATTATCATATTTGCATCAGAAGTTTCGGGTCGACGAGTATTAACCACCATCATCACCTGGCAATTCATCTTAGCAAATTCCTCGCGAAATCGTCCTAAAACTCTTGCACCAACGTCATCGCCACCCACATCAAATACAACATCGTCATTTGCATCAAAAACCCTATTAATATTATGTGGAAGGCTGGGTAAATCGGCATTCGTCCCTGCAAATTGCGAAGAAATTACCTCAATATTATTTTTTTCTAAAACATTATACGCATCATTTAATCTAAAATAAGGGTTAACGATATCCAAATCTACAATCCGTTTAATTTTGTAGTGAATTGCAAGATTTATCGCTACTTCACTTTTACCAGAACCATAATGCCCAATTACAATGTAACATTTCATAAAATCTGTCCTATCCGCGGTTTTTTAACACGCAAGTTGATATACTTTACAATGAAAAAATATCCTGCAAATGCGAGGACTGAAGCTACTACCGCCCACAAACTTAACGTCTTAAAAATTATCCCAAGTGAAAGCAATATGATTAACGGAAGCAAGTAAGTTATCAGCGCAATCATCAAAATGTCAAAAGTTTTAGAGACAAGCGTTACTACTTGCCCCTCTTTTGCACCAATACTATTTTCAGCTTCGACAATAACATAATTATTCCCACACATACCACACGAAGCGCACGAACCGCCACAACTAGAGCTTCTTGGAACCTTTACAGTTGCTATGTTTTCAGTTGTTTTTATAACCATTCCTTTAGTATTCATGTTTTACACACTTTCTAATTTCCCGTAAAACAAATTACACGCTTACGCACTAATCTTTCTAGCAAAATCCAGCATTTCTTCGGCACTTTTTAAAGTGATATCGGTAATCTTCGCTCCACCAATTATCCTAGCCAGCTCATCTTTCCGCTCTTTGTAGTCTAAATTGAAAACTTCCGTCAGCGTTTTTCCGTTATCTTCATGCTTCTCTAGTTTAAAATGAGTGTCTGCCATAGCCGCAATTTGCGCCAGATGAGTGATGCAAATAACCTGCTTTTTCTTGCTTAAATCAGATATCTTTTCGCCAACTTTTTGAGCAGTTCGTCCACTTATTCCAGAATCTATTTCGTCAAAAATCAAAGTATCCGTTTGATTCTCATCATTCAAAATAGATTTTATCGCCAACATAATCCTAGAAAGCTCGCCACCAGAAGCGATTTTCGTTAAATCTTTTAAATCTTCCCCTGCATTAGTAGCTATTTTAAAACATATGTGGTCGCAACCATTTTCACAATAATCAATATTATTTATGTCAACAAAAAACTGAGATTTTTGCATGTCAAGCTCATGTAAAATTTCCGTGATTTTTCCTTGTAATTTTGCAGCTGAGGCACATCTCTTTTCACTTAACTTTTCAGCCGACATTTTTAGCTTATTTTCACAAATTGAAATTTGTTTATGTAAATCACTTAGCAACTCATCACTATTATTTAAAGCATTTAACTCATCTTGAATTTTTTGTTTATATTCTAATAATTCTGCAACCGAAGGCGCATATTTCCGCTTCAGACGATAAATTACATCTAAACGCGCCTCGATATCGTCGATTTCATTAGGATTCACGTTATATTCCTCAAAAACTCGGCTTATTCTGTAAGACACATCTCGCAAATTATCTTGAATATCTATAAGTTTTTCCAAAGGATTATTAAGCTCGTCAGATACTTCAGATACATCTTGCAAAGATTTAATCACGCGATTAATATTAAAATTATCTAACTCTTGCTGCGCAACCGATAAACGCTGATAAATTTTCTCAGCATTATTGATAATCTTCTTACGCGCAACTAGCTCATCTTCTTCCTCTAAACGCAAATTCGCTGATTCAAGCTCGTTTAATTGAAAGTTAAGCATGTCTTGTCGTTGAGATTTCTCACGCTCGTTACACTCTAAATCGTTAATTTGTTGTTGAATTTTTTTATACTCGCTATATTTATCTCGATATTCACTAAGTTCAAAACCAACATTAGCATAATCGTCTAAAAAATTAATGTGTTTATTAGGGTTTAGCAGCGATTGATTATCATGCTGCCCATGGATATCTATTAACAAATCACCAATTTGTTGCAGAATAATAGTAGGAACCACCTTGCCATTTACCCTGCAGGTCGATTTTTCGTGCGTAATATCGCGTTGCAGCAAAATAGAGCCAACACTCGCAAACGCATCGGCATCGGCGCCCACACAAGCATCTTCCTCGTTAATTATACCAAGTTCTTTAAGCTGGCTAGCTACTGTTATGTCATACTCAAAAACCGCGCTCACGCTAGCATTATTCTCCCCCGAACGGATTACATCACGGTTGACACGCCTGCCTAAAACCATGTTAATAGAGTCGATAATTATCGACTTACCCGCCGCTGTTTCGCCCGTCAACACATTAAAACCCTTGGTGAAATCTAGTGAAACATGCTTAATTATTGCAATGTTTTTAATATCTATATTAACTAACATATCGCCATTGTATCATACATCAAAAAAAAATGCAAGATATATTTGACTTTTTTTATTAAATTTGATATTATATATGTATAGATGACGAAAAATATCGAAAGTGGTGGTTATAATCAAACTAAAAACCTTAGTAATTTGCGCACTTTTAGTCTCGTTAAACCTAGTTTTAGACACGATGACAATTCAAGTAAACGCAACATTGCACATATCATTTAAATTTTTGACAATCGCATTAGCGGGTGCGTTTTATGGATGGCAAATTGGTGCAATTGTAGGCGGCGCAACCGATATCATCGGATTTTTCGCTTACCCTAAAGGACCGTTCATGTGGGGATTCACCATTTCTGCGATTTTAACAGGCATGATATATGGCTTAATACTACATAAAAAACGTTCTTTTGTTAGGTGCGCGCTAGCTCAAATCACGGTTTGCGTAGTAATTAACATAGTATTAAACACCATTTGGCTGATAATGCTTTATGGCAACACCCCCGCCGAAATTATAACATTGCAGCGTATTATTAAGAATATAATCTTATTGCCTTTAGAAATAATTATGTTGTATGGAGTGTTACAAGTATGCAAAAGAGTAAAAATTTAATCGTTTTAGGTTCGACAGGTTCGATTGGAACTCAAACCTTAGACGTTGCCGAAAAATTAGGTTGTAAAGTAGTTGGGCTTTCGTGCGGTGATAACATAGAATTGTTGTCGGAACAGATTAAAAAATTTGCGCCTAAAATGGTTTCGGTGAAAACCGAGGAGAATGCTAGGATATTACTCCGCGATTTCCCTGACGTAAATATTGAATATGGCGAAAAAGGTGCATGTAAAGTAGCTCAGCTTGTCAAGGGTGACATGGTCGTTTCAGCCATGGTCGGCGTCGCAGGCATCGAACCAACTAAATCTGCCATAAAATCTGGCAAAACTATTGCACTTGCAAACAAAGAAGTATTAGTAACAGCTGGCGATGAAGTTATGAAACTCGCTAAAGACTGTAAAGCAGATATACTTCCGATAGATAGCGAGCATTCAGCAATTTTTGAATGTATTCGCGGCTTTAAACCTCAGGATATTTCAAGGATTATCATCACTGCATCGGGCGGCGCATTCAGGGATAACCCACTTAATGAACTAAATAATGTAACCGCTGCCGATGCACTAAAACACCCCAATTGGACCATGGGAGCCAAAATTACTATCGATTGCGCAACCATGATGAACAAGGCATTTGAAGTCATAGAAGCGCACCATTTGTTTGGTCTACCCTACGATAAAATCGATGTTGTTTTGCACCGCGAGAGTATTATCCATAGTATGGTAGAGTTTGTAGATGGTAGTGTTATTGCGCAACTTGCCATGCCCGATATGCGTTTGGCAATTGCAAATGCTATAACATACCCCAATAAGCAAAACATCGATGTAAAGCAGATTGACTTTACAAAGCTTTCACAACTTTCGTTTGCCGATGTAGATAAAAATCGCTACCCTTGTTTTGAGTTAGGCGTTAAAGCAGGGCGTTTAGGTGGTGATTATCCACTAAAAGTTAACAAAGCAAATGACGAGGCAGTTGCTAAGTTTTTAAAGGGTGAAATCAACTTTTTAGACATTCAAAAAACAGTCGAAAAAGTATTTGAATAATAAAGCAACAACAATATTCATATTTATAAAATTATGTCAAGTAAAGTCGTAATACTTTACTTTATTGAAGAGGTAAAATTATGTCAACGGCTTTTATCTTATCACAAATTTGCGTGTTTATTGGTTCCTGTTGGTTCTATCGACATACCTTATACGTAACATGCGATGGATTCAGATTAATATGTTAATTTCAAACATATTTTTCATATCATCATTTGCACTCCTGCAAGCGTGGACAGGCGCGGGACTTATAGTTATTTCTTTTATCGTTAGCATTTGCGGCAACCTTCCCTATTTTTCAAAGACCGCAACCTTTCAACGCCGTCAACTTGTAACAATGCTAATTTTAGACGCCGCCTCTATTGCTATTTTCATTTTTACATATGCAGGATTCATTAGCTTTTTACCCCTAATCGCAATATTTTGCCAAGTTTACTCAATGTTACAAAAGAATCATTTAACCTTTAAATACCTGCAAATTCCTCAATCTATATTATATTTCACATACAATTGGTTAATCGGTTCGCCATTGGGCGTGGCAGAAGAAATTGTCTTATTTACAATATGTCTGTGTGGAATATTTTTAGACTTAAAACACTTAAAACACTTAAAAAATACGCAAAACTAAAAATGTAACATTAGAATATATAACAAAACGCAAAAAAGCTATGGAACATTACTCGCTCCATAGCTTTTTTAATGCAAAAATCCTCGCTTAAACCCTTGTAACCCTCAATTATAAAGCAAAAATCGATAATGCAATAGAGGTTAGCAAGAACAGAATCGCGCACACGCTGGTTACGCGTTTCATAATAGATTCGTAGGTAGAACCACCGTTTTTGCCGAAGAAAGTCTCGGTTTCTCCGCCAGAAATTGACTGTGATAGCCCAGCAGTTTTGCTTGGTTGTAACAGAACTACAATTATCAAAACTAAACTAATGATAAGTTGTAGCACTATTAAACTAATTTTTAACCATGCCATTTTTTGTATCTCCTTTACAAATTATGTTTACTGTATCATGCAAAATTTACTTGTTTATGTTAAAAAACGTGTCATTTCCAGGATAAACCGCCACATCTTCTAGCTCTTCTTCTATCCTTAACAACTGGTTATACTTAGCTACACGCTCACTTCTAGAAGGTGCGCCAGTTTTAATTTGCCCTGCATTTAGCGCAACCGCTATATCCGCAATGGTAGAGTCCTCAGTCTCACCACTTCTATGCGAAATTATCGCGGTGTATCCAGCCCTGTTAGCCATTGCAATAGCATCTAAAGTTTCGGTTAAAGTACCAATTTGGTTAACCTTAATCAAAATAGAATTTGCCACGCCAAGCTTAATTCCTTTAGCCAAACGCTCGGTATTTGTAACGAATAAATCGTCACCAACAAGCTGAATCTTACCGCCTAGCTTCTCGGTTAACAACTTCCAGCCGTCCCAATCATCCTCAGCCATGCCATCTTCTAACGAAACTATCGGATATTTCTCAACTAAATTAGCCCAATGTGCAACCATTTCTTGCTTAGTTTTTGTAACACCAGCTTTAGGCAATTTATAAGTCCCGCTTTCGGTGTCATACCACTCAGAAACCGCGGCGTCCATAGCAATTTTAAAGTCCTCGCCAGGCTTATATCCAGCATTTTTCACAGCTAAAAGAATAGTATCAATAACCTCTTCATCGCTCGTTAGGTTAGGCGCAAACCCGCCTTCGTCGCCCACAGATGTAGCTAAGCCCTTGTCCTTAAGCACTTTTTTAAGGCAATGGAAGACTTCTGCGCACATTTGCAAACCATCTTTAAAACTATCCGCGCCAACAGGCATAATCATAAACTCTTGAATATCCACGTTATTGTCAGCGTGCGCGCCACCGTTTAAAATGTTCATCATAGGCACTGGCAGGGTTTTTGCATTAACTCCACCGATGTAATTGTACAAACTAACGCCCAACGCCTCGCTCGCCGCCCTAGCAGCTGCCAACGATACACCTAAAATTGCATTAGCACCAAGACGTGATTTATTCGGTGTTCCATCAAGTTCAATCATCAATTTATCAAGCGCGGTTTGGTCTAAAACATTTAGTCCAACAATAGCATCCGCCAACTCTTCGTTGACATTTTTAACCGCTGTTACTACTCCCTTGCCTAAGTAGCGATTCTTATCGCCATCACGAAGCTCGCATGCTTCAAAAATCCCTGTAGATGCGCCGCTTGGCACGCCTGCACGCCCGATAACGTCGCCTTCGCAATACAATTCAACTTCAACAGTAGGGTTGCCACGACTATCTAGGATTTCTCTAGCATAAACGCCCTCAATTGCAATGTAATCTTTCATAAGTAAATTTCCTCCTAATTGATTTTTTTGTACATCTATAAAATTTATAATTAACACTAATCTAGCACAAATATTAAGAAATCACCTAATTATCAAGCTCTCGCCTGTCATCTCTGCAGGTTTAGTGATATCGGTTAAATCTAGTATCGTTGGCGCAACATCAGCCAGCTTGCCATCCGCCCTAAGAACATAACTAGAATCGCTTACAATGCAGAACGGAACAGGGCTGGTGGTGTGCGAAGTAACAGGAATTTTCGTAGTTTTATCAAGCATAACCTCGGCATTGCCATGGTCGGCAGTGATAACCGTTGTTCCACCTACATTTTTAACAGCATCAACTACTTCTTGCGTTGCAGAATCGACAGCCTCAACCGCCTGGATAGCAGCCGAAATATTACCGGTGTGACCTACCATATCGCAATTCGCAAAGTTAATAAACACAAAGTCATATTTTTTAGAATTTATCGCCTCTATAGCTTTATCTTTAATCTCCATCGCACGCATTTTTGGCGAAAGGTCAAACGTAGCAACTTTTTCGGAAGGAATCAGAATTCTATCCTCGCCACTATAGCATTTATCAACCATCGCGTTAAAATAAAAGGTGATGTGCGCATACTTTTCCGTCTCGGCAATCCTAACATTTTTGTAGCCTAAAGAAGTCGTGTACTCGCCTAGATTATTCAAAATAGGTGGCGGATTAAAGGCAATTTCGATATTTTTTAGCTCTTTATCATAATTAGTGAATGCAACAAAAGTAGTTGGGATATATTTTCTTTCAAAACCAGCAAAATCCTCATCTACAAACGCGTGAGAAAACTGTCGCGCCCTATCTTTACGAAAATTAAAGCAAATAATAGAATCGCCAGGATTCAAGGTTGCAACTGGCTTTTTATCCTTAGTAATTACTATCGGCTCCACAAATTCATCGTCACGTTTGGCAGCGTACGAAGCCTTAACCGCCTCTATAGCATCCGTGGCAAAATTCCCCTTGCCGTTGCAAATCGCGTCATAACCCTTTTGAATCCTATCCCAATGGTTATCACGGTCCATAATGTTGTATCTTCCACATAAAGTAGCAATTTCGCCCACGCCAATTTCTGCAATTTTATCTTGTAACTGAGCGATATAATCAACAGCACTTTGCGGCGGAGTATCGCGCCCATCTAAAAACGCATGCACGTAAACCTTGGTTAGCCCTGAGTTTTTAGCCAATTGAAGCAGCGCATATAAATGTGTAATATGGCTATGCACGCCGCCATCGCTTAGCAATCCCATCAAGTGCAAGGCAGAACCATTGTTTTTGCAATTATCTATAGCATTTTTAAACGCAGGGTTCTCAAAAAAATCGCCATCTTCTATAGATTTATCAATTAAGGTTAAATCTTGATACACAACCCTGCCCGCGCCCATGTTCATATGCCCAACTTCAGAATTCCCCATTTGACCCTTTGGCAAGCCAACAGCTAAACCGCTCGCTTGAATTTGAGTATAAGGATAATTCTTGAAAATTCTATCTAAATTAGGAGTGTTAGCCTGGGCAATCGCGTTACCAAACGAATCATTATTAATTCCAAACCCGTCCAAAATTAAAAGTGTAAGCATATTTTTAGCCTCTTCTATTTGCAAAATTTATCGTGTTTTCTAAAACATTATGTATTAACCCTTATTCTTCGTTCAACATTACTTCAATAAAATCAGATGCTGAAAGCGACGCCGCACCCATAAGCCCGCCACTAATCTCGTCTTGAGCAAAAAATTCCTTGCAATTACTAGAGTTCATGCTTCCGCCATATAAAATCGCAATCGCATCGGTAGATTCACCAAATTTATCGCGTAAAAGTTTGCGAATATTCATGCAATCCAAGCCGGCTGTTGCACTATTTGCTGCCTGGCTTTTACTACCTTTTTGAACCTTCCCACTACTTATTGCCCACACGGGTTCGTACGCGATAATTATATTAGAATAATCAGCTGCCGCAACATCTGCCAACGCAATAGTCAGCTGTTCAGTCAGAACTTGCATCGTCATATTATCGTTACGTTGCTGCAAGGTTTCGCCTACACAAAGTATGGGTTTTAAACCAACACCCAAAGCAAGATTAACCTTTTTTGCAACTATTTCATCGCTTTCGCCAAACTTATTGCGACGGTCAGAATGCCCAATTATAACATACTCAGCGCCTGCGCCTGCAACCATTTCGGCAGAAATACAACCTGTAAACGTACCGTTAGATTCCGAAAAAATGTCCTGCGCGCCTACTTTTACATTACTTCCTTTAAGCTTTTTAGCTAATGTATTAATAGATGTAAATGGCGGGCAGATTATAATTTTTTTATCGTTTAAATTATTTTGTTCAATTAGATTTAAAATCTCATCAGCATACGATTCTGCCTCTAAATTTGTCTTGTTCATCTTCCAATTTCCTGCATAAATAACGTTTTTCATTTAAATACTTTCCTCTTCTTTAAAAATAGATTTGATTAATTAAAAGCTCCACACATTCACAAAATGTATCGCTTATCATAAAACTATTGCATAAAAATTTTACTTATCATTAGCAATTTACTTATCATTAAGCGCAGCCACGCCTGGCAATTCCTTGCCCTCAATAAACTCAAGCGAAGCACCGCCACCGGTAGATATATGCCCCATTTTATCGCCATATCCAAGTTTTTTAACTGCTGCAGCACTATCGCCACCGCCAATTATAGTCATGCAATCATCAAGTTCTGCCAAGGTTTTTGCAATTTTAAAAGTACCCTTTGCAAAATTATCAAACTCAAACACGCCCATCGGACCATTCCAAATAACGGTTTTTGCATCGCGTAAGTCATTTGCAAATATCTCACGAGTTTTCTCACCAATATCCATGCCGCTATAATCATCATCAATCGCACGAGTCGAGAACACTTTCGCCGGGCTATCGTTAGAAAATTCCTTGGTAGCAACGGTGTCGACAGGTAAAACAATCCTCACATTTTTCTCCATTGCATCGCCAATAATCTCTAGTGCTAAAGCAATTTTGTCATCTTCGCAAATAGACTTACCAATTTTGCCGCCTAAAGCCTTTGCAAATGTGTAAGCCATGCCCCCGCCTATAATTATAGTATCTGCAATGTTCATCAAGTTTTTTATAACTGGAATTTTATCGCTAACCTTAGCTCCACCCATTATTGCAACAAAAGGATGTTTAGGATTCTCTAACATATCGCCTAAAACTTGCAACTCTTTTTGCAATAAAAATCCAGACACAGCTGGCAAATATTGAGCTACCCCCGCGGTTGAAGCATGTGCCCTGTGCGCCGCGCCAAACGCATCATTTACATATACATCGGCAAACTCAGCCAATGCCTTAGCAAACTCGGGGTCGTTATCGGTTTCTTCTTTATGAAAGCGCAAATTCTCTAGCAATAAAATCTCGCCATTTTGCAAAGCAGCTGCTTTAGCCTTGGCATCTTCACCAATAACATCAGAGGCAAAAACTATGTTATAACTACGTTTTTTCAACTCATCAGCCACTGGTTTAAGCGAGAATTTAGGGTTAACCTCGCCCTTAGGACGCCCCAAATGCGAGCATAAAACTATTTTCGCACCTTGCTCCACTAAATAATCAATAGTAGGCAACGCACCATTTATTCGAGTGTCATCGGTAATTTTAAAATTTTCGTCTAACGGAACATTAAGGTCGCAACGCAATAATACTCTTTTATTAGCAACATTAATATCCTTAACAGTTTTTTTGTTCATAAAAATCTCCTTCGATTTATAGTTTGTACCTTGAATTGTAAAGGGTTTGTAACACAATTGTAAAAAACAATGCGATAATCCCCCTCTATTATTACATATTTAATAAAATATGTCAAGACACTTGACCAAATTATTTTTTTGTGATATACTATATAGGGGAATGATAGAGGTAAGTCATAGAATGCGATTTTTGTTGGCTGAAGCTGCTTATTTACTTAATTAAGCATTAAATAATCAACTCCCTTATTATTCTTAACAATTTTCGAGGTGAATATAATGAATATTTGGCACGATTTAGATAAATCCCGCGTTACTCCCGAAAGTTTAACCGCTGTTATAGAAATTTCTAAAGGAAGTAAAATGAAATACGAGCTTGATAAAAAAACAGGCTTGCTTATTTTAGACCGCGTGCTTTACACCGCCACCCACTACCCTGCTAACTATGGCTTTATCCCACGCACTTATGCAAAAGATGGCGACCCGCTAGATATTTTAGTATTGTGTCAAGAACCCATTACCCCATTAGTTCTAGTTAATTGCTACCCTATTGGCGTGTTAAAGATGATTGACGACGAAGCTATGGACGAAAAAATCATTGCCATCCCGCATAAAGACCCATCTTTAAGCTGTTATAACGATATTCACGACCTTCCTGTGCATTTATTCCAAGAAATCAAGCACTTTTTTGAAGTTTATAAATATCTCGAGAACAAAGAAACAGTTGTTGAAAAAATCATGGGGCGCGACGAAGCTTTAAGAGTAATTTCTGAATGTTTAGTTGCTTATGAAGAAACTTTTGGCGATAATTATACCACAAACGAAGCCAATAAAAGTAATAATTCAAAAGATTAAAAAAAAATTGATATCGCTTGAAAGCCTTGATTTTACTCACTAAAATTACGATTCACGTGTTACAAGATGCTTTCAAAATATCAACCCAAAATTTAAAATTATGAGGTGAATAAATATGTTATGTTCTAATTGTAAAAAGAACTTAGCCGTCGTTTTTGTCACTAAAATAGAAAATGGCAAACAAAGTAGCGAGGGAATGTGCCTAACCTGCGCTAAAGAGCTTAACCTTGCTCCTATCGACGAAATCATGAAGTCTATTGGCATAGAGCCAGAAGAATTTGAAGAATTAGGTAGAGGTATTATAGAAGGAATTAGTATCGACATGGAAGATATGGACGAGTTTGAAAACGCCTTAGCAGAGATGGGTGGCGCAGAAATGCTTGGTAAAATCACCGATGTTGATGCCGATGAA
This sequence comes from Clostridiales bacterium, assembly GCA_031261985.1. Taxonomy (GTDB): domain Bacteria; phylum Bacillota; class Clostridia; order Monoglobales; family WRBX01; genus JAISIR01. The sequence continues at coordinate 50,374 of JAISIR010000008.1, read as the reverse complement.
ACCGAAACCGATGCAGACACGGACACAGAGCCAAGCGACACCACAATTCCACATATACCTCAAATGGGTGGCGACGACATTAACCCTTTCGAGGCTTTGCGCAATTTTGCTAGCAAGTTCGCACCAATGGGCATAGGTGGCGGCTTCCCTATGGACGATAAAAATAGCGAGCATGTAAAAGCTACCGCAACCAAGGTAAAGCCTAAGCAACGCAAACCTAAAAATCTAGATAAATTTGGCACTAACCTAACCGCTAAAGCACGCAATGGCGAGCTTGACACCGTTGTGGGCCGTGATACCGAAATCCAACGCATGATGCAAATTTTAAACCGTCGCACTAAAAACAACCCTTGTTTAGTAGGCGAGCCAGGCGTTGGTAAAACCGCAATTGCCGAGGGTTTAGCTGTTAGAATTTGTGAGCATAAGGTTCCGCCAAAACTTTTGAATAAAGAGATTTATCAACTAGATTTAACTTCCGTCGTGGCTGGTACACAGTTTAGAGGTCAGTTCGAGGCTCGCATGAAGTCCATCATTGACGAAGCACGCGAGTTTAAAAATATTATATTAGTAATAGATGAGATTCATAGCATCGTCGGAGCGGGGGATGCCGACGGAGCAATGTCTGCCGCTAATATTTTAAAACCTGCATTAGCCAAGGGCGAGATTCAAATCATCGGCGCTACAACACTAGACGAATATCGTAAATATATCGAAAAAGATTCTGCACTAGAGCGTCGTTTTCAACCGATTATGGTCGAAGAACCTACCGAGGAAGAAACCATCGATATTATTAAAGGTCTGCGCCCATATTACGAAAAACATCATCACATTAAAATTTCCGACCAAGTAATTGCGTTGGCTGTTAAGCTTTCTAAACGCTATATTTCCGATAGATTCTTGCCAGATAAAGCTATCGACGTTATAGACGAGGCGGGTTCAAGAATTAACCTAACAAACACTAAATTATGGGAGCTTGCTAAGCTTAAAAACGAGCTTAATAATATTCAAAAGGATAAAGAAAACGCTGCAGCAGCCGATAGTATTAGCGATTATAAAAAAGCAGCCGATTTAAAAAGTAAAGAGTGTTATTTAGAAGAAAAAATTAATAATTTAGAGAATCAATGCGAGAATATCGTTATAAATCCGCACGATATTGCAGAAATTATCGAGATGTGGACTAAAATTCCCGTCAAACGCATTACCGATTACGAAAGTAACCAATTAATGAGCCTAGATGCACGTCTTGCAAAAAAAGTTATAGGTCAAGATGATGCAATCAAAACGGTTTCAAACGCAATCCGAGTTAATCGCGCTGCATTATCCCCACGTCACCGCCCTGTTTCGTTCATATTTGTGGGTCCAACAGGCGTTGGTAAAACCGAGCTTGTTCGTCAATTAGCAACCGAATTGTTTGGAAGCGAAGATGCACTTATCCGCCTTGACATGAGCGAATATATGGAGAAGCACGCCGTTAGCAAAATCATCGGCTCACCTCCTGGATATGTCGGTTATGACGACGCTGGTCAGCTTACCGAGAAGGTTCGTCGTCACCCATATTGCGTTATTTTGTTAGACGAGATTGAAAAAGCTCATCACGATATATTCAATGTTCTGCTGCAAGTACTAGACGAGGGCAGGATTACCGATAGCAAAGGCAGAGCTGTCAGCTTTGAGAACGCGGTTATAATTATGACATCTAATGCAGGGAGCACCTCTAAAGAAGGCGCGTATGGCTTTAATAAAACTAGTCAATCAAGCATAGATACCAAGGTTAACGCTGCCCTAAAAGAGCTATTCCGCCCCGAATTTTTAAACCGTGTTGACGAAGTAATTCCGTTTAAACAGCTAGAAAAACCACAATTATTAGATATCGCCAAACTTCTATTATCCGAATTAGAAGAAGGATTAAAAGAAAAGTCTATCAACGTTGAGTGGAGCGATAGCTTGTGCGATTTCATAGTCGAAAAAGGCTACGATATAAAATATGGCGCAAGACCAATGCGTAGAATCATCAAAAAGCATGTAGAAACCAAGCTTTCACACATGTTAATAACTAACGAACTAAAAGATGGCGATAGCATTTATGTCGATTATGTTGATGACGATATCGTAGTTAATAAAAAAGATAACTAATACGCAAATATTCTTACCTCATACAAAAGGAAGTGATGAAATTGAGCGAAACCGCCAAAAAGCTTGCAGAATTATTTGTAAAGTTTGGTTTAATAACCGAAGAACAAGCAAATAGCGCACTTTTAGTAAACAAATTAATGGCTGCAAATTTAGACCAGCTCAATATCGCATCACTTACCAGAGGCGAGGTTATCCAGCTACTTTCTAATATAGTCGGCGTTCCGTATATCGAGTTCGAGGACCACGAAATTAGCCCCGAAGCTGTTGTTGTTTTAAACGAGAGCACCGCACGCAAACACTCGCTTGTCCCGCTTGTGTGTAACGACACCACCATCCGCATTGCAATGAGCGACCCGCTTAACCTAGTAGCTATCGACGATGTTGCCATGTACACTGGCTTAAAAGTAGAGCCATATTTCGCCTCGGCCGTCGCGGTTAACAACTCAATTTCTATACATTATGGTCGTCAAGAGGCGCTTCAAGCAGCCGAAGAGTATCAAAAAGAACAACAAGCTTACCTAGATGAGCTTGAGGAAAATTCAGATAATATCGAAGAAAACATAAGCAACGCACCAATTGTTAAAATGCTAAATTCTATCATCGAGCAAGCTGTGCGCATGTCTGCTAGTGATATCCATATCGAAGCATTTAGCAACTTCATTCGCATTCGCTTCCGTTTAGATGGCGAGCTAAAAACTGTTATGAACCACGATTTACGCTTGCTCTCTGCACTTATCACTCGCCTTAAAATTACCGCTAATATGAACATTGCCGAAACTCGCCGCCCTCAAGACGGTCGCTTCACTCGTAAAATCGAGAATATTACTTACGATTTTCGTGTGTCCGTTATCCCTGCTGTTTTGGGCGAAAAAGCGGTTGTTCGTATTATAAATAAAGAGAATTTGCTTCGCGCTAAAAACGAAATTATAACTCTTGAAAGCGACGAACAAAAACTAGACGAAATCCTGTCTGTTCCTCATGGAATGGTTATTATAACTGGACCTACAGGCTCGGGTAAATCTACAACTATGTACACCATAATTTCCGAGAAAAACGATGAAGACGTTAACATTTTGACGGTCGAAGACCCTATCGAGGCAGTTATCGACGGAATCAACCAGATTCAAGTAAATAACAAAGCAAACGTAACTTTTGCTAACTCTCTTCGTGCGTTTTTAAGGCAAGACCCAGATGTCATTGTCGTTGGTGAGGTGCGCGATAACGAAACCGCCGAAATCGCGATTCGCGCTGCTGTTACAGGACATTTAGTTATATCAACATTACATACAAATAACTCGGTCAGCACCATTATTCGCCTTATCGATATGGGCATCGAGCCTATGTTGCTCGCAAGCTCTATGGTCGGCGTTATTTCTCAGCGTTTAGTTCGTAAAATTTGCCCTCATTGCAAAGAATCTTACACCCCCTCACCTCAAGAAATCGAATTTTTAGATTTACCAAAACCGCCTACTAAATTGTATCGCGGCAAAGGTTGTAAGGCCTGCGCAAACTCGGGGTACAAAGGGCGTATGGCTACTTTCGAGATTCTACATATCACCCCAGAATTCAGAAAGCACATAACAAGAAACGCTAATAGTGACGACCTGCAAAAAATCGCTATCGAAACAGGCATGGATACTTTGAAGACAAATTGTACAAAATTAGTTTTAAAGGGTGAAACTAGCTTTGAAGAATTGCTGAAAATTTCTTACGAGGTTTGATTACGAAAGTTTAATTACGAAGTTTAATTAGGAGTGAAAATTATGCAAGAATATTTACGAAATCTTTTAGAATGGACTAAACAAAAAGGCGGTAGTGATATCCATTTAACCGTGGGTCTGCCTCCTATGGTGCGTGTTAACGGCAGCGTTACACCTTACGACGACCACGCTCTTGCTCAATCAGAAGTTACCAATTTACTCCACATTATCCTGCCGGCTATTAAATATAGCGAGTTTGAGCAACATGGCGAGGCGGATTGCGCTGCAACCTACACAGGAATCGGTCGTTTTAGAATTAACGCCTTTAAGCAAAAAGGTAATTATGCAGCCGTTATGCGCCGATTAAACGATGTAATTCCTACTCCCGACGAGCTTGGGTTGCCAAAATCTGTTGCCGATTTAGCTAAACTTAAAAACGGATTAGTCCTTGTTACAGGTCCTACAGGTTCAGGTAAATCCACAACTTTAGCATCTATTATCAACTTAATTAACGAAACTCAGCATAAACATATTATAACACTTGAAGACCCTATTGAGTACGTTCATCAACACAAAAAATGTATAGTAAACCAGCGCGAAATCGGCAACGATACTAAAGATTACGCCGATGCGCTTAGGTATATCCTTCGTCAGGACCCCGACGTTATTCTAATCGGCGAGATGCGCGACCTCGACTCTATTTCTATCGCTCTAACCGCGGCAGAAACTGGGCATTTAGTCTTCTCTACCCTACACACAACTGGCGCGGCTAAAACTATCGACCGAATCATCGACGCCTATCCTCCTAGCCAGCAACAACAAGTTCGAGTTCAGTTGGCAGGTGCCTTGCGCGCGGTTGTATCTCAATCACTTCTTCCTAAAACCGATAATTCTGGGCGCATTGCCGCATTCGAGATTATGATAGTAAACTATGCAATTTCCAACTTAATCCGCGAGGATAAAATCCATTTAGTCGATAACTCTATCCAATCGGGCGGCGAAGATGGCATGATAAGCCTAGATAAATACCTTGCTGCCTTATATGCAAAAGGTGATATTTCTTGGGACGACGCATATGCTATTGCAAGCGATAAAAATATATTTAAACGATACACCAATAAGGAGTAAACTTATGTCAACCAAAATGATAGCACGATGTGGGGTTTTAGCAGCAATTTCCATAATTCTAGTCTACTTGTTCCACTTCCCACTACTCCCTCAAGTACCATTTTTAGAGTACGACCCAGCCGATATTCCCATCTACTTTTCTACGCTAATGTTTAGCCCAATAGATGGCATGATAATTACCATAATAGCTAGCATTATCCAAGGTGTAACCGTAAGCTCTTCTAGCGGAATCATAGGTATTATAATGCACATTTTTGCAACAGGGACATTCGTCATCGTGTTAGGCGCGGCAAATAAACGCTTTAGCAAGCTAGTTTCAATACTCCTAGGCGTCGCCGCCATGACCATTATAATGATAATTTGGAACTTAATTTTTACTCCGTTATTCCTAGGCACACCCATTAACGCAGTCATTCCGCTGCTCCCATTCATCATTGCATTCAACATTATAAAAGGTACAATTAACGGGCTTGTAGCCTATGGGCTCACCTTTATAAAAGTAGCAAAAGAATAATTGGTTTACAGAATTAGTTTACAGAATAACTTGATTTAAAGGATTTTTACATATGAAAAAAGTGTTTTCTGCAATGAGCGGTGGAGTCGATAGCTCCGTCGCTACTTTGCTATTAAAGCAAAATGGATATGACGTCTCTGGCGTTATGCTAAAGATGTTTGAAACCGAGGATACACCTAGTTGTGCCGAAGCTTGCGATGCTAATTCTCGCACTTGTTGCTCTTTTTTAGATAGTAACGATGCACGCAATGTTGCAACTAAACTAGGCATTCCCTTTTACCTACTAAACTATAAAGACATCTTCAAAAACGAGGTAATATCTAGGTTTATAGAGGGTTATAAAAACGGGATAACTCCTAACCCTTGCATCGATTGCAATCGCTATGTAAAATTTGGCGCGCTATTCGATACTCTCGATAAGTTCGAGCAAGACTATCTAGCAACAGGTCATTACTCTATAATCGAGTATGACAAAACTTCTAAACGTTGGCTTTTAAAAAAATCTACCGATATAACTAAAGACCAAAGCTATGTTTTGTATAATTTAACACAAAATCAACTTAGCAAAACCCTGCTTCCCCTTGGTAAAATGACAAAAAACGATGTTCGAGATATCGCTAACGAGAATGGTTTTATCAATGCCAATAAGCCCGATAGCCAAGATATTTGCTTTGTTCCTAATGGTAAATATACCGATTTTTTGGCTCAAAACGGAATTAACCCTAAAATTGGTGATATAGTAAATACAGAGGGCGAGATTTTAGGTAAACACAACGGTTACTTCAATTATACTATTGGACAGCGAAAAGGTCTTGGCATCTCATCTTCCACTCCTCTTTACGTCTGCAATATTGATGCAAAAAATAACATCGTAACCGTCGGAACTGAAGATAAAACCTATAAAAATTCACTTATTGCAAAGGATATTAATTGGGTGTCTATCCCTAATTTGCAAGGCAGCATCAAGTGCAACGCGCGCGTGCGATACAACTCTAAAGAAGTCCCCGCTGTTGTTCATGCCGTTGACGATAACAAAATTTGCGTAGAATTCCTTGAAAAACAAAAGTATATCGCCAATGGGCAGGCTGTAGTGCTTTACGACGAAAATATAGTTTTAGGCGGAGGAATTATCTGTAAAGCTAACTAACTTTACAAGAATTGTTATGTTGATAGATATCAAAAATTAGTAAAGCAATTATACTTTACATTGTAATTTTTAGTAATATTATAAATTTATCTTGACAAATTATACTTTTAGCGTTATACTCATTCTGGTACACTAAACCAATGCAAACTTTAACAGAGGTGTTAAAATGTTTTATATAAATGGTAAAAAATCAAATCAAAATCAAATTCCTAAGCCAACAAAGCGTTCAAACTTGACCATTGTTGTTGGTTCTGGCAGGCTTGGTGCCTCAATTTCTGCATTTTTATCCGACCAAGGCAAAGACGTAACTGTAATCGATGTCGACGAGAAATCTTTCCGCAAGCTATCTCCCGATTATAGTGGGTTCGCCATGGCAGCCGATGCAACAGATGTAAATGTCTTGGAAAAAGCAGGCATTAAAACGGCTCGCGCACTTGTCGCGGTTACAAATTACGATAACGTAAACATCATGATTTCGCAAATAGCTAAGGCAATTTACGATGTGCCTATTGTTGTTTCGCGAATTTATGACGATACAAAAGAGGTTATTAACCAAGATTACGATATCAAGACGATATATCCAACTAAATTGTGTATGTCATCGTTTGAAGAGATTTTTGCGAATAATTAAGCAAGCACAAATACTTTTACACACACCGAACAAATTTAAATGAGGGATTATAATGAAAATTGCTATTGTAGGCGCAGGCAAAAAGGTCGATTACCTTGTCAGCTCGCTTAAAGATAAAAAACATCAAATTGTTGTAATAGATAATAACGAAGACGATTGCAACAACCTTTCGCGCACATTTAATATAGATGTAATTTTGGGTGATGGTAGCAAGCCATTTGTCTTGGAAGATGCAGGCGTTCACGGCTACGACTTGCTAATTGCACTTACGCCAAAGGATTCTCATAATCTAGTCATTTGTCAGCTTGCAAAAAAAGCTTTTGGCATTCGTCGCGCATTTGCCACCGTTACAAACCCAAAAAACGTTAGCGTTTTCCAAAAGCTAGGCATTAACACCGTTATTTCCGACACACACATTGTCGCTCAAATAATCGAGCAAATGGCATCGGTCGAGGAAGTTGTCAACTTTTTACCTCTAGAAGATGGGAAAATCCAGCTGATAGAATACACTTTAATGGAAAACAACAAAATAATCGGCGAATCCCTTGCTAATATCGGGTTCCCTGCCACTGCTGTCATCGGTTGTATCATGCGCAATGGCGCAGGGATAATCCCCAACGGTGAAACAATTTTCGAGCGTGGCGATAGGCTTATAATGCTTTGCACCAACGAAGGCAAAAACGATACACTTAAGTTTTTCAAGAAAGCTAGCAGGGATTAATTCAAGGTAAATGCTAACTTATACTAAAAAGGAAAGGTTAATTGCCTCTCCTTTTTTATATTAGTCTGTAATACGAGAATCGTTTGTTAATAACTCCTTACTCTTTCAACAAAATTTTATCGATTATGTCAACCGCATCGCCTGCGCCAACTGTAATTATCGCATCGCCTGGCTTAGCATTTTCCAGCAAATACGCGGCAATGGCATCAAAATCACCCAAATATTTTGCCCCACACCATTCCGCCATATCCTTACCACTTACACCATCAATCGGCTCCTCACGAGCTGCATAAATGTCCGCAATAATAAGGTTTTTCAAAGGTGATAGTACTTCAATAAACTCATCTTTAAGCTTTAACGTGCGCGTGTAAGTGTGCGATTGAAAAATATACCATACGTTTTTATTAGGTAATTCCTGGGCTGTTGCAATCGTCGTCTTAATTTCCGTCGGATGATGCGCATAATCATCATACAAATCAATTCCGTTAAGCGAACCTTTGTATTCAAACCGACGCTCCGTCCCTTTAAACGCTGCCAAACCCTTAATAATATCCGTCACCGCCACGCCACAACTATGACAAACAGCTAGCGCACCAATACTATTGCTCACATTATGTAACCCTCTTACACTAAGCTCAACATCGCACAATTTGATACACTTATGCCACGCTTCATAACGTGTTTTCCCCTGAATATTCCTAATGTTTTTAGCAATATAATCGGCTCTATCGTTGGTAGAGGAAATGGTTGAATCAGAATAGTCAACCGAATATTTCACACACTCAATCCCCTCGCTAGCTCGCATGGCGTTCGCATCGTCAGCATTCACCACCACTCGCCCGCTTTGCGCCATAAATTGATGAAAAGACTCGATAATATCATCTAAATCGTCAAAATAGTCTAAATGGTCAGCTTCTACGTTAGTAATCAGCGAAACACTAGGATTAAACTCTAAAAAACTATCGCAATACTCGCACGCCTCAACGATAATTTGTTTTTTATCACCAATCCGCACATTACCATTCATAGAACTCATGTTACCACCAAGTAGCACCGTCGGGTTAGCACAAGCCATAAAAACGCTAGCAATCATGCCGGTTGTCGTCGTTTTCCCATGCGTCCCTGCTATAGCAATCGAGGTTTCGTACTCACCCATAAGCTTGCCTAAAAACTCCGCGCGTGTAATTGTAGGAATCCCCTTAGCCCGCGCCGCCATAAGTTCCTCATTATCATTGTGAATCGCCGCGGTGTACACAACCAAATCTGGATTATTTATGTTACTTTCAGCGTGATTTATATAAATCGCAGCTCCCAAATTTCGCAAAATTTCAATCGTCGGGCTGTTTTGCCTATCCGAGCCCGAAACTTCAACACCATTATTAAGTAGAATTTGTGCAAGCCCACTCATCGAAACTCCGCCAATGCCTATAAAATGCACATGATTCATTATATCACTCCTAAAAATCGGTAAAAATCGCATGAATATTGCTGCTAATATAGTTATATCATATAATATACTCGAGGTTATGTCAAGAAAAATATGTCGATTCTCTTCGTCAAAAATTTACAATATTATCCAAAATTGGCTGAATTCGCTTGAATTTAATGCTATAATGTTAATTTTATGTTAAATTTTTTAAAAAAGACTTGACAGGTATCATATCCTTATGTTATAATTGAGTTACAATAATGTTACAGAAGTATTACAATGATGTATAGTGTTTATCTGCACGTCTAACTATTAGGCAGACAAACACAAAAGTAGTATCGGGGGTCTTTAAAATGAAAATGACAAAAGAGATGACTAGCACAGGCAAGCAATTTAAAAATAGTAAAGCTTTAGGTTTATTTATTTTAGAAATGGAACCTAATCTTAAAATGCAAGCTAAAAAAGAGGCAATGCTACATTATTTTGATGCTCGCATGCCTAAAGGTGAAAATGGTACTTTATTTCAGCCAGAACTTTTTGACCATCTTTCTCAATATTTCCCAAAATTTGAGAAACTATTTATAGTTATGAATACAAAAATTAATGAGGCTCTTAAAATTGCCGATAAATCTAAAACTCAAGCTGCCGCTCTTAAAACTGCAGAAGTTAAGGCTACTCCTGTTCTTGGTCGCGGCTTGGCTTAATACATATTAACTAAAAATTAATAAGGGTGGGGATTCGCTTCTTCACCTTTTTATATTTTTAATATATAAATTATAAGAGAAATCGATAGTTAAAGAAAGGAAAATACATAATGCAAAAAGTTACCAAGGCAGTTATCCCAGCGGCAGGCTTAGGCACACGATTTTTACCTGCAACCAAGGCTGTGCCTAAAGAAATGTTGCCCGTGATAGACATTCCTACCATTCAACTTATAGTCGAAGAGGCAGTTGCCAGCGGAATCACGGATATTCTTATAATTTCTGGGCGCACTAAAAAAGCTATCGAGGACCACTTTGATAAATCTTACGAGCTTGAAACCGAACTTGAAAACTCTGGAAAGACCGAGATGTTGCAGGAATTACAAGCGATTTCTAACCTTGCAAATATCCATTACATCCGTCAAAAAGAGATGAAAGGCTTAGGCAACGCCATTTTATACGCCAAAAGTTTTGTGGGTAACGAACCATTTGCAATTATGCTTGGCGACGATGTGGTGTACACGAATAACCAGGAAACTCCTTGCCTTAAGCAACTAATAGATGTGTATGATAATAGCGGAGTCAGCGTACTTGGCGTTCAAGAAGTCGCACGCGAAAACGTTAACAAGTATGGAATAGTCGACGGCAAATTGATTGAGCCAAGCATTTATAGTGTCGATTCATTGGTAGAAAAACCTAGCGTAGATGCCGCTCCGAGCAATGTTGCAATTTTAGGCAGATATGTAATTAACCCCGAAGTTTTTAGTATTTTAGAAGAAACAAAACCAGGTAGCGGTGGCGAGATTCAGCTTACCGATGCGTTAAATACCTTGGCAAAGTCAGAAAAAATGAAAGCGTACATCTTCAACGGCAGACGCTACGATTTAGGCAATAAACAAGAATTTATTCAGGCAATTGTGGAATATGCTCTGCGACGCGACGATTTAAAAGATGATTTTTTGAAATTTTTAAAGCAAACAATCTATGATATCAACAAGTAAAGCTTAATTGCTTTACTTGTTTTTTGGTATAAATCATCGCACGTTTTTTAGTAAAGCAATTCTGCTTTACATTAACTTATCACCTATTCCACCTACCAACTACTTCTCGCGCATCGGTTATCGCAATAAAAGCATTTTCATCAATCATCGTCACAAGCTTTTTCAATTTAACAACTTGATTATTCCCTACTGTGCAAAAAATAACTTCTGTATTCCTTCTACTAAACGTCCTCTTTCCCTGCAATTTAGTAGCTCCACGCTGCAATTTTTCATGGATGTTTGCTATTATTTCTTCAGTCTTATCTGTAACAATCATCGCCATTTTGGCAAAATTTGTACCTTGCAAAACTATATCAATAACTTTTGCATTTATAAATAGCGCAATAACCGAGTATAATCCAGCGTTCAAATCGCTTACCGCCACGCAAGTCGCGGCAATAATAAGAGCATCAATTAAAAGTACATAATTCCCAATCGATATATTAGGTGTTTTTTTATTGAGAATTTTGGCGATTATGTCCGTTCCACCCGTGGTTCCGCCTGCTAAAAACGATATCCCCATCCCTAAACCACCTATTGCGCCACCATATACGCTCGAAAGTAGCGCGTCGTAGTGAATTATCGGGATAAACTCGAATAGAGTAAGAAAAACTGATAGCATTATTGTACTATAAAGCGATTTTACAACAAACTTTTTTCCATACGAAATCCACCCGGCAATAAAAATAGGTATGTTTAAAATAAAAACCATAATACCCACTTGCCAGCCAGTGACAAAGTAAATTACCGAGGCTAAGCCGCTAACACCGCCCGTCGCAAGCTTAGCGGGAATTAAAAAATGCATTATGCTAAAAGCTAATAACGCATCTCCTAAAGTCAATAATAATATCTTTTTCATACACTACACCTCGGATAAAAGGTGCGTTTTTCAGAATTATTGGACGTTGATAAATTATGTCACTAACGTTATAGTTGCAAGCAAAAAGGCTTACCCCCCATTAATATCAACTAATTTTTATAGCATTTTCCAATAAATAACCCAAACGGTCGAAATCACCTTTTATGTAGATGTATCCTAACAGAGCTTCCACAGCCGTCGCTTTTTTATACTCTTCAACAGTCGCACTTTTCGGAACAGTCGATTTTGCATTCCTACCACGTCTTAAAACATCAATTTCATCTGGTTCCAGCAGGCTTTGCAGCTCATCATAAATTAGCGATTGACACTTGGCACTTGCCAAATAGCTAGCATTTTTATGAAGCTCGCCAATCGTCTTAATCCCTTGCTCTAGCAACCTTTTTTTAATATACCAATTGTATATGCTATCGCCTATATATGCCAAAGTAACCGAGTTTAATGTCTTCAAATTTTCCGCAGACACATTGCATTTATAAATATTTTTATCATTTTCGTTCATATTTATACTTCCCCTTATATCCGCGAATATTAAATCGAAACTAAGTAAAGCATAATTACTTTACACGATTTTCGTTCCCATTGGAGTATCTTCAATAATAATTCCTTTGTTTTTAAGGATTTCACGAATCTCATCTGCGCGTGTAAAGTTCTTTTCCTTTCGCGCATCTTCGCGTTCCTTAATTAGTTTTTCAACATCGTCATCAACTTTACTTTCATTCTGTTCAACATTTTTATTAAAAAGCGAAAGTACTTTACCCAGTTTTAAGATTAAAGCTTTTGCTGCATTAAGCTGATTTTTACTTAACTCATGAATATCGCTATTAACCAACCTTACAAATTCAAAAATCGAAGATATAGCTAAGGCTGTGTTAAAATCATCATCAAGTGCCGATACAAAATCATCACTAAATTGCTTAGAATATTCGTCAAAATTAGCGACATCATTTCTTTTATCAATTCCAGCAGCATTTTTAAGTTCAAAATCAATATTGCTCAAGCAAGTATAAATACGCTCTAACCCAGATTTTGCCTGATTCATCAACTCGAACGAAAAATTTATAGGGCTACGATAATGACTACTTAGCATAAAGAATCGAACAATTTCACCGTCAAAATCCTTTAAAATTTCACGGACAGTAAAGAAATTTCCAGCCGATTTCGACATTTTTTTGTTATCAATATTGATATATCCATTATGAATCCAAAAATTAGAAAATTTTACACCATTGCTTGCCTCGCTCTGCGCAATCTCGTTTTCGTGATGAGGAAAAATCAAATCTTGCCCACCGGTATGGATATCGATTGTGTCACCCAAGAATTTTTTCGCCATGCACGAACACTCAATATGCCAGCCAGGACGCCCCTTCCCCCAAGGACTATCCCACGCAATTTCGTCATCTGTCTTTTGCGCTTTCCAGACAGCAAAGTCAGCATTATCCTGCTTTTTTTCGCCGACCGCAATTCGCGCACCTTCTAATAAATCATCTAAATTCTTATGCGAAAGCGCACCATAATCCGCAAATTTTTTGGTAGAAAAATAAACATCACCATCGACTTCATAAGCAAATCCTTTATCAACCAAAACTTTAACCATATCAATAATTTCATCAATAGTTTCAGTTGCACGCGGAGCATAAGTAGGCGGCGAAATCCCAAGCGCACTCGCATCTTTCTTGTATTCTTCGATAAACATATCGCCTAACTCTTTTACCGAAATCCCCATTTCTGCAGCCTTATTAATCATCTTATCGTCTACATCGGTAAAATTTTGTACAAAATCTACTTGAATCCCTTTGAACTCAAGGAATTTTCTAAGCGCATCAAATAAAATAAACGGACGTGCATTACCTATATGAAAATAATTATAAACCGTTGGGCCGCACGAATACATTTTAACTTTTCCTGATTCAATCGGGATAAATTCGTCTTTATTTAATGTTAAATCGTTGTACAATTTCATAAAATTCACCTTACCTTTAATATTTTCTATTGAACAAATACGCTTCAGCGGAATGAATCCGCTTTCACTTCTAAAGTAATTTTGAAATTTTTGCGGACAAGCTCGCAAAAATCTATTCCTATTATACATTTATATGCAAAATATGTCAAGATTAATTTTAAATTTTAAACACACAATAAAATATAAATCAACTTAATAAAAAAAATCGTAATTTTTACAATAAAGCCTTGACAACTTCTCAACTAAAATGATATAATAAAATTGTGTTGAATTTTGATGAATTTTCGGAGGTTATTAACATGAATGTCGCTATAGTTATGGGAAGCGATTCTGATTTACCCATTGTAAAAAAATCTGTTGATATGCTAAAAAAGTTTGACATTCCCTACACTGTCAACGTTATTTCTGCTCATAGAACGCCCGACCGCGCTGCAGATTTTGCAAAAAATGCGCGTGCAAACGGAACAAATGTTATCATCGCCGCTGCCGGGAAAGCCGCGCATTTAGCAGGTGTTATCGCAGCTTTTACCACCCTTCCTGTTATCGGTCTTCCTATAAAATCTTCCACAATGGACGGGCTCGACAGCCTTCTTTCTACCGTCCAAATGCCTAAAGGTATACCCGTCGCCACCGTTGCTATTGATGGTGCCGAAAATGCAGCCATTTTAGCCATTGAAATTTTAGCATTAAATAACGATGATTTGACCAACAAATTAATTGAATTTAAACAAGACATGTCTGACACAATTGAAAAAATTGATAAAGGACTGGATATATAATGAATAATAACGAAAAAAATCTTGATTCTGTCTCGAGTTGCTACGACTGTAGCACGTGCGCAGGCTGTTCGGCTTTACACGATTATCCGCAAAATAATACGCCGCAAAACAGTGAAAGCTGTTCTACTTTACAAGACAACAAACCCAAGGAAGAATGTGGGATTTTCGGTGTTTCTGGCGCACCAAATGATGATATCGCAGCTTCTGAATTAATCTATTTTGGTCTATACGCCTTGCAACATCGCGGTCAAGAAAGTTGTGGCATTGCAGTCAAAGACAACGGAATTATCACCTATCATAAAGATATGGGCTTAGTTGCCGATGTTTTTTCATCTAAAACTTTACAAGAACTTGGTAAAGGTTCTTCAGGAATCGGTCACGTTCGTTATTCTACCACTGGCGATAGCTTCCGCGAGAACGCTCAACCCTTGGTTACCCAATACATGAACGGTCCATTAACCATCGCGCACAACGGGAATATTAGCAATGTAGCCGAAATCAAAGATAAACTAATTGCCGACGGCGCCATCTTCCATTCTACAAGCGATACCGAGGTGGTTAGTTATTTAATTGCCAAGGAACGTGGTAAAAATAACTCAATTGAAGAAACTATCCCTAAAGTTATCGAGCAAATTGAAGGTGCATATTGCTTTTTGATTATGACTCCGCGTAAACTCATTGCCGTCCGCGACCCTCACGGTTTCCGCCCGCTTTGTATGGGTAAAATTGGCGATAGCATTATTTTTGCTTCCGAAAGTTGCGCGTTAGACGCTGTTGGTGCCGAGTTTATTCGCGATGTCGAACCAGGCGAGATGATTGCAATAGTAGACGGTAAAATGACCAGTTATCGCCTAACAAATCAGCCTAAGCAGCGTACTAATTGCATTTTTGAATATATTTACTTTGCGCGTCCCGATAGTTACATCGACGGCGTAAGCGTGTATAAATCAAGGATTCGCGCAGGTATCGAGCTTGCTAATCAACACCCAGTTGATGCAGATATCGTTATAGGCGTCCCCGATAGCGGAATCACCGCAGCCATAGGATATAGCAAGCGTAGCGGCATTAAATATGGTGTCGGGCTTATCAAAAACAGATACATTGGCCGCACTTTTATAGCCCCTACTCAATCGCTTCGCACAAATGGCGTAAAAATTAAGCTGAACGCTTTAAAAGAGACGGTTAATGGTAAAAAAGTTGTTATGGTAGACGATAGCATCGTTCGAGGCACCACCTGCCGCCGAATCATAAATCTGCTTAAAAAAGCTGGAGCAAAAGAGGTTCACATGCGCGTTAGCGCGCCGCCTTTTAAGCACCCTTGCTACTTTGGCACCGACATCCCCTCGCGCGACGATTTAATCGCCAACCAATACACGATTGATGAAATTTGCAAGTTAATTGGTGCCGATAGTTTAGGCTTTTTAAGCATCGATTCGCTGCATAACCTAGTCAAATGCGATTCTGACGCACCTACCTTTTGCAATGGTTGCTTCTCGGGCGAGTATCCTATAGAAGTACCCGAAGATTACGAACGAGTTCACAAAGATAAATGTTTAGGGAAAGAGGTTTGATTCTT
Organism: Clostridiales bacterium; assembly: GCA_031261985.1. GTDB lineage: Bacteria > Bacillota > Clostridia > Monoglobales > WRBX01 > JAISIR01. Next base: position 34,035 of record JAISIR010000008.1, on the reverse strand, counting down.
GAATACACATTACAAAAACGCTGGTGTAGACGTAGAAGCAGGGTACGAAAGCGTTAATCTAATCAAAAAACATGTAGCAAAAACAATGTCAAACGCTGTGTTAGGCGGGCTTGGCGGGTTTGGCGGCGCATTCGATATATCTAGTTTAAAGCTTAAGGAGCCTGTGTTAGTTAGTGGAACCGACGGCGTTGGCACCAAGTTAAAGTTAGCGTTTATCATGAATCGCCACGATACTATCGGTCAAGATTGCGTTGCAATGTGTGTTAACGATATAGTTTGTGGCGGGGCTAAGCCTTTGTTTTTCCTAGACTATTTGGCAGTCGGCAAAAACTACCCCAACAAAGTTGAGCAAATTGTAAAAGGGGTAGCAGATGGTTGCGTTATTGCAGGTTGCAGCCTTATCGGCGGCGAAACTGCCGAGATGCCTGGCTTTTACCCCGAAGACGAGTACGATTTAGCAGGGTTCGCCGTTGGTGCGGTCGAAAAAAGTAAAATTATAACGGGCGAAAAAGTTAAGCCTGGTCAAACATTAATCGGCATTAAATCTAGCGGGGTACATAGCAATGGCTTCTCGCTTGTCCGCTCAATCTTCGGTATTTTCGACGATTCTGCGCTAAATAGAATCAATCAATATTCCGAAGAACTTGGCGCTAAAATTTGCGACGTGCTTTTAACACCTACAAAAATTTACGTTAAAGAAGTTCTAAATTTAATCGATAATTGCGACATTTCCGCCATTTCTCACATCACAGGCGGAGGATTTATCGAAAACATTCCGCGCATGTTGCCAAATGGTATGACTGCAAAAATTGATACCTCAAAAGTTCAAATTCACCCTATTTTTAACATGATTTCGCGCCTAGGCAATGTTCCTAAAAACGAGATGTACAACACCTTCAACATGGGCGTCGGCATGGTAATTGCCACTTCTCAGCCCGATGCTGCACTAAAAATTTTAGGCGATAGCGCGTACGAAATCGGCGAAGTTGTTGCTGGCGATGACGGAATAATCCTGCTATAATCTCATCTTTGTGGCACAACGCAAATAATAACCGAAAGGATATTTTCATGAACAATACTGAAAATAACAAGCGAATAGCGGTTTTAGTAAGCGGCGGCGGAACTAATTTACAAGCGTTAATCGATAACGATTTAGCTAAATATATTACCATTGTAATCTCTAACAAAGCTGGTGCATATGCCTTGCAAAGGGCGGGGATTGCAGGAATTGACACCGCTTTAATCGACGACGATACGCAACTGTTAAAAACTCTTACCGACCTTCAAATAGATTTAATCGTCCTAGCAGGCTACACTAAAATTCTAAAAGGCGATATCCTAACCACTTTCGATAAAAAAATTATCAACGTCCACCCCTCGCTTATCCCTTCTTTTTGCGGTGATGGTTTTTATGGGTTAAAAGTTCACGAAGCCGCCCTGAATCGTGGTGTAAAAGTAACTGGCGCGACTGTGCATTATGTTAACGATATTGTTGACGGCGGCGAAATCATCGCACAAAAATGTGTACAAATTTTGCCAAACGACACGCCCGAAACCTTGCAAAAACGTGTGATGCAACAGGCTGAGCACATGATTCTTCCTCAAGTTGTCAAACAAATTTTAAACATATAACTTTACAAGCAGAGCGCGATTACTCGCGCGCAGCGTATTTATATAATAAAGGAGAAAATTTAAAAATGGCAAGAGCTTTCATAAGTGTGTCGGATAAAACCGGCGTGGTGGATTTCGCAAAAGGTTTAGAGGCAAAAGGTTACGAAATTATTTCTACTGGCGGCACTCTAAAAACATTGCAAGATGCAGGTGTAAACGCTATATCTGTTACTAAAATCACTAACTTCCCCGAGTGTTTAGATGGTCGTGTTAAAACCATGCACCCTAACATTCACGCAGGCATTTTAGCAATGCGCTCTAACCCCGAGCATATGCGCCAAATAGCCGAGTTAAACGTAGAACCTATCGACATTGTTGCCATTAATTTGTACCCTTTTAAAGCGACTATTAGCAAGCCCGATTGTACTTTCGAGCAAGCTATCGAGAACATAGATATCGGCGGCCCAACCGCTATTCGCGCCGCTGCTAAAAACTGGCAAGACGTGTTTGTCGTGTGCGATGTTGCCGATTATTCGCGAGTTTTAGATATGTTAAATAGCAAGCTTCCTCTAAATGGTATGAAGGCGTCTGCCCTAAAACGCGAGCTTGCCTACAAAGTTTTTGAACACACCGCCGCTTACGATGCCCTAATTTGCAACTATCTTCGTCAAGAAGGCGATTTTGGCAAGTATCCCGATAAACTAACTTTAACTTACGAAAAAGCTCAGGATATGCGCTATGGCGAGAATCCTCATCAATCGGCAGCGTTCTATCGCGAACCGCTTGATGTTAGTGGCACAATTGCAGGCGCAAAGCAGATTCAAGGTAAGGAAATCTCGTTTAATAACGTCAATGATACCGAAGCGGCACTAAGTTTGGTTCAAGATTTAACCAAGCTAGAAAACAACTCACGCGAGGTAGCTGTTGTGGCTGTAAAGCATGCAAACCCCTGCGGTGTAGCCATTGGAACTAATATTTACGATACATATTTAAGTGCCTATAATGCCGACCCTGTTTCTATCTTCGGCGGAATTGTTGCTACGAACGCGCAAATTGATGAAGCAACTGCGAACGAAATGGTCAAAATTTTCTTAGAAATTGTAATCGCACCTAGCTACACCCCCGAGGCTTTAAAGGTTTTCGAGCAAAAGCCTAACCTTCGTGTGCTAGAGCTGCCAGATTTCGAGCGTAAAACTATAGGAGTAGACACTAAAAAAGTGGGCGGAGGTCTGTTGATTCAAGACCTAAACACCGGCTTTATAACCGAGTGCAAAACCGTCACTACAAAGCAGCCTACGCCTGAAGGAATGGAGCAGCTTAGGTTCGCATATTTGGCGGTTAAATATGCAAAATCCAACGGAATTGTGCTAGCTAAAGATTACGCAACAGTCGGTGTCGGCCCTGGTCAGACCAACAGAATTACCGCCCTAGAGCTTGCCCTTAAATTTGCAGGCGAAGATAAAGCTCGCGGCTCGGTTATGGCATCAGATGCTTTCTTCCCATTTAGTGATTGTGTCGAAACCGCGGCAAAAGCAGGCATTACCGCAATAATTCAGCCTGGTGGAAGCATTCGCGACAACGATAGCATAGATTTATGCAACAAATATGGCATAGCTATGATTTTTACAGGCATGCGCCATTTTAGACACTAAAAACTTTTGCTTGACATAACCCTTAATATGTGGTACAATTATAGTAATGATTAATAAAATTATGGCAATAGATTTTGGCGATAAACGAACAGGTGTCGCAATTTCCGACCCTCTTGGCATTATAGCCCAACCTTTAGATACAATTATCTCTGATTCTGCCAAAATTGTAGCTACTAAAGTGGCAAGCCTTGCAAAGGATAGCTCCGTTCATACTATCGTCGTTGGTCTGCCTAAAAATATGGATGGCACGCTTGGCTTTAGGGCGCAAAAAACTAAAACGTTTGCCGAAATACTTAAGACCCAGTTGGAAATTATCAACCACGCTTGCAAAATTACCTTTTACGACGAGCGATTAACCACTAAACAAGCTACTTCTATTATGCAAGAATGTGGCATCAACACTAAAAAAGGTAAATCTTCGGTCGATGTCCTTTCTGCCGTGATTATTTTAGAAGACTACTTAAAAAGCATAGGCTAAGCCGAACATTTTCATTAATCTTGCTAATACATATACTACTCGTTATAATTATGTAAACTTTATTTACCTATACATTAAGTTAAAATCCCTAAGGAGGAGATTATAATGGCTGATGAAAAAGAAATCCAAGTTGTTGCTCTAACCGATAACGACGGAGTTACAATCGAATTTGAACTTCTAGATACCGTTGAATACAATGGTGGCGAGTACGCACTTATCACTCCGTTTGAAGAGAATCTTACAGAAGATTCAGCCGGAGACGAAGCCGAAGTTTTTGTTATGAAACAAATAACCGAGAACGAAGAGGTTATGTTTGAGGCTGTCGAGGACGAAAAAATCTCTGAAGCGGTTTTTGTATTATTCCAACAAAAACATAAAGACGAGTTTAAGTTCGCCGAGTAATTAACCAATATTTAGCACGGTTACAAGCAATGTTTGATACAAAAAAAGACGCTATTATCTACAATAGCGTCTTTTGTTAATTGGGTTAAGTTTAAACTCTTTAGCATGAGTGGCAATATTCTTTTTGATTACTGGTTTATACTTCCGCCTGCGAGCTATTACTCTTTGCTTATACTCCTTTATTGCTTTATCTACATCTTCGCTTCGTTTATATTCGCGATAACCGCCTAGGCATCTTTCTACTCTTTCCAGTTCGTCCATATATCTCGAGGAATCATAATCTTTATCTGGAGCCCAATGATAAGTATCTAGCCGGAATCGCTCATGAGTTCTGCCGCCTTCATCACTTCCCAAACTATTAAGTTTTAAAAAGCCGAACACGCCGTTTTTAAGTTTTTCCCTATTTGACTCTACCGAACACCTTCCGCAATCACTTTTCCAACGGCATTCAATAACGCCTGTTAATGATGAATCATATCCTTTATGACCCGCATTTTCTATCGCCTCCATTTGCTTAAGTGATAAATTACTAACAGCACCATACAAAAGAAAATTGGCGATGTATGAAACTAATTTGCACTTCTATCTCGGCTTTATCAAAGAATTCAGATTTTGATTCCCGATTACCAAAAGAGTTCTTATCCATTACCTTTTGTTCTATCAAATAAAGTTTATCAGGAACATCTAAAATATTAAATAATTCTAGCTTGGTTTTATCGTTAAACAGCGCGGCAAAATCTTCTTTGGTAATCTTGCGGTTTTTAAGCAATTCAAAATAATACCTCATATTTAAACCTTCGGCACGCGGCAATAAAAATAGAGAGTCGTAATTAACTAAATGATTTTTTAGCAGATAAATTTGGTCTTTCACATCAGCTTCTTCTAACAAAAAAGCAATTCGTTCTTTAATAGTAAGTTTTTCGACAAATTCTTCTTTAGTAATCTGTTTACTCCTTAACATTTTCAAATAATCTTTAGGAGTGATAGCGTCTTGATTTTTAGGAAGTTTTGAATAGAGTTCATCCATGACCTTTTTATGAGATTTTTCAAGCCCTAACATTAGTAATTGGTTGTAAAAATGGTCAGTAATGGGGAATTCGATTTTTTCTAACGCATATTGAATCCAAGATTTATCAAAATTATTCTCTTTTATTCTAGAAATGACGAATAAAAATGCTTCTTCGTTTTTGGCGTTATCTATTAAATAAGTCAGAGAATTTCGTCCGACATCATTGTCTTTATATTTAAGATTCGGCGTGTGAAAATAATCGTCGATAGAACTTATCTGTCGGTCTATTCTACTCTCATAATTATTCGTTAAATGAAAACCGAATTTTTCGTAAGCTAGTTTAAAAATTTCATTAGCGTCGCTCTTTTTAAGATACATACTTGCTTTTAGTAGTTCTTCTTGCCCATAATAAAGCTTGACTTCTCGCATAAATTCTATAATTACATCGGAATCGATATAAACATTCAAAAGCGAATCCATAAGCTTGGCTTGCTCGGTAGCATCTAAATCTGTTGCGTTTTTTTCTATCGCTTTTAAAACTGATTTTAAATTTTCTTTGGTTATTCCTAACTCTTGATTGATATAACAGCTTAAATCTTTTTGCATCTTGACGCGAGCATCAGGATAAGGCGTGCCGTCAGCGCGGAGTATTTTTAAATCATCCATAGTTTCTCCCCCGATATAACTTTTACAGAAAAATTATATCACATTTAATCGTAAAAGTCAATGCAATTTCAATGTGTTATGTTAAGTTTGTGTTAAATCTTATAGTTTCAAAAAATCATTGCATCACACTCGAAAAAATCCCCTTCATTGCATAAGCAATAAAAGGGATTTCTGTCGGAGTATTACTCCCGATATATCTCACAAAGCGGGCAAGTTAATTTATGCCAACTTAAGCGGAATCCTAATACATTCCGCCCATGCCGCCCATTCCAGCAGCACCAGCCATTGCCGCGCCTGCATTTTCCTCAGGTTTATCGGCAACAACGCTCTCGGTGGTAAGCAACATACTAGCCACGCTCGCCGCGTTTTGCAATGCCGAACGAGTAACCTTTGCAGGGTCAACAATTCCGTCTTTTATCATATCTACATATTGTTCGGTTAACGCGTTAAAGCCAACGCCTACAGCCTCTTTACGCATTTTTGCGATAATTACCGAGCCTTCTAAAGCAGCATTAGCCGCAATCTGACGAACAGGCTCCTCTAACGCACGAAGGACAATCTCCATACCCGTCCTCTCGTCGCCATTTGCGCTCTCGATAGTCTTCTCTAAAGTAGGGATAGCGTTGATGTACGCGGTTCCGCCACCTGCTACAATACCCTCTTCAACCGCTGCGCGAGTCGCCGCTAAAGCATCTTCTATACGCAACTTCTTCTCTTTCATCTCGGTCTCGGTTGCCGCACCAACTTTGATAATCGCCACGCCGCCGCTTAATTTCGCCAAACGCTCCTGCAACTTCTCGCGGTCAAAATCGCTTGAAGTATCCTCTATTTGAGCGCGCAACTGACTAATTCTGTTTTGAATATTAGCCGATTCGCCTGCACCATCAACGATAATCGTGGTGTCTTTTTTAATCTCAACCTTGCGCGCACGCCCTAATTGCTCGATAGTAGTTTCTTTAATATCCATTCCAAGCTCGTCAGAAATCACTTGCCCACCTGTCAAAATTGCGATATCTTCTAGCATCGCCTTGCGCCTATCGCCAAAACCAGGAGCCTTAACCGCAACACATGTGAATGTTCCGCGCAATTTATTAAGGATAATTGTAGAAAGAGCCTCACCGTCAACATCTTCTGCAACTATAAGCAATTTTTTACCCTGCTGAACAATTTGCTCGAACAATGGCAACACATCTTGCACATTAGAAATCTTTTTATCAGTAATCAAAATGTAGACGTCGTCAAGTATAGCCTCCATTTTTTCGGTATCCGTAACCATGTAAGGTGTAATGTATCCGCGGTCAAACTGCATGCCCTCTACCACTTCAGAATAAGTCTCGGCTGTCTTGCTCTCCTCAACCGTGATAATTCCGTCGTTTGTAACCTTATCCATCGCATCAGCTATAAGCTTACCAACCTCTTCATCAGCGGCAGAAATCGCTGCAACGCGCGAGATATCTTCTTTACCCTTAATCTTCTGCGCCGCCTTTAAAATCTCTTCAACAACAACATCGACAGCTTTAGATATGCCCTTGCGCAAAATCATTGGGTTGGCACCAGCCGCCAAGTTTTTGATACCCTCGCGAACTATAGCCTGCGCCAACAATGTAGCGGTCGTTGTTCCATCACCTGCAACGTCGTTTGTTTTAATCGAAACTTCTTTAACAAGCTGCGCACCCATATTCTCAAACGGGTCGTCAAGCTCAATTTCTTTAGCGATTGTCACGCCGTCGTTAGTGATTAACGGGCTACCAAACTTTTTATCTAAAACTACATTCCTACCCTTAGGCCCTAGTGTAATTTTAACTGTGTCTGCCAAAGCATTCACGCCTCTAACTAGCGCATCACGCGCTTCTGCTCCATGTAAAATATCTTTTGCCATTTTAATTCCTCCTTAAATTTGTTTAACTCGTTTTGATATTTTAGTCTTGATTTACTTAAGTGTAATCAACACCTTAAGCAATCTTTGCTAAAATATCCATCTGACGAACAATAGTATACTCCTCGCCATCAACCTTAACCTCGGTACCAGAATACTTAGAAATTAAGACTTTATCGCCAATAGCAACTTCCATTTTAACCTCATCGCCATTAACAATTCCGCCTGGACCAACTGCTACAACCTCAGCAATTTGGGGCTTTTCTTGAGCATTTCCTGGTAGGACAATCCCGCTTTTAGTAACTTCTTCTGCCTCTGTAGGCTTTAATACAACACGGTCTGCAAGTGGTTGTATGTTCATTTTAAACTCCTCCTCATTAATTTTTAATTTAAGTGTAAATCTATATTTGATACATTGTAATTCCTGTTATCACTTTATAACAACGAGTGCTAAAAATCAACCCTTGTAAATTTCTAAAAATTATAAATATCTGCAGATAGTTTTAATTATCGTTATTTTTCTGTAGCAAACACACGCATTTAGCACTAATCCCCTCGCAACGCCCCTCAAAGCCAAGCCCCTCGGTAGTCGTCGCCTTTATGTTGACATTATCACACCGCAAAATTCTTACTAAATTAGTCTGCATTTTAGGGATATACCCCGCTAATTTAGGCTCTTGCGCAACAATCGTAAGGTCGACATTTATAATAGTATAGTCGTAGATTATGTCAACCACTCGTGCAAGCAAACTTAAACTATTCGCATCTTTAAAGCTAACATCAGAATCAGGGAAGTGCCTACCAATATCACCCAACCCTGCAGCCCCAAGCAAGCTATCTATAAGCGCATGAGTCGCAACATCAGCGTCCGAATGCCCTAGCAAACCTTTTTCGTGGGGGATTTCCTCGCCACAAAGAACAAGCCGCCTGCCATGCACCAATTTATGCACATCGTAACCTTGCCCTATCCTAAGCGAAGATACATTATTAGAAGACGCCATAAACATTCTCCCTCGCTGCCAAAATCGCTTCGGCAACTAACACATCGTCAGGGTAAGTAATTTTTATATTCTGCGACGAGCCACGAACAATATGCACCTTCTCGCCAAAATTTTCAAGCAATCCAGCATCGTCAGTCGATTCAAAACCATCGTCAATCGCCTTCTCGTGCGCATGTTTTAGCTTAGTTGTGTTAAACCCTTGCGGAGTCTGGACTACAAACAATTCATCGCGGTCAAGAGTGTCAACAATCGTACCATTTTGCACGCGATTTATGGTGTCGATAATTTTAGATGCCAAGGTAACAGGCCGCCCATTTTCTACCAATCGCGTAATTAAATCGTTAATATCATCAAGCGTAATGCAAGGGCGCGCAGCATCATGAATCAAAACATAATCTGTCGATACCTCTTTCAACCCATTATAAACCGAGTGTTGGCGCGTTGAACCGCCAGGTACAATGTTGCGAACTTTAGGAATTTGCTCGTTGTTTACGATGTCATATATCGCCAAGATATCAATCTCGCGCGCGACAACAATAATGTCCTTAACCCTATCCACTTGCGCAAAAATTTCAAGCGAATGCTGAATCAACGGCTTGCCAGCCACTTGTAATAACGCTTTACCGTTTTCCGCGCCTGCTTCAGCAGCTAAACGCTCGCCACTCCCTGCCGCAACAATTACAACCGACACGGTAGAATCCTTAGGCATTACCACATTTTTTTGCTTAAAATTAAACATAGCATCACGCACATTTCTTTATGATTGATAAAACAGAATACACAAAAACTACTTTATACTTGCCACTGCTTGCTCATATTTCTTCCGTTCTTTGTAAACACCACTTTTGGTAAGCTCACGCATTGCTTTTTTATCCTTAGACGAAAGCGACTTCGGCACCTCAACATTAATAGTTATGTAATGGTCACCCGCGCCATTTCCCCTTAAATGCTTAATCCCCTTGCCTTTCATTCTAAAGACGGTTGCGTTTTGCGTTCCCTCAGGAATTTTCAAAGTAGACATCTCGTACACAGTCGGCACCTTAACTTCGCCACCAAGGCAAGCCTCAACTATGGTAATCGGCAAATCCATATACACGTCATACCCGCGCCGCGACCAAATGCTATGTGGCTTAATACGAACCTGAAGCAGCAAATCACCACTACTTCCGCCACGCTTTCCTGCATCACCCTCGCCTGCTACACGCAAGCTCTCGCCTGTGTTTATCCCAGCAGGGAACTTAACATTAAGCGACTTACTCTTGCGCACCTCGCCCTTTCCATCACAAGTTGCGCATTTATTCTTGATAATTTTCCCCGTTCCATGGCAATGATTACACGCCTGAACCGACATCGAAACACCTAAAAAAGTGTTAATTTGCTTCTTAATCTGCCCCGTCCCGTTACAAACTTTGCAAGTTTCAACATCCGAAGCATTTTTAGCACCTCTTCCGTTACAGGTCGAGCATTTCTCGGTATGAGTCACATTTATCGTCTTACTAACGCCATTCGCAGCCTCTTCAAAAGTAAGCTCGATGCTTCTGTTTAAATCGTTCCCACGCAAGGGTCCTGTCTTAGACGCGCGATTTTTACCCGCACCACCACCAAATAAATCAAAGATATCCGAGAATCCACCAAAGTTAAAGTCAAAATCGTTGAACCCGCCGCCAGATGAGTATTGATACCCTCCATATCCGCCTGCGCCGCCATAGCCACCACCATAATTACCATTAGCGGCAGCATGTCCAAACCTATCGTAATTAGCGCGCTTAGAGGTGTCGCTTAACACCTCATAAGCCTCACCAATTTCTTGAAACTTTTCCTTGGCATTCTCGTCGTCTTGGTTCATATCTGGGTGATATTTCTTCGCAAGCTTTCTATACGCCTTCTTAATTTCATCTGCCGACGCACTTTTATTTATACCTAAAACTTCATAATAATCACGTTTTGTCGACATGATATTGCTCCTTTTTTTGCTAGTTTGCTAAACGGTTTACAAAACAATTTCCAGGAATAAACGCAATCCGTCATTCCTCGCACCAGCATTGGCACTTAGTAACAATCCTGTCATTCCGCGCTAGACGCGGAATCTATACGCTAAGTTGTAATCAACTTTTTTCATTTAAAATAAGCATATAGATTCTGAATCGAGTTCAGAATGACGGGGTTTTTTATTTAATTCGAGATTTATCGAGAATTTATTTCAATCATTCTCAATTCTCAATTCTTCATTTTCTTTTTACGCTTCTTCAACGTCAACAACATTATCTGCAGGGTCGCCTTCTGTGCCATTTTCCGCACCTGCCTCGGCTGCACCCGCGCCCTCTGCAGGGTTCGCTTGTTGATACAACTTAGACGATAAATCATAGAACTTTTGCGTAACCTTCTCGGTCGCTGCCTTAATCGCCTCCACATCGTCGCCCTCAGCAGCTTTTTTAAGTTCCGCAATTTCACTTTCGATAGCCTTTTTCTCGTCATCACTTGCTTTGTCGCCAACTTCTTTAAGCGTCTTCTCACAAGTGTAAACCATGCTATCTGCAGCGTTTTTAGCTTCTATAAGTTCTTTCTTTTTCTTATCCTCGTCAGCAAATTTCTCGGCATCTTTAACAGCTGCGTCAATATCTGCATCACTCATATTAGTGCTTGCTGTTATCGCAATTTTCTGCTCGTTGTTAGTCGCTAAATCCTTAGCAGATACATGTAAAATACCATTCTCGTCAATGTCAAAAGTAACCTCAATTTGCGGCACGCCACGAGGAGCAGGCGGGATTCCAGTTAGATTAAACCTACCAATACTCTTATTATCCGCCGCCATTTTGCGCTCACCTTGAAGAATATGAATTTCAACGCCTGGCTGCCCATCTGCCGCCGTCGAGTAAACACGAGTTTTTTTGGTAGGAATCGTTGTGTTACGCTCGATAACTACATCGCAAATTCCGCCCATAACCTCTACACCAAGCGATAGCGGAGTAACATCTAATAACACTAAATCCTTTACATCACCAGCTAAAACGCCACCTTGAATAGCCGCGCCAACCGCAACACACTCATCAGGGTTAACACTTTTAGCAGGGTCTTTGCCTGTCAATTTTTTAACAGCATCTTGAACAGCAGGGATACGCGTTGAACCACCAACTAGCAAAATCTTGGCGATATCGTTAGCACTTAACCCTGCATCAGAAAGCGCGCGTTTACAAGGCTCCATCGTTTTTTCAACTAGGTCAGCAGTCAATTCATCAAATTTAGCACGCGATAGATTTAAATCCAAATGCTTAGGTCCACTACTATCGGCAGTTATAAACGGAAGGTTAATATTAGTCGTCATGCTGCTAGATAGCTCGATTTTCGCCTTCTCAGCCGCCTCGGTCAAACGTTGAAGGGCAACTTTATCATTCCTAAGGTCAATCCCCTCGCTCTTTTTAAACTCATCTGCTAGCCAATCCATAACTTTCTTATCAAAATCGTCACCGCCTAGCATGTTGTTACCAGATGTAGCTAAAACTTCAAACACGCCATCGCCAATTTCTAGGATAGAAACATCAAACGTACCACCGCCTAAATCGTAAACCATAATTTTATGGTCAGCATCGGTTTTATCCAAGCCATACGCAAGCGCGGCAGCCGTCGGCTCGTTGATAATCCTAAGCACCTCTAGCCCTGCAATCTTGCCGGCATCTTTAGTCGCCTGACGTTGCGCATCGCTAAAGTAAGCAGGAACCGTAATTACCGCCTGTGTAACATCTTGCCCTATATACGCTTCAGCATCCGCCTTTAATTTTTGAAGAATCATCGCCGAAATCTCTTGCGGCGAGTAATTTTTCCCATCAACCTTAACTTTATAATCCGAACCCATATGACGTTTTATAGAGCTAACAGTTCCGTCTGGGTTAGTAACCGCCTGACGTTTAGCTAATTGCCCAACTAACCTCTCGCCATCCTTTGTAAACGCAACAACAGACGGAGTCGTACGCGCGCCCTCGCTATTGGCTATTACTACATTTTCGTTACCCTCGCGCACTGCAACGCAAGAATTTGTTGTACCTAAATCGATACCTATAACTTTACTCATAATTATTACTCCCTTTCTATTTGTAAGTTTTGTTAGTATTTTGTTTGATATATTATAATTACATTTTCATAAGCAAATCCCTTTAATTTGCAACTTTAACTATCGAATGCCTTATCACATAATCATCAATTATGTAACCTTTACTAAACTCTTCGATAACTTCGTTTTCGCCATGACTTTCATCATCGATGTGCATAATAGCGTTATGAAACGTCGGGTCAAATTGCTTCCCAACGGCATCAATGGGTTTAATTCCTAGCTTAGTAAACGACGAATCCGCCTGCCTTAAAATAGCTTCCATCCCCTCTTTAAATGGGGCGTCATCGCTATTTTCTGCAACTGTTATAGCATTATTTATACTATCCATAATCGGCAAAATTTCGGCGATAACATCTGCAACTGTCGAAACTTTTTGCTGAGCGCGCTCTTTAGCTATGCGTTTTCTAAAGTTATCAAAATCCGCTAATGTTCTTAAATAAGCACTTTTATAATCAGTTTCGTCAGTTTTCTCCTCACTTTTTTTGACGGTTGCTCTTCTAACAGATTTTTTTGCTTTCGCATTATCGTTTGCAGAATCATCACTATTCATATCAGATTCAATCTGAACAACCTCAACATTTTCCACAACTTCAGAAATGTTTTCTTTATTAACATCTTGCATCATTTATTATCATCTCCTTTTTCTAAGCTCTCTAATTTTTTGCTAATATAATCTAAAAACGATATCTCTTTTGCATAATTCATTCGCGTAGGTCCTATCAAACCAATTGCTCCCACGCGATTATCGGCGGTTTTATACTTAGAAATCACAACCGATGACCCTTTAAGCTCATCACGCCGATTTTCCTTGCCGATAGTTATATAAATCTCGTCGTTATCGTCGGGGTCCTTAACCGAATTAATTACGTCAATCAAGTTTTCTTCATCATCTAAAAAGCTGATTAAATCTCGCACCTGGGCGATATTGTTATAATCAGGGAAGTTAAGCAAATTAGCCGCCCCACGCAGGTGAAACGAGGATTTATAATCATTTTTTAACCTGCTAAATAAAACATCTAATACCGATGGCAAGTAATTATCGGTGGCAAACACGCGAGTCTGAATATCCTTTAACTTGTCAAGCGTTATATCACTTAAATCTTTACCTATAAACGCATGCTTTAACGCGCCCGATAACCGCTCAATCATCTGAATCGTATATGGCTTATCCGTCTTAACTTGCGTCGTTTTGACAGATTTATCATTAGTAGCGACAACTAGCAATATATATTCAGAATTCAGCGGGATAATATCTAAATCTGTTATAATCGATTGAATCCGCGTAGGAGCTTGAGTGAAAATTGTATATTGACTAACTTTTGTGTACATTTTAGCAATATCACCAAGCAACGAGTCAATTTGTCTAACTCTATCATCAATAGCACTGTTTAAAAAGCTAATTTCATTAGGGTTAAGCTCATTTTTATGCATTAGTTGGTCGACGTAAAACCTATACCCTAAATCCGTCGGAATCCTGCCTGCCGAAATATGTGGTTGCTCTAACAGCCCTAAATCTTCAAGGTCAGACATCTCGTTTCTAATAGTCGCAGGCGAGTAGGTAAATCCATCAATTTTAGATAGAGTTCTGGAACCAACTGGCTCACCTGTTTCGATATAACTTTCGATTATGGCGTGCAAAATTTGCTTTTTACGTGGGTCAATTTCCATAACTACTCACCTCTCTTTCATTGTCGAACATTGTATTTCCCTAGCTTTTTTAGTGTTATTAGCACTTTATTTGCTCGAGTGCTAACTCATCTATATATATTATATACTTTTTTTTAAATTTGTCAAGTCTTTTTTAAAATTTTTTGTTTGACAGATACATTTTTTTGATATATAATACAAGTAGATTCTTGGGAGAAGGTAGTTATATGAGCATAATTTCTTGCAATGATGTCGCGTTTGGGTACGAAGGCAAATTTGCAATTTCTAACCTAAATTTTAAAGTTAACAAAGGCGATTATTTATGCGTCTTGGGTGAGAATGGCGCAGGTAAATCTACTTTAATTAAAGGTTTGCTTGGTTTAAAAAAGCCCATGACAGGCAAATTAAATATAAATAGAAGCGATAAATGGGGCTATCTCCCTCAACAAACTATCGTTCAAAAAGATTTCCCTGCATCCGTTTTCGAGATTGTGCTATCTGGATTTAACACCCTTTTCACCACAAAAAAAGACCGCCTGCGTGCCACCGAAAACTTATCTAAACTAGGCGTTCTTTCATTAAAAAACAAATGCTATCGTGATTTAAGCGGCGGTCAACAGCAGCGCGTTTTACTTGCCCGCGCCTTATGTTCTACCAAAGAGCTTCTAATTTTAGATGAGCCTGTCTCGGGGCTAGACCCTCTTGCAACAAACGAGATGTACGATTTAATAACCGCTTTAAATAACGACGGAATCACAATTATCATGGTTTCGCATGATATTTGCGCAATTAATTATAGCAAAACAATTCTTCACCTAGCAAAAAAGCAACAGTTTTTTGGCACAAAAAGCCAATATCATAAAACAGAAATCGGTCAAAAATTTATCGGATGCAACGCCAATCATAACCACATCGTCGGCGGCAACGTTTAAAAACCCTTGATTCATTCAGTATTTTTCACAAAAGGAAGTGTAATAAATGTTAGAAATAATAACCGAGATGTTTACATTCACCTTTATACTCCGCGCCTTTGTGGTAGGGGTTTTGGTCGCCCTTTGCTCATCATTACTAGGCGTTAGCTTAGTTTTAAAACGATATTCCATGATAGGCGATTCTCTTTCTCACGTCGGGTTTGGCGCGCTCGCAATTGCAACCGCCCTTCACCAGGCACCTTTATTAGTGGCTATCCCAATCGTGGTTTTGGCAGCGTTTTTCGTCCTTCGTCTAAGTGAAAATAGTAAAATAAAAGGCGATGCAATGCTCGCCTTAATATCCACCAGCAGCCTTGCCATCGGCGTGATTATCATCTCGCTTAGCACTGGCGCAAACACCGATGTCTACAACTATATGTTCGGCAGCATTTTAGCAATATCTACAAGCGATGTCGTTCTTTCCGTCTCGCTATCTGCAATAATTTTGGTGTTATACATCGTGTTTTACAAGCGCATTTTTTCCGTCACTTTCGACGAAAACTTCGCCCGCGCAACCGGTACAAAAGTTGGTCTTTATAATATGCTAATCGCCCTTTTAACCGCCATTACCGTCGTTTTGGGTATGCGCTTAATGGGCGCGCTGTTGATATCTTGCTTAATCATCTTCCCCGCCCTTACCTCCATGCGGATATGCAAAAAATTCATCAGCGTAACCCTATGCTCAGCAATAATTTCCGTCATTTGCTTTTTGATAGGAATGTGCAGCTCTTACATTTATAGCACGCCCTCTGGCGCAAGCGTCGTCGCCGCCAATATTTTTATGTTCATTATCTTCTGGATTATTGGCAAAATAAGAAAAACAAATGAGTAGCAACTCATTTGTTTAAAAATATATTTAAATTTCCTCAAGCAAGCAATAATCTACACCGCTTCTTCAACATGCAACTTATCAATCTCGTCCTCAAACTTTTGCAAGCTACTCTTCGCCAACTTTTTAAGCCCCGCAAGCTCTGCCTGCAAAATCTTCAACTTAGTCTGTTGCGACGATATCTGCTGTTGCAACTCTTGCTGACGCACAATCGCATCAGAATTCGCCTGCGCAATAATCCCCCTTGCTTCAAGCTCGGCTGTCGTGATTATGTATTTCGCCTTCTCATGCACATCTTTAATTTGCTCGTTAGCTATTTTAGAAGCCTTAGCACTAGCAGAATTTTGCTCTTTTAAACGTGCAATTTCCGCATCTTTATCGGCGATAACCTTGTAATAATCGCGGATAATATCATCTAAATATTTATTTACATCTGCAACTTTATATCCCCTAAAACTTTTACGAAAAATCGCCTTACCAGCCATTAAATCATGTCCTTTATCAAATATAATTAGTTTTGCAAACGTCTATCAACCGCTAAGCACAAACTTCTACAAATGTGCCTCTATCAATTGTACTATCGCAGACTCAGGTCGCGCGCCAGTCTCTTGCTCGACAACTTCGCCATCTTTAAACACAATTAAAGTAGGAATACTCATGATTCCGAACTTGCTTGCTATGTTAGGATTTTCGTCGATATTCACCTTGCATACAACAGCTTTGTCATTCATTTTCTCGGCAACTTTATCGATAATCGGTGAAAGCATTCTGCAAGGTCCGCACCATTCAGCCCAAAAATCGACTAGAACAGGCTTGTCTTTTTGCGCGGTAATCTCGTCAAAATTCTTTTCAGTTCCCTCTATTATAAAGGTATTCATGTGTAGCACCTCGTTTTTAAAGTAAGCAATATTACCCAATTTCTGGATAAACTACCAACATATATTTTATATCATAAATTAAAAATTTAGTCAAGAAAAAAATTTGGTATAAAAATTCAAGTACATATAGTATATTTAAAATTCGGCAGATATATTCAAAATTTAACCTAATATAGCGTTTGCATTTTTGAATAAAGTATGAAACTGTTTGCGTAATTACTCCACGATACCTTTAAACATCAGCAATCGCGCGGGCTGCAGCCACACCAGTCGAAAACGCAATCTGCAAATTAAACCCACCCGTCAGCGCATCAATATCCATTACCTCACCGCTAAAATATAGCCCCTTGCACAGCTTACTCTCCATAGTCTTAGGGTTGATTTCTTTCACATCTACCCCGCCACAAGTAATTATCCCCTCATCTATCCCACGCGTCTTAGATATTGTAATAGTTAAATTTTTAATCAAATTAACTAGCTTATTTTTCTGTTCTTTAGTTATCGAATTAACCTTTGTACGCGCATCAATCCTAGATAGTTGTATGATAACAGGAATCAACTTAAGCGGAAGCAACTTGCCCAAAGCATTAATCAAATCACGATTCTTGAATTCATCAAAATCTTTAGTAATACGCTTGTATAACATCTCATCCGTTAGCGCAGGCTTTAAATCGATGCTAATTTTTGCAGGAAACTCCTTAATTAAGCTGCTAGCCGAAAGTATTATCGGACCACTAACTCCAAAATGCGTAAATATCATCTCGCCAAAAAGTTTATTCTGTTTTTCACGATGATTTTTATTGGAAGCTCCTGGATTTTTATTGCTACTAATAAACGAAACCTCAACATTTTTTAACGAAAGCCCTAAAAGCGAAGCAACCCATTTTTCTTCCGCCACTAACGGTACCAAGGCAGGCATAGGCGGGATAATTTTATGCCCCACACTTTCTGCTAATAAATAACCGCCACCAATCGACCCTGTTTTAGGATAGCTTTTACCGCCTGTCGCAATTACCACTTTGTCGGCAAAAATTTGCTCACCATTTGCAAGCTTTACACCGATAACTTTTTTAGTCTGTTTATGTTTAATCGCACCATCTAAATCAATCAAATCGTCAGATGTTTCCTCAAAAATAAGCGATTGAACATCACAATTATACTTAACTTCAACTTTATTATCGCTATTAAAGTTAATCAACGCGTTTGCAATATCATGCGAACTGTCACTTTTAGGAAAAACCCTATTGCCGCGCTCAACTTTCAAAGGAACTCCCAAATTTTCAAAAAAGTTCATAGTGTCGGCATTATCAAACATCGCAAACGCACTTCTAAAAAAACTAGAATTAGTGCAAATATTGTCAAAAAACTCGGCACCATCAGCAGAATTTGTTAGGTTGCACCTGCCTTTGCCAGTGATTCTCAGCTTATTCCCCAACCTAGCTGTCCGCTCAAGCAAAAGCACATTCAGCGGTTCAAAATCAAGCCCCACGGTGCTATCCCCGCCAAAATCATCGCGTCTAATCTTTTTTATCATACCCGCCGCCATTAACCCGCTAGAACCACCGCCAATTACTATGCAATCGTATGAATTATGTAAACTATTATTCTCCATTTATGCCTCTTTATTTAAAATTTAGCGCAAATTGCACCAACATTTTTACGCCAATATCCAACGAATCCTCATCTATATTAAACTCATCAGAATGCAATGGTTTGTTAATGCCTTTAGCCTTATTTCCGCACCCTAAAAGCGCAAATACCGATGGCACATACTCTGCAAAGAACGCAAAATCCTCACTAATCATAAGCGGCGCATCTAAATAATAAGGCTTCGCCATTTTATGAACAACCTTTTCTAGCTCGTCCACCATTGCACCGTTATTTATAAGTGGAGGGTACAACCTTGCGACATCAAACTTATAATCGACATCTAGCCCCGCGCACGTGCAACCTACAAATTGCTCAGCATACACAGGCATTAAATCGCGCGCGTAATTGGTAAAATTACGCATAGAACCCTCTATAACGCATTCGGTCGGCATAACGTTATTAGACGATTTACAATCGATACTTGTCACCGAAAGCAACGAATTCTCGGTCGGCGCAAACTTTCGTGGCACCATAGAGTACAACCCGTTAACCACCTGCGATGCAACATAAGGCAAAACACTTGTTTTCTCTGGCGTCGCACCGTGCCCGCCTACCCCATTCATCGTCAGCACAAACTCGTCGACAGATGCCATTATTGCACCTTTTTTCAGCCCAATCATTCCACAAGGAATATCAGGGAACATGTGTAAAGCAATTGCCGCCACTACATTATCGCCTAAAACGCCTGCTTTAATCATGTTTGCGGCACCACCGCCACCTTCTTCGGCTGGTTGAAACACAAACCTTACATTAACTTTAAGTTTATCCGCCTGCGCCATTAGCGACTTTATAACGCCCATTAAAATTGCCATGTGCGCATCATGCCCACACGCGTGCATTATGCCTTTATTCCTAGATTTATACGTCACATTATTCTTTTCTTCAATCGGCAACGCATCCATATCCGCGCGCATAAGCAATGTTTTAGTAGCACCTGGCGCATTAATATCCACCACAACGCCATGACCCGCTACACCCTTGGCAAACTCTAAACCTTCAAAGTTAGATAGGAATTTTACAATATATTCGGCTGTTTTTTCTTCACTATTAGAAAGTTCAGGGTAGGCATGAAAATGTTGACGAAACCCAACAACCTCGCTATTTTTTAATTGCTCTACAATAGACATAAAATTCTCTCCGTTTAGTAGTTTTTAAAGTTTTCAATCGCTATTCCTCATCAAACTTATCCAAGATTTTGCTTCAGCAATTCATTAAATTTCTGTGGATTTCCCTTGCCTTTTGAAGCTTTCATACATTGACCAACCAAAAATCCAATCGCGCGCTCGTTTCCACCTTTATAATCGTTTACAGATTTTTCATTATCCGCTAAAACTTGAGTAACAATCTCCATCAAGGCAGAATCATCACTAATTTGTACTAACCCTTTTTCTTCAACCAGCTTAGTCACATCATCGCAACCGTCAAAAATATCAGGCAATACCTTCTTTCCAGCGTTGTTGCTAATCGTCCCTTTTTCGATTAACTCAATCAAACTAGCTAACGCTTGCGGAGTCAACTTGCTCTCATCTAGTTCTATATCACGCTCGTTTAGAATACGCGATACATCACCCAAAATCCAGTTGCTTACAGCTTTAGGCTTAGCTCCAAGTGCAACCGTCTCTTCAAATAGCACGGCAAGTTTTTTATTAGAAGCAATTAAGCCAGCATCATAATCCGTCAAACCAAGGTCGGCTATATAGCGTTTAATCCTAGCTTGTGGCAGCTCTGGCAACGTCTCACGCACACGCGCCACCCACTCGTCATCTATCACAATATTCACAAGGTCAGGCTCTGGGAAGTACCTATAATCCTGCGCATCTTCCTTAGAACGCATCGGCACACTTTTACCGCTCGCCTCGTCCCAACGTCGCGTTTCTTGAGTCACCTCATCGCCATTCTCTAGCACCGCAATCTGTCGCTTACTCTCGTACTCTATAGCTCGCACCGCTGCACGGAACGAGTTGACGTTTTTCATCTCCGTCCTAATGCCGAACTCCGTCGCTCCCTCTGGACGCACCGATACATTTACATCGCAACGCAAAGACCCTTCTTGCATCTTACAGTCGCTTACATCGGTATACTCTAAAATTGCTTTTAATTGCTCTAAAAACGTGTGCGCTTCTTGGCTCGAGCGCAAATCTGGCTCAGACACAATCTCTATCAAAGGCACCCCGCCGCGATTATAATCGACCAACGTCCCCTCGCCAAAATCATGTAAAAGCTTACCCGCGTCTTCCTCAATATGAATCCTAGTCAAACGAATTTTCTTAGGTCCGTCCTCGGTTTCTATCTCGACATATCCTCCAACACAAATCGGCAAATCATATTGCGAAGTCTGGTACGCCTTAGGTAAATCGGGGTAAAAATAATTCTTTCTATCTTGCTTTCCAACCGGGGTAATGTTGCAATTAGTAGCCAAACCCGCCTTGATAGCATACTCTACCACTTGTTTATTTAAAACAGGAAGCACGCCAGGGAAACCCACGCAAATTGGACAAGTGTGAGTATTAACCTCGCCACCAAATTCCGTGCTACATCCGCAATAAATTTTAGTTTTAGTTTTAAGCTCAGCATGAACCTCTAAACCAATGACAGTCTCGTAATTCATTAGTTTGCACCTCCGTTTTTAAAAGTAGGCAAAGGAATTTTAGAGAATCCTGCTTGCTCGAATGCAAACCCTGCCCTAAATATTGTAGGCTCAGCAAAGGAATTTCCTATCAATTGCATACCAATCGGCAATCCCTCACTATCTACACCACAAGGCATCGACATTCCTGGCAGCCCAGCGATATTAACTACAACCGTGCATATATCAGCCAAATACATTTGCACTGGGTCGTCTATTTTTTCGCCCATTTTAAAGGCAGTCGTCGGAGCTGTCGGTGTCAAAATTAAATCATACTTCTTAAACGCATCGGCAAAATTATTTCTAATAATAGTCCTCATCTGTTGCGCTTTTTTATAGTAGGCATCGTAATATCCGCTCGAAAGCACGTAAGTTCCAAGCATTATCCTACGCTTAACTTCGGCACCAAACCCTTGCGACCTAGTCTTTTTATACAAATCAGTTAAATCACTAAATTTATCCGCCCTGTAGCCATATTTAACACCATCATAACGCGCTAAATTAGAGCTAGCCTCGGCACAACAGATTACGTAATAAATAGGAATAAAATAATCAGTCAACGGTAGCGAAAAAGTCTCAACCTCTGCACCCAACGCCTTATAATTATCGCACGCTTTTAAGATAGCATTTTTTACTTCAACATTTATTCCATCGCCTAAAAACTCTTGCGGAACACCAATTTTTAAACCCTTAACATCGGCTTTTAAACTAGAGGTATAATCAGGATATTCCATATTAATCGATGTAGAATCGAAGCTATCATGCCCCGAAATCAAATTAAAAATATTAGCAGCATCGGTAACATCTTTTGCAAAAGGTCCAATTTGATCCAACGACGATGCAAACGCAAACAATCCAAAGCGCGAAACCGTGCCATAAGTGGGCTTCAAACCAACTACTCCACAGCACGACGCAGGCTGGCGAATACTTCCACCGGTATCAGACCCTAGCGCAAACACAGCCTCGTTAGCACTGACAGAAGCTGCCGAGCCACCACTAGAACCACCTGGAATCCGTTGCAAATCGTAAGGATTCTTAGTCTTTTTAAAGTACGAAGTCTCAGTCGAAGAACCCATTGCAAACTCGTCCATATTAGTCTTACCTAAAATAGGGATATTGTTTTCTTTAAGTATTTTAACCACGGTCGCATCGTAAGGTGGCACGTAATTCTCTAGCATTTTAGACGCGCTCGTCGTCGCCACGCCTTTAGTAGACATATTGTCCTTCAAAGCCATCGGCAAACCCTCTAAGGCAGAAATCTCTTCACCCTTTTGAATTTTCTCGTCAGCTTTACTCGCGGTTTCTAAAGCAGTTTCAAAAGTAGTAGCAATAAACGCGTCAACCTTTGGCTCAACCTCATTTATTCTATCGATAAAACTTTCGGTAATCTCTACACTTGTAACATCTTTATCAACTAGCATTTTATGCAACTCGTGGGCGGTTTTGGTATACAATTCCAAGGTTTAACCCTCTTTCTTAAAGTAAAAATTTATATCAGTTTACATTTCATCATTGAAAATATTGATTCCAGCCTATCAAGCATCTTCCACCGCACTCGGCACACTATAGCACCCCGCAACACTCTCGGGCGCATTAGCAAGCATCTCATCACGCGCGAACGAAGGTTTAAGCTCGTCTTTCCTAAACACATTTTGCATGGGGGCGGCATGATTCGTCGGTTCAACGCCAGTCGTGTCAACCTCGCTCATTTTATCCACCATACCAATAATCTCGGTCATATCCTTGCGTAATTTATTAGCTTCCTCCGTCGTCGAAGGGTTGTCTAGCCTTGCCAAATTCGCGATATATTCAATGTTAATTTCCACGAATCGCACACTCCTTTTAATAATCTTTATAGACCTATAAAATTATATCATAATACTTTTTTTGTGTCAAGGGCTTGCATTTTATTTTTTAATGTGATACAATTTGTATGTGTAATTATAATTTAATGTTATTTTATTTAAAAGAGGCGATATAAACCTTGGAATTCTCTAATAAAACTGCCAATTTAAGTGGTTCATCAATTCGCGATACCTTTAAAGCACTTGCTAATAATAAAATAATTTCTTTTGCTGGTGGCATGCCTTCTTCCGCTTTTTACCCTGCCGACGAATTTGCAAGCATCGCTCAAAATATCCTTAACACTAACCCCGCAAAAGCTTTAAACTATGGAATTACCGAGGGTTACGCCCCCCTAATCGAAAAAATTCGCAATCGAGCTACCGAACAAAATATATTAGATAATACTAGCGAAAACCAAGATTCTCCTCAAATTTTAGTAACTTCAGGCGGTCAGCAAGCCATAAATTTAACCGCCATGATTCTACTTAACGAAGGCGATGGTGTCGTTGTCGAAAACCCTTCATTCCTTGGCGCGTTAAACGCTTTTCGCTCGTTTGGTGCCAACCTTTATGGCGTTCCTATGCAAAACGCCGGAATGGATATCGAAGCTCTAGAAAAAACCTTAACAACCAATAAAAATATAAAGTTCATTTATGTCATTCCCACTTTTCAAAACCCCATGGGCGTTACAACTTCGCTTCAAAAACGCAAGCAAATTATCGACCTTGCTTATAAATTTAACGTATATATATTAGAAGATAATCCTTATGGCGACCTTAAATTTAACCCCTCAACCCCTAGTCTTCCAACAATTATGCAACTAGAGCGCGAGGCGCAAAACCGCGGCAACGTAATTTACACTGGCTCGTTCTCTAAAATTTTATCGCCTGGTTTAAGGGTGGGTTACGCAATTGCACCGCGCGAGATTATCGATAAAATGACGGTTTGCAAGCAAGTGCAAGATGTTCATACCCCGCTTATTCCGCAAATGATAGTTAACGATTATATCGAAAATTTTGATTTGAATAAACATATCAGCAAGTGCAACGCCCATTATTCCAAGCAATGTAGCCATATGTTAAATTGCATTGATAGATTATTCCCTAAAAATAGTGGAATTAAAGCGACTAAACCAGATGGTGGACTCTTTTTGTGGTGCTATGGTGGCAAAAAAGATAGCGCAACTCTCGCAAAAGAAGCTCTCGACTTAGGCGTTTGTATTGTAAGCGGCAACGGATTTTTGCCTAACTCTACCGATTCCACTTCCTCATTTAGACTTAACTTTTCCGCATCTCCGCTAGATAAAATCGAGGAAGGCATCGGCATTTTATCAAAAATAGTAGGTTAATTTATAAGTTATTCTGCAAAATCTTACAAAAAGGATGTTTAACAAATGAAAACAATTTTAAGCGGCATTCAGTCGTCTGGTCAGCTAACCTTAGGAAATTACTTAGGCGCACTTAAAAACTGGGTAGATTTGCAAGCTAATAAAGACTATAAAAATATATTTTTCATCGCAGATTTACACTCTATCACCGTCCGCCAAGACCCTCAAACTTTTCGCCAACGTCGCATGGAAATTCTAAAAATCTTCATCGCTGCAGGCTTAGCAGGTGGCAATAATCTAGTCTTTTTCCAATCCGACGTTCCACAACATGCTCAATTAGGCTGGATTTTGGATTGCTATTGCAATTTAGGTGAGCTTTCGCGCATGACTCAATTTAAAGATAAAACCGCCAAGCAAGATAACGCAGGAGTTAACGCAGGTTTATTCACTTACCCCGTTTTAATGGCAGCCGATATCCTGTTGTATCAAGCCGATTTAGTCCCCGTCGGTGCCGACCAAAAGCAACATTTAGAGCTTTGCCGCAACATTGCTAACCGCTTTAACGGAATTTATGGTGACGTATTTACCATGCCCGACGGCTATATTCCTAAGGTTGGTGCAAGAATTATGAGCCTTCAATCGCCCGAAAATAAGATGTCTAAATCCGACCCAAACACCAACGGTTACGTCGCAATTTTAGACGAGCCCGATGTTATCGTTAAAAAAGTTAAGCGCGCAATTACCGATAGTCTAAACGAGGTGAAATTTGACGATAATAACCCCGAAAAGGCTGCAATTAATAACCTTATCACCATGTACGCAACAATAAATAATATATCTACTAGCGATGTCGAAAACGAGTTTGATGGCAAAGGTTATGGCGCGTTTAAATCTGCCCTAGCCGAGGCAATTGTCGAGGAATTACGCCCTCTTCAGCAACGTTATAAAGAGCTAGATTCCAACCCCGATTATGTTCAAAAAGTCTATACCGAGTCTTCGATAAAAGCTCAAGTTTTGGCACAAAAAACTTTAGATAAAGTATACGAAGTAATAGGGTTTTAACCCTAAAAATCTGCAAAATGCTCAACATCTTACAATATCACAATTTCAAGGACGTGTTAAAATGATTGCATTAGATAATATCCGATTAATTTTTACCTTTATTGTCGCATTTTTGCTCGCTTTTGCCACAACTCCAATTGTCAAAATTTTTGCCGAGCGCATCGGAGCCATGGATATCCCTAAGGATAGCCGTCGCGTTCATAACCACCCCATCCCTCGCCTTGGTGGTTTGGCAATATTTTATAGTTTTTTAATTGCTATTCTTTGTTTTTGTGATATAACTATCCCTATCAGAGGAATCCTCCTTGGAGCTGTTATAATCGTCACCGTTGGCGTCATCGACGATTTGACAAATCTCCCCGCTTGGAGTAAACTATTATTTCAGATAATCGCTGCTTCGGTTGTAATTTTACACGGTGTAACAATCGAATTTTTCACCAACCCTTTCAACACCGAAAGCTATATAAACCTAGGTTTTTGGAGCATTCCCATTACCCTAATTTGGATAATCGGCATAACCAACGCAGTTAACTTAATAGACGGTCTTGATGGTCTAGCGGTAGGCGTTTCCTCAATCACAGCCATTTCGCTGCTAGTAATATCCATTATAATGAACGAAAGCGGCATCGCAATACTCTCAATCGCACTTGCTGGCAGCGGTTTTGGCTTTATTCCGTTCAACTTCTACCCCGCCAAAATTTTCATGGGCGATACCGGCTCGATGTTTTTAGGATACATGTTGGCGTGCATATCATTGCTAGGATTATTCAAGGTTTATGCGTTGTTATCGTTCGCAGTTCCGTTCCTAATTTTAGCATTACCAATATTCGACACCGTCTTCGCAATCTTCCGTCGCTTGGCAAAAGGTCAATCGCCAATGACGCCCGATAGAGGGCACATGCACCACCGCCTTATTGACCGCGGATTTACTCAAAAGCAAGCTGTAACCATACTTTACACGCTTAGCTCACTGCTTTCGCTTTCGGCAGTCGTGCTTATGCTAAACGGTGGCGGGCGCGCAATTATCTTAATAATTTCTGTGTTCGCATTAATTGTCGCTGGCGGAATATATTTTAAAGAAACTAAAGAAATCAATCGTTCTGAATAAACTTTTTTAATATAAAAAGGGGATAAATCACATGAATAAGCTTAAAATAATGAGTGTCTTTGGCACGCGTCCCGAAGCAATAAAAATGGCACCATTAATTTTAGAGATGAGGAATAATCCGCGAATAGAATCTACCGTTTGCATCACGGCTCAGCATAGACAAATGCTAGACCAAGTGCTAAATATTTTTAATATTACGCCCGATTACGACCTTGATATCATGCAAAAAAGCCAAACGTTAGAGGATATTACGTCGAAGGTTTTAACTGGGTTAAGCGACGTTTTTAAAAAAGCGCAGCCCGACGTTGTCCTTGTCCATGGCGATACAACAACCTCGTTCGCCGCAGCTTTGAGCGCATTTTACAATAAAATAAAAATCGGTCATGTCGAGGCTGGGCTTAGAACTCACAACCTTTATTCACCCTTCCCCGAGGAAGCCAACCGCCAGCTTATTAGCATTCTGTCTAACTTCAATTTTGCCCCAACGCCTGCAAATAAGCACAATCTGCTTATGCAAGCCTGCCCCGCTAACCATATCTACATCACTGGCAACACGGTAATCGATGCCTTAAAAACCACGGTATACCCTAACTATTCTTTTGATTATAAACCTTTAAACGATATCGATTATACCAAACAAATTATAGTTGTCACCGCCCACAGACGCGAAAACCTAGGTCAACCCTTGCAAAACATCTGCGACTCGCTTAAAACTTTGGCAGAAAGTTATGGCAACGATATCGAGATTATCTACCCCGTCCACCTTAATCCCGCCGTTCAAAACACGGTGCGTGCTACCTTAGAGGGCATTCCAAACGTACATCTTACGCCTCCGCTAAACGTAAGCGATTTACACAATTTAATGAACAAAGCCTACTTTATTATGACGGATAGTGGCGGACTTCAAGAGGAAGCTCCTGCCCTTGGCAAGCCAGTTTTAGTGCTACGAACCGAAACCGAGCGTCCCGAAGCTGTCGAAAGTGGAACGGTGCAATTAGCTGGTGTCGAAACGCCAAAAATTCTAGAATTATCCAAGAAATTATTAGACAACGCTGCGTTTTACAACAAAATGGCTAAAGCTACAAACCCTTATGGCGACGGCTTCGCTTCACGTCGAATTGTCGATTGCCTATTATACGAATTTGGTTTTTACTCTACACCCGCGGAGGATTTTGTATGGAACAAATAATTGATGAAATTAAAAAAACCGAGCATAAAGCTGACGTAATTGTAGCCAATGCCAAACAAATATCAGCAGAAAAAATTGCCGACGCAAACGAAATTGCACAAAATAAGATTAAAGAATTAAAAACAGAGTGCGCGCAAAAAGCAAGCGAAATTATGGATAAACACAAGCAAATTGCGCAAATGCAAGCCGATGCAATTATAGAAAGTGGCAAAGAAAAATCTACTCATATAATCGAAAAAGCTCAAAAAAATATGGAGAACGCATATGAATTTATCATGAAAAAGATTATCGATTTCTGCGATAAATAATACGATACCTTGCATTTACTTGCTTCAACTTCTTTATAAAAAGGGTGATTTTATTGATAGTACCTATGCAAAAAATTCAAATAATATCTTTAAAGTCAAACTCTAAAGACTTTTTATCTTATCTTCAAAAACTAGGCATAGTTCAGTTAGAACCTACAAATTTTAACGATGAATCGCAATTTATAAACGACGCTAATAAAAAATCTGAACAACTTTCAGAAAAAATTTTAAATTGTAAAAATGCTATAAATATTCTTAAAACTTATAAACCTAAAAATTCCACTAAAACAAAAGAAACCATTACAAATTCTGATACAAAAACTTCGATTAAATCCATTTTAGGTGATATTGTTAGCTATAAAGATGATTTTGCTCAAATAATCAGCGATAACGACGAAATTCACTCTAAAACTCAATCAATCAACTACTTAAATGCTTCAATTAAAACGCTCACACCTTATCAAAATTGGAACGCCTCGTTTAATCACACTACTAAAAATTGTAAAATAATCCTTGGCTACACAAATAATATCGATAAATTAAGGGCAAATATCGAGGATAATTTTAACGCATATTTGCAAGAAATCGCAAAAGTCGATAGCCTAACTTATCTTGCAATTACCTATTTTTCTACCGATTCTGATGCAATTTTTGAATACCTTAAAGCCCAAGATTTTACAACTCAAGATTTCACCGATTTACAAGACGAGCTAAATTGCACTACCCCTAAAGATTTAATCAAAACTGCCGCTGCAAAAATTAATTCACTTAATATTGATATCCAAAATTTACGCGATAAAATGGAAAGCAACACAAATAAACTTACCGAATTTTCTAAATATCTAAGTAAAAGCACTAATTTATTAGCTCAATATCAAACTATGCAAATGATAATCGAAACTGAATCTACCTGCATTTTTAGCGGTTGGATAGAAGCTTCAAAACTCGAATCGTTAACACGAAAATTAAATCCAATTGACGTTGCAGTTATACCAATAGAAACCGATGAAGAACCTCCTGTTTTGCTCAAAAATCCTTGGATTGTTCGTCCTTTCGAGCTAATTACCGAACTATATGGATTGCCAAAGCCCAAAGAGACCGACCCCGACCCCGTTTTATCCTTCTTCTACTTTATTCTATTTGGAATAATGCTCTCAGACGTAGGCTATGGCGCGCTTTTGAGCATAATCTGCGGCGCAGTCGTTTGGGCAATTAAACCAAAAGGCACGATGTACAAAATTTTAATGTTAATGGTTTTTTGTGGAATTTCCTCGATTTTCTGGGGCATAATTTTTGGCTCATACTTCGGCGACTTTTTCACTTCCGCACTAAACATCAACATAAACCCGCTATGGCTTAACCCAATGGATAACCCTATGCCCTTCCTTGCTTTCGCCTTTGCCGTCGGTGCAATTCACATCATCGCTGGGCTAGCAATCCAAGCATTCGCCTACTTTAAACAGGGTAAATGGCTAGATGCAATTGCCGATTGTTTCACCTGGATTTTCATCTTAATCGGTATCGGCGTCGCTTTTATCCAACCCAAAATAGGTATGATAACAACTGGCAGCGCCGCAAGTGTGCTAGTTTTAACTCAAGGCAGAAGCGCAAAAAATTGGTTCATGAAGCTATTCAAAGGCATCGGCTCGCTATACGGAATCGTCGCGTATTTAAGCGATATCCTGTCCTACTCTCGCCTGCTTGCGCTTGGGCTTTCTACCGGCGTAATTGCCATGGTAATAAACGCAATGGGCATGCTCGGCGGCGGATTCACCAATGTTACAGGTGCTATCATCTTAACGCTTGTCTTTATAGTCGGCCACGTATTTAACTTGGCTATTAGCACTTTAAGCGCATTTGTTCACTCCTCGCGCTTACAATATGTCGAGTTTTTCAGCAAATTTTACGAAGGCGGCGGTAAGCCTTTCAGCCCTTTTAAGGAACAACATAAATAGCTAATTTTACAAGGTAACTGCTCGCTAAATCAAGCACCAGTTGCCCAGAATATAAACTTTTTTAATAAGGAGAATTTCAATGGACATTTTCACAAACGGTCAGTTTTTAGCAATTTTAGGCGCAGCAATAGCGGTTATTCTAACAGGCTTAGGCTCTGCACGCGGCGTAGGTTTAGTTGGCGAGGCAGCAAGCGGATTAATCGCCGAGAAACCAGAGCGTTTTGGTCAAGCATTGCTACTTCAGGCACTTCCTGGCACTCAAGGGATTTATGGACTTTTAACCGCCTTTGTAATGCTTAACAAAATAGGCATCATCGGCGGCGCAACACTAGAAATCTCATCACTAACAGGGCTATTATTCCTTGGCGCATGCTTACCTATCGCACTTGTTGGATATTACTCTGCTATCGCACAAGCAAGAGCAGCCGCTAGCGCAATCGGAATAATCGACCAAAAACCAGAAGAAGTCGCAAAAGGCATGACATTTGCCGCCATGGTAGAAACCTACGCCGTGCTTGCATTACTTGCCTCTATCTTGATTATTTTGGGGATAACAATATGAGCCAATTAACTCAAATAACCGATAAAATCATTGCAGAAGCCGAAGAAAAAGCCAATGTAATTTTTGAAGAAGCAGACGAAGAAATATCTAGTATTCGCCTGAAAAATGCTACAGATATCGAGCAGATAAAATCTGAATTAACCGACGAGGCAGAACTTAAAGCTCAAGATTATCACGAAAAGCATTTGAGCCAAAAGCGTCAGCAGGTTAAAAACGATATTTTGAGCGCAAAACGTGGCGTAATAAACGATTGTTTTGAACATAGTTTAAAGCTTTTTGCAAGCATGTCCGCCGACGAGTATAAAACACTAATCACTAAAATTGTAGACAAACACAAGCATTTACCTAGCCTAGATGTTACTTATTTAGACGATAATCTTGGTGTAATCATAAAGTCCGACAAAATAATTTACAATTATAGTTTTGCAGAAATCGCAGACTTTTTGCGCCCAGAGCTAGAGCCAAACGTGTCCGAAATTCTATTTAAATAGGAGGTTGCAACCTTGAAAAAATACAACGAGCTAGATTATGCCAATGCTGTTGCAAGGGTTCGAGCCTCCGCTGTTAAATCGACGAATCACGATGATATTGCTAAGAATATGCAATTAATCGAGTCGTTAAAAATTCCTTTTGTACTAGATATCGAGCATTTAAAAAGCGATTATCACAACGCAAAAGTTATAATTAAGGCAACTATGGGCAATATACAAAATTACCAAAAATATCTGTTTAACAATGGCAACATCAAGGTTTCTGCGCTTGAACACGCTATCGAAAATACCGATTATAAGCTATTGCCAATTACACTTAGCTCGGCAATCATTAGCGCGATAAATAAGTATACTTCTACTAAAAACGCGCGCGATATTGATACAATTTTAGATGAGCAATTTACCAAGGATGCAAATGCTATCATCGATAAAACGCCCGACGAGTTGCTAAAAAATATCTTATCTTTAGAAGTCAACCTTTCACTCCGCAACCCCGAGAGTAGCCATAAACAAAAACTTATCAAGCTTATGAAGCTTGCAAATCGCAAAGTTTTTGGGCTGGCACCAATATATTATTATTGCAAAAATTAATCCAACTATTCAACTAAAATTATATCAGGTGATAAAATTATGTCAACAGCTATTACACAAACCGAGAATGACAGACTTAATAAACAAGGCAGCCAAAGCACACAAAACACAACAAATAATATCTCTAAAGTTGCTATTATTGGTATGCAAGAAAATATTTTACCCTACAACGCCGTTGGCATTACTACCCTAAGCGTTACCGATTTTGCCACAGCAAAGCACGCTTTTTCAACACTCTTGCGCGATAATTATGCGATTATTTTTATCGAGAACGACGTCGCGCTGATGATTCAAGATGAGATTCACAAGCACGATGGCTTATCACTTCCTGCAATCGTAATTCTTCCTTCGGTAAATTCAACTCAACCAAATAATGCCGATTTAGGAATGGATAATATAACAAAAATGGTAGAAAAAGCTGTCGGTTCCAACATTTTATAACGCATCATTTTATAACACAACAATTCATAACACAACAATTTAAAGAGGGGTTCTTTTATGGGAACAATTACTAAAATTTCTGGTCCATTAGTTTTGGCTGATAATATGCAAAGTGCTAACATGTTCGACGTTGTCCACGTTAGCCATCAAAATTTGATAGGCGAGATTATCGAGTTGCATGGCGATGTCGCTTCTATCCAAGTTTACGAGGAAACTGCTGGGCTTAAGCCTGGCGACCCTGTCGAAACTACAGGCGCACCTTTAAGCGTTGAGCTTGCCCCTGGGCTAATCGGCGAGATGTTCGATGGTATCCAACGTCCGCTTGAAGAAATGCGCAAACGCCTAGGCAACAACATCACTCGCGGTGTCGCTATTCCCTCGCTTAATCACGATAAAAAGTGGCACTTCCACCCTACCGCCAAGCAAGGCGATTCGGTTATCGCAGGCGATATTTTAGGCGTTGTTGACGAAACTACTCTTGTTAAACATAAAGTTATGGTTCCGCCTAATGTTAGTGGTGTTATTACCAATATTAAATCTGGCGAGTTTACCATTGACGAAATTATCGCAACGATTACCACCCCTAATAACGAAACTAAAGATATAGCTATGCTCCAAAAATGGCCCGTCCGCATAGGACGCCCCTACAATAAAAAGCTATCGCCTAACATCCCACTTACAACTGGTCAGCGCGTTATCGACACGCTCTTCCCCATCGCAAAAGGTGGCGTTGCCGCTGTTCCTGGACCGTTTGGCAGTGGTAAAACCGTCGTTCAACACCAATTAGCTAAGTGGGCAGATACCGATATTGTGGTATATATCGGCTGTGGCGAGCGTGGTAACGAAATGACCGATGTTCTTATGGAATTCCCTGAGCTTAAAGACCCTAAAACGGGTGAGAGTTTGATGAAACGCACGGTGCTAATCGCCAATACTTCCGACATGCCTGTTGCCGCTCGCGAAGCTTCAATTTACACAGGAATAACCATTGCCGAGTACTATCGCGACATGGGTTACTCGGTTGCAATTATGGCAGATTCTACCAGCCGCTGGGCAGAAGCATTACGCGAAATGAGCGGACGACTTGAAGAAATGCCTGGTGAAGAGGGCTATCCCGCATATTTAGGCTCACGTTTAGCGCAATTCTACGAGCGCGCAGGACGCGTTCAAACCCTAGGCTCTACCACGCGCGAGGGCGCATTAACCGCCATCGGCGCGGTTTCCCCTCCTGGTGGCGATATTTCCGAGCCTGTCACCCAAGCAACCTTACGAATTGTAAAAGTATTTTGGGGGTTAGATAGCAACCTTGCATATAGCCGACATTTCCCTGCAATCAACTGGCTTACAAGCTATTCGCTCTACCTTGATAGGCTTGAAAAATGGTTCGGTAATAATATCGCTCCCGATTTTCCTGTAAATCGCACACGCACCATGGCTATTCTGCAGCAAGAGGATGAACTCCAAGAAATTGTTAAGCTCGTAGGCGTCGATGCTCTCTCTAACGACGATAGACTGGTGCTAGAAATTGCTAAATCTATCCGTGAGGATTACCTACATCAGAATGCCTTTCACGATATCGACACCTACACCTCGCTTAACAAACAACACAAAATGCTTGGTTTAATCATGAATTTCTTTGATGCAGGCAAGGAACTTTTAACAAAAGGTGCCACCGTCGACCAAATTTTAGCCATGCCATCATTTACTCAAATTGGTCGCGCTAAATATATCAATGAAGATGAAATCGATAAACAA
>JAISIR010000016.1 GCA_031261985.1 Clostridiales bacterium | reverse complement strand
ATAGTTTCTGAAAATTATTTGCCCCTGCTTTATCCTTCACCATTTAATACTTACGAAGGAGAAACGGTTCCACTTAGAGTGTCGGCAGAAGACTTATTTGCCGCAGGTTTTTCTGCAAGATTTGTTACTGATGAAAATATATGGAAACTAAATTATGTTTTAGACCAATATGGTATAACAGGCGTTGACGATATAAGACACTTTTTATCGCAGGGGCTTATTGAAACTGGCTATGGACGTTCATATTCTGAAGATGATAATATTTATACTTCTAATTATTCGGGTGGCGAAAAATATCGCGGTGCTGGAATAATACATATAACAGGAAAGGAATCATACGATAGTTTTTATCACTGGAAGAAAGAAGGAAAATGTATTAACGGTGATAACAAATCTGTATCAGCCGATGAGTTTAGTATTAAAGTGGAGTTTGTTGATGACCCAACTATTATTGATGATGGATATGTGTCCGTGGCAGAAAAATATCCTATAGAATCTGGTGCGTGGTATTGGGTAGTTTATAAACCAGGCTTGCAGAAAACAGCCGATAGCGGAGCAGCTCCAGATAGAATTACAGACTTTGTGAATTCCCTTACAGATACTCGTCAAATAAGGAATGAAGCACATGAAAAGATTACAAAAATTATCAAATAATGAGGCTTGTACATGAGCAAAATTTTAGTAATTTGCATTCTTACCATTGCTTTTGGCTTTTATCCTTCCAATACTTTAAAAGATAGCGATTACGATTATTTTACAACCGCTTCTGATTATTATAGTTATAAAGTCAATATTCACGAGTCACTTCCTGAACTTAATGTTGAAATCTCTCAAATTAAAGACCGTGTTGATGGGCTTGTGCTTTATTCTATAAACTTTAATGCGCCGGGTTTTAGCCAAACCATTATTGAAGAATCGTGGTTTCATATTAACGATATGTTAGTGTTTGAAGATTGGAATTTTGATGGATATAGGGATTTAGTCATTAAAGTGGAAAATACCAAACATGGATCCATAAAAAAATTTTGGTTCTGGTCGGGTAGCAAGTTTGTTGAACACCCCCAACTAAATGATATTAATATGGGTGCGTTTAGTTTTATAGAAGATAAATTTATTGTTATTCAGACCAAACACTACCCAAACGGTTGGAAATCACTTTATTATTCAATTGAAGATTACGAACTTATTTTGCAAAAGTATAGGTTATGGGAAGTAATTTTGGGGGAAGATTGTATCGCTTTTGATGATAAGCAACGTGAAATTATAAAAGAACGCATTAACGGTAAAATGATAATTACCAAGAACGTAATTAGTGATTACAAAAGTGAGTGAAGATATTATGAAAAACGCTACATTTAAAACTCCATATTATTTAATAGATGAAGCTGCCTTGATACATAATTTAGAAATTTTGCGCCATGTAAAAAACGCTACGGGGTGTAAAATTCTTTTGGCACAAAAGGCGTATTCTATATATCAAACGTATCCGCTAATTGCAAAGTATTTAGATGGCACGACGGCGAGCGGGTTGCACGAGGCGACTTTGGGCAATAGTGAGTTTGGCGGGGAGACGCATGTGTATTCGGCGGCGTATCCGCCTGATGATTTTGACGAAATAGCGGGATTGTGTAATCATATTGTGTTTAACTCGTTTTCGCAGCTGCGTAATTTTAAGCCAAGGTTGACGTCTAATAATAGCGTAGGTATACGCGTTAACCCCGAGATATCCACAGGTGAACATGAGATTTACGACCCGTGTGCTAAAAAATCGCGGCTTGGGGTTACGATTGATACTTTTATTGAAGAGGTGACGAGCCACCCTGATGCCTTGAGGTGTATTGATGGGTTGCACTTTCATACTTTATGCGAGCAAAATAGTGATGCTTTGGCGGTGACGTTAAAGGTTATAGAAGATAAGTTTGGCAAGTATATTCCTCAGCTTAAATGGGTTAATTTTGGGGGAGGGCATCTTATAACTCGTAAGGATTATGATATTGAGCTTTTGGTGCGGTTGATAAACGGATTTAAAGCTAAGTATAATGTGCAAGTCTACCTAGAACCAGGCGAGGCGATTGCTTTAAACGCTGGGTGGTTAGTGGCTTCGGTGCTAGACATTATAAAGAATGATGGGGAAATTGCTATATTAGACACATCTGCGCCATGCCATATGCCCGATGTGATAGAGATGCCATACACGCCGAATGTTGTAAGTGGCGGGAAAGTTGGAGTCAAGAAGTTTGATTATAGGTTATGCGGGAACTCGTGCTTAGCGGGGGATATTATTGGGGATTATTCGTTTGATGAGAAGCTTAAGGTGGGTGATGAAGTAATTTTTGAAGATATGGCGATTTATACTATGGTGAAGAATAATACTTTTAATGGAATGCACTTGCCTAATATTTTGCTTAAAAAAATAAGTGGCGAAATTGTGCCACTTAAGACTTTTGGATATGAGGATTTTAAGGGGAGGCTGTAAAGGCGAATGATAAATGAAAAATGATGAATGATGAATTATTGTAGCAAAATTACATAAAACGCAATTTTGCGTCATTTAACTTCGCATATAAATATCTACGCGGTCGTTATCTAGCTCGCGGGTGGGGCGTGTATTACCGTTTTCGGTTACTTTAATTCGTCCGGATGACACGCCATTTTTTATGAAATAATCGGCTATGGTATTTGCCCTTTGCAATGCTAAAGTATGCGCGGCTGTTTCAGAGGCATATGCGCCATCTTGCAATGAACAATTACCCTCTATATATAAAAATTTTTCGGGATTATTCTTTACATCAAAAACCGCTTTTTGTAATACTTCTGCCTGACGGTCGCTAATAGACGAGCCTTCGCGCTCGAAATAAATGTAAAACGTCTGCTGGCTTACATTTGCGTTCTTAAAGTTACCCATTACCGGCACGCTGTGCCATAAAATTCGGTATGCTATTAACCCACATAATAAACAAAAGGATACAAATAAAATGTACCCTAGTGTAGTTATTTTATAATTATAATTTTGAGTCTTATTTTTCATAATCTTCCCTTTGATTAAAACGGAAAATGCGCTTCGGCGTGAATAAATCACACGGTGTAATTAGTCGTCAGAGGTTGTAATAAAGTCGAGTGATGATTGTATTTTATGTGTTTCGTACTCGATGACGTTTTCTTGTTTTTCTTGCAGACGATTGCGCTCTGATAGTTCGCGCTTCTTCTGTTTAATTTGATCTTCTAACTCGGCGATTTCAGCCTCTTTTGTTTTAACAATTCTAGCAGTTTCGGCTTTGAATGTCTTTAAAAAGCTATTGATGTTATCTATTCTAGAAAGCCCATCGGCAACAAGCTCGTCTACATTTATATTAGACACTTTTAGTATATTTAGTACAGAGCGTTTTTTAAGGTTAGGCGATAAGTTCTCGGGCAGAGCTTTAACAAAGCCTTCGACAATAAATATAGTGTCGGTTCCTTTTTGCTTTTTACCATAGGCATTGTAAAGGTCGGATATAGAGTTATAATGCTCGGTATTAAGTTGTTCGTCGATGTTCTCGGCCTTAGGTGTAATGCTAAAGTCGGTTATATCGTCAAATAATTGTGATGTAAGCTCTTCGGTAGCTTTAGGTGTAGCGATTTGTGAATATACAAAGTCGTCATCTGTGGTATCGTCATCGTCGCTATCAGCAACATAGGTTTCGGTTTCAGCATCGGTTGTAAACTCGGTAGGAATTTGGCTATACACAGTAGGTTCGGATTCTATAGGAGCGGTGAAGGTAGAAGGTATAGGCTCGATGCTTTGCATTGCAATAGGTTCAACCTGGCTTTCGATTCCACCAATTGGCTCGACAGGCTCGGTAATATCGGTGCTATCGGCCTCGGCTGTTGGTGTATCAGCAGGGTAACGTGGTGGGGTAGAATAAGGTGTATAAACAGGAGTGATAGGTGGTTGAACCGAGAATAAGTTCTCGCTAGGAGAAATTGCCTCTTCACTAATAGGCTCGGTTGTTGTATCGGCAGGAATCTCGGGACTGATATATTTGCTGTAAGTATCCGAGAAATTGGTTTCGGTAGGTATTTGAGGCATAGTGTCGCCTGCAGCAGGCTCAGACGAAAAAGCATCGGTAGCAGGGGCAGGAACGTTTTTTGCGATTGGTGTATCGTC
This sequence comes from Clostridiales bacterium, assembly GCA_031261985.1. Taxonomy (GTDB): domain Bacteria; phylum Bacillota; class Clostridia; order Monoglobales; family WRBX01; genus JAISIR01. The sequence goes on along the minus strand of JAISIR010000016.1, from coordinate 10,431 downwards.
GGCAATACTATTAACGCCTTCTACACTAGGTGGCGCGCTGACGTAATCTACTCCGTTTAGAACATCGTTATTGCTTTGAGTCTCGTCTAACTCTACTTTTTGAATAATACCTAATTTTTCTAAAAGATTTTTATCTCCCAAAAAAGACCACTCCTACCAAATAAATGACATAAAATCTAATAATTCTATAATATTATATACTATAACAAAAATATTGTCAAGAACTTTTTATGTTCTGTAATCAATTTTTAACATTAGGAAGTTTTTCGGCATTTTTGCTATTAGCTATTTGTATTTTTCTTCCGTTTATAGTTACATTTTTTAAGTCGGGCTGTGCATCGGGGGCGATAAACAAATCGCCATATATAGTAATATTTGTTAGCGTTACCCCGGGGCATTTTATCATAACTGAGCCCATGATGATGTCTGTTTGTGTATACATGTCAGGCTGGGTTATGTATTGACCTATTATTCGGTTCATTAACGTGGCAAATTCTGCACGAGACATATTATCAAGCGGGCGTAAGTATCCTAAGTTGCCTTTTGCATAATCGAGTGCTACCATGGTACTAATTGGTTCTAGTGCGTAATCGGCGATATCGGCAGAATCTTTAAAGTTAAGAGTAATGTTATTTATAGGTGTAAGGGCTAACGCGCGATACATAATGGTAAATACTTCTTGGCGAGATACGTTATCTTTAGGCGACATGGTAGTGCTAGATGTGCCATTTAGCAAACCATAAGCAACAGACTTGGCAATACCGTCGGCATACCATTCGGTACTAGGGACGTCGGTAAAAGCAGAGATATCGGCAGAATCTTTATAGTTAAATGCGCGAGAGAGAATGGTAGCAAGCTCGCCTCTGGTAAGAGCAGAGTTGGGGAAGATTTGGTTATTGCTACCTTGCATAAGACCGTTTTGGTAAGCAAGCATAAGCTGGGGTTCTGCCCAATGACCGCTGATATCGGTAAAAGATGTCGAGCTTTCTGCCAAAGATAGGCTAGGGGTAGAAACTATAATTAAGCTTAGCACGATGGCACATATTATATTATTTACCTTTTTAATTGAAATTATCATTAAAATCACCTAAAATAATTATACTATAGTTATGCGCTAATGTCAAGTAATGGAATATTTTACTTATTAGGCTGATTCAATATACAAACATCGCGTAGGTTTCTATATTTTTGGTCAAAGTCTAACCCATAGCCTACTATAAAATGGTTAGGGATAGAGAAGGCGCAATAATCTATATTTACATCTAATTTGCGTTGGCTAGGTTTATCAAAAAGGGTGGCGACCTTTAGGCTTTTAGGTTTGCGCTCGTTAAACAGAGATAGAAGCGCGTTCATGGTTAGCCCGGTATCTATTACATCTTCAACTATTATTACATTTTCGCCTGTGATGGGCTCGGTCATATCTTTTTTAATGTTTAACACGCCGCTAGATTCGGTACCAACATAGCTGCTTACCGTGATGAAGTCTATTTTGATATCGAGATTAATATAGCGCATTAAATCGGCAATAAAGGGGACACAACCGCGTAGGACGCCGCATAAAACAATGCTTTCGCCTTGGTAATCGGAGGTTATTTGCTTGCCTAAAAGTTCGACTTTATTTAAGATTTCGGCTTCTGGCTTAAACACTTTTACATTCGACATATCAATTGGCAATGGTAACTACTCCTTTATTTAACGTAATTTTGTAGCCGTCGGTGACTTCTATAGTTTTGTTTCCGTAATTTTTTTGGCACATGGTAATGATAGAGTCTATTCGCTCTTTGCTAACGGTGCGCGGCGTAGTTAGAACAGCCTTAAGCACTAGGCGTTGCTCGGCTAAATGAAGCGAGTTAAACCACTTTACGCTAAAAGTTTTATCGTGTATATTGGTATTGATTAAATTAGATATATGTTCCGTCCAAAAATCGTGCTCGGTGGAGATGATTTGAGAGGTGCGGGTGATGGAATCTAAGCCGCCGCGAGCATAAAGAAGTGGCATAATGTTATGGCGGATATCGTTGCGGAAGTAAGAGGTGTCGGTGTTGGTTTCGTCGGTTATATATTTTAGGTTATTATCTAGGCAATATTGCTCTATATTAGAGCGGGGGGTATTTAGCATGGGGCGGATTACCTGGATATTTTGGAATGTAGAGGGGATTAAGTCGCCCAAAGTAGAGATTGGTGGGATTCCGCAAAGACCAGATGTTCCGCTGCCACGGAGTAGGTGCATAATAAAGCTTTCGGCGGTATCGTTTTTATTATGCGCGGTGACTATTACACCGCTTAGTTGCGCGGCTAGCTGGGCAAAGGAAGAATAGCGAAAGGCTCTGCCAGCAGTTTCGAGTGATTGTTTATTTTGTTTAGCTAACTCGGCGATATCGGTTTTAAACGCATGGCAGGGTAAATTAAGTGAGGCGCAGATGTTTTGCACGTGAATGCTATCGGCATGGCTAGTAGGGCGTAGTGAGTGGTCGATATGCGCGACGATTATGTTATATTTTAAGGCATGCAAATAATGCAGCAGCGCAAGGCTATCTGCACCGCCAGAGACACCGAGGATAAGAGGAGCGTGGGTGAATTTTGGGTTTTGGGTAAAAAAATCTAAAATGTTTTCCATGATTTTTATTATATCATAAACGTTCCGTTTAATCGAATAACGCTTAACAAAATATAGATGAAACGGAATGATATGTTCCTTATGAATTGTTTTTGTTATTATATCATAAAAAAAATATTTTGACAAGTAGAAATTTATGTGATAGAATTAGAAAAGATAATTGAGAATGCAGAACCAAATCACGCAAAATTGCGTTTTATGCAATTTTGATTCAGCTTCACTTTAGGGTTTTTCTTAAAACGGAAGCCTCTAGCAAAAATTGCATTATATTTTTGCTAGAGAGAAAATTTGCGCGTTGTTCGTAAATTTTTAGTAGCATGGGTGCGGTGGGAATGATAGATTGTGTGGTTAGGACTTGTTTTTCTAAAAACAAAATTTGATATGTCAGGAATCCCGTCATTCCGTGCTTGACACGGAATCTACACGCTGATTTAGATTGAAAGTTTGTACTTGCTCCATTTTGCAAACACCTAAACCGCAAAGGCAGGACGAGGAAATCGCTCTTTATACCTTTGCTTAGTTTAGGCATTTGCAAAATGGCGTGGGTAAAATATTTATTGCTTGTGGCTTCTGGCTTATCATTTGCTTTTTTAAAGCTCTAAATCTTTTCAAGCTGCGTATTTTACGCTTGCCCGACCGTTTTTCGCGATTTAATCTTCGCATTTTGCCAGGATTGTGTCAAGGCTAAAATGAATGGCGCAAAAATCGCGCCAGCCTTGACAAATCCTTATTCAAAATGCAGATATAAATCTCGGCGAAAAACTCATTCGGGCAGCGTAAAAAAGCAACAGTGTTAGAATTGTGATAGTGCAAAATATTATATATAGAAAGAAGGTGTTTCTATGTCTGAACGTATATTAGCCATTGACGGCAACAGCATTTTAAACCGAACATATTATGCTATACCATGGCTTACTAACACGCGTGGCGAGACGGTGCATGGTGTAATAGGCTTCTTTAATATATTGCTTAAAAATATTAAGATATATCAACCGACGAGTATATGTGTAGCATTTGATGTATCGAGGCATACCTTTCGCACGGATTTTTACCCTGAATATAAAGCGACGCGGCGCAAGACACCGAATGAGTTAATTGAACAGTTGGGTATTTTAAAAGATATCTTAAACGAGATGGGGATAGAGTGCTACGAGCAGGAGAATTTTGAGGCGGATGATATTTTAGGCACCATTGCAACGTATGCAGACGAGAATAATCATGAGTGTTATATTTTAACGGGCGATAAAGACGACCTACAATTAGCTAGTGATAATGTTAGTATCATATTAGTTGTAACTAAAAGTGGTGATGCCGTTGATACGCTAATGACGGCGAGTGATATACTTGATAAATATGGTGTAACACCGGCGCAATTTATTGATGCAAAGGCGATTATGGGGGATAGCTCGGATAATATCCCAGGGGTAAAAGGCTTGGCTGAGAAAACGGCAATGGAGTTAATAGCTGAGTATAAGACGTTAGATAATGTATATGCCAACCTTGATAATTTGCGCACCAGGGTGAAGAATTTGCTAGAGGCGGATAAAGAGAATGCGTATAAATCGCAACATTTATCTACGATTATACGGAATGTGCCGATTGAATATTTGCCTAAAAAGTTTGATATATCGCAAATAAAACAAAAAAATGTTTTGGATAAACTTCATTATTATGGCTTGCGCAGCCTAGAGAATAAACTAGGGGCGGTAGAAATGGAGCAGATATCATGGTTTTAATAGGGATAACAGGTAGTAGTGGCAGCGGGAAGAGTGCTTTGGCGGGGATATTAGCGCGGCGTGGGGTGCATGTAATAGATGCCGACAAAATAGCGCATGGGATTATTGCCGAGGGGACGCCTTGTTTTGCCGAAGTAGTTGCCGAGTTTGGGGTGGCAAAGAGGAGTGCTTTGGCGGGGATTGTTTTTAACGACCCGATTAAGCTAGAGAAGTTAAACGAGATTACGCATAAATATATATTGCAAGAGATTCAAAACGAGTTACAAGAGGTGGGGCGCGATGCTTCGGTTAAGTTTGTGGCAATTGAGGCGATTGCGTTGTTCGAGAGTGGCTTGGCAGATGATTGTGATTACACCATTGCAGTTTTAGCTGATGATGATATTAGAATAGAGCGGATAGTTAGGCGGGATAATGTTTCGGTTATCCAGGCAAAAGAGCGGTTAGATGCGCAAGAGAAAGATGAGTTTTACACAAGCCGCGCAGATTTAACTATAATTAACAATAGCGATATAGAAAACTTAACGAAGGCGGGCGATGAGGTATTAAACTTTTTAAATTAATCATATTTTTAGCATTTTTAGCTATTGGTACATACTTTATACTTAGACTTATTGCGCCGTTGGATTATTTTGATATTGTAAAAAGCGAGGCGAGGTCTAATAATGTATCGCCATATTTGATTCAGTCAATAATAAAGTCTGAGAGTGGGTTCCATAAACAAGCGATATCGAGTGCGGGGGCGATAGGGCTAATGCAGATAAAGCCAGACACCGCAAAATGGTGCGCGGCTAAGATGGGGATAAGTGCGCCAGATGAGATGGAGCTTTACCAGCCAGAGATTAATATTAAGATAGGCACTTGGTATTTTGCATCGTTTTTATTGCCTAAGTATGATGGGGATGTTGATAAAGCCTTGGCAGCGTATAATGCAGGGCATGGGAATGTAGATAGTTGGGATGAGGGTGAGATATTGTTCCCCGAGACTCAGAAATATGTGAAGAAGGTTAAGTGGTATAATGGGTTGTATGGGTGGATGTATAAAAACAATGAACAATGAACAATGAACAGTTAATGTAAACATTTTGCATACCAAAATGTTTATGAATATATTTTTTTACCAAAGACGAAAGGGGTTTTAACATGTTTTCTCAAAACGAGAGCGTTTATAAAAAAGCTAACAGACAGGATATTCTTCAGGCGTATAGTTTTTGTGAAGAATACAAAAAGTTTTTGACGGCGTGTAAGACAGAGCGTGAGGCGATTGCCTATTCTATCACTATGGCAGAGCAGAATGGATTTGTTAAGTATGACGAGTATGCTAAGTATAATCCAGGGGATAAAGTATATTTTGTCAACCGCGGCAAGAATATTATGTTGGCGGTAATAGGTAAAAATATTTTAGATGGCGTTAATTTAGTTATAGCGCATGTTGACAGCCCGCGTTTGGATTTAAAGCAGAACCCGTTGTATCAGGAATGTGATATTGCGTACCTTAAAACTCATTATTATGGAGGCATTAAAAAGTATCAGTGGACGGCGATACCTTTGAGCTTGCACGGTGTAGTGGTCACGTCTAGTGGGGTTATAGATGTAGTTATAGGTGAGAAGAGTGGCGAGCCAGTGTTTACTATAACCGATTTGCTTCCGCATTTATCGTCTAAACAGATGGCAAAGAAGCTAGATGAAGCGATAGAGGGTGAGGCGCTTAATATTCTGTTTGGGACGGAAATGGACGCTAATGCTGAAAAGGACGAGGTGAAGAATAATATCCTTAGCCTGCTTAGTAGTAAGTATGGGTTTGAAGAAGAAGATTTTATTAGCGCGGAGCTAACGGCGGTGCCACAATTTGGCGCAAGCGATGTTGGGTTAGATGCAAGCTTAATAGGTAGTTATGGGCAAGATGACAGGGTATGTGCTTACACCGCGTTAGAGGCTATTGTTAAGGTAGATAACCCTGAGCGGACGGCTATAGTAGTTTTAGCTGATAAAGAAGAAGTAGGTAGTATGGGTGCGACGGGGGCGAAATCTGCCTTTTGGGTTAATTGTCTAGCTAATTTAATTAATAAAATGGTGGATAATTACAGTGATATACTATTGCGCAACACGCTTTCTAACTCTAAATGTCTATCTGCCGATGTAGGCGCGGCGTTAGACCCTATATACAAAGAAGCGCAAGAGAAGAATAATGCTCCGCAGGTTAATCATGGCGTAATAATTACAAAGTACACAGGCTCGAGGGGGAAATCGGGCAGTAGTGATGCGACGGCGGAGTTTGTAGGAGAGATTAGGCAATTATTCAATGAGAACAATGTTGCCTTCCAGATAGGTGAGCTTGGTAAGGTAGATGGTGGCGGCGGCGGAACGGTGGCGCAATTTATAGCTAATTTAAACATCGATACCGTTGACTGTGGTGTGCCGATTTTATCTATGCACTCGCCATTTGAGGTTGCATCTAAAATGGATGTGTGGGCGGCATATTGTGGATATTGTGCGTTTATGGGTGCGCAAGTTTAATTGATATGAATAAATATATAGTACAAAACGATAATATAGTCGAGAATATAAAGCTGATACGAGATAAAGCAGACGGCGCGCGGATTATAGCGGTGTTAAAGGGCAATGGCTATGGCATAGGTGTTACCGAGTTGGCGCGGGTGTTAATGGCAGAGGGGATAGATTTTTTTGCCGTTAATGAAGAGCGGGAGCTTATCGCCCTGCGCGAGATGGGGTTTGAGGGTGATGTGTTATTTTTGCCATCGACAGCTGTTGGCTCGCAGATAGAGCGTTTAATTGAGTATAAGCCTATATTTAGCATTGGTTCGCGCGAGGCGTATATTGCTTTAAAGAAGCATGCTAAAGGCGATGAACGGGTGCGTGTGCATATTAATTTTGACACCGGGTTTGGCAGGTATGGGTTTTTGCCGACCGAGAATATATCTGACATTTTAAACGATGATGATATATATATTCATGGTGCGTACACGCATTTATCGGCTTCGTTTGCCAAAAACCAGAAGCATACGCGTGCGCAGGCTAAGTTGTTTGCCCAATTAACCAAGCAATATGAATTCGCCAACACTCACATTGCAAACTCTAACGCTTTATTTAAGCATGGTAATATGGGATGCAATTGCGTGCGAGTAGGCTCGGCGTTTTTAGGTAGAATTATAACACGCTCTAATTTAAAACCCGTGGGGTATTTTAGCTCGAAAGTTATAGAGGTTAAGATGCTTCCTAAGGGGTGGAATATAGGGTATGCTAATATAACTCGCGCAAAGAGGCTGACTAAGATAGGCATAGTTCCTCTTGGAAGTGCAGATGGGTTTGGCGTTAAAAGCAATGATGTTTCGATAAAGAGCTTTTTAAAGGGGCTAGTGGTTAAGCCGCGTGAGTATGTGACGATAAATGGCAGCCGATACCCTATTTTAGGCAGGGTGAACATGTGTAATTTTGTAATTGATATAACAGATTCGGGCGTTATTGTAGGCGATGAAGTTAGGGCGGAGTGTAGCCCGGTGAGGGCGAGAAAAACAAATGAAGAATGATAAATAAATGTAATAAATTTTCGCTTATGCTCGAATTTATCAATTTAACAAAAATGTTTTTTACGAAAAGGATTTAAAGACTAATGCTCAAGCCAATAATTCGTCCACAACTTAAAAAGCTATTACATAAATCTACCTTGTTTTGTATGCCAGGGCATAAAGGTAGCTTAAATGCTTTGGATATAACCGAGATTACAGGTGCAGATGATTTGCGTCGACCAAAGGGGATATTACATGATGCTCAGCGGCAATTGGCGAAAGTGTTTAATGTTCCGTTTGCGCAATTTTTAGTAGGTGGCTCTAGTTTAGGTATTCATACAATGGTAAAGTATTATTGCGATATTGGCGATACGCTTATAATCAATGACGGTGCGCATGTGGCGGTGCATAATATAGCTAAAATTCTTAACCTTAAAACTATTACGCTACCTATTAATAAAATCGATAATTTTGGTATTGCGGCGCCGATTATGCCAGACGATGTGGAGCGGACCATTAAGCAGCACCCCGATGCTAAGGCGGTGCTAATAACTTCGCCTACATATTATGGTATATTTAGTGATGTTAAAGGGATTGCAAAGGTATGCCATGCGAATAATATTCCTTTAATAGTTGACCAAGCGCATGGCGCGCATTTTAGTTTTAGCCATAGCCTGCCGCCTAATGCAATAGAAGCGGGGGCGGATGCGTGTAATATAAGTGTGCATAAAACATTGCCTTCGCTAACTCAAACGGCTATGTTATTATCGCGAGTGGATATGAGTGAGCAGCTTAATTTGTTTTGTACCACCAGTCCTTCGTATTTATTTATGATGGCGATAGAAGAAGCGTGTATTAAGATGCACAAAAAGGGCGAGAAGATGATAGATGCGCTTATTACAAACTGTAATAATTTTAAGAATGCCATTAAGTTTAATACGCTAAGCAATAATTATACCGACCCTACTAGGCTGGTTATTAGTCTGCCGGGCAATAGGGCGAATGAAATTGCTAATAGCTTAGCGCAAAAGCGGATTTATATAGAGATGTGTGATGGGAAGAATATTGTTCTTATACCTAGCGTTAATAATACCAAAGATGATTTTACGCGATTAGCAAAGGAGTTGAATCAGTTTTGAAGTTAGTGGATTATCATGTGCATACCGATTATTCTTCGGATGCGATATCGCCCATGCAAAAGGTAATAGAGGCGGCAATACTTAATAATGTAGAGGCGTTGGCTATAACCGACCATTTTGAAGTAGGGGATATGTATGATGTAGACGGTGCGTATGCTACTTATAATGTAATAAAAGAGTTATATAATGATAAAATTGATTTAAGTTATGGGGTAGAGATAGGCGACCCTTATCGTGACCCTGTATTGGCGGCTGATGTTTTAGATAAGATTCCGTTTGATTTTGTGTTGGCGTCGTGTCATTATTGTGACGGACCATATTGGACGCGTAATTTTAAGACTACTAATAAAGATGAGTTTATGCAACATTATTTTGATAACTTAAACCTAATATTAGATTTTGGCAATTTTGATTGTTTTGCGCACCTGGATTTACCTAAGCGATACATGAGTAGTGTAGGAGTTTCGTTAGATATATTAAGCGAGTACCCCGAGCAGACCGAGCAGGTATTAATGCGTGCTATAGCCGAAGGCAAGGGGTTAGAGGTTAATACATCGGGCTTGCGGCCATACACTAATGGTGATATGATGGGCGAGACTATGCCTAATATGAACGTGATAGAATTATATAAAAAGCTAGGTGGGACGATTGTGACGGTGGGGAGTGATAGTCATAATAAGAACGATGTAGGTAAGAACTGTGTTGATGCGTTAGACTGTCTTAAAAAGGCGGGGTTCGACGAGGTTGCTACATTTAAAGGAAGAAAGTGCAAGTTTGAAACGATAGAGATAGAGTATGAGTGAGAGGCGAATGATAAGTGATAAATGATGAATGATGAATTAAGGTAGTAAATTTTCGCTATGCTCAAATTTATAAAAAAAATCAAGCATAAAAGGGCTTGACAATTTGTAAAATATGTAGTATAATGGTAGTAACAAGAAGGGGATTGCCGCAAATAACGGTTAGCTTCCTCGCAAATCTTATAGTTGATTATTAAATGACAACCGTCGAACTTACAAGGGAAAGACGGTTGTTTGTTTTTGCCTAAATTACAGGCTCAGCAAATATTGCCATAAGAACAATAATGATTACAAATGCAATTAAAGATTTCTTCATTGGCAACACCCCCTTGCTTATAGCAAGGAAGCAATCCGTCACAAGCTGTTTATCCCCTTATTGAACTACCATGCTCAATTATATCAAATAATTAGATATAATTCAACGTAAAACGTGCAAATGTAAATATTATTTAACATTTTTGTAACATAGTAACCACTGAATAACTCTCGTTTGTGCTTTTCGGTTAAAATTCCGTTTTAGTGCGTCAGCCTCGTAAAGCAGGCGTCAGCCTTGCTTTTCTCGTTTCCTTCTAAAACAAAATTTTATCTCGAAAAATCCCTAAACGCGAGTTAATC
>JAISIR010000015.1 GCA_031261985.1 Clostridiales bacterium | reverse complement strand
GATTAACTCGCGTTTAGGGATTTTTCGAGATAAAATTTTGTTTTAGAAGGAAACGAGAAAAGCAAGGCTGACGCCTGCTTTACGAGGCTGACGCACTAAAACGGAATTTTAACCGAAAATCACAAACGAGAGTTATTCAGTGGTTACTCAATACTAGAGCAAGTAAATACATGTTATATTATGTGAAATTTAACCAAAGTGTTAAAAATTGGCATAACCCTTGGCGCGTGTGAATATATTGTTGTAAGAGAAAATGAAAATGCTCTTAATCACGCAAAATTGCGCTTTATGCAATTTTGCTTCAGCTTTACTTTAGGGTTTTTCTTAAAACGGAAGCCTCTAGCAAAAGTAGATTTTTACTTTTGCAGAGAGAAAATTTGCGATGAAGTTTCGCAAATTTTTGGTAGCATGGGTGCGGTGGGGTAGGCTGATGTGTGGTTTGGGGCTTGTTTTTCTAAAAACCTATTACGTTATGCCGGAAATTCTGGCAGACTACAACATCGCACTTGATACGAACCGCGTCATTCCGCGGAACGACGCGGAATCTATACGCATTGTTTCAATCGGCTGTTATTATTAATTCGCGTGTAGATTGCGGGTCGTAGCCCGCAATGACATAGCATTTATTGTCATCATGCCACATTATCTTTTCACTTTTGGAGGAACCCCCTTATGAACGCACTAATTATAACCGCCTATATTGTAGGCACTATACTTTTGTACATTACCATTTGGATGCTATACAAACCACTTAAAAAACTATTAGTCTTCGCCTTTAATTGCATCATTAGTTGCGGATTAATCTGGCTGATAAACATTAGTTTAGGCTGGGCAGGCATAACTTTGGGTATAAACATCGTCACTGCAACCGTCGGCGGATTGCTAGGCGTCCCCGGCATAATCCTTATGCTCTCCCTCGGCGCGATTGTGTAGAATAATATCCAAAATAAATGGAGCAAAAACAAGGTATTATGTTTTTGCTCTTTTTTATGTATAAAACCCTTGACAAACGCAAATTAATCGTGTATAATATATCAAGTAAAGTACTTTTGCTTTACACGCGAATTATATTGCAAGGGTGATTACAATGGTTAAGAACCTAGAATTTACATTATTGCTCGATTATTATGGCGATTTTTTAACCGAAAAACAGCGTGCCGCAATCGACCTTTTTTATAACGAAGATTTAAACATGACAGAAATCGGCGAGCAACTTAATATAACACGTCAGGCTGTGCGCGACGCCATTAAACGCAGCGAAGATTTATTGCTTCAGTTAGAATCTCGCATTGGCTTGGTAGCAAAAGCTAAAACAATGAACCAAACGCTTCAAAAATTTAAAGATGACCTTAACAATATAGCATCTACCATTAAGGCTGCTTACCCTGTAGAAAGCACTAAATTAGAGGCATTGGCTCAAGAATTTTAAACAAATCACGCAAAACAATAATAGCAAACCGGGGTGAATATTCCTTTTGTTAGATAATATTAGCGATAAATTACAATCTGTCCTGCGCAAACTTCGCGGCAAGGGTAAAATCACTCCTGCCGATATTAAAGAAACCATGCGCGAGGTTAAGCTAGCACTATTAGAAGCAGATGTTAATTTTAAAGTTGTCAAAGATTTTATTAATAAAGTAAGCGAGCAATCACTAGGCGAGGAAGTTTTAAACAACATCTCGGGCGGGCAAATGGTGGTTAAAATAGTTGCCGACGAGCTAGCCTTAATGCTAGGCGGCGCCGAAGTCCCACTTAATCTATCTGGCACCTTACCCTCAATTATCCTTATGTGCGGGCTACAAGGCAGCGGCAAAACAACCACAACTGTAAAGCTTGCCGTTACCATCCGCAAAAAAGGCAAGAACCCCTTGCTTATCGCGGCAGACGTTTACCGCGCGGCAGCCATTACGCAATTAAAAGCTGTTGCCAAAAGTGTTGATATCCCTGTTTTTTGTATAGATAACGAGACCGACGTTGTAAAAATAGTTAAGCAAGGTATAGATTACGCCAAACAAAATAATCACGATTGCGTAATTATAGACACCGCCGGTAGGCTTCAGGTAGACGACGTGCTTATGCACGAGCTAGAAGATATTAAATCAAGCGTCCCCGTTGCCGAAACCTTGCTAGTTGTAGATAGCATGGTAGGTCAAGAGGCGGTTAGTGTTGCCTCCGAGTTCGACTCTCGTCTTAATTTAAGCGGCGTTATTTTAACTAAGCTAGATGGTGATGCACGCGGTGGCGCGGCAATGTCCATCGCCGCTGTTGTTGGCAAGCCAATTAAGTATATCGGCTTGGGCGAGAAGACATCCGACTTAGAACCCTTCTACCCCGATAGAATGGCGCGGCGAATCCTTGGCATGGGCGATATTTTAAGCCTAGTAGATAAAGCTCAAGACGCATTCGACCAAAAAGAATCGGAAGAAATGGCAAAGCGGTTGTTAAATAATACCTTTACCTTCGACGATTTTGCCAATCAACTTAACCAAATGCAAAAAATGGGCGATATGAAGCAAATACTATCCATGATTCCAGGTGTAGATAAAAAAACATTATCGGCTGTAAATATCGACGATAATCGTCTTACTAAAATAAATGCCATTATCCAATCGATGACACCCGAAGAGCGCAATAAGCCAAGCATTATAAACGGAAGCCGCAGGGAACGCATAGCCAAAGGCAGCGCAAACCGCGTGCAAGATGTCAACTCATTATTAAACCAATTTAACCAGATGAAAAAAATGATGGGCAGCTTTACCAAGGGTAAAAAAGGTAAAAAAGGCAAGGGTATGTTCGGCGGCATGGGTGGAATGAATGGTCTAAGTGGTCTAGGTGGCATGGGCGGCTTGCCATTTAAATAAGCCTTAGCTAAACAAAAATAACGTATATAAATAACTTATATAAAATAAAAGTAAGAAAGAGGAAAAAAATTATGGTAAAAATTAGATTAAAACGAATGGGTGCCAAAAAATCTCCATTCTACAGAATAGTAGTTGCAGATAGTAGAGCACCACGCGACGGTAGATTTATCGAAGAAATCGGTACTTACGACCCACGCGAAAACCCTGCAGTTGTTAAACTAGACATTGAAAAATACGAAGGTTGGATTAAAAACGGTGCTCAACCTACCGATACCGTTAGAGATTTACGCAGAAAATTAGGCTAAAATAGTTTATTATTTATTGTAATTGCGGGATACTCCTGTGATTGCTTATACATTTATTATATTTTTCAAAACAAAGGAGAAATTCAAATGACAGAGTTATTAGAGTACATGGTAAAATCAATCGTTAAGAACCCAGATGACGTTACAATCGCTTCTGAAGAAACCGAAAGAGGCATTACGCTACACCTAAAAGTTAACGAAGCAGATATGGGTCAAGTTATAGGTAAAGAAGGTCGTATTATAAACTCTTTAAGGTCTATAATTAAAAGCGCATCACGCGACGGCGAAATTAGCTATTCTGTCGAGGTCGACGAACCTACCGAGTAATCTCTCGTCCAAACTTTCTAATAAAAAAACACAGCCAGGGCATTGTAACCTCGCTGTGTTTTTTTGTATTACAAAATAGTTAAATTATTATTACTATTGTTAGTTTTTGTTGACTTTTGCCGATTTTTTTGATACAATACCCTTGGTAGTTCACAAGGGGATATTCAGCTTGTGACGGTCTGCTTCCTTGCTTAACAGCAAGGAGGTGGTGCCAGTGAATAAATTTATAATTGCTTTTGTAATTATACTTATTCTTATGGCAATCTTTGCTACTCCGGTAATTTAGAGTAACAAAAAACAACCGTCTTACCCTTGTAAGTGGACGGTTGTTACTAAAACAAATCAACATGTGCAAGGAAGCTAGCCGAAACATTCGGTCTTCCCCTTTTGTTACTACCATTATACTACATATCTCATTATTTGTCAAGTTCTTTTTATAGTCTACAATTCACATTGCTTCTGGATTCTCATTTCTCACTTAATTTTAAAATCCCCTAAACCTATTATACCTCATATCGGCAAGCTTAGTCGGCGATACTCGGCATAACTCAACCAAACTATCGGCAATAGCATTTTTAACCGATTTCGCCACCGTCTCAGGGTCCGCCTGCGCCCCGCCATCTGGCTCAGGGATAATCTCGTCTATTATTTTAAGCTCGGCTAAATCCTGCGCAGTTATTTTCATCACACCCGCCGCCTCTTCAGCACGCGAGCTATCTTTCCATAATATAGATGCAAATCCCTCTGGCGAAAGAATCGAATATATCGAGTTTTCTAGCATCATAACCTTATTAGCCACCGCAATAGCCAACGCACCACCGCTACCGCCTTCTGCCAATACAACGCTAATAATCGGCACTTTTAGCGTCATCATCTCTTCTAAATTTTTAGCAATAGCCTCGCCCTGTCCACGCTCTTCAGCACCAATCCCGCAATACGCACCCTGAGTATCTACAAAGCAAATAATAGGACGGTTAAACTTCTCTGCCTGCTGCATAAGCCGCAAAGCTTTTCGGTACCCTTCAGGATGTGGCGCGCCAAAATTCCGCACACTCTTCTCTTTTAAAGAATTGCCTTTCTCTTCGGCAATAATAGTTACCGGTCTGCCATTTAAAGTAGCAATCCCACCGATAATAGCAGGGTCGTCCCTAAAATTCCTATCACCATGAAACTCTAAAAAATCATCAAATATAGAATTAATAAAAAATAAAGATGTCGGACGCGTAGCCTCTCGCGCCAACGCTAATTTTTCCCATGCGTTCATATAATAACCCCCAAAAATTTACCCATGCATCTCTAATATCTTGCCTATAACTTTCTTAATATTGCTTCTATCAACTATCATATCAACAAACCCTTTTTCCAATAAAAACTCCGCCGTCTGGAAGTCCGCCGGCAACTTCTGCCTCATCGTCTGTTCTATCACTCGCCGCCCAGCAAACCCAATTAATGCACCTTTTTCGGCTAAGATTATATCGCCAAGGCTTGCAAAGCTAGCCGTTACACCGCCCGTCGTCGGGTCGGTCAGCACCGTCACATATAATAACCCCGCTGCTGCATGCTTAGATATCGCCCCGCTTACCTTTGCCATTTGCATTAACGATACCATTCCCTCTTGCATTCTTGCCCCGCCGCTACAGGTAAAGATAACTATCGGCAACTTCTCCTTAGTCGCTTTTTCTATACTCCGCGTTAACGCCTCGCCGACATAATACCCCATGCTACCCATCATAAAATGACTATCCATTACACATAATATACATTTAGTTCCGTCTATCTTTGCCCTGCCACACAAAACCGCCTCGTGCATACCACTTTTCTCGGCATTCTGCTGCAACTTATCTTCATAATTAGGGAAGTCCAATGGATTATTCCTCGCAATTTTAAAATCAAAAGCCTCCCAAGTATCCTCATCTGCAATATACTTAACGCGTGCTACAGCCGATAGCCTATATAAATGCCCGCAACTAGGGCAAACACCATGCGCCTCACGCACATCTTTTTTATAGATAGACTTTTTACATTTAGGACACACTAAAAACAAATCACTAGGAATCTCGGGCGTTGGCAGTCCTTTTTTCTTGCCCTTTATCGCCTTTAAATCGTCGCCAAACTTTTCGCGACGTCTTTTGATAATCTCTTTTAAATCCATAAAATAACCCCTTTTAAAAAGCAAATGATAAATGAAGGTTTGCCCCAAAAACTCAAGCCGATAGGCGCAGCGTTTTTGGCTGGCAAAGCAAATGCAAGGCTTGCCCACAATTTGGAGCGCGGTTTGCACGAACAAATTTTGGCTGCAAGCTACTGCAAATGTAATATACACGCTACACTCCAATTTATAAACAAAGTCACTTTCGCGTGTCTGGCATTCTTTTATTCGCCTTTTATCTTCCCTATCGTTTTCATATCATACTCGCCAGTTTTGAACTCTTTAGAACCAATTAGTTGGCGCAAAAACTCTATATTATTACCTACACCTTCGATTATAAGTTCCGATAACGCCGAATCCATCTTAGCAATAGCCTCATCACGAGTGTTTGCCCATACAATAAGCTTACCTAGCATGCTATCGTAGTGCATGGGGATACTATACCCCTGGTACAACACACTATCAAACCTAACACCCATTCCGCTTGGCACATGTAAATACTCTACAAATCCACCCGTCGGACGGAAGTCATGCGAAGGGTCCTCGGCATTTATTCTACACTCTATTGCATGCCCACGCAACTCAATATCCTTCTGCGCAAACGGAAGCTTTTTACCATCTGCTATCATAATTTGTTGCTTAACAATATCTATCCCTGTCACTTGCTCGGTTACAGGGTGCTCTACCTGGATTCTTGTGTTCATCTCCATAAAATAAAACTCATTATCGGCAGTGACTAAAAACTCAACCGTCCCAACATTATAGTATCCGCTTGCCTTAGTAGCCTTAACCGCCGCCGCACCCATCTTCTTGCGCAACTCCGCACTCATCTTAGCCGAAGGGCTTTCTTCCACCATTTTTTGATTCCTACGCTGCATAGAGCAATCACGCTCGCCTAAATGCACCGCGCGCCCAGCTTTATCCGCCATTACTTGGAACTCAATATGCCGCGTGTCGGTCAAATACTTCTCGATATATACTCCGTCATTACCAAAGAACATCTTAGCCTCATTGCGCGCAACATCAAAATTATCGGCAAGCTCGGTAGCATCATTAACCAAGCGAATACCACGCCCACCACCACCTGCTACCGCCTTAATAAGCAACGGGTATCCAATTTTTTTAGCTATCTTTTTAGCCTCAGTTAAATTAGCTACAACACCATCGCTGCCAGGGATAGTCGGCACTCCAGCTTTAATCATGGTTTCTTTAGCCATCGCCTTATCACCCAATAGCAATATAACCTCGGCAGACGGACCAATAAAGTTTATATTACAGTCGGCACAAATTTGCGCAAACTTAGCATTTTCCGAAAGGAACCCGAACCCAGGGTGTATACTATCCGCCCCACAATTAACGGCTGCACTTACAATGTTAGGAATATTAAGATAGCTATCTCCGCTTGCAGGTCCGCCAACGCAAACACTCTCGTCAGCCATTATAACATGCAACGAGTCGCTATCGGCAGTCGAATGAATCGCCACCGTTTGAATCCCCAACTCGCGACATGCACGAATAATCCTAACTGCAATCTCTCCACGATTAGCTATTAAAACTTTATGTATCATAATGTTTCTCCTTTTGGTACAAATAATACAAATTGGGTTAAGCTGAAGAAAAGCGCACAAAACACGTTTTGTGCGTAATTTACCCTAACATAAACATTATCTCGGCTGTTGCCGCTACATCGTCATCAACATACGCAACCGCCTTGCCTACCCCACTACGCGAACGCAACCTCTCTATCTCTACCTCTAGCCTTAGCACGTCGCCTGGCACTACCTGACGCTTAAACTTCGCCTCTTTTATAGACGCAAAAAACGCCAGCTTTCCTTTGTTCTCGGGCATCGAAAGCACCGCCACCGCGCCTACCTGCGCCAACGCCTCTACTATTAATACACCTGGCATAACAGGATGTTCCGGGAAATGCCCATTAAAAAAATCCTCATTGCCGGTAACACATTTCTGCCCTATCGCACGCTTGCCCTCTTCTAGCTCTAGTATTCTATCTATAAGCAAAAAAGGATGCCTGTGCGGGATAATCTCTTTAATCTGCTCTATATTAAGCATTTATTTCACCAACTATTCTTTAATTTTAAATAGTTTCTGCCCAAACTCAACCGAATCGCCATTCTGCACCATAACCTCTATAACCTCGCCGCTTATATCGCTTTCTATCTCGTTGATAAGCTTCATCGCTTCTATAACGCAAATAGTCTGCCCCTTCTCTATCTTGTCACCCACGGCTATGTTATCCTTGTTGACACTATCTAGCATTTTAAACACACCCACTAATGGCGATGTTACATACGAATACTCGCTGTCATCATCTACCACCATAGGCTCTTGCGCATTATGCACTACATTATGCCCTTTGGCATCTGCAGGAATCATACTTCCCGTCACACCTGATGAGTTAATAAGAGTTATCTTCCCATCCTTAGTCTCTAGCTGCAACTTTTCTAAAGTGGAACTTCCCATTAACTTTACTAATTTTTCAACTTCTTCATAGTTCATAATTTTTCCCTCGCTTTTTAAATGAATATTTTGCAAAGCAAAATATTTACATAATTTCTGGCTTCTGGCTTATTGCTTCTCGCTTGCTCCTCACACTTTCTTCATCAATAGCACCGCATTATGCCCGCCAAACCCAAACGAATTCGTCAACGCATAACGCACACCGCTTATATCCCTCGAACGCGCATCACTCACATAGTCTAAATCACAATCTGGGTCTGGAGTTTTTAAACCAATAGTCGGATGCGCAACTTCGTCACGTAACGTTAACGCTGTTATAATCGCCTCAACCGCGCCCGAGCCGCCCAATAAATGCCCCACCAAACTTTTAGTAGAGTTTACTACTAACCCTTTTATATCACTACCATTTTGCACACCATACGCCGACTTTATAGCAATCGTCTCACATTTATCATTAGCAGGCGTCCCCGTCCCATGAGCATTTATATACCCAACTTCGCGGATATCAATCTCACCTTCGCGGCACGCATCTAGCATAGCACACTTTGCACCCTCACCATTAGGGCTTGGCGCCGTTATATGGTAAGCATCGCATGTCTGACCATACCCAACTATCTCTGCATATATCTTTGCCCCACGAGATTTTGCATGCTCATACTCTTCTAAAACAAGCATGCCTGCACCCTCACCCATTACAAACCCATCACGGTCTTTATCAAACGGTGTAGAGCTTGCATTCGGGTCGTTTTTAGTTGATAACGCCGTCATATTAGCAAACCCAGAAATCGTCACTGGGCTAACCACACTCTCTGCCCCACCAGTTATAACCGCTGTTAAATAGCCATCTTTTATAAGTCTAAACGCATCGCCTATGCAATTAGTCCCCGATGAGCACGCTGTAACTGTACACGAGCAAACACCCTTTGCCCCATACTTAATGGCTATCTGCCCTGGCAATATATTAGGTATCATAGATGGCACTAAAAAGGCAGACACTAAATTCCTCTTACCCTCAGCTACCTTTAACGTGGCTTTCTCATACTCGGTTATGCCACCTATCCCCGCGCCAGCTAATACACCTAACCGCTCTGGCTCTACCTTGCCAATCAACCCGCTATCGTCTACCGCCTCGCTTGCCGCCACCATACCCATCTGGCAGAACCTAGCCATGCGCCGCGCCTCTTTTTTATCGATACACACTAAAGGGTCAAATTCTGGAATCTCGCCTGCGATGCGAACTTTATCCTCGCTTGCATCATATTGAGTTATAGGCTTAATGCCACACTTACCAAGCTTAGCATTATCCCAAAATGCCTGCGCACCTATACCTATTGGCGTTACCGCCCCTATTCCTGTTATTACAACTCTGTTACTCATAAGTCCTCCCCAATTTCACGGAAAAATTTTTAACTTTTTTGCATATAAAATTTTACAAGTATTCTCAATTATTAATTAATTCACGCATCCATCTACCACTATAACTTGCCCCGATACATAGCTGGATAAATCACTTGCTAAAAACAAAGCCACCTTTGCCACTTCTAGCGGTTGCGCAGTCCGCTTTAGGCTTATCTTCCCAACCACCGCCGCCCGAGCATTCTCTGGCATCTGCGCCGTCATATCAGTTTCGATAAACCCTGGCGCAATAGCATTAACCAAGATATTCCTGCCGCCTAGCTCCTTCGCCATCGCCTTAGTCAAACCAATTATGCCCGCCTTAGCCGCCGAATAATTAGCCTGCCCCGCGTTACCAAGCAGCCCCATAATAGACGACATATTAATTATCCTACCCGCCCGATTTTTCATCATATGCGGAGTTATCGCCTTCGCCATGTTAAACGCACCACCAAGGTTCGTGTTTATCACATCGTTAAAATCCTCCGACGTCATCTTTAACACTAGCTTATCTCGCGTTATCCCGGCATTGTTAACCAATATATCTATCCGCCCAAACCGTTCGATACAATTCTCTACAAACGTCTGAACTTCATCATTATTAGAAACATCACATTTAGCAGAATAAAACTCGACACCAAGCACCTCTACCTCGCTTTTAAGTTGTTCTGCCGCCGCGCTGCTAGAAGCATAATTAACCGCAACATTAGCACCGTTTTGCGCAAATAGCAACGCAATAGCCCTGCCTATCCCGCGCGTCCCACCTGTTATAATTGCCGTTGTGTTTTGTAACATTTTATCATTCCTTCTAAACACATGTTGTTCAATCTTAATTATCTTTTGCCTTCATCGTCCGTTTCAAAAACGACATCAGCGTCTTTCCCACACCTATCTCTTTAAACTCGGTGTAACCTTTATCAAATAAATTATTCAAAGTATCTTCCCATAGCACCGCACTAGCCGCCTGCTCTGCCAAAATTTTCTTGAACTCAGCCATATCACTTGGGTACTCGCGCGCCGTTTTGTTAGAGTATATAGACACTTTAGGCGTTTTAAACTCAATCGTGTCAAAAAGCTCAAGCATCTGCGCTACCACTGGCTGCATAATTGGGCTGTGAAAAGCCCCACTCACCGCCAAACGCGAAAACTTAGTCCCCTGCAATGTTAACTCATCACACAACTTATCTATGGCTATATCATCACCCGCCACTACCACTTGCCCTGGGCAGTTAAAGTTAACTGGTATAAGCACCATACCATCATCGCATTTTGCTTTAACATCTTCTATTATATCATAAATTTTATTTTTGTCTACCCCTAAAATTGCAACCATGCCACCACGCTGATATTTTTGCATCAACTCAGCACGCCGACGGATAATTTTTAACCCGTCCTCAAAACTAACCACACCTGCTGCGTACAAGGCTGCATACTCGCCCAAGCTAAACCCACACACCGCATCAATTGTAGCACTCTTACCCTCATCGCTATTGATAAACGCCTCATACTCAGCAATCTCTACCGTCCAAAGACACGGTTGCGTATTAATAGTCTGATTCAAGTCCTCTTGCGTGCCATTAAAGCACATATTTTTTATATCCTCACCAGCGGCATCGAATATAGCCTTAGCATGAACGCTTGACTCATAAACTTCCTTGCCCATGCCAGGCTTTTGGGCCCCTTGACCAGAAAACATAAGTACCATAAATTAAAGTTCCCTCTCTTACAAAATATTACTATTTATAGATGTTTCACTCTTTTAGCTAAACATTTCCTCAATTATCTCCCGCGCACTCTGCTCACGTGTCACTAACCCAGCTATCTGCCCACACATAACCGAGCCAGCCTTTACATCACCATCACGTGCCGCCAACGCCAACGCACCACCGCCAAGCTTCTCTATCCCCTCGGCATCGCCCTCTCGCTCTAGCTTTTGCATCTGACGCGCAAGATTATTCTTTATTACCCTAACTGGATGCCCCGTTATCCTACCCGTTGCAATAGTATCGGTGTCTTTAGCCTTTAACACACTCTCTTTATAATTAGCATGCACCGTGCATTCGTTAGCTACTAAGAACCTTGTGCCTACTTGAACACCCTCTGCCCCTAGCGCAAACGCCGCCTTTACCCCGCGCGAATCGGCTATACCACCCGCCGCTAACACAGGAATATTAACACTATCTACTACTTGCGGAACTAACGTCATAGTAGTAAGCTCGCCTATATGCCCACCACTCTCGCACCCTTCGGCTATAACAGCATCGGCACCTGCACGCTCCATACGAACCGCCAACGCACTAGATGGCACAACCGGGATAACCTTAATGCCCGCCTCTTTCCATTTATCTATGTACTTGCCAGCATTGCCAGCACCAGTTGTCACTACTTTAACGCCCTCGTCTATTACCAATTGCGCAATATCATCAGCATAAGGCGATAATAACATTATATTAACACCAAAAACACGATTAGTCAAGCCCTTTGCCGCCTTTATTTCTTGCTCCACCCAATCGGTCGGTGCATTCGCCGCCGCAATTAAGCCCACGCCACCAGCATTGGCTACCGCCGCCGCTAAATTACTCTCCGATACCCACGCCATGCCGCCTTGAAAAATCGGATACTCAAGATTTAATAATTCACAAATTCTGTTAGCCATTTTTTACTCTTCCTTTTTTGTTATTTCTTTTTACAATGCTATAGCTCTATCCATAAATTCTAGCGCAGCGAGAATTTATTACCACAACTGTTCATTGTTCATCTTTCATTGTTCAATGTTCATTGCTTTCTTCTCTCGCCCTTACACCTTCACCACACAACTCGCGCTCGATAGCCCCCCACCAAAGGCAACCATCAACAGATTCTGCCCTGCCCGCGCATTGCCACTCCTCATAAACTCGTCTAACGCTAATGGCACCGATGCCGCCGAGGTATTACCATACTTATGTACATTCAAGAACATCTTCTCCATAGGTATCCCCAACACTTTAGCCACATGCGCTACTATCCTTTGGTTCGCCTGATGTGGAATAAAATAGTCTATATCATCTATCGTCATGCCCGCTTTTTTAGTAACCGATTCTATATGCTCTTGCATTATTGCCGTCGCAAACTTAAATACCGCCCGCCCGTTCATCTTAACAACGTGTGGCAAATCCTCACCATCTACAAACGGTGTCGGCGTTGTTAAGCCAGATACCTGCAAGCATAAAGTGTCATCATAATGGCTGCGGATATCACTTGCAATAATCCCACGTTTCGCATTGATATCTAATACCCCACTGCCCGCCATATCGTTTTTAAGCACGCACCCCGCCGCCGCGTCACCAAATAACACAAAGGTAGACCTATCACCCCAATCGGTCATTCGGCTTAATTGCTCGGCTCCTATTACCACCGCTGTGGCAAAATTATTAGCCAGCATCAAGCTCTGCGCCGTCCACAAAGCATACATAAACCCCGAGCACGCCATGTTAAGGTCAAAATTAACCGCCCGCTCCATATGTAACGCTCGTTTTACATTAGACGACGTCGAAGGTACTAACGTATCGCCCGCTATCGTCGCCACTATACACAAGTCTACTTCTTTGGGGACTACTCCCGCCGCCTCTAACGCCCGCTCTGCCGCTTTATCTACCAACCCTTGCAGCGTTTCGTCTTGACTAAGCACTCGCCGCTCCTTTATCCCTGTCGCCGTTGTAATCCATTCATCAGATGTATCACCAAACTTAGTCATCTCACTATTAGGCACACTCAAAGACGGTGTGGCACTACCTGTCCCAGCTATCCAAATTGACATTTTCTTCACTCTCCAAATCTCTAATCATCATCACGCGCAAATACCCTTTTTTATTATCCACGCCTGCAACATAAAAATTATTACTATAGTAAAACCTTATTGTGTTAGAAGCTTTCGACGCTGTATGCAATCTAATTTGCGTTATCCCTTCTTGTAATAAATAACTCGCTAACTCGGTCAACATTTTATTGCCTACACCTAACGAAGCATAATCTGGGTTAACTCCAAAGCGCGATAAATATGCCCACTTGCCCTTATTCTGTATCTCTACACGCAACGTCCCTATCGGTTCGCCTTGGAACTCAGATACAAATACTTGCTTCTCATCTATATCGCGCGAAATTACTTCTACGCTTTCATTTAACGCATCAACATTTTCTTCCGTCACTTCGGCATCTAAAGAATATCTTAAAAACGCATGCTGGATAATACTAAATATACTCTCTACATCAGTCTGATTCGCTCTGCGAATATTAATTTCTTCCATATCTTTTCTCCTTTTGTAAAACTTTTATAAAGTTAATTGGTTTTGTGGGCGCCCTGTTTTTTACGCTGCCCGAATGAGTTTTCGCCGAGATTTACATCCGCATTTTGAATAAGGATTTGTCAAGGCTGGCGCGTTTTTTGCGCCATTAATTTCAGCCTTGACACAATCCTGGCAAAATGCTAAGATTAAATCGCGAAAAACGAGCGGAGCAGCGTAAAAATTACGCGGTCTGAATAGATTTGAGCTTTAGACGCCTCTAAAATGCTTCCCCACTAATATTTTTTAAAATGGGCAAGGAAAGCGAATGAATAAAGAGCGTCTTTCTCGTCCTGAATTCGCGGCTTGCCTATTTTAAAAAATATTAGGATAAATAACTGAGAATAAAAAACTAGTTTTCAGAAAAACAAGCCCCAAACCACACATTCTGTCATTCCCACCGCACCCATGCTACCAAAAATTTGCGAACTTCGCGCAAATTTTCTCTCTAGCAAAAGTAAAACCAACTTTTGCTAGAGGCTTCCTTTTTAAGAAAAACCCTAAAGTGAAGCTGAAGCAAAATTGCATAAAGCGCAATTTTGCGCGGCTGAAAACTACTTGCACATCAATTTACACATTACCGCCTTCTGCGCATGCAACCTATTCTCTGCCTGGTCAAACACCTTAGACCGCACACCATCTATTACACGCTTGGTCACCTCTAGCTCGCGATACGCAGGCAAACAGTGCATAAACACCGCACTACTTTTAGCATATCCAAATAACTCATCATTAACCTGATACTCTTTAAATATCTCTTTCCTCTTCTGCTTCTCATCTTCTTGCCCCATGCTCGTCCATGTATCGGTGTAAATGGCATCACTATCAGCTACCGCCTCTTTTGCATCATTGCAGATGTTTATCTGCGCTCCCGTCTTTTTAGCTATTATCTTAACGGTGTCAATTACCTCTGGCGCGCACTCATACCCAGGCGGTGTCGCCACACTAAACGTCATTCCCGCTAGGCTGCACGCCTCCATTAACGAGTTAGCAACGTTATTGCCATCCCCAACATACGCTAATTTAACATCTTTAAGATTACCATAAATCTCCGACAATGTCAATAAGTCTGCCAACGCTTGGCAAGGATGATGCAAATCCGTCAAACCATTTATAACGGGAACATCGCCAAATTTAGCAAAATCTATAACATCTTGATGATTAAACGTGCGAATCATTATTCCATCTACAAACCTCGTCATAGTATTGGCGGTGTCATAAATTGTCTCGCCTCTACCTAATTGAATATCTTGCGAGTTAAGATATATCGCCTGTCCGCCCAACTGATGCATGCCTACCTCAAAGCTAATTCGCGTACGCGTAGACGATTTAGAAAATATCATTGCCAATGTTTTACCACGTAATAAATGATGCTCTTGCCCCATTTTTTGCTTAGCCTTTAGCTTAGCCGCCAGCTCTAAAATATCAAATAATTCAGCCGACGAAAGGTCGCTTATCTTTAGTAAATGATTCAAAAAAACCACTTTCTTTCTTTGTAAATTCAATTAATTATAAAGCAGATTTTTTCAGTCAAACGCTTGCTGTTTTTTACGCTGCCCGAATGAGTTTTTCGCCGCAAACCTGGCTAGCATTTTTCCGCTGCGTGTCAAGGGCGATGCGAAGCATCGTGCATTTTACCCTTGACTAAGCAAGCGGAACAAAT
>JAISIR010000003.1 GCA_031261985.1 Clostridiales bacterium | reverse complement strand
GGCTTGTTTTTGCTAAAACCGCAAAAACGTCGCCCATGTTCCGCGTTGTTCCGCTTTTCCCACAAAACGTAAATCGCGTTTTGCGGGAGCCCTGGCAGGCGTCAGCCTTGCCTTGCTCGTTTGTTTCAAAAAGAAAAATTTATTCTAAAAATAGCTAAACGCTAGTTAATCAGTGCTTACTTAAATGTTGACTAAAAATTTATTAAACAAGCATTACTATTTTTTACCTTTTGCGTTCCCAAAACTCTATCATGGTGCGGCGCAAGAATGCAAAGTTAGAGAATAGCCTTGTTCCAAAGACAAATATGGCTGCTAGGTATAAATCTACCCCTAAAATTTTGCCCAAGTAGGTTATGGCAGCAGCTAATAGCGCATTACCAAAGAACCCTGTTATAAATATGGTTAGATTAAATTTATCTTTTATGTAGGCTACCATGCCGCCGAACACGCTATCTAACCCGGCGAGGATTGCAATTGCCACATAAAGCGAGTACACGCTTGATATATGTATGGGCATAAATATGCCCAATAAAACGCCTATTACTATTGCTCCAACAAAGAATAACATTAAGATTACCTCATTTTGTTTAAAAAATATGCGTTGAAATTATGCGCTACACTTATATTGTATACTTTTTTAGATATTTGTCAAGCATATTTTTTAAAAATCACTGAATCTCGTCTAAATCGGCAAAAGTATAGCCTTGTTCCTGTGCTGATTTAATCACATCGGCTAATATTTCCATGTTACGTTTGCTTGTATTATGCAACAAAATTATGCTGCCGTTATGGAACTGCCCTGTAACTTGCTTTAAAGCACTTTCTTTACTCGGCAATTTATTCTCGTCCCAATCGACATACGCGCTGCTCCAAAAAACGCTTTTGTACCCTAAGTTTTTGCTAACTTGCAGGCTGTGTTCACTAAACTCACCTTTAGGCGGGCGAAGGTAATCCATGGCAATATCGCTGCCTACTACCTCGTTAAATTGCGCTTTTAAATCGTTTAATTCCTGAGCTATTTTTTCGTCGGTGCTTTTAGGCATATTGATATGGTTTATTGTATGGTTCCCCACGTGATGACCCTCTGAAACCATGCGTTTTATAAGCTCGGGCGCGGTTTTGATATAATGCCCCGTGACAAAAAAGGTAGCTGGGACGTTATGCTCTTTAAGCGTGTTTAGAATGCTTTCGGTATATCCTGCCTCGAACCCTGCATCAAAAGTTAGATATAGCTTTTTTTGAGTTGTATCGCCTAAATAAAAACCGCTATTGTTTTTAAGCAATTCAATGGTAGATTCTGGAACTTCGGGTGCGCTGTCGGGAACTTTTTTAAAGCCCCACTCGATAAGTTTGCGTGATGATGACTCGTCGGGGCTATTAACGCTAACCGTTTGCGTATTAAAAGCGATAATGCTTAGAATAAAAAAGGGGATGGCAATGCCGATAATTGCCTTAAGTTTATTGAAATTGTAGAAATTCATATTGTTTTTCACCTCTACTTAATATTTTGAGCAGGCAGATGAAAACAATATACATAAAAACATATTTTTGCGAGCTTGTCCGCAAAAATATCCAAATAGCTTTAGAAGCGCAGGCGGATTCATTTCGCTGAAGCGTATTTATATAGAATAAATTTAAAAAATCAAGCATACAAGGGCTTGACAAATAGTAGGATATATGGTATAATGGTAGTAACAAAAGGGGATTGCCGTTTGAAACGGTTAGCTTCCTTGATGAGATTTTTGATTATTAATAATAACCGTCGAATTTTCAAGGTTGCGACGGTTATTTTTGTTACTCTATATTACAGGAGTAGCAAAGATTGCCATCAGAATAAGTATAATTACGCAAGCAATTATAAATTTCTTCATTGGCACCACCTCCTTGCTATTAGCAAGGAATCCAACCGTCACAAGGTGATTTATATAATTGTAAATAATCCCCCATTTGAACTACCATCTGCAATTATACCATAAAATATGACACAAGTCAACGTAAAACACATAATTGTAAGCATAGTTTAATCTTTTTGTAACACAAAAAAACATCGCACGGGGCATACCCTAATGCGATGTTTGTTATTGTTCTGGCAAAATCTCTTATAAAAATATATCTGAAAAGTTAAGTGACTTATGTAATTTAGCGCGCACCTCTTAAAAGCACTCGCATTTTACAACAAAAGCACCCTAACTTATAAAATTCATTATTATTTTAAATCAATTGTTGCCTGAGCTAGGTTTAGAATAAAATTAATTATTCGCCAGCTACTACTGTTGAAGCTTGAGGGCCTTTAGCGCCGTCTACAACTTCAAAGCGTACAGCTTGACCTTCTTGAAGAGTTTTGTAACCGTCCATATCGATTGCAGAGAAATGAACGAAAACGTCTGTTCCATCTTCAGCTTCGATGAAGCCATAACCTTTTTCTGGATTAAACCATTTTACTTTACCGTTTTGCATTTGCAAAAACCTCCTACATAATTAACAAGTAGATTATTATTTAGGAAGTAAGAGCCTACTAAACTAAACCACTAGAACGAACCAGCGTATAACGTAAAATAGAAACATACACCTATTAATCTTCTCTTGCAACTACATTATATCACCTATTGTTAAATTTGTCAAGCGATTTTTATACAAAAGTAACATATTTGTCATTTTTTAGTAATTAACATGTAATAAAAATGTCACTTGCTTTTTTTGAAATAGTATGATATAATACACGTAAATGTAAAAAAGAATATCAAAATTCATGCATTTGCATACTTAAAGTGGTCACATTTGATTAAACGGAACGTTTAGCGTGACAAAAATTTTGGTATTATTTTACGTAGTTTTTGCACAAAAAGGGGGTAATCTTTTTAAAATGGAATTTATATCAACACGCGATATCACTCAAAAAAGATATTCTGCTACACAAGTAATAAAAAATGGATTATCCCATGATGGCGGGCTTTTTGTGCCTGAAAAGTTTCCTAAAATTAGTAATCTGGCTAATTTAGTTGGCATGAGCTACAGCGAGCGTGCAAGCTTAATATTCTCTAAATTTTTAACCGAGTGTACGCAAGATGAGATTGACGAAATTACTAATAAAGCGTATAATAAGGATAATTTTGCAACCGACAGCATTGCGCCTGTTTATAATTTAAACGATACCGCCTACTTTTTAGAGCTGTGGCATGGCCCAACGTGCGCGTTTAAAGATGTTGCGTTGCAAGCATTGCCACATTTAATGTCGCTTAGCAATAAAAAGTTAAAGGACGTTAGGCAAACCGTGATATTGGCGGCTACCTCTGGTGACACAGGCAAGGCTGCTTTAGAAGGGTTTAAAGATGTCGACGGTGTAAAAATAATTGTTTTTTATCCAAAAAGTGGAGTGTCGGATATCCAACGTCTACAAATGACAACGCAAAAGGGCAATAACGTAATGGTTGCCGCGGTTGAAGGTAATTTTGACGATGCTCAAACAGGGGTTAAAAATATATTTAACGATAAAGATTTTCGCCGAGATTTAAGCCGCGATGGTTACACTTTCTCGTCGGCTAACTCTATTAATTGGGGAAGGCTAATGCCCCAGATAGTTTATTACTTCTCTGCCTATTGTGATATGGTGGCAGCTGATGAAATTGCTTTAGGCGAGACGCTAAACGCTGTGGTTCCAACTGGTAACTTTGGTAATATCCTGGCTGCGTATTACGCTAAAAACATGGGGCTGCCGCTTGGCAAGTTAATTTGCGCGTCTAATGCAAATAACGTCTTGGCAGATTTTATCCAAACAGGCGTGTACAACGCCAATCGCGATTTTCATGTTACAGCGTCGCCTTCTATGGATATATTAATCTCTAGTAATTTAGAGAGATTGTTATATTTACTTAGTGGTAATAACGCTAACATGATAAACGATTTAATGACTAAACTTAAAAACGATGGGGAATATACCATCCCCGATACATGTTTTGCCATGCTAAAGCGCGATTTTTATGGCGCGTGGTGCGACGATAATTTAACCGCGGCTACCATTAAAGATGTGTGGGATAACTTCCACTATATAATGGACCCGCACACCGCTGTGGCTAAAAATGTACATGACCAATACATAAACGAAACTGGCGATAAAACTAAAACACTAATAGCTTCGACTGCATCGCCTTATAAATTTGCTGATTTTGTCTGCAAGGCAATTAGCAATCAAACGGCTGACGATGAATTTGAATATATATCTTTACTAAACGATATTACACGTTTAGCGGTGCCTAAAAGCTTGGCAGAGCTTAAAGATTATCAAGTTAGGTTTGACGCTATTTGCAAAAAAACTAATATGAGCGATTTTGTTCGCATGATGGTGTAGTAATTATGTCGATATTTGCATTGTCCGACCTTCATCTATCGTTTGGGACCAATAAACCCATGGATATATTTGGAGATAATTGGGCGGCGTATGAAGATAAAATTAAAAATAATTGGAATGCAATTGTAGGCGATGACGATTATGTCTTAATTTGTGGGGATATATCGTGGGCTACATATTTAAAAGATGCTAAAGCTGATTTTAAGTTTATAGATGAGTTGAAGGGTAAAAAACTGATTAGCAAGGGCAACCACGATTATTGGTGGTGTGGAATTAAAAAGCAGAACGAGTTTTTAGCCGAGAATCAGTTTAACTCTATCAAATTTGTTCATAATAACTCTTACGTAATAGATGATGTTGACACAAACGGTAATGCCATAAAAATTGCTATATGTGGCAGCCGAGGTTGGCTGGGCGAGGTTGCTTGTAAGTCCAACGACGATAAAACGATATACGAGCGCGAGTTGATTCGCTTAGGGCTATCCGCCAGCTCAATTAAAGGCGAGGGGTATGCTGCAAAAATTGCTATGCTACACTACCCGCCGGACGAAAAATTCATGTCAATTATGCAACAGCATAATATAAATGTGTGTGTCTATGGGCACATACACCTAAATTTTAACGCAAAGGTAGAGGGCAATGTAAATGGGATAAATTATTTCCTTACATCTGCTGATTATCTACACTTTAAACCTTTGCAAATTTATTAAAGGGGAATATAAAAATGTCACTTAAACTAGAAAAATTAGAAAACAGCGTTGTAAAATTTCCGTTAGAAATTTCGGCTGAAGAGTTTACAAAAGCGCGGAAACGTGCATATAATAAAGAGGGAAAAAAGTTCAACATTCCTGGCTTTCGTAAGGGCAAGGCTCCGCAAAAGATTATTGAGCAATACTATGGCGAGGCTGTGTTCTATGACGAGGCTATAAACTCTGTCTTCCCAGATATCTACGAAAAGGCATTAGACGAGCTTAAAATAGAGCCGGTTGCTCAGCCAGATGTTGATGTGCAAGATATAAATGGCGACAGCGGCGTTAAACTAGAGGTTAAAGTAACCATTAAGCCCGAGGCTAAGCTTGGGAAGTACAAAGGAATCGAGATTAAAAAGCACGAGCATAAAGTAACCGACGATGATATAAACCACGAGCTAGAGCATAAACGCGAGCAGGGTGCGCGAATTATCAATAAAGAAGAGGGTGCGATAGAAAGTGGCGATGCCGCTAATATCGATTTTGAAGGCTTTGTTGATGGCGTTGCTTTTGAGGGTGGCAAAGACGAAGGATACACTTTAAAGATAGGTAGTAACACGTTTATCCCTGGCTTTGAAGACCAGCTTATTGGTAAAAAAGTAGGCGATGAGTGCGATGTGAAAGTTACCTTCCCTAAAGAGTATCATGCAGAAGATTTAGCCGGCAAAGATGCTATATTTAAAGTGAAAGTTAACTCTATTGAAGGGCAAATTTTGCCCGAGCTAGACGACGAGTTTGCTAAAGATGTATCGGAATTTGACACATTGGCTGAGTTAAAGGCGGATATCAAGAAACATTTAGAAGAGCACGCAGCTGAGCATGCTAAAATTGAGGCAGAAGATGAATTAATAGAGAAAATTGTTGAGGGAATGGAAGTAGAGATACCTCAAGCCATGATAGATAACGAGATTCAAAATAGGATTCAAAACTTTTCGCAACAATTGCAACAGCAGGGAATGTCTATTGAGCAATATATTCAATTTACCGGTGCGACGGTTGATAGCTTAAAAGAAATGCACAAAGAGCCAGCCACAAAGCAAGTTAAGGCTAACTTAGCTATCGACGCCGTTATTAAGGCGGAGGGGATTTCTGCCACCGATGAAGAGATTGCTGCCGAGTATAAAACACTAGCCGAGAAATATAATACCGAAGAGAAGATGCTAAGACAGTTCTTTGGTGAAGATTCGATTAAGCACGATTTAACTGTGCGTAAGGCGATTGAATTTTTGATGAGTGAGGCCAAGATTAAGTAATAGATAATTTTCATCATGTAAAATTGCGCTTTATGCAATTTTGCTTCAGCTTACCTTTAGGGTTTTTCTTAAAACGGAAGCCTCTAGCAAAAGTTGGTTTTTACTTTTGCTAGAGAGAAAATTTGCGATGAAGTTTCGCAAATTTTTAGGAGCATGGGTGCGGTGGGAATGACATGATGTGTGGTTTGGGGCTTGTTTTTCTGAAAACTAAGTTTTTATTCTTAGTTTATCAATCTAATATTTTTTAAAACAGGCAAGCCGCTCAATCAGGACGAGAAAGTCGCTCTTTATTCATTCGCTTCCCTTGCCCATTTTAAAAAATATTAGTCGGGAAGCGTTTTAGAGGCGTTTTAAGCTCTAAATCTATTCAAACTGCGTATTTTACGCTACTCCGCTCGTTTTTCGCGATTTAATCCTAGCATTTTGCCAGGATTTATCAAGGCTGAAATGAATGGCGCAAAAGGCGCGCCAGCCTTGACAAATCCTTAATCAAAATGCAGATGTAAATCTCGGCGAAAAACTCATTCGGGCAGCGTAAAAAAACAGGGTACCCGCTAATCAGCTTAAAAAAGTTAGAATTAATTTTATCTTAAATCATATACAAAGGTTGAAAATAACTATAATGGAAGGGAAATTACAAAATTATGAGTTTAGTACCTATGGTAATTGAACAAACTAACAGAGGGGAACGGTCTTTTGATATATATTCTAGGCTATTAAAAGACAGGATTATTATTTTAAGCGAAGAGGTTAACGACGTAACTGCCAGCTTAATCGTCGCGCAGATGCTATTTTTAGAGGGTGAAGACCCAGAGCGTGATATTAGTTTTTACATCAATAGCCCTGGCGGTTCGGTTACATCGGGATTTGCAATTTACGATACTATGCAATATGTAAAATGCGATGTTTCGACCATTTGTCTTGGCATGGCGGCTAGCATGGGTGCGTTTTTGCTTGCGGCGGGTGCAAAGGGCAAGCGATATATTCTGCCTAATGCCGAAGTTATGATTCATCAACCTTTAGGTGGCACGCGTGGGCAGGCAACTGATATTAAAATTCATACTGAGTGGTTATTACAAACTAAGGGTAACTTAAATAAGATATTATCTGAGCGTACAGGGCAACCGCTTGATGTTATAGAGCGTGATACCGAGCGTGATAATTTTATGACAGCTGCCGCGGCGGTTGAGTATGGCTTGGTTGATAAGATTATAGAGAGAAAATAAGAAATTTAATTGACTTTATCAACCCTTTTTTGGGAGGAAAAATATATGTCTAAAAGTCCAGAAAATCGTAATTTACGTTGCTCCTTCTGTGGAAAATCAGAGGACCAAGTAATGCGTCTTGTAGCAGGCCCAGGTGTATGGATTTGCAACGAGTGTGTTGAGCTTTGTTTTGATATAATCGACGAAGGCTATGCCGCTGCCGATAACGCAGATTCTCCAACTGGTGATACACCTACGCCAAAAGATATCTGCGCGATATTAAACGATTATGTAATCGGTCAGGACGATGCTAAAAAATCGCTTTCGGTTGCTGTGTATAACCACTATAAACGCATTTGGAGCGATGCGCCGGTTGACGATGTAGAGCTGCAAAAGAGTAATATTATCATGGTGGGTCCTACTGGCTCGGGTAAAACTTTGCTGGCTCAAACATTGGCGCGCATACTTAATGTACCGTTTGCCATTGCAGATGCCACCTCGCTAACCGAAGCTGGTTATGTCGGTGAGGACGTCGAGAATATTCTGCTTAAACTTATTCAATCGGCAGATTTTGATATCGACCGAGCAGAAATGGGTATTATATATATCGACGAGATTGATAAGATTGCGCGGAAGTCTGAAAATCCTTCGATTACTCGTGATGTAAGCGGCGAGGGCGTGCAGCAGGCGTTGCTTAAAATTTTAGAGGGCACGGTTGCATCTGTTCCACCTCAGGGCGGGCGTAAACACCCTCATCAAGACTTTATTCAAATAGATACCACCAATATTTTGTTCATATGTGGCGGTGCGTTCGACGGGATAGAGAAGATAATCGAGCATCGTATAGGTAAAAAAGTTCTTGGCTTTGGTGCGGATGTTAAAAACGCTAACAAGGCCACGCATAGCGAGCTGCTTAAACAACTTTTGCCCGAAGATTTGCTTAAATTTGGCTTGATTCCAGAGTTTGTTGGGCGTATACCTGTTGTTTCGTCACTAGATTTATTAGACGAGGCGGCGTTGATTGAAATACTAACCCAGCCTAAAAATGCTTTGGTTAAGCAATATGTTAGATTGTTTGAGATGGACGGCGTGCTGCTAGAGTTTAACGAGCAGGCGATACTTGCTATTGCTAAAAAGGCAATTAAACGCAAGACAGGTGCGCGCGGGCTTAGAGCGATTTTAGAAGAAACGTTGAAAGATATTATGTTCGATATTCCGTCTGACCATACTATCGAGAAGGTTACAATTACCGAAGATTGCGTTAACAAAGGCGCGGCGCCAGAAGTGGTTAATAACCCTAATCGCAAGCCTATTGTGCGTAAAACTTCTGGCAAACGCGAGCATAGGATAGCAAGCGACACTGCGTCGTAACGTCGCAAACAGCTTCTCTCTTGTCTAGCTTTTGCCAAAAGAGCAAAAACTAGCCGAGTGAGCTGTTGCTTTGCGCGCAAGCGCATAGGGCTCCCGCAAAACGCGATTTCCGTTTTGTGGGATAAAGAGGAGCAACGCGAAGCAAAGCGATATTTTTACGCTTTTGGTAAAAATGAGCTAAGCGTAGCTGTTGCGACGAGGGCAGCGCAAAAAAACAGGGCGCCCGCAAAACATAATAAAAAAACACCCTCCGTTTGGGTGTTTTTTTATCTATGTTTATATTTCTTGTGCAAAATTGATTTTTTTGCTTTATTCTCTGGTAACTTACCAATAATTCTTTGCACTTCATTAGAAAGTATCTTGCCGTGTTGCGAGCTAAAGCATTCGTTTTTATATTTTAAAAATGCTATTTTTAACGCTAATTGCATTTTGGTATTAAGCTTTAGCTGCCTAACCGTAGAATTTTTACGATTACCTATGGCGGCTTCCTTTAAGTACCCTACTATAACGTTGACTCTCTCGTCCATACTCACGTTTGGCTCGTTCAAGAATTTAAGCTCTCTTTTGGATATCTCTGGCGTTTTATTCTTTAAAGCGACTATTCTTTGTGCCACGCTATTGCTTTTTTCTACCTCGTACGTTTTTAATTCTTCTATAATATTAGGGTCTGTAATGTTATTGTGCTTAATAATTATATCCGATAATTCCATTTTACCATTGGCTAAAGCCTCTACTCTAGAGAAGGCCCTTGTTTGAAACTCTAACTCGTCGGCAACGGTTGTGTTGAATCTCGACCTAGAACCATGATACAAAGAACTTAAAACATCGTCTTTTTTTGCACCCATTTTGGCACCTCCTTATTTAAAGTGCAGGTCCTTTTGGTGTAAGTTGTTTATCTGGCGCAGATGCAGGCGCGGTGCATTTATCGGCGCCGCCAAGGTTTAAAATCTCGCGGACAGTATTTGAATCGATATGCATTTTACTTGCAGCAAGCTTCCTTTGTTGTTCTGCTAATACTTTCTCAAACAATGTGGATACACTTTTATTAGATTTTAAGAACTTTTTATACTCTAATTTAGGATGACTGCCCTCTATAGTTCTTTTAACAATATCCGAAGCAAAACTTGCTGCCTCTGCTGGCTTGGCTACCTTAAAAAAGTTGCGTTCTGCCTTAGTTAGTTTTGGGTATGCGTTGTACGAATTAGATATTTTTGCATCTATTTCTTCGTTAGTTTTATTTACGCTCTCCTCGTATACCTCTAAAACCTTTGCCTGAGCTTCGGTCATTGGATATGTCTTTTTTAATAAGTTAGTTATTGGTGTTTTACTCTTTGACATTTTAAATACCCCCATAGTATAATATCACATATATAATTATACCATATTTTTAGACAAAATTCAACCCCTAAATAAGGGGTTTATGTTAAATTTGTGTTAAGTTTTATTTATAGAAAAATGTGGATTTATTAATTCCCATGAAAATTCCAGGCAGTTTGTATAATACTTTCTAACGATGCGTACCTAAATTTAAGGTTAAGCTCTGCCATGGCTTTTTGGTTAGACGCCACTAAAGTTGCCGGGTCGCCTGCGCGACGTTCTGCTAACTCTACCGGGATATCGCGATTGGTCACCTGGCGGCAAACATCTATTACTTGCTTAACCGAGAAGCCTGCGCCATTGCCTAGGTTGTAAATGCCACTTTCGCCAATATCTTTTAAACGTTTTAGGGCTGCAATATGGCTAGAGGCAAGGTCGGTCACGTGGATATAATCGCGCACGCAGGTTCCGTCGGGCGTTGGGTAATCGGTGCCGAACACTTTAATGCAATCGCGCTCGCCATTTGCCGCCTGCAACACTATAGGTATAAGATGTGTCTCGGGGTCGTGGCGTTCGCCTATCTCGCCGCTTTCTAACGCGCCTGCTGCGTTAAAGTAGCGAAGCGCGATATATTTTAGGCCGTAAGCATTATCCGCCCATTTAAGCAAACCTTCCACCGCTAATTTAGTTTGACCATAAGGGTTTGTAGGAATGCAGGGGTCGGTTTCGTTAATCGGTATATTTTTAGGCTCGCCATACACCGCTGCAGTTGAGGAGAATACTAGCTTTTTAACACCAGCGTCTACCATGTGACGGACTAGGTTGATAGAAAGTTGGACATTGTTTTCGTAATATTTAAGAGGGTTCACCACGCTCTCGCCTACTTGAGAGAAGGCTGCGAAGTGGATAACGCTATCGATATCGTTCTCTTTAAAAAGCTTTGACACAAACTCGCTATCGCGCAGGTCGCCCACGCATAGCTTACCGCCTAAAACACTTTCTTTATGACCTGTTGATAGATTATCGGCAATGATAATATCGCTTTCTGGCACGCCTGTGCGTAGTAATTCGGCAACGGTATGGCTGCCAATGTATCCCGCTCCACCTGTTACTAATATCATAAAAATCCCCTCCTGATTAATTACCCTAATTATAGACTACTTTGGGTAATATGTCAAGAGGGGAAGATTAATTATTCTTGTTGTTGCTTTACGTAATTTTCCATAATCTTTTGTGCGTCCTCGAGGGTCATATTCATATATGCAGGGTTGTTCAATAAATTTGTGCTTTGGTCTACAGTTGTAGTCGTCATGTCACCAGTTAAGTTAGCACCTGCAACCTCGGTTGGGGCATCGCCTTGCCAATTAGCGGCGGTGATTTTTTTATGCGTCATGTTACTAAGTGATGATACAATTACGCCAGAATTTGCGTTGCTTGCATGCACATAGTATTCCTTGCCGTTCTCGCTATAAAGGTAGATTGCCACGTGGGATAAATCTGAATTAAAGGCGATATCACCTGCTTTATAGAAGAGAGATGCGTCGGTACTTTTGTTATTTAGGTTAAATGTTCCGGCATATGGTCGTGCAACGCCTGCGGTGTTATATGCCCAATCGACAAAGCCACCACAATCTAAACCGTAATCTTGCAATGAGCCCTGTGGTTGCAAGGCACTACCGCCTGCGGTGATACGTTTTAGGCTCCACCAAGTACTATCCCACCCTTTAACCGAGGTGTTACCGCCCCAGAAGTAAGGCACCTTACCAACTAACGATAATGCCGAGCGTACAAGGTACTCGCGTTTTGGCTCTAGCTCGCCTTGTTGAGATTTTATAGTAGCTAGTATGCCCTCTATTTGTACCGAGGTAAGCGTTTTTTGGAACTGTTTAGTAGGCGTTGGGCTGGTGGTTAAGCCGGCTTCGGTTTTAACTATGTACGATGATTCATCGTTAAATGTAGGGACAGCACCTACTACTTGTGAATCTATCGCGGCGGCTTCGGCGTTACCAAAGAAGTTGTTATAGTATCTGTACAATATTGCAAAATAATTACTTCTTCCAAAATTGTACAATTTGAATATATTTAATGGCTCGGCTGTGTAATGCGCGCCGATTCCGACAATGCTTATAACAGGGAAGGAGAACTTAGGTGCGAAATACGATTCGTAAACTATCCATTTGTGTGTCCCGTCGGAATTATCACCAAGGATATACCCCGGTTGAGCGTCTACAGTAACATAATCTGATGCTGATTTGCCTAATGAAAGGTCTACCTTGCCATCGTAGTTCATATCATGGGCATCTTCTTTAGACATTAAAGTAATCCTGCGCGAAACAATCGAATCGTCGGCTAGCTCGTCTGCGGTTGGTCCTTTTTTAATATGTGGAGTAATAATATTCCAAACAGCTGGCTCGCGTTTTAGCTCGTTCATAAAGCCTATCCAAAAATCGTCTATAGTACGCAAGAAGGTATCGTAAGATGTAAATACTATTTTTGCAGTTTTAACGCGGTCTAAATCCTCCCAATATTCGGTTTGGTCAATCTCTTCGTTTTCGCTAATTACGCCGTCGCCATCGGTGTCTTCAAATCCAGTTTTTTCAGTCAAGTATTCAGATGATTCATCGCTCACTTCGTCAGATTTTGTTTTAACCTCTTCGCTCTCATTATATTTAACTATTTCATCAATATCTGCTGCATCTTCTGCGCTAAGTTCTGGCTTACCTGCTTCCATGTCAGACTTAAAATCATTGAAGTTTTTACCTGCTGCACCCATATCTTCTTCATAAAACTTCTCGTACAAAGTAAAGTTAAGGTCAGGCGGTTGTTGAATGGTCATTGTATAGGCGTAACTAATGCTTCTTGTTTTAATTATCTCCATGCAAGGTTGAACACCTTCTGTGTTAGGGTCTGTATCTGCTCCGCAAATACGACCGCCGTCGCTAATTTCTGGTCCTTCCAAATCGCTTACGTAGTCAAAATCTTCATCTTCTTCTATGTGGATAAATAACCCTACTTTATCCCTCCAAAAACTATAGTAGGCTTTTTTTTCTTTGTTAAACCATACAGGGTTAGCGTGAGGAACATCGGCTGCTTCGTTAACCTCCCAGTTTTTTGGGTCCTTCGAGTGGAAAGAGAATTTAGTCAAATAAATAATGGTTTTTTTGAAGTTTTTAATTGGGTAAAACCTACCACCGTTATATGCAAATGCGGCATCGTAAATATACCTAAACCAGATCTCGCCTTCGTTAACCATAAAGGCAGACATGTAATAATAAGGATTAAGTCTAGGAATATTAGTGTCGTTGATTTTTTCAATGGGCATTTCTTCGACATCACCGTCGCCTGGCGGGTGTTCGTAGCCATGATCTGGCGCACCAGAAAAATGTTCTAAAAGTATGCTAGGGAATGCCACAGTATTTTTAGTATACCCTGCACCTGCATAGCCTGCGTATTTACCGGTTTGAGTTTGATATACTAAGTTAACAGTAGTGGTGGTTTCAAAAAGTGCATTTATGCTGTCTTGTGTTATTGCTCTTTGCGATTCTTTATTGCCTTGATCTATTTGAGATACTCTAATCTCTTCTTTGGCAGCTTCGTCGACTTGTAGTAACGCCTCTAAAATATTTCGTGGACCATCATGCGCGTCTGAGTCAATCCAAAAACCTTCATCGGGCAAATTAGGTACCATATCCCAATTAGGGAACCTTTTAGGCATTAAGTAGTTGAAAGCTGTTTTGTTTTCAAGGAAGGCG
Source organism: Clostridiales bacterium (assembly GCA_031261985.1). Classification (GTDB taxonomy): domain Bacteria; phylum Bacillota; class Clostridia; order Monoglobales; family WRBX01; genus JAISIR01. Next base: position 92,863 of record JAISIR010000003.1, on the reverse strand, counting down.
TCTTCGTTTTTAGGGTCGTTTTGCATCATTGGTATAATTCCTAGAAAAGCTAGCATTACTAAAATAATTGCCAAAACACCTACTACTACACCGCCCCATGCACCTAAGCGTAATAAGAATTTAGCTGCACCTTTAGCAAATTTAGCAAAGACTTTTGAAAACTTGCCTCCTAATTTTGAAAACCTGCCTGTGAGTTTTTTTAAGATTGTTCCGCCTTTGCCGCCTACTTGTTTTTTTAAAAAGAAATGACGTTGAAACCTTTGCATATGCGGAGACATACCAGTTTTACGCAACAATGTTTTACCAGGCAGACTCCTAACACTCCCGGTTTTAACCCTAAAGCTTTTTGTTGCTGTTTTAGGTGCTAATTTAAAGTTCTTAACCCCGCGTCTATGGAAGTTCATTTTTAAGTTACTTCTTGCAGGAGTTGTTTTGGTTAGTTTAGGCTTAACAACTTTTAGTGGGTCTGTATCTGCCATAGGACTGAACAATTTAGTAGTCGGCATTGTAGTTTTTTTAACGACTCTAAAAACTTTACCGCCCTTAAGATTTCTAACATTTGCTGAAGTTTTTACTTTGATTTTTGTTCTAACAGTTTTTTTAGTTTTTATCTTAGCGGGGTTAAACTCTTTTTTTTCAAAAATTTTAAGGTGATTTTGCTCAAAAATTCTATACTTCTCAAGAAAAGCTTTCGATAAAGCTTCACTATTTTGAAGCCTCATTTTTTGATAATTAAATACAACATTACCAACTTTAGTGTTTTCTAGGGCTGTTTTTATTTCGCCAACAGCACCCCTCAAATGTGTAGCATTTGTTACCCTTTGCGCATTATATTTAAGTAAAACTTTACCTACTTTGTTATTTTCAAGGACTTGATTAAGTGCTTTACTTATATGCCCCGCATTAGCGGTTCTTTGATTCCCATAGGCTTTAGCAAACTTGCCAAGCTTTGTCTCTGCTAAAGCATCTTTAACTTGAGAAAGACCTGATTGCAAATGCACACCATTAGCATGACGCTGTTTAAGGAAAGCATCAACAAACTGTCCTGGCTTAGTTTTTTTCAAAATTTCGGTGGCTTCGTTCATGCCAGTTCTAATATGTGCTGAGTTTGCCGCCCTTTGAGCTTTGTAAAGTTCACCAAGAGTGTATTTTTCTGTTTGAACACCTTTAAGCGCATTGTATTTATCCACACCTGCAGCGAGAGGATTCTTAGATATTTCGTTTAATTTTCTTGCTTGAGTTTTTATTGCTGATAAATCTTTATTTTTGGCATTTATTTTTTGTTGCAGCTCATAAATCTTATCAACATCCATATTAGGGTTTAGATGGCTTTGTTGTAATTTTAAATCAGCTATCTCGCTTCTAAGTAATGATTTGTTATCATTTAATGCCTTAAGCTCTGCTTTTGCCTTTTTAACAACTATTTTATCGTCTTTTATGGCCTCTTTAGGGTCGGCTAGTCTTCGGCGATAAAACTCCGCCTCTTTGCTATTAGGATCTAAACTTTTAAGGCTCTTCCTTGCTTGTTTTTCTATTTCGTTTTTTGATTGATGTTTTTTAGTGGCTCCTGTAGCTACTTGATTTGTTGCCGCACCCTCTAGCTGTTTTTTTGCTTGCTCTCCTTTTTCTTCGTCGCCTAAATTCCCTACAGCGCCTACAAGGCTGACAGCGGTAGCGACTTTTGCCGCAACATCAGCAGCTTTTCCTAAACCTTCTTTTAAACTACCATCTTTTGTTTTAGAGGCATTATTGCCTGTTTTGATTTTTTTACCTTCGGAATCTTTAACTTCTTTAATTTCGTACACGTGTTGATCTGTTGTCTGTTTTGCTTTGAACTGCCGGTGAGGCTTGTCGCTTGACGAATGCGATGATGACGAAGAGCCAGAAGATTTATTTACATCGGTTTGGATAGTATTTAACTTTTCCATTGAGCCGAACTTTACTTTTGATTCGGCAACTTCTGCAACACTTTTAGGCGCCCGAGATTGCTTGGGTGCCTTTGTTTCTTTACTATTTAATGAGCTAGTCGATTTACTCCCACGTGAGCCTGAACCGCTAGAAGAACCATAGCTAGAGCTTGAACGTTCGGGCGTGCTGGAGCGATTATAAGAGCTTGAACGCGACGAACTTGAGCGTGATGAGCTGCTAGAGGTGGATTCTTTAGAACGTGTTGCTGCTGCGCGCTCGGCTGCTTGTTCTTGATAAGACTTGCCAACTTTCTCGCGTACTTGGTCGGCTATTTTAGAGGTATCGATATGAGTATTATCGTATGAGCCGCCAGAAGAGCGAGTGGATGTGCTGCCCTTTGGCTCTTTAGCTTCTTTAGGCTCTTTTTTATTAAGAGATCCCGTACTTTTGGTGCTGCCGCCTGATTTGGTGGTATCTTTGGGTGGAGGCGTTTTAGAGGTGTCGCCGCTTCCCAAGTGCTCTTTACTTTTATTCTTTCCGTTTTTATAAGTAGCCATGGGAACACCCCCTTTTAAAAAAGTGAAGAATGAAGAGTGAAAAGTTAATGCAATAAATTTTCGCTATGCTCAAATTTATCATTATTTCTGGCTTGTTTCTTAATTATTACTATCCGGCTTTGGTATATTAGGGTTATCTTTTAGTTTTTGGATAAATGGATTAGCATCGGTTGCAGGTGTAGCCGCTGTCCCCCCGCCTTCGCTTGGTGCGCCAATAACAGGAGTAGTTGGCACCGCCGCGCCAGGGATAAACTGGCTTACATCTAGCCCGTCCATTGCAGTTTTAGCAGATGTTGCCGCGTGACCTATACCAGGGCCTTTTGGCCTAAATTTATTAGGTATAAGCGATTCTGCGCTTGCATCGCCCGCGCCTGGCTGCGCGTTATTGCCACTATCGCCATTGTTACTATCTACCGGTGTATTGTTCATACCAGTTGCCGATACCTTATTAGCCTCAACTTCCTCTGGCTTAGTTGTCATCATGTGATATAGCTTGGTATTAGTTGGGAACTTATCGACAAATGGAATGATTGCGTCACCACTAAATAGCAAGCCTTGACCTGCATCTGCATTGGTTACATAACTTAGCTGAGTATTAGATATATTAAGCAAGTTTGCAAGCTCAATTCTATCGGGCCCTGCTTGGTTAAGCATAAGCAAAAAGTCGGAGTTTGAAAGCATACGCCTAGCTAAATCGGATTGTAATAAATCCTCTACGTTCTGCGTGATACCTGTTGGAATACCACCCCACTTACGCGCGCGCTTGTATAGCTCGAACAAGAATTGCGCCGAATGCTCGTTAGTGAATAGTAGGTAAATCTCATCCATGTATATCCATGTGCGTTTGCCGCTTAATCGGTTGGTGGTGATGCGGTTCCAGATAGCATCTAGCACAATAAGCATACCCATTGTTTTAAGCTGCTTGCCTAGGTCTTTAATATCGAATACTACTAGGCGGTTAGCCAAGTTAACGTTACTTTTGTTAGCAAAGATGGAAAGACTACCTTTAGTATAAATCTCTAACGCTAGGGCAATGCCGCGGGCTTCTGGCTCGGGCTGACGTTCTAGCATTAATTGGAAGTCTAACAGGGTAGGGATTTTGTCTTGGTTAAAGTCTTGTATATACTCGGCATACACGTTACGCACGCAACGGTCGATAATTGTACGCTCGGTACCCGATAGCCCTACGTTACCGCCAAGCAATGTTTCGCAAAGCGATAGTATAAACTCGGACTTTAAGACAACCGGGTTCTCGTCGTCTGAGTAGTCGGATGTCATATCCATTGGGTTAATATAGTTTTGACTAGATGTAGAAATATTGATTAGCGTGCCACGGAAGTTTTGAGCGACAGGTGTATACTCGCGCTCGGGGTCGATAATTAGCACGTCATCGTCGGTGTTAAGCAATACATTAACCATCTCGCGCTTAGCACTAAACGATTTACCACTACCAGGAGTACCCAAGATGAATCCGCTAGGGTTTTTAAGGTGCTTGCGGTTAAACATTAGCAAGTTTTTAGAAACCGCATTAAGACCATAGTACATACCATCTTTTTGCATAAGCTCTTGCGAGGTAAAAGGCATAAACACAGCGGTGCTCTCGGTTGTTAGGCTTCGAGTTGCGTGGATAGTGTTGATTCCAAGTGGCAGAGCAGAGTTCATTCCTTGCTCTTGCTGGAAGTTAAGCACGCCTAGGTTACACAAGGCTTTACGCCCAGTAGACATTAGCGTATCGGTATCACCATTTAGCTGCTCTAAAGTATCGGCTGTGTGGACGATAACTATATTAGTTAAGAACATCTTTTGGTTTTTATTGATAAGGTCGTCTAGCAACTCTTCGGCTTCGTCTAGACTGTGTTTTAAATCGTGCGAAATCATGGTCATATCGTAGCCCGAGCGTAACGCCTTTTTTTGCTGGTCTATTTTATTAGTTTCCATGCCCGTTATTTGGTGCCTAACTATACGAAGTGCTTCTTCGGGGTTGATATTTTTAATATTCATGGTAAGCATCATTTGGATAGCGTTCTCGGTCATTGATGCTATAAATTTATCGCTTAAAAAGCTAGGAAGCTGGTTAACATATAACGCACGCGCGTATTTCTCGCCCATCATAAAGTAATTGCGTTTAAACGAGAAGCTATCGGGTGCGATAAGGTCTTTGGTTGTTATACCTTGCTCTTGCAAGCGGTCGTAATCTATTTTAGTGCTTTGTAAATCGAGCGGGCGGAAGAACTCGTGCAATAGCTCGATACGTTTTTTAACCCCAACGCTCTCGCCCTTACTGCCTAGCTTTTTAAGGTTAGCGATAGTTTCGTTCTCTAGCCTAGTTAAAGTGGCAACAGCTTTTTCGTCATCTTTAGCAGTTATGCTTAGGGTGACAAACTTCTCGCGTTCTATTTCGTTACTACCTTGAGTCATCTGCTTTTTAAGCATTTGGTTATACTCTTCGCGCAAGTGGTCTAAAAAGTCGTGACGGTACTTAACCATCATATCCTTCTCGAACTTAGCGCGGTTCATGGCTTTGTTTACAATGGTAATTTGCACGCCGGTAGATACATCGAACGAGTTTAAAAACTCGCCATAACGAATAAAGATATTCTCTTGGTCCTCTTGACGCGCAATTTGGTAGTTAATATCTGTAAAACTAATACTTTTGCAATATTTATTACCGCCAAGGTACACTACACCATCGGGCAGAATGCGTTTATATGGCACGGTATCCTGCGAGGATTTAGGTATAGTTTTTTTAGATTGAGGAGTTTTTTTAGCTCCTTTTTTTAGCGGATTATTTAAAAGATGTTTGTTTGCCTCGAGCTTGCCATTTGTACCTATCCCTGCGCCTTGCACATGGTTAGAATGGTTTCGAGGTAGTTTTGTTAAATCTGGCATAATTAATTCACCCTATCTCACTCCCTCCCCGGAGCAACTATTGTATCAATATTTAGTAATTCGTGGTTGTGTTGTGTGGCTTGGTTTTACCTCTTCCCCAACTTAAACCCGCGTGAGCCGCCACGTTCTGCAGCCTCGCGCTCTCTATCTATAATAAGTGCAATCTCCTCGAATATATTATCGGTTTTATATGCTCTATTAGGTGGATAAATAAAAGTAGTGACAAAAATAAAGCCTATATATTTTTCTAGCGGCATTCCGTTAGGGCGGTAAAAGCCTATCGCGCCAATTATGGGTGCGTTGATGATACAAATCCACCCGGCTAAATCGTTACCAATTATGGGAGCAACCAACCACCACAGCGGTACGTTTATGGCTAATATACCTACGATAGATAATGTTTGACGTAGGGTAAAGCTTAAGAATAACCGCTCTTTATATTCGTTAATCTCTTTTGGTATTCTAATTTCTATCATACAATCACCACCTTAAAAAACAATTAAAAATTAATAACTAATAATACAAAATGAAGGAAATTAAATTTTACTTTCTAAAATTTAATTGTGTTCATTCTCAATTCTACATTAACCGCCCAAAATTGCGCTGGCGAACCCGCGTGATTTACCGATTAGCATTTTAAGCGATAACATTCCTATTATAGGCGTAAGTAGTGTATTAAAAGGGTTTGGCATCATTATATTGCCAGCTATCATCATTTTACCTAAAAGCCCTGTGCCTTCGTCGAAGGTAAACAACGCTTTACACACTCTACACATAATAACAATTATAACACCTTGCAAACAAACGGTTGCAAAACTCATTATAAACTTTTTGGTGTTGCTTCTAAATTCGTCGGATACAAACGCTGCCATAGCCAATGGAGATAGAGCTAATAATAGTTGCAGTTCTAGAGCTCTTAGTAATAAATCTATGTATATAAAAAACTGCAATACTTTAACAACTACAATAGATAATAAATACGCAACTCCATTTAATGCGATCATCAATAGATTAGCCCACATTACAAACAAATTGGTCCAGCCCGATAGAATAGCTTCAAGCACGCCTAACTCAGGTGGTGCACCGCTGAATGCTGCTTCAAGCCCCAAGCCTGCACCTATAGCTACGCCCGACTGAATATAATACACTGGGATAAGAACAAGAAGTAGTAAGCCCATTGCCTTACCTGTAAATGGGTCTCCACCTATAAGTTGGATTATCGGCATAATAAAGTTAAAGAAAACCATAGTATTAGCTAAGGCTAATAAGTTTACTATTATAAATACACCGCCGCCATCAGTTATTAATGCTGTTTCGGCATTTGTGCCAGCTAAATGTGTGTAACCTTTAAATAATCCTTTCCAGCCATCATCCCCACCGGCTAACGTTATTGTTCCTATTTTGTTACCTAACCCGGTAAGTCCCGATTCTAATTTTGCCATAAATTCTGGCGCATTTTCAACTAATATTTTAGCTACAAGCAATTGAAGTAATAGCTTTATAACTGTTTCCATCGTTACTTTCTCTAACGCCACGCTTTTATTTACAACTTCTATTACAAAAAAGAGTGCAACTAACGATAGTGCCATTGCAGCCACTGCATCTCCAAACCCATCGCTGAAATCTAAGCCTAATCCTCTATTTACAGCAACAGCTATTTCATCAAATGCTGGCCCTAATAAGTCATCCGGATTCTCGCCTGTAGGTATCACAGGTTCTGCATACACAGTGTTGCCGGTTGATTGGCTTAAAATAGGGGCAACATCGCAAACACTAGCCACCGTAGTGATTAGCGTTAAGCTAAGTATAAAAATGAGTAGTATTTTTTTGAACCGATGTAATTTTGGTAGGTTCATACTTAATTGTGTTGTCATTTTAAACACCCCTCTAAAAAACAATTAATAATGAATAATTGAGAATTGAGAATGAATGAAATAAATTCTCGCTACGCTCCAATTTATAAATAGTCATCCTGAGCTTGACTCAGGATCTATACACTTCGTCGAAATTGACTGATATCATTCCTCATTAGCGTGTAGATTGCGAATCAAGTCCACAATAACAGGTGCCCAGGAAATATCATTTATCATTTATCATTTATCATTTCCCTTTACAGCAAGGCTTGTGCAACGCCACATATCTGTGCCATCATTATGCCGCCGACTATAAACTTCATGCCTTTTATTTTCTCGCCTGGCGCATCGTCTTTAAAGCCGATTATCAAGGTAAATATGCCATATAATGCCGCTGCGCTGCCAAAACCAGGTATCCATTGAGCTATCGAGTTGGCAATTTGTAAAAGGCTTCCTTCACCTGGGAAGGGTGTTGGCCCGCTGCTATACACGCTAAACCCGCTTAAATCCATTGCGCCTAAGGCGTATAACATTGCGCCTGCTACAATTACCATAATACCTTTTACCTTGCCGCCCACTGCTTCGTCTTTAAAAGCTAAAGCTGTTTGATACGCGCCAAAAAGCACTATGCCTCCGCCGATAAGCCTTGATGCAAAGCCTATTGCTGGGGCGGCGACGTCTGCTATAGGGTCGGCTAAAGCGATGATAGGGGTTAGGGCGAAAATAGCACTAAGGGCTATAACGCGAGCGCCGATGCTAGAAAAGAATTTTTTTAGTTTTTGTTTTGTAATAAGCATGGGAAACAACCCCTTTTTTTGGTTAGTGGTATATGTTTGGTTTGGTAAAGTCTTTAGCTTATTCCTAGCCCTGGCAATATAAGGTTTGCAATGCCGCCTATCTGCGTTATTGCCGCGCCAGCGACTATCAAGCGTATGCCCCATAAGCGGCTGCCGATATCTGGCATTGCTATATTAAGGGCGAATTGCCCCATGCCATACATCATTACTATGCCGCCAATTTCCTTAGCGCCTTTTCCTATCCATGTGAAACCTGGAACGGTGCAATCGGCTGGTGTTATTGCGCTAAATATGCTGCCTCCGTCTGCGCCTAGGCTATTTAAAATTCCTGCGCTAAACAGTAAAATTAAGCCTTGTTGTTTGCGACTGTTCCAGCCGCGGTCAAAGTGGAAGCCTGCATCGTCGTTACCCATAAACCCTAAGCTAAGTGAGACCATGCCAAAGAAGAGCATGGCACCAGCGAACGTGTTAAATGCGCCGCCTAGCCATTCGTTTACAGCTTGGGCTTCGCCTTCTGCTAGGGCGGGTGATGGTACAAGGATAATTGCAATGGCAACAAGTGCAAGCACTATAGTTTTGAGTTTTTTCATTGCAATCACCTGCTTTCGTGATAAATCTTGCGTGTTAAATGACAGATATATGTCAAATAATTATGCGGTAAAGAATTGTGCGCCCATTCCACCGATAGCAAAGGTTAACGCGCCTGCTACAACGCCTTGAATGCCTTTTATCTTGCCATCGTTATCGTCCTTACGGAAGCCCATGGCAGCTTGAACCGCGCCGAACAAAGCGGTTGCTGCGCCGACATATTTAATGCCTTCGCCAAGGAACCCGCCGATGGTGCTATATCCACCAGGGGCAGACCATCCTGCAGCACAAACTTGCAGCGGAATGGCTAATGTTACCGCCCAGACGTATGCAATTTTTTTGAGTTTTTGTATTATTGTATACATTTTAAACACCCCTTTGGGATATTTTGCTTTTTTAAAGTAATCAATTAAGTACCGCTTGCAGCAGCTGCTGCTTGACCAACGGCAAAGACGATTGCACCTGCAATAACTGTGCGCATACCTTTTACTTTACCATCGGCATCGTCGTTTTTAAAGCCCGCGCCTGCTTGGACTGCGCCAAAGACAAGCGTTGCTACGCCTAAATATGTAATTCCTTGCGATAGTAGAGATATAGTCTCGCCTACGCCTTCGATTTCGGCAATTCGGCGTGTAGCCGAGCCAAAAACGCCTGTTACTAACGAAATAGCTGCTAATAATGCACCCGCAATAACTGATTGCATACCTTGAATTTTTGCGGCAGAGTCTTCATCTTTAAAACCCATGCCAGACTTAACTGCACCGAATGTAACCAATACAACGCCTATGCAAAATATGCCGCCTAAAAAGTAGCTACCTATTTTGCCATACGCGCCGCCGCCAATGCCATCCATTGCCGAGGTTACTTGTGAAGGGTCTAAATTAATGGCTGCAAGCACTTGTTGCGGCAGCAAAAGCAAGGGAAGAATCAGCGCTGATAACCCTGCACAGAAAAATTTAGTTTTTTTATGTAAGTTAAGCATGATTGCTTCCCCCTTAATTCCTTTTATTGCTGCTAACTAAAATGTTATTTAGGATACTCCTGATACAAGTGCACCAATACCCCAAACAATAGCACCAGCGATAACTGAACGCATACCTTTAGCTTTGCCCTCAGCATCGTCGTTTTTAAAACCTAAGCCGGCTTGAACAGCACCGAATACTACAAATATTACGCCAATGTACTGAATGCCTTTGTAAAGCAATGAAAGCACGCTATCGGCTGAATCCATGTTTGCGCTGCCAATCGCTGGCATAGTAACTGCAAACGCTGTCATTGGCATGCTAAGCATAACACCTGTAGAAACTGCAAGCCTTGTGAATTTCTCTTTGATGAATTTTAACATGGTAAACATCTCCTTTTTGATTTGATGAATATATATTGTAAATTTTTACATGTTGGGTTAGTTTAGTGTCGTTGCGGACAATGTATATAATGCAGAACGCAGAACTTCGTTCTAATGCAGAATGCAGAAATCTGGTTACGTCATTGCGGGCTTGACCCGCAATCTATATGCTTGTTTTGAATGATAGTAGTCGATTACAACATTGCGTGTAGATCCTGAATCAAGTTCAGGATGACGGAACTCTCTACCTTGTTTTACATCTTTGCGCCTATCATTCTACTTAAATCTGACCAATTTGGATTACGCCTCTCTACTAATTCGTTTTTCCACTCACGCTTCCAATTTTTTAATTGTTTCTCGCGCTCTATGGCTTGATTTATGCTATTAAAATCTTCATAATAAACTAAACGATTGCAATTATATTTAAAAGTGAATGGTTTCTTTTTGCCTTTTAACTTTTGTTTCTCTATATGTTCAGATACTCGACGGACTAAATTGTTTGTTACGCCTATATATAAAACAGAATTATCGTAATTACTCATAAAGTAGACGTAATATTTTTTATCCATCTATTACCCTTCTTTATTTTGCTATTCCTTATTTGCGTGTAGATTGCGGGTCGTAGCCCGCAATGACGGGAATTTTACAATATTTCTGGCTTCTGGCTTATTGCTTGCCCTTACTTAAACTCATTAAAGAAGTGGTCGAGTTTATCGTAAGGTGTAGCGAAGTGGTCGCGATAGTCGTAACTTTGTGCGCCTTTGCCATCGAATAATTTACCATACATTTTATGCTTCTCTAACACTATTTTATGAGATTTAAACGGCCTCATGCCACGCATCATCAAAATGCAAGTGTTGTCGGGCATGCGTCCTATTTCGTCAGGCATCATAAGTTCGCGCCCATGGATGTTAAAGTTAACGGTTGTACCACCGCTTTTACCTTTATTTTTGCTAGTGGTTTTGGTATCGATAGTTTTTTTGCCAAGGGCTTTAGATATGTACTCTAGCGTAGATTGCTCTTGACCGCCCAAGAAAAGTGTGCTATCGCAGTTACCGGTTATACTCTCCCAACTATCTTTATACATTGTTTTAAGCTGAGCTAAGTTCTGGATGATTATGCTAGTAGAAATCTCGCGGCTTCGGATAGTAGCAACCATCTTCTCGAAATCGGGGATTTGACCTATGTTAGCAAACTCGTCTAGTAGGAAGCGCACATGCACTGGCAGCCTACCGCCATATTCAAAGTCTGCCTTATAGAATAGTGACTCGAAAACTTGGCTATACATCATGGCTACTATAAAGTTGTAAGTATCGTGACTATCGGGGATAACGGCATATAAAACAGTTTTTTCGTCGCCAATTTTATCTAGATCGATATTATCGTCGATGGTTAGTGCGCCAATATCGCGGATATTAAATGGTGCTAAACGCACGCTTGCACTTACCAAGATAGATTTTGCCGTTTGACCAGCTGCCTGTTTAAACACCTTGTATTGCTTTAGGGCAACGTGGTTAGGGTCTTTCTCTTCTAGCATATTAAACAGTCTATCTAAATCACTTTCAAAGTTCTCATCGGTCTCGCGGACTTCGGCGGCACGTAATAACTCCATTATCATGCTAAAGTTTTGTTCTTCTGGTGGAGCCTCGTAAAACAAGTAATACACAAGCGCCATTAGCAACGCGGTCTCGGATTTCTCCCAAAATGGGTCGTTAGCTTGTGCGTTAGGCGGGGTAGTATTTTTAATAAGTGTGCGGATAAGGCGCATTACGTCTTTATCTTCTTTTAGATAGGCAAATGGATTATAGCAATTGCTATGTGCCATATCTATTAGGTTAAACACCCTTATTTTGTAGCCTGCCTCGGCTAATAATCCGCTGGTAGATGATAACAGCTCGCCTTTTGGGTCGGTTATAATATAGCTAGTGTTACGCTGCATTATATTAGGTTTAACAAAGAAGCGAGTTTTACCACTACCTGAACCACCGATAACCATAACGTTTAGGTTCTTACGAGTTTTATGAGTGTCTAGGCTCATTTTTTCTGACTCGGTAAACAATATGTTTTTGTCATCGTCAGAATCTATAATAGATGCGATGTCTTTATGGTTGCCCCACTCGGCTGTACCATGTTCTTTACCTTGCATAAGGTTCTTTTTATTAGTTTGGATATACAAAAATGTAACTGCGTAGATGAAGAAGGCGTATGCTCCAAACTGGAAGGTTTGCGGTAAGCCAAGCACTATATGTTGCGGGCGGGCTAAGGCATCGTTTAGTGCGGTTACGATTAAATCTTTACCCGGAAACTCGGTTAAAGCGGTGCCTATGCGCATGCCCAACAGAACAGTTAGTACTAGGGCTATTGCATTTATTAAGATGTCATTTGGTTTTAATTTTGGCATATAGAGCACCTCGAATTTTTTTGTTTATGATTCTTTATTGATTTGCTCCCCCAAAAAATTTTTAACTTTTTTTAATATTTACACAGGCAAAGGTGCAGGAAGTCCACCTTTTGGTGCCCTGGACTGCGCAAGTTGTTTGGCTGGCTCGGAACCTAATACTTCATTTACTTTTTTATCGGTAAATCCAGCGAGTTCACCTTTAACATGTTCTCTAAAATGCTGATATATCTTATCGCCTATGGCTCTGTGTTTATCAATCTGCTTTAAGTGCTTGCTAACCCTTGGGTCGAGTATTGGAACGCCAATAGGTGACACAAGCATTGGTTCTTTATAATCTAACATGCCTGTACCTTCGATAATTTTAAACTCTACCTTGTATTGGTTATATTGTTGCTTACCATACCTTTTAGCTATTTTGTTACGCTCTCTTTGAGAAACGCCTTCAAGCTCTAGAGTTTTATCTAGGTCCATCTGAAACTTATTAGCTTTATCTACCACGCGATCGCCGCGAACCTTGGCTGCTTCTACCGTGCGCGATGCTTCGCTTAAGTTAGCACCGTCGAACGCATTTTCGTGCGGGTCGAGAGTTTTTTCCATTTGCCCGACGGTCAAATTTGTATCTACAGCCGCCTCGGATAATTGCTCATACCTAGTTTTTTCTAGGATCGCCTTTTGCTCGTTATTAATCTCGCGGTTATCGTATAATTTATCGGTAATTTTTTTAGCTATATCATTCGCTCTATCGGTAGGGAGAATCTTTCCTTCGGCTAATGATTCTTGAAGTGCAGCGCCAATCTGTTCATCTGTAATCCCATTTTTTTGTAAAAACCCGTTGGCTTTAGTAAACTCTTGTATTTGCTCAGAAGTAAGCTGCACAGGCTGAGGTCGTGTAGCGTTTATTGGTTGACCATTACCCTGCGGAGTGCCTTGCCCTGGGCTTTGGATATTTGGCTCCTGTGCAGGCTCCCCAAGATCGCCAGGAGTTGGGACACTAGGACCATCTGGACCACTGCCACGGTTGTTTAATACGTTTATATCGTTGGCTTGAACTTGTGCTAATCTTGGGTCTGCTAATATTTCCTTTTGACGCTCTAGGTTCATATAGCCTTTGTCTACCATATAATCTGTCATGTGTTGCGTGAATTTTTTAGGGTCGGTTAATTCGGCAACTAACTCGGCGTTACCCTTAGCTTTTTCAAACACAGCGTTTAATGCCTCTTCATGAACCTGTTTAGTTAGCTCTGGAGCTTTATCGTGGATAGCGTTTTTAGCTTTTCCTGAAGCTACATCTAATTGCTTAAAGGCTGGCGCTAAAGTCTCCCACTCTTCTTTAGTTAGCTTGCGCTCTAGAGCAAAGTTTGAACCTACCGACTGAATAGCAACAGCGTTAGACATTGCATCGTGCAACTCGGGGATAAAGCCTTGGACTGCCTGGCTATGAGCAGATGCCAAAATATCTTTATCGGCACCATAGCCCATGCTCATGTTATTCATTGTAGTCTCAAACGGTTTAAACATATTATCGTAAAATACTTCTTTACAACGTTTAGCGTCCATGCTACTTACGACGCCTTTAAATTGCTCTTTACTCATTTGCGTATACTTTTTAATCTCGGCACTTTGAGATTGCAATTGGTTGGCAAAGTCACTATTTTTCTTTATCATGCCGTCTAGGTTAGACATATCTTCGTTAAGCCCGTTAATCTCTTTTTGTATAGCATTACGCTTAGCTGCTGCCTCTTTATACGCGGGCGAATTTTTATCGGCAATATCTGCAAGGTCGTTATTAACATCAACAAGCTCGACGTTCTTTTTCTTTAAATCGTTTGCCACGCCATCGCGCGCTTTACCTAGCTTGTTTAAGTAATTACCTTGTGCCTCTATATTTTTATCTATTACCTCGCCTAAAGTTTTAAGCTCGTCTTTTAAAGGCCCAACATCGCCAATTTGGATAGCACGTTTGATTGCCTTAATAATTGCAAAGTAATAGTTGAACATAAATGGGTTCAAAAAGGTGCTGCTTAGTTTTTGCCCAAAGGTTTGTTTTAGTTCGGTTCCTTCTCCAGCCATGATTTATCTCACTCCTTGTTTTTTATTGTTAAATTATTTTGATAGCCCAGCAGGCGGATGTAGTGCATAAGCCTCGCGTACTTTAGGGCTTTTTTGCATTAACGCTTCACGGATATCGTTGCGCTTCTCGTTAGAATATTTTCTGTTATCGAAAGTGCGCTCTAGAGCGTTAATCTCTTTGCCTACTTTTTCAGGAGCTTTATCCATAGCATCTTCTATACGTTTAGTATGCTTCTTTAAGGTATCGTCCTGGCTAATTTCTTTTAATATATCGCTATTGTTATAATCATCACGAATTTTAGCTTCTGCGTGCTTAACTTCAATTTTATCTTGCTCTTTATTTGCGCTTAGTTGTTGCTCGGTGTCTTTAAGCTCTTCGGGGTGAGGGTCCTCGCCGCGACGAATCTTTTGTAAGTCTTCTTCTGGAACGCCAACTGCGCGCGCTAAACTCTCTAGCATTTGGTAAAGCATATCGTTTTTAAGTCTTTCTTCATCTGTAGAGTTATTACCAAGCTGAGCGGGTGATTTAGTAGCAACAAATTTTTCTAAAACATGTGTCATTCCCTCTTTAGTTAGTGGGATATGTTCGCCTTTAACAAGGTCGGCAAAAGTTTTTTTATCTTTTTTAGTAAGCTCGCGGTAAAGGTTTTTAACTGACTCGGGCTGATCGGCTAAAGCTTTTGGCAGACGACGTAAATTCTCGTCTTTTTTATTTGCGTTTTTGCTCATCCGTGCAGCGTTTGCCGTCATAATTGCTTGGCTTGTAGCCATCTGAATTGCGCCGCTATCTTGGAACGTAAGTTCTGTCTTTTCATCTGACATAAAAATTTCCCCCTAAGAAAAATCTATTATTTGAGTTGTTGTCTGTGTTTTTTGCTTGTTTTTTTACTTACATTAATATAGGTATGCAAAATGAACGCATAATACTAATGCTATAGTTCTATTATACAATCAAATGTCGAAAATTGCAAGTTAAATTTGTGTTAAATTAGTGTTAAGAGAATGTTAAATTATTAGAAATTACAGGGCTTTTTGCAAGGGTAAACCTAGGTATTTTGGCAACTCGCCTTTTGTTACATTTTCTTTACAATAACTTAACATTTTGGTTACATTTTTAAATTTTTCTACATTTTGGTAATATTTTTGTCACTAAACGTTAAAAAAACCACCAAATCAAGGTGGTTTTTTACATTGCAACTACACTGTAACTACATTTTATTACAAAAGTGATAAATATCTTTCGCCAGTGTCGGGCAAAATTACTACAATGTTTTTATCCTTTTGAGTTTTTGCAATAATAGAAGCGGCTGTAATAGCGGCAGATGCAGAGATTCCGACGAATAATCCCTCTGTTTTGGCTAATTTACGAAGAGTCGCATACGCGGCTTCGGTTTCTATCGGCATAATTTCGTCGATTACTTTAGTATCCAAAATCTCTGGCACAAAGCCTGCGCCTATGCCTTGAATCCCATGCGTGCCTTTTGGCTTGCCAGATAAAACTGCCGATTCGGCTGGCTCGACGGCAATGATTTTAACGTTAGGGTTTTTCTCTTTAAAATATTCGCCCACACCTGTTAGCGTTCCGCCTGTGCCCACGCCTGCTACTATATAATCAACTTTACCGTCGGTGTCGTTCCATATCTCTACCGCGGTGGTTTTTTTATGAATGGCAGGGTTGGCAGGGTTTACAAACTGACCTAAAATTATTGAGCCTTCTATTTGTTTATTAAGTTCTTCTGCTTTAGCTATTGAGCCGCTCATGCCTTCTTTGGCAGGGGTTAAAATAAGCTCGGCACCTAAATTAGCTAGTAATTTTTTGCGCTCATCGCTCATCGATTCGGGCATGGTTAGTATTAGTTTGTATCCTTTAATAGCTGATACAAAGGCAAGACCTACACCTGTGTTTCCGCTGGTTGGCTCTATTATGGTTGCGCCTGGCTTTAGCAAGCCTTTCTCTTCTGCATCTTGTATCATTGCAAGCCCTACGCGGTCTTTAACGCTAGATAGTGGATTAAAATACTCTACCTTAGCTATTAAGTTGGATTGCAGCCCCTCTTCCTTTGAATATCGAGCTAGTTCTACCAACGGGGTATTTCCTACTAATTCGGTTAAGTTCTTGTAAACCTTCATTAATTTGCTCTCCTTTATTATTTTTATTATTAATTGTATTATTACTTTTGTTAATTATTCTGCCGGGTATGCCTACAACTGTCGAGTTAGCGGGCACGTCTTTTAGAACAACACTATTTGCGCCGATTTTTACGTTATCGCCGATTGTAATGTTCCCTAGAACTTTTGCGCCTGCGCCTATCATTACGTTGTTGCCTATTGTTGGGTGCCTTTTGGTTGCTTCTAGCCCCACGCCGCCTAGGGTTACGCCATGATACATTAGGCAATTATCACCAATCTCGGCTGTTTCGCCTATAACAACGCCCATTCCGTGGTCTATAAATAAACCTTTGCCGATGGTTGCGCCTGGGTGGATTTCTATCCCTGTTTTATGCCTTGCCATCTGCGATATAAGCCTTGCTAAAAAGAAGTGTTTGTGCTTGTACAAATAATGGGCTATCTTGTGCATTTTTAATACTTTAACACTAGGATAAAGCATTTTTACTTGAAAACTAGATGTTGCCGCGGGGTCGTTTTTTATTGCTGCTTCGATTTCGCTTTTCATATTGATAAACATAATATTCTCCTCTAAATTATTAACATATTTGCTTTTTACATAAAAACACCGTGGGCAAGTTAGTTTGCTCACGGTATCTATCTAATTACTTTTACAATGTTTTTTAGATAAATATGCAACACAAACTAACTTGCTTAATACAGCAAGCGCAGCAACAACATACTAAATTTGCTTTGTTAGTTTGCATAATTACCTTCCTTTCGTCGCAACTGCTACGCTCCGCTAGTTTTTGCCAAAAGCGCAAAAACGTCGCTTATGCTCCGCGTTGCTCCTCTTATCCCACAAAAGCAAAATCGGCTTTTGCGGGAGCCCTTTGCGCTTTCGCGCAATGCAACTGCTTCACGCGGCTAGTTTTTGCAAAATTCGCAAAAACGTCGCTTTTGTTCCGCGTTGCTCCTCTTATCCCACAAAATGGAACCCGCGTTTTGTGGGAGCCCTTTTGTGCAAATTACCGACAAGCTGGCAATTTGTTTTTTACTATATAGTATTATATTCTAAAAATGCGAATTTGTCAATACTTTTTTAAAAATTTATGCTATTTTATTAATGATGGTGTATAAACAGGCACTTCTTGACGTGTTTTATAATCGAAGCCTGTTGATGTTTTCTCGAACTTTTGGATGTAGTTTTGGCTTACTTTATAAACTTCGTCTGCTAGGTTAGTATCATCGTTACCTAGGTACACGTTGTAGCCCTTGGTTTGAGCATCGGGAACAACTGTTAGCATTAAAGGTTTGCGCAACATAGGCAGGCGGCTTTTGTTTTGTTGTAAATTAATGACGCCAGCATTTTTGCCATTAAAGTTAAACTCTAGTTCCGAAATATCGTTTGCACCAACAAACGCTTGTGAAACGATGTTTTCGACACTACCATTAAATGTAACTTTTTTAATTTTTGTGCCATAAAACGCGTTGTCGGCAAGCGTTGTTAAACCTTTAGGAAGCGAAATTGCTTCTAGCCCTGCAAAGTAAAAGGCTTTTGAACCGATTGTTTCTACCGAGTCTAAACCACTAACATGTTTTAACTTTTTGCAATTAGAGAATGTAACATCTTCTAAATTTTTGATATTGCTAGATAGGTCGATGCTTTCTAAATTTTCGCAATTTGCAAACGCGCCTTCGCCCAAAGACGTAACGCTATCGGGTAAAATTACCTCTTTTAGTGACGAGCAGCCTTCAAACGCAAGAGCGCCTATTGTGGTAACTGTGTCGGGAATTTTAACGCCTGTTAATTGTGAGCAGTCGTAAAACGCTTGGTCGGCAATTTCTGTAACGCCCTCGGGTATTACAAACTCGCCTGCTGTTTTTGGATTAACATAACACAAAATTCCGTCTTCTACGTGAAACTTTTTCATTTTTGGTTTCCCCCTAATTAATTTTTATAAATACGCTTCGACGCGAGTAAATCGCGTCTGCGCTTCTAAAGCCCTTTTGTGCAAATTGCCGACAAGCTGGCAATTTGTTTATATCATATACAATGTAAGCAATGATTACATTGCTCTACTATACATTGGCATTTTTGTATTACCTTGTGGTTTTAACGGGCTCATGGCTTGTAATTTTTCAACAATTTTAGGCATATTGTCTAGCACAAATTTAATGTCTTCCTCGGTGTTGTCTTTGCCTATTGAGAACCTTATTGAACCGTGAGCGGTGGCATGGTCTAACCCTATTGCTAATAGCACATGTGATGGGTCGAGTGAACCGCTTGTGCAAGCCGAGCCAGAAGCGGCGCAAGTGTTTATTAAATCTAGATGAATTAGCATGCTTTCGCCCTCTACATACGGGAAGCTCATGTTAACATTGCCAGGCACGCGCTGAGTTCTAGAGCCGTTTACCCTGCTGCCAGGAATTCTCTCTAATAGCCCGTCCATTAGCGTGTCGCGCAATTTTGATAGCCTTGGCATTTCTTCTGGTAATTCTTGCTGTGCTAGCTCTAAAGCTTTTGCTAAGCCTACAATACCAGCGATATTCTCGGTGCCTGCGCGTCTGCCTTTTTCTTGACCGCCGCCATCGTTAAAGATGTCTAGTTTGATTCCTTTTTTAACATATATTGCGCCGATGCCTTTCATGGCACCAAATTTATGACCAGAAAGGGATAGCATGTCGACACCTAAATCGTTTATATCAACTGGTATATGAGCGATGGATTGAACTGCATCGGTATGAAAAGCAAATCCGTTTTTATGCGCGATTTCGGCTAGCTCTTTTATAGGTTGAATGGTACCTATCTCATTATTCGCCTGCATAATTGTTGCTAAAATAGTGTCGGGCCTGATTGCTTTTTCAAACTCTGCGATTTCGACAATGCCCTCGCTATTAACGGGCACCTCGGTAACTTCAAAGCCCTCTTTTTGCAAAGATTTAAGGCTATGAGAGACAGCGTGATGTTCAATATTTGAAGTGATAATGTGCTTGCCTTTATTTGCGTGTGCTCGAGCATAACCTTTTATGGCAAAATTATCGCTCTCTGTTCCGCCGCTAGTAAAAAGGATTTCGTTAGCGTTTGTGTTTAATACTTCGGCTACTTTAGTTCGAGAGTTCTCTAACGCGTTTTTTGCGTTATGCCCAAGTTTATACGAAGTTGAAGCATTACCAAACTCTTCCTTAAAATAAGGCATCATTGCTTCTAGTACTTCATCGCGGACAGGTGTTGTGGCTGCGTTATCTAAATAAACCATTTTATAACCTCCGTTTTTCTTTTCTAAGATTATCTTTTGTGGCCCATTGCTGTGTTTTTATGTGTTGCCCCTAGATTTGTTTGTGGATTTCTATCAATTGCCTTTTGTAATCTTGTTCTATCTTTTGTTCCTTCATCAAACGCATCTAAAATTCTTTTTAAGCTTTTGTTTGTGCCTACTTTAGTGTCAGATACATATTCGCCCAACATTATTTGCTCGTCTGCCTTAGACGGCATGTTTTTCCATTGAATCTCTTTTGGTATCGAGTATTCTGTGCCGTTGATGGCGTTAAAACCTTTTAAGAACTCTTTATATTCTTTATACAATTGCGCATTTACTAACTTAGAGTTTAAAAAGTAATCTTCAACCTGTGGGATGTGTTTGGCGGTCTCTTCTACTATAATTTCTTTTAAATTAGACGATGTTTTGGGGTTAGATAACACATTTAATACAAACTTGTAATCGCCTGCTACTAAAAGGTCGGATACAATCGCCCTTGCTTCGCTTTCTGGGATATTGCTATCGGCAATTCGTAATTTATAATGAGCAAGTGCAATTTTTTCGTCCTTATCGGTTAAGTCTAGCGCGTCACCAAAATCTAGCTTGGCATTTATATCGTTTGTAGGTGTTAACGCCATCTCTAACTTCTCGAGTGCGGTTTGTATAGTAGAACGCGGGTATGCCATATTAACCCTTTGGAACTGGTCGCCCTCGGGACCAAACCAGTTGCCACCGTCTAGGAACAGCTTAGCTTTATTCTGTAGCAAGTGCTCCATTTCGTCGCCAGTTAAGCCATATTCCGAGAAATCGAACCAGCCTAAGTATGTACCTTCTGGCTTAACAATTTTAACTTTAGGGAGTTTTTCTTTAAAAAACTCTTCGGCTAGTTTAAAGTTGCCTTCTATGTACTCTTTTAATTGTGCCAAATACTCGTCGCCGTTATTATATGCCGCCTCTATTGCAAAGGCAGAGAAGAAGGTTGGCCACATTAGACCTGCGCCCGTGTAGGCTTTTTTAAATTTCTCGCGCATTTGAGGGTTAGATATTACTATATTAGACATCTGCAAGCCTGCTAGGTTAAAGGTTTTACTTGGCGATGTGCAGGTTATCGAGATATCTGCATATTTTTTGCCTAGTGAGGCAAACGGTGTGTGTTTATTACCGAACAATGCTAAGTCTGCGTGAATCTCGTCGGAAATTACTTTTACTCCATACTTATGGCAGATATCACCTATCTTTTTAAGCTCGTCTTTCTTCCATACTTTACTAATAGGATTATGAGGTGAACAGAGTATATAAAGCTTTACGTTATTGTTTTTAATCTTCTCTTCAAAATCGGCAAAGTCTAATGTGTACTCGCCATTTTTGTATACCATGGGGCTGTTAATTAACTTTCTGTCGCTTGCATTAATTGTATTAGAGAATGGATAATAAACAGGGCGGTTTATCATTACGCTCTCGCCTTTTTCGGTATACGCGTTAATTGCAAGGCCCACGGCCGTCACTACGCCTGGAGTGTTTACTACCCAATCTTTTTTTATTTTTAAACCATGATGCCTATCGAACCAATTAATGATAGCTTTATAATACTCATCGCCTAATCGCTCGTAGCCATAAATGCCTTTTTCGGCGGCTTTTATAATGGCTTCGTTTGCTTCTTTAACTGTAGGAAAGTCGGTATCGGCAACCCAAAGAGGTAACCCGTCGGCTGGTGCGTCGTCGTGTTGCGCAGAGTGGGTGCCAGTTCTATCGGTGTAAACATCAAAGTTGTATTTGTTTGGCATTTTATTATTCCCCTTATCTGTTAAATTTAATTGTACCACTAATAGGCTTTACTTCTTTTGCTTGCTCGGCATTTTTTTCTAACGCGGCTAAGTCTCTTATATAAAGCTCTTTTATATCCCAAGTGGTACCTGCTCGGGTATCTTTTAAAATAATACCTCGGGCATCTAGGTTGTTTCTAATTTCGTCCGATTTTGCGTAATCTTTATTCTCTTTTGCCGTTGCTCTTTCAGCTATAGATTGCTGAATCTCGGGGACGGTTATGTCTAACCCCTTCATGTATTTCTCGCGCGTTTGGTCGATAAATTGCTCGGGCTGATATTGCAAAACACCAAACACTTTGTATAACTCTAAAACGGTCGAGTTAAATTGTTTAAAGAACTCGGCTTTATATTCTTCGGATACTCCCTTTGAATTTAAAACACTATTAACGTTTTTAAAAGTAGCAAATAGTTGTGATAAAGCCGATGCTGAATTAAAGTCATCGTCCATTGCGTTTATAAAATTCTCGCGGATTTGAGAGACTTTTTTGTTTATGTCCATCATTTCTTTAGTGGTAGGTGCATTAGTTGCGTCGGCTTTGGCAAGATAATCCTTAACCGATTTTAACGAATTATAAAAATAATACAAATGCTTTTCGGCAAGAGAAAACTCTTTGTCGTTATAATCTACCGGTGACGAATAATGCTTAGAAAGCATGGCGTAGCGGATTACTTCTTTATCGTAGGCATTAAGTGCTTGCTTAATTGTAACCGAGTTACCAAGCGATTTACCCATTTTTTGACCGTCAACGGTAATAAGCCCGCTATGAGTCCAGGTTTTAACAAATGTCTTACCAGTTAATGCCTCGCTTTGAGCTTTTTCGTTCTCGTGATGCGGGAAGACTAAATCTTGACCGCCGCCATGGATATCAATGGTTTCGCCTAAATTATCTATTGCCATGGCAGAACACTCTATATGCCAACCTGGGCGGCCTTCTCCCCAAGGCGATTCCCACGAAATCTCACCTGGCTTGGCAGACTTCCAAAGTGCGAAGTCTTTAGGGCTTCTTTTGCCTGGCTCTATATCTTTGCGCGTTCCTTCTATTAGTTCGTCCGATTTTATGCCAGATAGCTCGCCATATTGAGGGAAACTATCTACCGAAAAGTATACATCGCCATTATCGGTGGCATACGCATTACCTTTGTTGATTAACCCTTCGACGAATTTTTGAATTTGTGGTATGTATTGCGATGCCTGAGGTTTAACGGTGGCATCTGCAATATCTAGCGCTTTTAAATCGGCTTCTGCATCTATAATTCTATCGGCAGAATAATCTAGTGCATTAACGCCTAAGTCGTTTGCTCGGGCGATTATTTTATCATCAACATCTGTGTAATTACGTACATATTTAACTTCTAAACCTTTAAATCGGAGATATTTTGTAATCATATCGTAAGCAATGGCTTGTCGGGCGTGGCCAATATGGCATTGGTCATACACAGTAATACCACAAGCGTACATCTTAACTTTACCAGGTTCTAGCGGGATGAAATCTTCTTTTTGCTTTTTTAACGTGTTGTAAATTTTCATTTGCATTGCTCCCCCTTGTAAATATTAAAAATTAAAGCGGATAGAAGTGGTTGTAATATCGAATTTAGCATACTTTAGTATGCAATAAATAACTATCATTTGCTCTTTTTAGTTAAATCCCCCTTTTTGCGCACAAACTCATTGCGGCAGGCGCCAGCCTTGCCTTACTCGTTTGTTTCAAAAAGAAAAATTTATCCTAAAAATAGCTAAACGCTAGTTAATTATTGCATACTATATCATAAAGAGGTTAAAATGTCAAGAGTTTTTTACAAAATTGTTACAGAAATATTACAGAATTGTTACAAAGTGCGGAATTAATGTATAAATTAAAAAATTTATGAATAATAAATGATTAGTAATAAACATAAAAAATCCTTGCTATAAGCAAGGAAAAAGGTATTTGTGAAGTTAGCTTTTTAGTGAAGCGTGAAAAGTTAAAAGAGAAAAATGAAAAGTACAAAACTTTGCCTTTAATTGTTTGCGTTAGCAAAACTTCCTTAACTTTTAACTTTTCTCTCTTATCTTTTAACTCTTTGCTGCATGCAAAGTTTTGGTGCACCTTCAGGGACTTGAACCCCGGACAAACCGGTTATGAGCCGGTTGCTCTAACCAACTGAGCTAAAGGTGCACATTGACCTTAACCATTATACTACAAAATATTAAATATGTCAATACTTTTAATTAAATTTGGTAATATTTTTTTAAAAGGGGTTGACAAAGTATCATCTTTATGCTATAATGTTTTATGCAATTGGTCATGCGGGAGTGACTCAGTGGTAGAGTGTCACCTTGCCAAGGTGAAAGTCGCGAGTTCGAATCTCGTCTTCCGCTCCAAAAGCTGCTAAATATCCACTTTTTTGCAGCGATATATAATTTAGGGTGGAGCGTTTTGTTCCGTTCTATTTTTTTAAAAGGAATCTTAGTCCTCTCTATTACATATTATTATAAAGAGAGGTAACGCGGAGCAAGGTGATATTTTCACGCTTTTTGTGAAAATAAGCTAAGCGTAGCAGTTGCTATGCGCGTAAGCGCATAGGGCTCCCGCAAAACGCGATTTCCGTTTTGTGGGATAAGAGGAGCAACTCGGAGCATAAGCGACGTTTTTGCGCTTTTGGCAAAAAATAGCTGAGCGTAGCAGTTGCGACGACACGGCGCCATAGCCAAGTGGTAAGGCCGAGGACTGCAAATCCTTTACCCCCAGTTCAAATCTGGGTGGCGCCTCCAAGTGAATTAGTGGCTCACTTTTGAACCCCCGTGTCCAAAAGTGCAGTCGCTATTTTTATTTTCGCTTGAATTAATGAGGGGTTTAATCTTTCCGTGTTATAAACAACTTTCGGACACTTATACAAAACAGTGAAAATTTTGGAACTAAATCGCAAAAAAGTTTACTTTTGAACACAAATGTCTGAAATAGATTTTAGAAATCCGATGATTATTACCGTAAAAATTCGCTTACCCCTTTTGCGAAGTTTTGTTTTTATGAGATTGACTTTATAAGTCGAATTATATATAATTATGGAAGAGGTGATTGAAATGAAGAATTTATTAGTAGGCAATGGCATTAATATTGAGTTTGGTGGTAAGGATTTTCTTTCAAAATGGATTTTTATCCGTATGATTGCAAAAGCTAAGCAAAATTTATATAATGATTTATTCAAAGCAGACGAAACTTCAGAGGCGGCTATTGAAGGCGATGGCATAGTGAATATATTTAACAACTTTGTTCCTCTAATTAACAATGCGATAAATGGTAAATATGATGAAAAAGTACCAAAAAATTTAAAAAGTGCTTTAACTGAGTTTAAAAAAACATATAATGAACCAATTTCTAAGCCAGACCAAATTGGGATAGAAGATTGGCTTTTAGTTTTTGAGTTTTTCTATATTGATAACCCAGATGTTATTTCTCAAAAGCGAGCTACACTTCAAGGTGTTGAACGCATGATTTTAGATGCGATATATTGTGACGGCAGATTACAAGAAACATATAAAACGATGATGACAGCTAAGAAATTTTTCAAACAATTTGAACAAATATTCACACTTAATTATGATAATAATATTGAAAAAATTACGGAAGTCCCTGTTTATCACTTGCATGGAGACTATTCTGTTTTGCCAGATAGCGAAAATCCTCATACTATTCCTGGCTTTGCAAGACGACAAGATGGGGCTTCGATTTATATACCACTAAATTTCGAACATTGTTTTTGCAATGCCTTATTAAGCTATTCAGGGAATAAAAAATATACATTTGCTAAAGATTTTCAAAATGCTAATAATTATTATAATAAGTTAAAGGGTGGCACTGGAACCCAACAGGAAAATCTCAAAAGAGGAATAGTCGACTTGTATAAAACAATATTTCCAGACGAACATTACTTGCAATTAACTCCAAATATAGCAATTGAGCATCCAGAATTGCAAGGTTGGTCTGATTACCATTTTTCAGAGTTTGAAAATATAGAAGGTGCACTTTTTATAATAGGTGTGAATCCCCAAAACGACTCTCACATATTTGATTGCATTTGTAAAAGTTTAGAAAACGGCAATTTGGAAAAAGTTGTTTATTATTGCACTAATCCTAAAAATATGAAATTGCCTGATATGTTAGAAAAGTTTAACAATTTAGTTGAAATAAAAAATGTAAATGATGTTTGGGTAAAGTATTGCCGCAATTGGCATAACACTGCATTAAAGCAAAGTCAGGGGGTTCCGCCTGTTACTGCAAAATGTATTTATGAAGCAATGGAATACGAACTTTCAAAAGAAGAATACAGAAACTCTCCGCCTTCGGAACAAGCTTTACTGCGGCAAATGAGAAGTTTCGCTAGAACCTTACAAATTAACGAGCTGCCACCAGAAGAATTACTTATGTTCTATTTTAATTATAAAAATAGATTCAAAACCAATAAAGACAGTAAGAAAAAACCTAAATAGACATCTATATTGTTATTGTGAATTCTTCTCATTATTGCTATAAAACTCATCCTCCACCTTAACAGGCGTTTTATTCTTGTTATAAGTATGTGGGCGTTTGGTGTTATAAAAAACAATATATTCATCGACGGCTTTGCGGAAATCTTTTTCGGTTTTGAACTTATGGCGATAAAGATCTTCTTGCTTCAAAGACGAAAAGAACGCCTCCGCAACAGAATTATCGTAAGGAATATGAGCCCTCGAAAACGATTGCGTAACGCCTAACTCTTTTAGATAGCTCATAAAAGTGAATGAGCGATAATTTGAGCCTTGATCGGTATGGAAAATCAAACCATCTTTGGGCTTTCGTGTTAAATACGCTTGCTTAAAAGTTGATTTTGTAAGTTGTGTGCTGTTTTTGTGCGACACTTTATGACTCACAACTTTTCGAGCGAAAAGGTCGATAATCACGCAAATGTAATATGTGTGCTTGTGCAAATGGAAGAAACTAACATCGCTAACCCAAACCTCGTTAGGGGTGTCCACCTTGAAATTTTGATTTAGATGATTTTTTGCCTTTGATTGTTCCTTGTGGTAAAATGCTTTTGCCCCCTGCCGAATGCTCGCAAGCCCCATATCCTGCATAATGCTTCGCACATATTTCTCAGTCGTCCTGTGCCCTAGCTCATTTAGTACCGCCGTGATTTTCTTTGCACCCAAAATCTGATTAAACTCATCGTGAACATCTTTAACGAGTTTGCTAAAAACCTCACGCCGCTTTGCATAAGTGGTGTTTTCGTTTTTGTTGCGTAGTAGATAATTATAGAAAGTCCCACGGCTAACTGAGAACGCCTCGCATAAAATATGCACACTATATTGCCCATACAGCTTTTTGATAACTTTAAGTTTTTCGTGTAATGGAGCGTTAAGGGTGCAATCAGACGATTTAAGCACAGCGACAATCTGCTCCAACTTGTCCGCCTTTGTTTTAAGCATGCGAAAGTTTTTCGGAGTGAACGCAAGCTCGTCATTGCCGTTTAGATTTTCGGCTGAAATCCACCCATACACCGTGCTTCGCGGGATTTTGCATTCCTTAACAACGCTCGCAACACTTACCCCAGAAGCATAAAGTTCCAACGCTTTTTCTTTTTGTTCGTTAGTGTATTTACTCATAATGAAAGCTTGGGATAAAATGCGGTGTATTATACCAAAATCACGATAATTTGTATTGACTTTGTATGACGAATTATATATAATTATGGAAGAGGTGAAAATCAATGGGAAATATAAATGAACAACTTAATATTGCTTTTATTTTTGATAGTGGAAAATTCAACACTGGTTGGTATGGCGAAGAAGTTTTTGAAGTAATTATGAGTGTTGAAGAATTGAAAAATTGTTCAGATGAAATAGTTATAAGAGCAGGTGATATTCTTGATAGGCGTGTATTTGGAGACTTATCGCCATTTCTCATTAAAGACGATTTATGCACCATTGATTTTCAACCGATATCTTGGGGCGGATTAAAAGGCTGGCCTTTTTGCTGGGTGTTGCAAAATATTTCAGAAAAAGCAGCGAAAGTAATTGACGACATTTTGAATAAAAAACTAGTTGCTTACAAAGGAATGGCAAGGGTTGATATGTTGTCTAAAGATGAAAGGAAACAGTTTTGGAAGAATTTGATACCTCTTTGTTCTGTAAAAGAAAACTTAATAACAGCTTTCCACAATGAATGCGACGGTGAAGAAGAAAATTTTGTTTTTGAAGAAGCAACAAAAAAATTAAGTTATGCAATTAGTATTGGTAGTTACACTCATGAAGAAAATGAACATTTTGATGAAAAAATAGAAGTTGATTTAGATAGAGATCTATCGGAAATGAATTTTGCTTTAAGAAAGGAGTTGCAAATTTCTGGAGCAATGATTTGGAAATCAATAGAAGAGATAAGTAAAATTAAATTTTTCCATCCCGATGATAAAAGTTTGTTTCAAAACAAAGAATACCTATGCGAGTATCCATTTTTGGCTTTGTATTTCGCAGCTCAAGGAGTAGAAAGATTACAAAAAATAATAATTGAGCTAATGTATTATAAAAACAAAGATTTAAGAAGCGAGCAAGATCGAATAAGAAGACTGCTTATGAGTCACAATCACACAGGACTTCGTGATTATATAAATAAAATAGCAGAAAATGATTTTAAGGATAATGAAAACATCCTGTTTGACGTATTGCTGCAATTCTATAATGACGCACGATATTCCAGATTTAGCACACAGGATGATATAAACAAAGAACTTAAATTATTAGAAAAAATAGGTGGTGGGAATAAAGAAGAATATTCTGAGAATATTAAAAAAGCTTTTGGTACTGCTTTGGGCAAAATAGCTTTTTCGTATTATAATCTAGTGTATAGTTTGTGTTCAGAACTTAATATTTACGCATACGAATTAGAAAGCGAATCAACAGCTTGTCTTGTATTTAGAGGCGAAAAATCCAAAAAACTATATAATATATTTTTACAAATAAAACAATCGAAAAAAGAACTTATCTTTTGGCTGTTAAAATATGGGCAAAAACACCCTGAACATGAATTTTTAAATGTTTTTCAAGAATTAGATTTTGACCGTGCGAATATTGGGACTTATATAAGCGAAATATTTGATAATAAAAATGGATGTGAGTATTTATCTGATGCTGTCGATGTGTTATATGATGAATTATGCGAAGAAAATAAACAAAAATGGAAAGAAAGATTAGAAGGCGTCGATTATTTAATAGGGAATTCTAATATCATTTTCGATGAAGTTGACGATGACGAAGAGTCTTAATCTCTCGGGTATCTTTTTTGTCCAAACAGGACAAGTTGTTTGGACAAAAAAGATACCCAGCCAAAAACGCCTGTATTTATGGGCGTTTTTCGCATTTCTAAGTGCAAATTTTTGCAAGGGCGCTTTAGGGGGTTGCCCACCCCCAAAAAACAGATTTAAACTGGGGGCGCATTTTTTTGTATTGACTTCGCATGACGAATTATATATAATTATGAAAGAGGTGAAAAGCATGAGTTATGAAACCACTAATACCTTTCCTATTGGAACAAACATTGAAAGAGTAAAAGATGTTATTAAATGGCTTGACTATGAGATATACGATGGCTTTGAAATCGTGCCTAAGGAAGAAATTCCGCAACGCAAAGGGAGTTATGTGTGGGTTGGAGCAAAAGAATTCCAATCACTTGTTGGACTTGAATTGACTCTTTACGAGGAAAATGGAGTTATATCGGTTTGTACGCGAACGCGTATTGGGCGTAGTTATTGGGAGCATAAGCATCAACACGAAACCGTAATAGCTTTAAGCAATTTTTTTGGTGGTGAATTTGAAGAAGATGATTGGGACGACCTTAAGCTCGGAGTAGAATTACCAGAGAAATCTGAAATAGAAGTTGGGTTGTACTATCAAAAGTGGATTTTCGATAATAATATTAAAAAGGTGGCTTTGCTCGAATATCAGACTAGAATAGAAGGTAATAATACAAATATTCCTTGGCTTATGGAATTTAATGCAAATACCATATTTAACAATCTACTTATACCTTATATTGTTGGTGCTTGGGAAAAATATCTTAAATCCACTTTCGTTGTACTTTTGAAATTTGCGGATGACAGGAAAAAAGCATTTAAAAAAGTAATAAATAAAATAAAAATTCTTCCACAACACATAGAAACATTTTCGCAAGATAATGAAAAAGTAGAATGGGTTTTGAGCGAATGGTTAAGTTTTCAAAGACCTAAATCTATTATAGACAATTATAAAATGGTGAACGAAAATCTTGATATAAACGCTGTATTTTCAAAACCCATTCCTGCCCGTTCCGATACATTATTAGATAGTATTGATGATATAATTACTATTAGAAATGCGATAGTCCACGCTGCTGAAATTAATATCGATATAACAGATGAAATTATATCAAGCTATATATCAGATATTTGCAATGCCGTTGAAGGTATCTATAGATGCATTGGAAATCATTATGGATTAGATCTTGAAAATCCATATTAGTTGGGGAAAGTATAAATTTCTCATATCTTTTACCAAGTGAGATAAAGCCATCCTTAGAAGAAAACAGGGAAGATTATTTAGCAAAAACTGCGATAATACGCTGTTTCGAATTATTAAACGACGTTTTTAATATTTCCCCACTTTTCATTATCCATTAAAAATATATTTCTAACGCCTGCCTCGCAGGTTTTTTTGTTTTTTAAGATGCAGTTTAAAAATAGCGTTTAAGAGTTGGTTATAGGCTGAATGCGGATTTTAGCTGAGGCTTGACATCAAAGTGCGAATAATGTATAATTATGGAAGAGGTGGAGATATGGCAGATTGGCTTAATGTTATTATAACTTTTATTTATACAGTAGCTACAATTTTTATATGCTTTTTTAATTATAAATCCACTAAAGCTACTAAAGAACAAACTATAGAAATAAAGCGCCAATTTGACGAAGAAAATCGGGCTTATATCACCGTAGAAGTCGTTTTTGTGAATCGAGCTTTTTACATGTTAAAATTTACAAATAACGGAAGAAAAATAGCTAAAAATGTAAAAATTGTATTTGATGATAACTTTATCAATAGTCTCATGGAAAACGATATAATTAGAATTCTTAAGGAATTAAAAACCATGGAATGTATAATTGGTATAGGTCAAACATATGAGGTTCCTATTGGTACAACAAAGATCAGAAGAAACGCAAGGAAAGAACCTGCTTCTGGAGTTGTTTATTATAAAGATATCAACGATGATATTAAAGAACAAAATTTTCATATTAATTTAATGAATTACGCTCATTTTCATACTATTGAAACTTTTGAAGAAAAATTTCTTAAAGAAATAAAACTTCAAAGAACCGAAATCGCAAAATTAGCAGACAAACAAAATGGATTTAAATTACAATAGGCATGAAAAAACTCCTGAGATTTTTCATTTCACTATAATTTCTAAGCGGTAAAATACAAAAACATAAAGGCGGAATACCATGAATCCTTTAGCAATAATTTTTATAGTTTGGATAGGTATTATCATTTATAGAAATGTTTATTTTAATTCTGATGAATTTGCTTCCATAAAGAAAAGTGTAGAGGATTTAACTAACGATTTTAACGAGCTGAATGAGTATGCCGATTTTTTAAGCATAAATCTTTTAGGAGGCCAAACTAAGCAAACTTTTGTTGGAGAAATCTCAAATGAAAGCCGATGGGGTTATAAACATTCTGGGCTTTTTAGTAGAGAAAACAAACAATACATATATCATTGTTCTCGTTCTGTTGTTAGTAATGCTCAGCTAAATGGCTATAAGTATATTTGTAAGTATTTTAATATACCTATAGATGAAACGCATCGTAATTATGCAAACGACATGCTGAATAATTTTAATTCTTATGAAGAATCGAGAGAACTACTTAGGACAAAACGTAATAATTTATTTGATAAGATTAAAAACAATTTACCATTTTTGATTAAAATTTTGAAAAAATCTCTTTATAAAAAGTTAGGATTAACTGAATTAGATTTAGTTTCAGTTATTTATCCGCAATATGTTTTCTCTTATACAAGTTCAGGTGGCAATAGTGGATTGTCTTACACTTTAAAGCTCAACCCCAATAATTTAGAGGGTTTTATGCATTGGCTAGACGACAGTATCAAATATAAAAAATCTGCTCAATACCAAAGAGTTATAATGACTCCACAATTAAGAGAAAAAATTAAAAAAAGAGATAACTATGCTTGCAAGTTATGTAATGTTTCTATAAAAGATGAACCCACACTACTTCTAGAAATAGACCACATAATTCCAATTTCTAAAGGTGGTTTATCTGTAGAGGAAAACCTTCAATGTTTGTGTTGGAGATGTAATAGAAAAAAAGGTGCGAAAATATGTGTTTAAGTTTTTAAAATAATTCTCATCGAAAGAGAGGATAATACATGCATTCTGAATTAAGCTATGGTCCAGTTTTATGTATAAAAGGAGAGTATAAAGGGAGAATTGGAATTTTTGACGATGATGCTTGCGAATGTGACATTTGTGAATTATGTACAGATGGCATTGATGAAGATTGTGAAATGTTGCATAATCAATATGCGATTATCTATTGGGGAAATATATTGCATTGCAATACATTTGCTTATGTACCAAAAGGTAATATAACAAACACTATTCCTATGTCTGCTTGCTCAAATAGAATGAAATCTATAGAATATGAAATTTGGGGGATTACCGAAAAAATTATGTCTGGCGAGGGCGATGAAAAGGAATTAATGCAACAAAAAGAAGACTTATTATTGGAACTTAATCTTACTATAGCTTTAATGTATGAGCGACATGTTAAAACTAGGTTTGGCAATAAAAAAGGCTTGAAAATTTTCATCTCTCACGCAACAAAAGATAAGCCATTTGCAGAAAGTTTATTTGTTCAATTGGCAGAAGATGGGCATGACCCTTGGATAGATAGTGAGATATGTGGCGGGCAATCTATACCCGATGAAATATCAAAAGCTCTTGATGCCAGCGACTATATATTGGTTATCCTATCTCCGAATTCTATTGAATCTAACTGGGTTAAAACGGAATGGCAGTCTATGTTTTGGCGTGAAATAGGTGAAAACAGAATCAAGGTTATACCTATTTTGCTAAAAGATTGTGAAATCCCACATTTATTAAAGAATAAAAAGTATATTGATTTTAGAGAAGATTTTGAAGCTGGGATGCATGGCTTGACTAAAGCTATTCAACAATAATGTTTTTAAAAATAAACGAGCTGATATAAATAGAACAAATTAATTTATGAGAATTTTATGCGTTGCATTTCTCAATAGTTTCCGTTTCCGCTTCCAATTCCTTTATCATCATCCTCAATAATCCTGCAACAGTTGCTGAGTTGAAATATGGTTGCCCGAAATGAAAGCTTGCCATATTATGGGTAGCTTTGAACGAGCTTAAAACTTTATTTCTATCTTTAATTCCTAGCTTTTTGAGTTCCTCAACAACGCTTTTTCCATATATGCGTTTGTATTCTTCTAAACCTTGAATTAGCCAAAAAGTTTCATAAAAAGATGTTTTATATGCTTTTAGCCAATCCCACATAATTTCCTTATCGGCGACATTAGGATTTTCCAAATGACATCTTTTGCATAGTAACACATAATTAGAAGGCTCATCCTTTCCCTGTAATGAATGCGGGATTATATGACACCGTTCTAAATTTTTTTCGCACCCACACCTCCAACAATGGCTGTCCGCTTCTGCCCAGTCAACACTAAGATCACATTCATCAACCCTCGAGCCCCAATATTCCACAATTGAATTAAGTGTTGTTTTAATAGCCTCTCTTTTAGCCACAATAGCCCTCCACTTCATCAAACTTTTAATAATATTCGATTATGACGACAACATCTTTTTATTATTTTAGCACATAATAATGTAAAAGTCAACAGAACGCTATATTATAAAACACGAAAATTTATAATTTCTTCACAAACCGATTTAAATATAATTTTGGAAGGGTGATGAAAAATAATAAAAGCAATATTTTTCGATATGCACAGAGTTTTTCTTTTACTAAGAATTGCGAGATTTGGGTTGTTAAAGGATATAGAACTATAATTAAACAGACGCATGGCGTGATAACATAAATCTCTCGGGTATCTTTTTTGTCCAAATGGGACATGCAATTTGCATAGCAAATTGCAACTAAGTTTGCCCTGTCGGGCAAGTGAAGTATCTTGCGAAGTGAAGTTCGCCTATCGGCGAATGAAGTTGCTTCGTAATTTTTATGCAAACTTTACTTCATTTAGCGTTCACGCTATACTTCACTGTTGGCTGAAAGCCAACTGCTTCACTTTTTGGTGCAACCAAAATACTTCACTGTTCCTCTCCACCCCTAAAAACAGATTTGAACGGGGGGCATTTTGAGTATTGACTTTGTATGACGAAATATATATAATTATGTAAGAGGTGAGTAATATGGAAAGTTTTATGACATTTATGAAAGAAAACATAACAGTAGGAGATATAATTACTATTTATATCGCCGTTGGAAGTGCTATATGGTCATTATGCAGTGCCATATCTGCTCGCAAAAGTGCAAAAAAAGCACAAAAATATAATGAAGCAGGGGAAACTTATTTCAAAAAGGCAACTGAGAAAATGGAAAAAGAAGATTTAGAAAAAGCACAATTAAAATATATCGAAGAATTGAGAAAGAAAAATCCTTATGGCTCTTATCGGGAAAGAGGCTATTAAATTGCCAACAAGCTACAAAAAAGAATTAAAAAATTGATAAAACTTTGAAAGTTGCTTATAAACCTTCTTGGGTATCTTTTTTGTCCAAACCAAACAAAAAGTGCCAAGCAAGCTTGGCAATGAAAAATGATCAATTGTAAATGATGAATGAAAGGCATGCTATAGTGCACTTTTTGTATTCAACATTTATCGTTCATCACTTATCATTCTTCATTTTTTTATTTGTAGTGTTTAGGGGGTTACTTAGAGCCTAAAAACAGATTTGAACCGGGGGTGCACTTTTTACCTTAATACCTTTACACAAATTTAACATAATTCATATCTTTTTGCTTGACTTTTACGCGAAAATCTGTTATAATATAAGTAAGGGGATGATACTAATGGACGATAAGGCTGTATTTATTCTAAATGAAATAATACAAAGATTTAATGGCCTCAATCCAACGTGTGATTATACATATTGTGGTAATATGATGATAGCAGGAAGTGATTATTATCGCGCCGATGATGTAAATGGGATACTTGATTTTGTCAAAGAATGTAGCGAATATTTGCAAAACCCAGAAGAATTTATATCAAAAGCTAAAGAAGAAATGGAAATGGCACAACGCACCAAAGAACGGTTAGAAAACTCATCTAGGAAAAAAATATTTAAATCAAGTGCTCAAAGACAAAACGAGAGAATTGTCAATAATTTTGAAAACTCTGAGAAACAAAAAGTGTTAGGATTCGTTAAGAATGCTGAAACGAACGACAAGACTGTATCTATTCTAAACGAAATTGCAAAAATATTTGATGACTTTCGCTTAGCTCATGATTCTTATGACGTGGTTAGAGTAAAAGAGAAAGTTGCTTTTATCAAAGAGTGCAGAAACTATTTGCAAAACCCAGAAGAATTTATATCAGCAGCTAAAGAGGAAATGGAAATGGCACAACGCACCAAAGAACGGTTACAAAACTCATCTAGGAAAAAAATATTTAAATCAAGTGCTCAAAGACAAAATGAGAGAATTGTCGATAATTTTGAAAACTCAGCAAAACAAAATGTGTTAAAATTTATAAATAAATTGCGATAACAATATTTCTAAGTGAATAATGAACAGTTGCGGAGGATTTATGTATGAAAGATTTTTTTGTTCCAAACGAGGAAATTACTAATTTGCTTGCTAGTGGGATAATTGATCAAGAGACAGCCACCAAAATGGAAATGTATTATAGCAAAATTAAAGTCCGCAAGAATAACGAAAGTTCCAGAACATCGAGCATGATGTTTGCAATTATCGGCGCACTATTAATAGGATTGGGCGTTATAGTGTTTGCGTCTATTAATTGGCACTCGTTTTCGGTAGCAACTAAGACCGTGATTTCACTATTACCTTTGATTCTTTCGAGTTGCGGAGCAATTTATATTGTTGGAAATCGCATTGATTCACAAAATTTCAAAGAAATAACAGCCATTTTATATTCAGCGTCGGTGTTCACAGCTGTTGCGTTAATCTCAAGAATTTTTCATGTAGATAATCATTCTTATTTTTTAACTTGTGGGATTTTAACCTTGCCCATGATTTATTTGTTGGATTCAATTTCTTTAGTTCCAATATATATAGCAACGGTTTTAAGTTCATATTCGGCAATTGAATACAAAAGCATTGTTGAACAAAATATTTGGTTCACAATAGAATTGTTATTAATTGCTCCAAGGATTATACATTTACTTAAACTAAACGCTTCCCATAGGTTGAATAAGTTCCTTGGTTCGGTCAGCTTTGTTGGGATATTTATATATACTTTTATCCTCTCTTTTAACAATAACCAAATTATAATGGATTTTATTTACTTGGTGCCTCTTTTATTGCTTGCGGTTAGTATAATTTTGCAATATTACAAAAATGAGTTTTTTGCTTCTATTTTAAAATGGAGCATAGCGTCATTGTTAGTAATAACTTATCTTTGTACTTTTAAGGGATTCGGCGACTCGTTTTTTGCAACAATTAACTATGCAACAGCGGAGCGCGTTCCTGTTGGCGGGCAATGGGCAGCCTTGATTGTTTTGGGTTTAATTACAATTGCGCTGGCGACTATTGCGTCTTATAAAAACGATAGCAAGTATTTTAGAGTAACGATTATTGCTTTTTCTCTATTATTTTTGTCATCGCTTGCCGGTAAAATTATTATTCCTATGCTTATTGCAAATGGGGTTGTTTTAATTATTGGTGCTATGCGTATTTATTTTGGAATGATTGATGGCAATTTTAAGAATATGAATAGCGGAATGTTCCTTGTTTGTTTAATAATTTTAACAAGATTTTTTGACAGTAATTTTGCATTAGGCATTAAAGCATTGGTGTTTATCCTAGTAGGGTGTGTTTTTTTAGGTGTAAATATTTATGCGAAGAAAAATCAGCGATTAAATAAAGGAGAGAATCGTTTTGAGTAAAAACTTGAAATTATATGCTACATTGCTTGTGATAGTTTTAACTTTTTCATATCTCGGTTACACATTAAATTCTAATGCGTTTATTGCAAAATATGGAACGGAGTATAAATTTGAAGTTGCGCCAATAGACCCTTATGATGCCTTCCGTGGAAAATATGTTGTTATTAATATAATAGGCGAATTCCCTGAAGAAGTCGGTTTGACGACTGCGACTTTTGATAGATATTACATCGACGAAAAATATGCACAAAAGGCAGAAGAAATGGTAAGTAATGGGCAAGAAAAGGCATATGTTACAATTAGTGTGTTAGGGAAGAAAGGCGTTGTAACTGGGCTTTGGGTTGATGGGAAAACCATTGAAGATTATATAAACGAGAATTAAACATAAATAGCGAACAATGAATAGTTGTGAAGGACATTTTGCTTTTTAGCAAAATGTTTTTTGTTTATGAATTTGAACCAAGGATGCTTTTGGAAGCTAGATAACTTAACACAAATTTAACATAAAATCGGGCGTTTTTATGTTGACATAAGTAAGAAAATGTGATATAATGCTTGCAAAATCAATAAAAGGGGAGTTTTAAAATGAGTTTTGCAAATTTTATTGAAAGCGATAATTACAAGTTAAACCTTGACGACCAGTTTGAGCGCGAGATAAGTAGTAACATCGAACACTTAAAGGGGTTCGCCGCTTTATCTGATGATAGAACCGATGTTAGTCTACCATTGAAAAGTTTAGAGATTTCGTGCGAGATTATTGCACAAAGTGATATTTCTGTTTACGCCAAAGATATTTTTAACGATGTACTAGAAATGGCTGAAAAATCGAACGTTGGTGACAGCCTAAACGAGGGATGTTTTGTTGTAACTGCTAAGGGTATTGTGGCTTCATTTAACCCAGCTCTTGGACGAGTTTATTATGGCAACACACAGGCGGAAACAGACGGTGGCATTGGTGCTGTTGTAAACGTTTTTGGGAATGGATATTTAATTAATGGTAATGAGGTTATAGAAATAGGCAAGAACAGCAGGATGAGTTTTAATAACGTGGAAAATTATTTAGACGCTAAAAGACGCATTATGGATATTGCTAAAGACTGTAAGGAAACTAATTTAAAAATGTACTTTAACTTGGCTGTAGAAGAGCATAACAAACAAGCGCCAAGCAAGAAGCTAGCTACGTTTAAACAAGATAGGGCTAATACACCTAATGTTAATGTTAAACCAAATGTGCCTAGTAAAAATCAACCTAAAAAACCTTATTAAAATTATCTAAGCAAAGGTTAGAATGACAGTTTTGCAAAATAACTTAACACAAATTTAACATAAAACGCGAATTTGCTATTGCGTTTGCGGTACTTTTGTGTTATAATAGTTACATAAGGGGGAGAAAAAATGAATATTGCTGAAGCGCTTAAATCACGCGAAGAAATAAACCCGAATGCAGACAAAAGTGTCGATGAATTATTTGTTTTTGTTAGCGCCAGCTTATCTGAAGATATGTATGCCGCAATGGCGAATATCTGTTTCGATTATTTTAAGGGAGACGAAAACCAGTTTGCGCTTTTTGAGTTAAGCAAAGAATTAAATGCTACGAAAGACGACTTTGACAAATTTTGTGCTATCGTTAAAGAAAAATATGCTACCATTGAACCGCATTTAACGGAAGCAGAAAAAGCTAAGGTTACTAAATATTCAAAATTATTGTCGACGGCAAATGAGCTATATAACGAAAAACTCGTTAGCCAAATTTTCGACGGAATTCGCGATGGTTCTTCTAATTTAAATAAGAACCCGAATATCGGCAAGGGACCTGGACGATAGTAATTGAAATATTAAAAACGCCTATAATAAAGGCGTTTTTTTAATGAGTTTTACCTAGTTGCGCTTAAAGTGTTATTCATGTTTTTACAAGTAACAGCAACGTCGTTTAGGGTAATTCGAGTAGCATTCTCGTTGATTTTTAGGATATCACCTGTCATTCCGCTAATGGCGATATCTCCATCTTTATCTTTGCCAAATATAACATCGCCTTCACCAGATGTAATCATTATTGGCTTGCCATTTACCGTTGCTAGTTTATCGTCGATAATAACATTAAAGCCTTTTGCCTCGGTACGCAAAAGTTCAACTGTTCGGTTCATTAGCGGTGCGAGAATATTAATTGCCTCGCCAACTTGGCAATATTCTTTAGTAATGTCGCTAGTGATTATTGGGTACCATTCTTTAGGGTTGGTTGGCTTGCCTATTTTGCCGCTAAGGCGGTCGGCGGCATACGTTCGGCAGTCGCCCGTTGGCTTGCCATAAGCGTTAGTCACTTGGTTAGTAGGGCGACGAATTAAATTGCCATTAAAATATATATTGCCATTTTCAAAAGTTACATCGTCTTGAGTGGTAAAAATACCTTCTTGGTTTACTTCAAAAAAACCATCAGATGAATACAAGAAATTAAAATCATAGCGCGAGACTTGTAAAGATGCACCATCAACTTGTACCATTAAAACATCCATACCGTCTTTCTCGTCCATTTTACTTACACTAACTTGATGCTCGTCGATAAAGAACTTGTAAACTCGATTATTAATTGGTTTTATACGTTGAGGCCCGTTAGGTATTCGCCATTCTCGGCTATATGGGTTGCGATTCATCTCGGCTAATCTTGCCTGAGGCGAAACACCGTCTTGGTCGTAATTTTCGTTTTGATTATTGTAAGGTAACATTTAAATAAACCTCCTTGCGTATTTTGCGTTGCTGTTTTGTGGCTTAGAAGCTGAGTTCTGAGCTGTTTGTGTAAAAGAATTAGATATATATGGCGATGGGTCTAAAAAAATTATCAAGCCGTTTGTTTTATCTCTATACGTAACATTTTCGTTGTTAAAATAAAAAGTTTTGTCTGCAAAATCTATACATTCTCTTTTAAAACATAAGTATTCTTTACCGTCTAGATGTTCATAAAACGAAACATCTATAGGCTTTCCATTTACCTTTGGCACATCACCGTCAATTAGTATTCCATCTTCTACAATTTGTATAGTATGGTCGCCAGATAAAAACTTTTGCCCGGCTTGTGCTACAATGCTAGATTTAAAGTTAGTATATCGTAGCCAGCCATCTATATCTTCCCAACCGTAAGAAAAATCGTTGTATGGGTCGTTATAAGGGCTATAATCGTAACTGGTCGAGGTGTTAAACGTCGGCTGACTGCCGCTTTGCGTTTGCTGAGCCGAACTTCTAGACGAATGCGCCGATGTTGGAGGGTTCTTGAACTTAACACCGTTTATAAAAATAGGGTAATCGACACCCCAGCCGCCTTTGCAATTGCTGCCAAAAGTACAATCGGTAAATAATGAGTTGCCGCCTAAAGAGCAATCTCTTCCGAATGAAGTATTAATAACTGTTATACCTTGACCCTCTTTATTGCAACCGCCTATAAATGCTTCGTTGCTAAATTTGCAATTAATAATTCTGCTGTTTACTACTTCGCCAAAGTCAACTTCGTCGGGTGCATCATCGGGATATAAATGGGAATTAATATTTACCGACCTGCCAAAAGTGCAATTTGTTAAGTTTGAACCAGCGGCTATGTCGCAATTACTATCAAAACTACAATTGATAAAATTGTGCTTTCTTCTAAAATTAGAGTTCTTTATAAAGTGCATGCCATAATAAGTTTTAGCATCCTCGTTTATATACGAGTGGCTGGCACCCCAAAACACCGTTAGACCATACATTTCACCCGGCGAGCCTACTTTAACGTCTTTTAAGGCATGCTCTAAAGAGTTGGGTATGCTTCTAAACTGAAACTGCAAAATTGCCTTTTGCCGAACAAATTTTTGGTAATCGTTTACGAACCCTTCTTTGTCGAGAATATCTAAAAGCGGGTTTAGTTCGGCAAGGTAATCTTTCATCTTTTGCGAAATTAAATTATACTTATTACTATAGCTCTCGTTATTTTCTTTTCCTGTATAAACTCCTTCTAAAAGGCTAGGCATATCGAACAAAATTCCGTTTAGTTCTTGTGTCATAACATCTATTTTACGAGTAGTGTTTAACAGCCTAATTTTAGTTTGTAATTTTGACGTGCGCCGATTAGTTTTTTTAATAAGATTGTTTATCTCGGTTTTTTCTTCTGCTAAGCCATAATGATTTGCATACACTAAATACTCTTTCAAATTTTTAACAAAAGCATCGGCAAAATTACTTAGTTCTAAAAAGTCTGATTCATAATCGTTGTAGTTTATATCGTTTAACTTTTGGTTGATTTCGTCCATTGCATCATTGAATGCTTTAGAATACTCATCTATAAAAGCGCGGATATCTTCACGGTATACTTCGCCCTCTGCATAAAATTGCTCGTCGAATTGGCTAGATGAATTAGCTTGAGCGTTTGCGGCATCGCCATTATTTGGGGCAGCGTAAGAATTATTAACATTCTCTTGCCAATTGCCGATATCGCCTTCACGCTTTGGCTCGCCTAGACGTATCCATTCGTCGTACGAAGCATCATACTCTTTTTTTAAACTTGCATTAGATAGGCATTCGTTTGCTTCGTTTACAAGTTTAAAGTTTTCTTCGGCTGATGAATCGTTAGGATTAATATCGGGGTGATACTTTTTGGCTAGTTTACGATAAGCCTTTTTGATAGTTTTAGCCTCGGCGGTTCGCGCTATATTTAATATTTTATAATAATCCTTCCAGCTTTGTTGCCACTGTGTCAAAAAGGCTCCCCCCTTTTTTGTGTATGCTTTGCTTTGCGATTATTTCCTGTTGCCTAGTAGCTTAGAAGGGTCGTTGATTCTATTATCTATAACATTTTGCGCCCAATTTTTAGGTATATCGCCTGTTTTGCGCAAACCATCGATTGCCGCGCAAATAGCAAGCCCGTTTGCCGAAACGCCAAACTTACCCTTGGTAGAGTAGCTAACAGCGTTGCTTTGATTTATGCCTAAATCGTTAGCAAACCAGGCAATATTTAGTGTTTCCTCTGCTAACAGGATATATTTATACCCACTTTTTTTAATAAGGTCGCGTAATTCTTGCGGAGCAGAACTAGAGTATGAATCGTGCCCGTCGGTCATTATTGCAAACAACACATTGTTATTAGCATGATGCTCGCTTGCGCGCATTGCCATTGTTTGTTTGATTTTTTTGTATAAGTTTTCGTAAATTCTAGTGTTTCCACCTGTTGGCTCAAAAGAAAACGGTTTAACATTAGAGATATGTGCGCGGTCGCAAACTGTTCGCATATCCTCGCTAAACTGAGCAATGGTTACTAATGTGTTTTTAGAATTTTGCCGTTCTTTATCTAGCACATAATTAACAGCTTTTGTTGTACCTAAGATAACGCTTGGCCTGCCTTGTGCAATATTGTCGGCATCTTGATTAATTATAGACCCTGTTTCGTCCAATAAAAACACAAGCTCTGCCTCGTCGTAAGCTAGCTCTTTAAGTTTACCCGCCTCGCCAGAATTAATTTTTGCAAGTGCGCGTTGTTTTAAGTTGTCGCCAATTGTAATGGGATTACTAGAATTAACAGAGTTTGACAGACGTTTAATAGAATTGCTTGCGTCGTTAGAAACAGCAACGCTTGTTGGTTTATTTGGTTTAGAAAAATTTTGCAGTGAGTTTAAAGACATAAAAATTGCTCCCCCTTAGATTGTAACAAACCTATTATACCATAAAAATCAAGGAATGTCAACGTGTTATTCGCCTTTATTGTTAAGTTTATGTAAAATTTAGCTTTTTTAATATTGACATTTAAAATCATATTTGTTAAAATATAGGAGTAATAATTTTATCAAGGAGGAGAATTATGAAATTAAAAAATTCTAAAACCATTTTGTTTTTAGCGGTGGCGTTATTTGCTCCATTATTTTTAACTGGCTGTGGCGGGTATGGCGATATCGGCAATGTTACAACTGGTATGTGGTATTATCAAGAGGGATATCCTAACGGTAATGGCATAATGTTTAATGAAGATGGCACGGTCGATTTTAACTCTATCCCTGGTATGCCAATTGGCGATTTACCTGAATCTAACCAGATTCGCGCAAAGTTTAAAGGTAAAGTTAAAGAAGAAGGCAATATCTATATTACCTCTAAAGAAGCGGGCAAATTTGTTGTTTCGGTTAGTGAAGAGGACGGCAAGACTACTTTGATTTTTAATAACAAAGTATTTTATGGTGAAGGCGAAAGCCCTTACAAAGACGTTGCGCTTAGAACAGGTGTAGAGTATTATAAAAATGCCGATTATGACGGTGGCTCGTATTATTTATTCGAGAACAATGGCTTATGCGATGTTGTGCGTGATGGCGAGACCGAGCGAGGGACATATTCTACCGAAAGTGACGGCGCGTTTATATTTATTAAACGCGAGGGTAAAGATGATATTAAGCTGTTCCTTGTAGACCAATACACAATTTCTACCGAAGATGATACAGAATATGTAGCATATTAATACTCTTCAATGTTCATTTTTAAAAACGCTTGTGAAAACAGGCGTTTTTTTATTACATTTTTGTTACATTATTTTAGGTTTTGTTGACTTTTTGTGTAGCTTTATGTATAATTATACTATAAGGAGTGGAACCATGGGCAACTATATTGCAACTTGAGTTCGTTCCTTAATTTTTTTGAGATTATATAAAAAATTTTTCGGCAGCTTGTCGCCGAAAATATCCAAATAACTTTAGAAGCGAAAGCGGATTCATTCCGCTGAAGCGTATTTATATATATCTTTTCATAAAAGGAAGCGGTATAATGTTTAAAAAACTAACTAGCAGTTTGATTATATTGGCAATGGTACTCTCGCTTATGCCTATGTTTACCTTGACGGTGCAGGCGGCAGGTTTGCCAAGCGAGTTATCAATTAGTGGCGATTACACGCTTTATCTTGATTCGACTGGGCTTAGGCGAGGTTTTGGAGGCGCGGCGTTCACGCAAGGTGAGGGCGAAAATTGGACGTGGGACGCAACCTCTCAAACGCT
This sequence comes from Clostridiales bacterium, assembly GCA_031261985.1. GTDB lineage: Bacteria > Bacillota > Clostridia > Monoglobales > WRBX01 > JAISIR01. The sequence continues at coordinate 49,093 of JAISIR010000003.1, read as the reverse complement.
GACGCTGATTAATTTTAACTTTACCTCTTCGGCGGAAATCTTATTCGAGATTGCCCACACCTTTTCTGGCGCTGTTAATATCGCTTTGCCGACGGGCAGCGAAAGCTCGTTTGCTTCTGATTATGGTTATGCGACTGATACATATGGTATTTTTTCGAGTTTGTCACCTGACTGTGTGCTAAATTTTATTGGCAGTGGTGCGCTATCGGCAACGGCGCCCGATGCCACAGGGCCTAATTTGAAATCGACAGGGTTTTATGCAGAGGTTTTTGCTAGTGTTAATATACTCGGCCCGCAGCTAACTTTTACAGGCGGAGATGTGTTTGGAGTAGCAGGTTATTCTGTCGGCATAGGTTTGGGGATTAATCTTGACACTGGTTCTATTACCGCTCAAGGCGGCGAGGCGACGGGAAGCTATGCTATTGGCACCTCTATTAACACCCTGCGCCCGAATTTTGAATGGGAAGCAGGCGTTACTTCGGCAGACCCTGAAATGTTGCGCGGCGATGAATTGGATTTTTACACGTACGACTACGAGCGTTATCTAAAAGTGACGCACGTTCCCGATTATTGGCAGGATGAGGATAATCGCGCCGACAATTTTGAGGGTGGCGAACATGTGCAGACCCCTGCGGATATTGATGACATTATGGACTTTCTGCAATCTGATGGCGCAGAAGTTGAAACCACGTTATACATAGATAACGAAGAGGAGTTTGCTCTCTTTGCGTATGAATCAGCCGACTACCCGTGGGATTGGGCGGGCTTTACGGTGGAGCTGTGCGCCGACCTCGACCTTTCTGCTCATCTGTGGATGCCAGGGGTGCTGTGGAATGCTAACTTTAACGGTAACGGGCATACTATCGAGGGCTTGCAGGTAGAAAATACAACATACCACGCCGCTGATGAAGACGATATGCCCATTTCAAATAGCGACGACTACCTAGGTGGTGGGTTGTTCCTTTCTATTACCGGTGGCACCGTGCAAGATTTTACGCTAATAAGCCCAAAAGTCACGGTTGATGCAAAACCATACTATGTAGATGAGTTTACAAACATCTATGTTGGCTCGGTGGCGGGTGGCGTGTATGACGGCGCGAAAATTAAGCAAGTAAATGTAGAAGAGCCTGTGCTGACAGTTGACGATAGGGCGATGGATAGCGAATATATGAACGTTTCGGTTGTCGGCGGGATTGTGGGATATACATCGGGCAATGCTATCCTTACCGATTGCGAAGTGTATGGCGATATAGATAATGGAGGTGGCGTTGGGCTTATCTCTGCCACCGCGGATAACGTGCCTTGTGATAGTTATAATAATAACGGTGGCGCGGATTATGGTGCGTATGTCGGTGGCATTGTCGGCTGGAACTATGACAGCGTTGTGACTAGCTGTTATTCATCTGTTGAGCTTGAGGGGAATCTATCGGACGATGGCACAGCAATTATGGCTGTCGGTGGCATTGCAGGGTTTACCTCGGCTACTCAGGAATTGTCGGAATTCTGCTTGCTTAATAACTTTGCAGATTATGAATACTCGGATATCAGCATTAATTTGGCTGAAGTAGGCGGTGGCGGAGATTATCGAAGCCACAAAGGTGGTATAGCTGGGCTTGTTGTAAACGATAGCGTGGTGAACAATCTTTATATTGGCAATGAGTTTAATAACGGTGGCACGGCGGGAGAATATGATGGCGGCGACTTTTTTGGGCATGCGCTTAATTTAATCCTTGATAGCGATTATCATTACAAGCTTGATGCGAACCTTGGGTTTTTAACGAATGCTGATGCGATTGCGGGCAATGCTGTTGAAAGGCTAAACGATGACACACCTGGAACTGGTGGCATGTGGAAAGGTGCCGCGCTGACCGCTGAGCACGCTGGCTATGATATGGCGTATGCTATGACAAGATATCGCACTTGGACGGTTGACGACTCTGGTGAAATCGTCTTTGGTGGGCGTTATGTGTACCAGGCGCCTACGCTGGAAGATATCGATGCTCCGGCTGCGTATAATCATGGTGACCCGCTAAATTTAACAGCGCCGCAAGTTACGTTTGGTGCGGCTGACCCATCGGGTGCTGAAACCGATGTCGGCTGGGAGATAAGTGCGGACGACGAGACTTGGACGGTGCTTGACCGCAATATCGCTAGCTATCCTCGTCATGATGGGTACACCTTGCGATACTTTGCGGAAAATAGTGCGGGCAGGGCGGTCTCGAACGCTGTGCCTTTGGTGGTAAACGGTGCGAATGAAAGTGTTGTGCCTGTAACGCGATATACAATCGCAATGGATGACAGCAATGGCGACGGTTGGGATAACGACAGCAAGTTTGATATCTATTTTGACGGTGTTCTTAGTGAACATGTTGGCATTGGTATGCCTGATAATGGCACATCGGGCGACGGTTTTACCACGGTGTATTATAACTTTGATGTTCCTGATGAAGTAGAAAATATAACGCTAAAGTGGAGTAACATTGGTTCCTATTTTTACGAAGTGGCTATCGGCGTTTACCCATATGGCGCAGCCGTTACATTTAACCCAGACGATGACGATTATGGTGATGAATCGCTCTATAGGCTCCTAATAAAATACGGAACGCTTTCTTCTCCTCCAAGTAGTGAAATAATTGGTGAGGCTTTTGCACATACCGATGATATTGCGATAAACCATAATAAACTTGAGGATGTGCGCGATATCACAGGTATGACAGCGGCTGAGGCGGCGGCAGCTGCCGAGGAAGTGCTTGGCGACGGTTGGGATTATGTGTATCTTACCGGGACAAGTGCGTTAACAAAGGCTCAAGTTTTTGCGGCGTTCACTAGCATTGGATATACCGAAAGCCAAATTGTGTGGGATGTTGACGCCCCATCAACAGATGACATTGGTGGCAGAGGTGGTTCTAGACCACGCCCGAGTCCTTCGCCATCACCTAGCCCTATCGTAAAACCTAGCCCTGCGCCTGGGCCCGGCCTAGACACTCCTTTGTTTGCAGACGTTCCGCTTGATGCGTGGTTTAGTGCGCCAATTGCGTATGCGGTTAATAATAATTTAATGATTGGCACAAGCAATACATATTTTGAACCAGATATGTCGACAACGCGTGCCATGATAGCGACTATTCTTTGGCGGTTAGAGGGTGAGCCTGTGGGTGCGCCTGATGCTGAGTTTAGCGATGTAGCCAGCGATACTTGGTATACCAAGAGCGTTGCATGGGGTGCGGCAAACGGTATTATTTTAGGGTATGGTGATGGCACTTTTAAACCCGAGCAAAACATAACTCGCGAAGAAATGGCGACGATTATTGCTAATTATTTACGATATAAGGGTATTAAAGATGATGATTCCTTGCTACCTCATACGTTTGATGATGATAACGATATTGCGCTTTGGGCGAGAGATAATGTGTTGTTCCTTAAAAATTTGAGTGTTATGAAGGGGCGGTTGAATAATTTGTTCGACCCATATAACACAGCAACACGTGCCGAGACAGCTCAGACGTTATTTAATATGATAGAAAATGTAATTAAAACTGATTGAATATAATAAGTTGAACCTATAAAAAAATCCTTGAATTTCAAGGATTTTTTGTTTGTTATATTTGCCTTGGGGTTATTTTGGCTTGAGTTGCTTTTATTGCGGCTTCGACGCGTGCGTTTTGAGTAGATTTATCATGCACATTCTGTTTACTATTAAAGAACTCTAGGCTATCAGATAGATATGTAAGAACGGTGGCGTCCATTTTATCTTCACGGGTGTGACCTATTTTTACTTTTTCACCCGGCTTACGGATTTCTATATGAAATGCGCGGTCGCCTACGTTATCGAACTCTTGAGGCACTATAATAATAGACTCGGTAATACCTAGCTTCTCGGTTATGTACGAGCCAAAGGGGACATATTCTTGCTCGCCTGAATATATAGTTGCTTTAGAATCTGGTTGCCCGCCTTCCCATTTTCCGTCGCTTTGTTCATTGCTATCTACCAAGCTAACTTTTAATTCCCATAAAGCTTCGCATTTCGCTTCCATTTCTTTAAAATTAGGGTTTATTCTTTGTGCTTTTTTAATTGCTTTTTCCCTTTTTTTACTGACGCGTAATTGATTTGTTATATGGCTCATTGTAAAACGCCTCCGTTTATTGGTGTTATTTTGCCAACTGGTTTACCGTGTTGATTTATAGGAATGTTGATAATGGTGTTCCGCTTCTTTGTATCGTTAATAACGGTAAGCGCATTTGAAATTTTAGTCCGATGCTGAAGTTGTAATAAATCGAAGAACTTATTATCTTTTAAGTAAGCAATTGTGTCTTTAATTTCTTCTTTATTCATTCTTTTAATTTTTCGTTTAGGAATGGTCTCGCCAGATGCAGAAAAAATTGTGTGCGCGTCTACTACTTGTTTAGTTAAACCTTTAATTTTAGGGTTAACCTTTTCTAGCGCAACGGCAACTCTTTCGGGGAAGTCGCCTGCAATAGTGTCTTTTTTTATTTTGGCTATTGCTTCTTCTGGCTCCATTGCATCTTTATACGAACGATATTTAGTTAGAGCATCGAATACATCGGCAACGCTTACAATGCTTACCTCGATGGGTAATTGTTTAACGCCATATGTTCCGCCGCCGCTTAGTTTTTCGTGGTGATAAATGGCGACATCTTTGGCAAGGGGTGATATATTGTTCTTGCCTTCCATATAATCGGCGGTTAATTGCACATGGCTAGACATAACTCGTCTTTCTTCGTCGTTAAGCCAGGCGGGCGAGTGAAGCATGGTAGGGTCTATCTCGCATTTGCCGATATCGTGAAGCAGGGCGCCATGAACAACGGCGGTCATATCTATTTTAATACCTTGTTTTTGGATATTATCGGCAATTAAATAGGCAGTTTCGACAACACCGCAAACATGGTCAAAGGTAACGGGGTCGGTCTTTTTAATGGCTAAAACCGCCTTTTTATCGCGTGCTGGGATGTCTTTTAAGATAACATCTAAATTGTTAGGGAATTTTGCCAATTGAAACACCACCGTTCTTTTTACTTGTTTGTGATTAAATTCCGCAAAAATTCATTTTTGCGGGTCAAGGATACAAGTAAGGGCTAGCGGCGTAGCAGATTAACTAATGCCGACTAGCCTTCTTATTTTCCTTACATTTCTATTATAACACAAATATAAATCTTTTTCAAGGGGTAAAACTGTCGTTTTGTTAAATTTCTGTTAAGTTTTTTTGTTAATGTTGTTTTTTCCATATTATTAAAGCAAAACGGTCACCTGATTTGACAGATGACCGTTTTTTGGTTATTTTTATTTTATTTTTAGCTTATTGTGCTGGGACTTCTTCTACAGGTACTTCTTCGATTGGTGCTTCTGTGTTTTGCTCTTCTTCTGGAGTAGGTGTTGGAGTAGGAGAAGGTGTTGGGCTTGGGATGCCATATTCTTTTTCTAGCTGAACGCATACTTGGATTAAATTGTTAAATTCTGCGCTTCCGCTGCTATCGGGGATGGTTGTGCTATACACAAGCTCTTCCTCTGCAAACACGAACACATAAGTTAAGTTGCCTGGTTCGTTAGGGTCGGTGGTTGTTCTTAAAACGGTATCGGCTGTTCGTACAGTTATATATTTGCCATAGTATTTAGAGATGTCTTGGTCATAATTCTCTTTTATTAAAGTAGATAGTTTTTTGTTATCAAACGCGGTTAGTTCTATATCTTTTTTTAGGAAGAAGTTAAACATAACCTCGCTATTTATTTTAATAAGGCGGCTATCGCCAACTACCTTTGCTACTACTTGTTTTTGTTGCTCGGCTTTTACTTGTTTTGCTTGCTCTTCGGCCATTGGTTTAATTGTGCTGTTTTTTAGGTAGATGTAATAACCCAACGCGCCTAAAATTGCTATGATTGCAACGGTTAGTATTGTAATCATTAGATTCTTTTTGCTCATGGTTTTTTCTCCTTTGTTAGAGTTTTATATATTTTTAATTTTTGCTTGGTTGTGTTTTCCATAACTTTATACTAAACACTATTGAATAAATAAAGGCTATGACGTTAATTAATGATAATCCGTAAGTTAAAAAGTTGTTTGGTATTGGTCCTTCGTTAAAGACTAATGCGTAATGACAATTTGCATATGTTGTTATCGATATGGTAATTAATAATGGTAATACTTTTTTACGCAAAGTAATTGGGAATGCTACAAATGCAAAGTATAAAAAGACAAGCGCGGGGAAGATGTATCTTTCGTGCATCTGGGGCATTAAAACAAATATACCAAACATTAATAAAAAGGCTGTGTAAAATATATTATTGTTATTCTTTTTTAATAGTATTGTTAGCATGCTATATATAGATAATGTTCCTGCTACTAATATAGATATTATACTAAATATTGCTCCTTCAGAGCTTTTATAGTTCCAACCTAACATATAGTAAAAGTTAAATGCGTTCATGGTTCTGTATTTATAAAGATTCATAGCATAGCGATATTTTTCGTACAGCCAAGTAAAATCGAAGTTTTTTGTAAAGGGGATAGCCACTAAAAATATAGTTATAAGCGCTATTGCAACCGAAAGCACCCATGTTTTTGGCTTTTTTTCGGTCAAAAAATATGCTAAATATATTGGTGCAAACACAAACGATTGAGTTTTTGTAAGGATTGCTAATACAAAAAGGAAAACAGCGGGGATTTTTTTATCTTTTGTTAGTAAAATTATAGATGCAACTATCATTAATACCCAAACGCTATCTATTTGACCCCAAAAGACCGAGTTTATTGCAATGCCAAAGTCTAGTAATATCCAAAGTGTGGCAAGTATTGCCGAGCCTGCTTTGTTTTGTTTTGCATAAATATATAAAAGTATTGCTATTATGATGTCGGATATCATTGCAGGGGATTTTATTAGCCCTATATATGGTATGCTTCCTTGTGTTATGTGCAAAAGATTAGAAAGTTTACCTACAAAGAAAAGTATTATCATGTAAAAAGGTGGATAATCGCAAAAGCTTATAGTTGGGTAAAATTCGCGGAATCCGACGCGTGTGATGTGGCTGCTCCATGCCCAGAAGCAATTAAAATCGTATTTATGTTTAATGTCTAGTTTAAAGGCTAATAAAAAACGAATGTTTATTAGTATTATAAATGCTAACCAAAAGAGGATAGTTTGTTTTTTTGTGTTTTTAAGTTGTTTTAATGTTTTAATGAAAGACACCTCTTTTTTTGTTCCTTATATAATATATAATATAATTAAGAAAGTAGTAGTAGTAATGGTTGTTGGAACTGTTGAAAAAGGGAAAAGGGGTTCGTCAAAACCACGGATGGAGGGTGTTGAAAAAGTTGTTGGATAAGTTGTTGGTTAGAGGAAGTTAATTATATCTTTATTCTCTTCTATTATCTTAACATTATGTATAACAGTGGCATGAGAGCGGCCAAAAATGCTTCCTATTTTAGGATAGCTAAGGTTAAGCTTAGTTCTACATAGGTACATGGCAATTTGGCGCGGAAGAGTTACGTTTTTATTTCGGCTTTTGCTAACAAGCGAGTTACTAGGTAGTTTATATTGTTGTTCTACCTGGCGGATTATGTCGGTATACGATAAATTACTATCGGTTGTACCAAAGTACTCACCTAAAAGAGATTTTATGTAAGAAACGGATATAGGCTTATTTGTAATATCGTAATAAGCGGCAATTTTATTAACAAACCCTTTAAGTTCGCGTGTATTTGATTTTATATCTTTAGCTAATTCTTCTAACGCGCCAGGCTCAATTTTATCGGAAGGAACATGCAGGGCGTTAAGCATAGAGTGTAAGATTCCTAAGCGAGTAGAAAGATTAGGTTTTTTAATATCTACAATTAAGCCGCCTTGTAGACGAGATTGTAAGCGAGAGGTAAGTTTAGTAAGCTCTTTAGGTGGTCGGTCGGAAGTAATAACCACCAAGCAATCTTCGGCAATAAGGTCGTTAAAGGTATGGAAAAATTCTTCTTGTGTACGTTCTTTTTCCATCAAAAACTGAATATCGTCAAGCAAAAGTGCGTTTACTTTGCGATATTTATTGCGAAATGCGCTAGTGTTTTTAGTATATAAACTTTCTAAAAGTTCGTTGGTAAATTTTTCGGATGGGGCATAAGCAACAATGTAACTTGGGTTATTTTTAAGAATCTCGTTACCTATTGCATTAAGCAGATGAGTTTTACCCACGCCTGTTCCGCCATATATAACTAATGGGTTATACTTAATATTTTTGCTTTGAGCTACATTTAAAGCAGCCGATTTTGCAAACTCGTTATCCTCGCCTTCTACAAAGTTGTTAAAGGTAAAAGAAGGGTCGGGCAAAAGATGAGGGTTTTTTATATTTGTATTAGAGGGTTCGGTAATTTGGGTGGTAGTTTGTGAATATGTAATGTTTGCCGGGATTGTATATGTGGTTTTAACAGGTGAATCTACAGGTTTATCTACAGGTTTAGTGTTAAGGGGAAGCGTAGTTGTTTTAGGCGGTGTGTTAGTGTTAGTTTGTTGAGGATTATTAGGTAAAGGGGAAGTCTTTTGAATAATTTCGACACCGATTAAGTATTGTTTGCCGGTAATTTCGTGGATAATTTGAGAAAGAGTTGATGTGTACATCTTCATAATGATATCTGCTAAAATGTTATTAGGCGCGCCGATGTAGAAGGTAGTTTTGGTCATGCCCATGGGTTTAAGCGACGAAAACCAGGCATCGAAAGTAGCCTGCGAGAACTTTTTAACCAGGCGAGGAAGGATATTGTTCCATATTAGTTGGTTAGGAATGCGTTCGTCGGTTGTATTTGGTGATGATAAATCTTCTGCAGTAACCGAAATTGCTAAATTTTGTTGTGCTTGCATGGAAACCCCTCCTTTCTCGTCGTAACTGCTTCACATGGTTAGTTTTTGCAAAAAAAGCAAAAACAAAAAATGCCCTTGTTTAGTGTAAGGACATTTTATCAAAAAGAGAAGGTAAAAGTCAAGCAAAATTTATAAATTTTTAATAAAACATAAATATTTGTTTAATGAATTAATAAATATCTAAAGTTTTATATAAAATAAAAAATCTTTGTATCACTTTTTTTACGCGTTTGAATTTTTGCGCAAAGTACGCATACATTTAGTACAAACATTAAAGCGAAGCTTAACGTTATCTACAAATATAGACATTTTTTGTATATTTGGTTTAAATGTACGATTAGACCTTCTGTGCGAGTGGCTTACATTATTGCCAAACGCAACACCTTTTCCGCACACATCACATTTTGCCATAGCTAATTAACCCCCTAAAAATAAGATTGCTTTATACGTTTTGTTTGTTTAAAAAATTTGTTGCTTTACAATTGTATCACAAATATTACAATTTGTCAATACCACTTGACTTTTTTTTTAATATGTGATAAAATGTTTTACAACTGCTAAAAACTATTTGTTTTTTTAAATGGTGTTTAGTGTTTATATATATGGTTTTGGTTTAGGTTTTAACAAAGCCTGTGCCTTAACTTTTAAAGGGAGAAATTAAGATGGATATATGGTTAGCGATTGTTATCGCAGTGGTACTTGCCGGAGTATCTGGTTTTGTATGTTTTAAATTTGGAATGGCGTATCGTCAAAAAGTTGCCGAGGCAGAAATTGGCGGGGCGGAAAATAAAGCTAAGGACATTATTAACGAAGCGAAAAAGAAGTCGGAAGCTAAAAAGCGCGAGGTTTTGCTTGAGGCTAAGGAAGAGATTTTAAAAAACAAGACGGAGCTTGATAAAGAGATTAAGGAACGTCGGGCAGAGATATCGCGCCAAGAGCGTAGGGTTTTGCTTAAAGAAGAATCGTTAGATAAAAAAGAAGAAGCAGCAGAGAAGCGCGAACAACAGCTAGACGATAAAGTTAAAGAGCTTGCAGATAAAGAGCAACAATTGTTTGTTGCGTTAGACAAGCAAAAAATAGAGCTAGAGCGTGTGGCGCATATGTCGGCAGAAGAAGCTAAGCAAGAGCTGATAAATGCTATTCATACCGAAGCGGTGCATGAGGCGGCGCAACGTGTTCAAGAAATTGAAGAAAAAGCTAAAGAAGAAGCGAACGATAAAGCGCGCAATATAATTGTGGGTGCTATCCAGCGTGTGGCGTCTGACCAAGTTACCGAGTCGACGGTTTCGGTTGTTCAACTGCCAAGTGATGATATAAAAGGCAGGATTATCGGGCGCGAGGGTAGGAATATTAGAGTAATAGAGAATTTAACGGGTGTAGATTTAATAATAGACGATACTCCAGAGGCGGTTATTTTAAGCGGGTTTGACCCTGTAAGGCGCGAGATTGCGCGCATAACTCTTGAGAAGTTGATTATAGACGGTCGAATTCATCCGACGCGTATAGAAGAAATGGTCGAGAAGGCTAAAAAAGAAGTTGAGGAGATTATTCGCAAGGCGGGTAACCAAGCAACGTTTGATACTAATGTGTATGGATTGCATCCAGAACTTGTGCGTATTTTAGGTAAGCTTAAATATCGCACCAGTTATGGGCAAAACGTGCTTAAGCATGCGTGCGAAGTTTCTATTATAAGTGGGCTAATTGCTGCCGAGCTACACGCTGATGTAAAAGTGGCTAGGCGTGCGGGGCTGTTGCACGATATTGGTAAGGCAATAGACCACGAGGTTGAGGGAAGTCACGCGTCTATAGGTGCGGATATTGCTAAAAAGTACAAAGAAAGCCCTGTAATTATTAACACTATTGCCGCGCATCATGGCGATGTAGAGCCAGAGAGTGTTATAGCGGTTATTGTTCAGGCGGCGGATGCGATTTCGGCTTCTAGGCCTGGAGCGCGTAGGGAAAACATAGAAAATTATGTGAAACGCTTGGAACAATTAGAAGAAATTGGCAATAGCTTTGGCGGGGTAGAGAAGACGTATGCTATCCAGGCGGGGCGTGAAATTAGGATTATTGTTAAGCCAGAAGAAGTTAACGATAGCTCGATGGTTGTTGTGGCTAAAGAAATTGTTAAGAAGATAGAGGGCGAGATGGAGTACCCAGGACAGATAAAGGTTAATGTTATACGCGAGACTCGTGCGGTTGAGTATGCGACATGATTTAAAGGCAATGCAGAATCGGGGCTTGTTTTTCTGAAAACTTATTGTATTGTTTCAAGCTATCAACGTGGCAAATTGGCAAAACCGCTCAGTCAGGACGAGGAAATCGCTCTTTATTCCTTCGCTTAGTTTCGCCACTTTGCCACGTTGATAGCGGGCAAGTATTTAGAATCCTTTGAGCTCTAAATCTATTCAAACTGCGTAATTTTGCGCTTGCCCGACGAGCCTTTCACCTATCAACCTTAGCATTTGTTCCGCTTGCTTAGTCAAGGGTAAAATGCACGATGCTACGCATCGCCCTTGACACGCAGCGGAAAAATGCTTGTCAAGGTTTGCGGCGAAAAACTCATTCGGGCAGCGTAAAAAAGCAGGCTTCTTACTGAATGCAAATTTGTTTCGCACATATAAAAAAATCGAGGAGCTATAGGCTGCCTCGATTTTATATTTTATTAATTACTAATTAACTAGCATTTGCTAATTTTACGATGCGTACACGCTTACTTGTTTTTTATCTCTACCTAGGCGTTCGTATTTAACAACACCATTAGCAAGTGCAAACAAGGTATCGTCGCCGCCCTTGCCTACATTTAAGCCTGGGTGGATATGTGTTCCGCGTTGACGATAAATAATCATGCCAGCGGTAACTGTTTGACCGTCTGCACATTTTGCACCTAATCGTTTGGCAGCACTATCGCGACCGTTTTTAGTACTACCCATACCTTTTTTATGTGCCATGTATAATTCAACTCCGTTCGTTTTTTAAAAATGGTTTTTGCTATTGCCTAAATTGTTATTTAAGCAGAAATTTTAGTAATCTCGACTTTTGTAAATGGTTGCCTATGCCCCATGCGTTTGCGAGTGCTACCTTTTTTTGGCTTATACTTATAGATTTTGATTTTCTTTCCTCGTCCGTTCTCTATAACCTTAGCCTCTACTTTTGCACCGTCGATATAAGGTGCGCCTGTTACAAGTTCGCCATTTTCGAAGGTGGCTAACACTTGGTCAAAAGTGTATTTATCACCTGGGTTAGCGTTAGGCAAAAGCTCTATGTTTAAAATAGTTCCTTTTTGAACGTCATATTGCTTACCGCCTGTTTGAATAATAGCTGTCATAAACTTAGTTACCCTCTTTCTATAAAATATTTGTGAAAAAGACTCGCTAAACATTGGCGGGCAAAGGGGTTTTGGATATTAGTGTAACAACCCTAATTTACCACTTAGTTGCCTTGTTCACGCGGCACTTTTTAAGCAATTAGCACTTGCTTAAATCACAGCTGTTATATTATATCACAGAAATATCGGTTTGTCAAGCCCTAAATGAGCATTGCCTATTGTGTTTGATTAAATTGAAGAATGCAACACAAAAAGGCTGAAGAAAATCAGCCTTGTGCGCCTCTAAAACATCTGTTACTTAAAGAACGTTATGTTCGGTTTAAGCTAGTTTTTTAACAGATAATGCGAGGTAAAAGTCTTATCTAACTATGACATCAAGCCAGCAGCTCTAAGAGCGGCTAGAATACTATTGATGGTAGTAGCATTTTCCTGGGCTGTAGCCTCTGATGGGTTGGCAATATCGGCAACATCAGCTGCAGGTGTAGCGGCAGGGCCGGTTGGGCCGGTTGGGCCTGTTGCTCCAGTTGCACCTGTCGCTCCCGTTGCTCCAGTTGCTCCAGTTGGGCCTGTTGCACCCGTCGCTCCTGTTGCGCCAGTTGCACCTGTTGCACCCGTCGCGCCTGTTGCACCAGTCGCGCCTGTTGCTCCTGTAGGTCCAGTTGCTCCAGCTGCACCCTGAGGTCCTTGAATACCTTGGGGTCCTGTTGGGCCAGTTGCGCCGCTTGCGCCTGCTGGGCCTTGTAATCCCTGAGGACCCATTGGGCCAGTTGCGCCCGTTGCACCTATTGGGCCTTGTGCGCCTGTTGGGCCTTGAGGACCTGCTATACCAGCCGGACCCATAGGGCCTTGAGGACCCGCGGGACCTCTACAACAGCATGAGCAAGAACAGCCTGCGCCACTTGCACCACACTTTCCTGTGCAGCGTTTAGTTACATTAGCGTTTGTAGATAAACCAAGCAATGCCTCTGCACAGTTTGGATCATAATAATTTGTCATTAAAAAAATCTCTCCTTTTTAGGATATAGTTATGTCTTTATATAGTATGAAAAGTGGCTATAATTTGTTAATACTCCCTTGACAATGGCAAAAAAAGCTGATACAATAAGTGAAATTAAGCAACCAAGAAGGTTTGATATTTATGGGTAATAAAAAAACGCCAACACAGTTTAATGTGTTCACGCTGTTCTCTAACATGTTTGCGCCGTTGCAGGATAGCATTATTGCGCGGGCGGTATCGGGCGGAGTTATAAATATAAATTTGATTAATATTCGAGATTTTGCAGATAACAAGCATAAAAAGGTAGATGATTACACGTTTGGCGGTGGCACAGGGCTGGTTATGCAGGCAGAGCCTATTGTTGCCGCGGTAGAAAGTGTGTCGCCGCCCGATGATAATGCGTTGAATGTTTTGCTGACGCCTCAGGGGCGCAAGTTTGACCAATCGATGGCGGAATTTTTATCGACACAGCCTAAGATTAACCTAATTTGTGGGCATTACGAGGGGATAGACCAGAGGGCGATTGATGCGCTTGAGCCGCTGGAGCTTTCGCTTGGTGATTTTGTTTTAACTGGTGGCGAGATTCCTGCCATGGCAATTATCGATGCGACGGCGAGGTGTGTAGATGGCGTGATTGCTGAGCAAACGGACGAGAGTTTTTACACATCTGCTTTGGAATATCCACAATATACGCGCCCTGCATGTTGGCGCGGGGCAGAGGTAGAGAGTGTGTTGTTAAGTGGGAATCATAAGGAAATTGATAAATGGCGAGCGCGTGAGAGCTATGAGGTTACTAAGAAAAAACGTCCTGATTTATTAGAGCCAAAGAAGATTGGTATTATAATGGGAAGATTCGACCAAATTGGGCGCGAGCATATGGAATTGGCAGAACATGGGATTAAAGAATTAAATCTAGATAAAGTAATTTTTGTGCCGATGGTGGATGTGATTGATGGGGCAGAATCTTCCCCTGCATATATGCGTGCGCGTGCGGTTGCCGAGGCGATAAATTACAACCTTAAGTTTGAGATATATGTGGGCGCGCTGAAGCAAGGGGCGGAGTTTAGTATGGATGATATGCGCGAGGATATAGCTAGGCGGACCGCGGGGGCTGAGTTGCATTGGTTGGGGGAAGAAAAAGGTGATTGACAATTAGGAAAAAAGGAAAAAATAAAAGACGAGCAATGTTTTTAGAAACACCTCGTCTTTTTAATACTAAAATTTATTTAGTACTTAACGGATTATTTACTAAACGGAGCAGGGGTGTTTAGTAATTGTCTTGTGTTTTTGCCGTTTCTTAATTTAAGCTCGTTTGTGAAATTCTCAGCGCATTGATGTTGCAAATTATGTAAAAGCGTTATTTCATGTGTAATCATCGAAACTGGCTCCCCGTACATTCCGATATAGTCGCTGGTTGGACGAACGTACGAGTTATTTTGGTCGCCGGCTGACTCAGAGAAAATCGGCTTATATTTTTCTAACAAATTAGTTGGAACCACAGATAAAAGATCAACGGTTTTATTATAAAAACCGTAATTAGAAGAAGGGTCAAATAGCGCACATGCGATTTTTGATGGTATTGACTCGGCTCTATTATCAACGATATTTTGACCTCGATTATAAACGTAATAAGAATTCACATTCACTTTGCGCGAGGCTAAATAAAGAATACTCTCCCATTGTTTATCGGATAGGCTTTTTAGTTCATTTAAAAAACTAGTGTTTAAATCTTGTTCTATTCGTTGCTTAATATCGTTAGAATAAACAGGATTGTTTTTACTGTCCTGTTTTTGTTGTTCGTAATATTTTGCTCTTATGCAAATCATTAACGACATATCAAAAGCAGATGTGGAGTCATTAATTGCATTTTTTAATGGACTTTCACCATTGTAAACATTATCAATAAACTTATCGTAATCTGGCCATTGAAATATTTTTTCCATAATATATCCCCCTTAGTTTTATTATATAATCGTTATGGAATAACTGAAATATATCACGAATCACAACAAAAGTCAAGGGGATTTATGTTAAATTTGTGTAAAGTTTTGGGGAATTAAAAAATCCTTGCGAAGTAGCAAGGAAAGGATTTAGTGAAAAGAGAAAAATGAAAAGTGAAAGGATAAAAGTACAAAACTTTGCCTTTAATTGTTTTGCGATAGCAAAACTTCCTCAACAACTTTTAACTTTTCATTCTTATCTTTTATCTCTTTGCCGCAGGCAAAGTTTTGGTGATCCATCCGCGATTCGAACGCGGGACACCTTGATTAAAAGTCAAGTGCTCTACCAACTGAGCTAATGGACCAAAGTTTTAACAAGTGAGAAAACGTCAAGAAAAAAATCTCACTAGACTATTATACTACAAAAAATGTTAAATGTCAATAGGTTTTTGACGAAAATTTTAAAATAGTGGGGAAAGGTGGTTGCGCATTAGTCGAAGTTCAAGATTTCTGAAATTACAACATTACTAATATCTATGCCGCGGGGGGTTAAAATGGCGTGGGAGTTAGTAATTTTTAAGTTGCCAAGGAGTTCTTGCCTGCGCAGAGCGTCACCATATTTTCCTTGAATTTTAGGTGTTATTAATACGCCGCAAGACAAGCGCAGGCCTAGCATTATCTGTTCTTTAACACGCTCGCTAGGGGTAACAACTTCTTCTATACTTGTTTTATATTCAAGCTCAGATGAATTTTGGTACCTAACATTGTTTACCATGCTATGGGCGTTCGAGCCAAAGCCTAAATAATCTTGGCGCGTCCAATACTTTAAATTGTGTTTGCATTCTTTATTTATGTGCGAAAAGTTAGAGATTTCGTACCTATTAAGCCCAGCTTGCGCAAGTGTTTGGCTGGCGGTGTAGTACATGTTACGCTCTATATCCTCGGGCGGAAGGGTTAAGGTTTGGTTATAAAAGGGCGTGCCGGGCTCGATAATAAGTGAATATGTCGAGATGTGGGCAGGGTTAAGGTTGATTATATTTTTGAGTGTAGATTGCCAAGATTCGAGCGTTTGATGTGGCAGACCGAACATAAGGTCTATGTTTATATTATCAAAATAACGCTGTGCTATATTGTATTCTGCAAAAAAATCTTCGGCTGTATGAAGACGGCCTAAATGTTTAAGGATGGCGTTATTATCTGACTGTAGCCCAAGGCTAAGGCGGTTGAAGCCGATAGATTTTAGGGCGGAATAGTCGGCGTGTGTTTTAGGGTTGACCTCGATAGAGATTTCGGCTGAGGGGCTGATAGTAAAGGTGGAATGAAGGGCGGTTAGGATAGAATTAAGCTGATTGGGCGAAAGAACAGAAGGAGTGCCGCCGCCAAAAAAGATAGTATCTACCAGGGCGTTGTTACAGTGAGGTGCTGCGGGAGAGCTTGGGAAGCTTGTTATATTGTTAACAAGATAATTGATATAATTGGTGCGCGATTCAGGAGATGATGACAACGAAAAAAAGTCGCAATAATGGCATTTGCGAAGGCAAAAGGGGATATGGATATAGAGGCCTAGCTTTGGCGGGGGAGTATTGGTGAGAACGGAATCCGTTGGGGTGGGATTAGTAATCAAAGGAATTAAAAGGATAGGGCTAGATATTATCTAGCTCGTCGGCATACTCTTCTAAATGTTTACGCAAGACAAGGTTTATGTATTGAGAGAGTGGACGCGAATCTTTTTTTGCAAGCTTTTTAATGTTTGTTATAACATCGGTGTCTAGCGATATACCTATGCTTTTTTTGACGTGCATAAAAATCCCCCAACTAACAGATAAAATATTATATTATATTATAAACGTTCCGGCGGAATGAATCCGCCTACACTTCTAAAGGTATTGTGTTCAAATTGCCGACTTGCCTGGCAATTTGTATGTTTATAACTACATTATATCACATTTTTGCAGCAAATGTCAAGGGATAATATTTTTATTAAATAAAAACGCTTCAGTGGAATGAATCCACTGAAGCTTCTAAAGTTATTATGTGCAAATTGTCGACAAGCTGGCAATTTGTTTGTTTGAATAACACATAGTAGAAAATGGTTGTAAAAAAGTAGGGGAAGATTTATAATGCGTGTAAAAACAGAGAGAATTGTAGATTACATGTATTTTCGCATTTCGAGCAGGACTTTTTTTTCTATTCTAGAGACTTGAACCTGCGAGATACCCAACATTTTAGCTATTTGCGTTTGAGATTTTTCTTCAAAATATCGCATTATAATTATTTGGCGTTCGCGCGATTTAAATTTAGAGAGGGCGTTTTGTATCATAACTTTATGCGCTACCTCGTCTTCGACATTTTGCTTAGATGCAAGCCCGTCTATTACAACGGGGCTATCCTCGCCCTCGCCTGCGTATAGTGAAGTAGGGGTTTGCATGGCGTCTGCTGCTTGGACAATGTCTTCGACCTCGACTCCTAGATGTTCGGCAATCTCGCGGATGGTTGGTTCGCGGCCTAGTTCTTTTGTTAAACTTTCGCGCACAAAAAGCACTTTGCCATTTAGTTCTTTAAGCGAGCGGCTTACTTTTACAGCACCGTCGTCACGCAAGAAACGCTTGATTTCGCCAAGTATCATTGGCACGGCATAGGTAGAGAATTTAACGCCAAAGCTAGGGTCGAACTTATCGATACTTTTAAGCAGACCAATAGAGCCTATTTGGAATAAATCGTCGGGCTCGACGCCACGACCGTAGAATTTTTTGGCGATATTCCAGATTAAGCCGATATTATTTTCTACTAAAAATTGACGCGCATCACTATCGCCATTTTTAGCGTTTTCTATCATTTCGTAAGTGTTTTCAACAGAAATAGCGTGTCAACTCCTTTGGGGCAATCATAATTCATAATTGATAATTTTAAATTACAGGAATTATGCTTTATAAAGTTTTTCTCATAGTAACAATGCAGCCGCATTTGGGTGCTGAGCGCACGGTTACATCGTCCATAAAGGTTTCCATCACAGTAAAGCCCATGCCAGAGCGTTCCATTTCGGGCTGGGTAGTAAATAGTGGCTCGCGCGCTTTTTCTACATTGCTAATGCCTATGCCGTTATCGGATATTGCAATCTCTAGTGTTTTGGTGAATCTGTCGTTGCTAGAATATAGCCTGCAAGCCAGAGTTACCATGCCAGTTGTACCTTTATAGCCATGAACGATTGCGTTAGTTACAGCCTCCGAAACCGCGGTTTTTATATCGCTTAGCTGCTCGATGGTAACGTCGCACTGTGACACAAAATTAGCCACAACGCCTCGCGCAAATGATTCGTTTTGCGAGATCCCTAAAAAATCTAATTTAACCTCGTTTAAGATGCTATGTATTTTATTGCTCATACCGCTTCGCCTCCTTTATTTAGTGTAGAAATTGCCGAGGGATTATCTATAATTGGTACTATCTTTTTAATGCCCGAGAGTTCGATTAATTTAGATATCTTAGAATTAACACCGCAGATATAGGTTTTTTTGCCGCGCTGTTGCTGGTTTCTGTATCGACCGATAATAACGCCTATGCCCGAGCTATCCATAAAATTTAAGCCCGATAGATTTAAAATTAAATCGCAATTAGGGTATTTAATTAATAGGTCATCAATTTTAGAGCGAATTTCTATTGCATTATGATGGTCTAAATCGCCTGAAATTTGCGCGATAATAGAGTCGTCTTGACGTAGAATGGTCAGCATGAGAGAAGCCTCCTTTGGAAATTTCCATATTCTTCCATATAGATAAATATACCACAGATGTTTATTATTTGCAAGTTTTTTTCGTCGCAAAATATTACAAATTTTTTACAATTGTGTAAAATTTTAAAATATCTCTTTATTTTAGTTGAATTGTATGGTATAATGATTATGGCAGTTTATATAAAAAATAAGTGGTGATTTTAATATGAAGGTAAACAACACTAACAGGTACACAACATTTAGCATTATTGGCATAATAATTGCGGCGGTTTTTTCTATGCGATTAGCCACTATTTTAAACTTTTACCCGTTTAAAGGGTTAAGCTTATTGCAGGGGGTTAGTAATTTTACTCAAGTTATTTCGGTGCTATTCTCGCTTAAGCATGGGTTTGTGTTTAAAAAAGAAGTGTTTGTTAGCGCATTGTACATATTCATCTTTATCTGCTTGGTGGCAGGGCTGTTGCTTATGTTCTTCTTTAGTAAAAAGTACAAGGGCGAGATTGGGCGCAGCAAGGGGCTTAAAAAGGCGCGTGTAGATAAGTTTGCGGCGATAAATATAGACGAGATGATAGGGCTTGCCAATGTAAAGCGTGAGTTAGAGAAAATTATAGGCTATTATAAAGTTCAGCGTGAGCGTAAGAAAAAGGGCTTGGCGGCAAGTGATTTAAACCTTAACCTAGTATTTTATGGCAATCCTGGAACAGGTAAAACTGTTGTGGCGCGATATTTAGCGCAGGAGCTGGCGGCTAATGGGATTATATCTACAGGTGTGTTTATAGAGTGTGACCGTTCGTCGTTGATAGCGCAATATCAGGGGCAGACAGCCATGAAGACACGTGAGGTAGCCGAGAGTGCGTTAGGCGGTGTATTGTTTATCGACGAGGCGTATACCTTAACAGCAGGCAAGGACAGTTATGGGCAAGAAGCGGTGGATACTTTGCTTAAAATTATGGAGGATTATAAAGAAGACTTAGTTGTAATTGTTGCGGGGTATGACGATTTAATGCACGAGTTTATATCCAGCAACCCAGGGCTAGAGAGTAGGTTTACAAAGCATATTAAGTTCGACGATTACACAGCGGCTGAGTTAGTTAAGATTTTAACGTTAGATGCTAAGAAGCGTGATTATTCGTTGACAGACGGGGCTAAGGATTTATTAGAAGAGGCTTTTCAGACATTAATCGACAACCGTGATAAGAATTTTGCTAATGGTAGGTTGGCGCGTAATATATTTGAAGAGTTAGCTCAGCATCAGGCTGAGCGTGTGGGCTCGAGGGCGCATATTAGCAAGGCGGACATGATGACGATAGACGAAGATGATGTTAGAGTTTTTATTGACGAGTATGGGATAGATGTAGAGGACGAGTGAGAAACTTAAATATGCAAAATTGCGTGGTGTTCGCAAATTTTTAGGAGCATGGGTGCGGTGGGGTAGGCTGATGTGTGGTTTGGGGCTTGTTTTTCTGAAAACTTATTACATTTTTTAAAGCTATCAACGCGGCAAATTGGCAAAACCGCTCAGTCAGGACGAGGAAAGCGCTCTTTATTCCTTCGCTTAGTTTCGCCACTTTGCCACGTTGATAGCCGGTAAGATAATTAGAACCTTTAAAGCTCTAAATCTATTCAAGCTGCGTATTTTACGCTTGCCCGATGAGCCTTTCGCCTATCAACCTTAGCATGCGTCGCAATGGCTTCACTCGCTTGTTTTTGCCAAAAGCACAAAAACGTCGCTTGTGTTTCGCATTGCTTCGCTATTCCCATAAAAGCAAAATCGGCTTTTATGGGTTCCCTGCTTAGTCAAAGGTAAAATGCACGATGCTTCGCATCGCCCTTGACTCGCAACGGAAAAATGCTAGTCAGGTTTGCGGCGAAAAACTCATTCGGGCAGCGTAAAAAAAGTAACAGCTACTTGTTTCAGAAATGTGTTTCACTTTATTCACAAAGGGTGTTATTATGAAGAAAATATACTTGATATCTTTAATTGTAATCATGTTGATAATGTTTATTGCGCCTATACAATTGGTTATGGCAGCCGCGGGGAATATATCGTTTAATGCAGAGTGTGTTGATTATACCGAGGGGATTATTGTAACTTATACTAATGGCGCAACTAACGAGAGTGCGACGGTTGCGTTATATCCTTCGGCGGAATATAGCGCGTTGATTAGTGGGTTAGAGCCTGGGACGTATTACATTTTTGTTGACCCAGCAGATGAGAACTTTAGACCTACCGTTGCGTTTTCGGCGCCTAAAAGTGTTACAGTGACCGAGAATTTCACCGCGGATTGTGTTATAACAGCTAAGGGGACGGGGGCGGCGCCTGTTAACCCTAACGTGGCGGCAAACCCTAGCTCGCCCGAGGCGGGGGGCGGTGTGCAGACATCTGCCGACCCTAATGCGACGCCTGCGGCAAGTGCGCCAGAGGCGGTTGATGAGGATAATTTAGAGAGCGTTAGCTTAGGCGGATTGTTCGGATCGTTTTTTGTGCAAATGTGGGCGAAGAATAAGTTCTCGATTGTATTCTTGTTTGTATTGCTTGCATTTTGGGGTGTATATAAATGGTATAAGTTTTACAAAGAGCGGAATACTTGAGTGTTTTTTTGCGAAGCAGGCGGGTTAGTTAGGTAATATGGAGGGGAATATGGCGAACAGCGAGTATACTATACAAATGGGTAAAATAATAAATACGCATGCACTAAAGGGCGAGGTTAAGTGTCTTCCGTGGGGTGACTCTATAACGTTTGAGAATATGACGCGTTGTTGCATTGACGGAATAGAGCGTGAGATAGAGCAAGTGAGATATTTTAAGAACAAAGTTATCTTAAAGTTTAAGGGGATAGATTCAATAGAGCAGGCGGAATTATTAAAGGGAAAAATTTTGTATGCCGACCGTGATAGCGCGGACAATGGCGATGGCAGGCCTTTTTTAGTTGATGTAATAGGGCAGGCGGTGCGTGATGAGCATGGTGAAGAGATAGGCAAGATTCAAGATTTTATGGATAATCCTGCGCACATAATATTTATTGTTAAGCTAAATAATGGTAAAGAGGTATTGGTTCCTAATGTAGATGAATTTGTAAAAGAGAAGAACGCTGAGGGCGGATATGTGGTTATGGATATTAAAAGATTGATGGATATATAACATGTCTTTAAATATTAATGTTACAAAAGCGTTACAAAAAGGCGTTATGTTAACGAAATATTTCAAAAAAACCCTATTTTTTACATGGTATGTAATATCTACCATGTTTTTTAACAGAATTATTTCAGAAGTTTGAAAGTTAGATATCAAACATAAAACAAGTTGATTACATTTAAGACAAATTAAAAATAGTGTGATATATTTTACTTACATCAAAGAGATGCTTTCTAAAATAAGAACAAAGGGTGTAAATATCATGACTATCGACAAAGTAGCTAATAACAAATTAAAGGTGCAAATTACAAATGTAGACCTTTTAGAGCGGACCATTACGCCTGAAAGTTTACAATATAACAGTGCCGAGGCTCAAAGGCTATTTGGCGATGTTATTGCTGTGGCAAAAGAACAGCATGGGTTCGAGGCGTATGGTAGCAATCTTGTTGTAGAGGCATCGCCTATGACCGATGATGGAATGCAAGTTACTCTTACCATGGTAGATGATGCGCCAGAGAGTGCTTGGGATAATTATGGTAACACTAACGCGGTTATAAAGCTAGAGAAATTAATGGACGCTCTTCCACTAGTCGAGACGCTTTCGCCCGATTATAAGTTTAACAGCCAGTTATTTAGGCTAAATGGTGTGTATTATTTAGTGTTGAATGCCGAGCAGGCTAATGTTGCTATGTACGAGTATGGCGAGCTTATAGAGGAATCTGACGTGTTTTATGGATACCTACGTGAGTATGGAGATATGGTGGTTAACGACTTCTTTAAACGGTCGTGCGATATAGGCGCGTAAGGGATAATTGAAGGTTTGCCCCAAAAAAGCAAGCGATAAGCGCAGCGTTTTTGGCAGGCAAAGCGAATACAAGGCTTGCCCATAAATTTGGAGCGTGTTTTGCGCGAACAAATTTTGGATGCAAGCTACTGTAAAGAATGCAGAATTAAGGAAAACATTTTGCTTTGCAAAATGGTTGGATATATAAAAAGCTGGCGCATTTTAAGTGCCAGCTTTTATTATTGCAATTAGTGTGGGGAGGATTCCCGGGCGGGCGGTTATATCGCTTAAGCCATAATCGGCTAGGATAATGCCAACCGAGATGAATAATATGCAAAATGTAGTTAAAAGAATATATTTTTTCATAAAAACCTCGGGATTTAATAAGCCAGAAGCAACAAGCCAGAAGTTAGAAATGATGAGATAAATTCTCGATATCGCTTCAGCTCGATTGATAATTTGAGCATAGTGAAAATTTATTACGCGCAGTAGCTTGCAACCAAAATTTGTTCGCGAAAAACACGCTCCAAATTTATGGGCAAGCCTTGCGTTTGCTTTGCCAGCCAAAAACGCTGCGCCTATTGGCTTGCTTTTTTTGGGCAAACCTTCATAATCTTCTCAAACTCGTCGCCGTCTAGTTTTTCGTGGTCTAGAAGAGCTTTTGCGACTGCATTTAGTTTATCCCTATTATCGTTTATTAATTCACGACATTT
Organism: Clostridiales bacterium; assembly: GCA_031261985.1. Classification (GTDB taxonomy): domain Bacteria; phylum Bacillota; class Clostridia; order Monoglobales; family WRBX01; genus JAISIR01. The sequence goes on along the minus strand of JAISIR010000003.1, from coordinate 25,615 downwards.
TTCGTAGCAGCTATCGAGTATCGCTTTTACCTCGTTATCTATCATGGTAGCGGTTGTTTCGCTATAGTTTTTGCTTTGAGCAAAGCCACGGCCTAAGAACACTTCGTCCGACTCGCCCGCCCAACTGATGGCACCTACATTTTTAGACATGCCATACTTGGCTACCATATCGTGGGCTATTTTAGTAGCGCGCTCTAAATCGTTGCTTGCGCCTGTAGAAACGTCGTCTAGAACAATTTCTTCTGAAACGCGACCGCCAAGTAACGTAATAATGTTCTCTAACATCTCGTTTTTAGAGGTATAGTGTTTATCTTCGGTAGGAAGAGACATGGTGTAGCCGCCTGCTCTACCGCGTGGGATAATAGATACTTGGTGGACGGGGTGTTGGGTGGAGCATAACTTAGTAACAACTGCATGACCAGCCTCGTGGAAGGCGGTTAGCTCGCGTTCTTTATCGCTCATGACGCGGGCTTTTTTCTCGGGCCCGGCAATAACTTTAATTATAGCGTCTTGGAAGCAAGCTTCGTCGATAACCTCTAGCTCGCGGCGAGCGGCTAATAGTGCTGCCTCGTTGCATAAGTTCTCGATATCGGCACCTGTGAACCCAGTGGTAGTTTTAGCAATATTGTCTAGGCTAACGGTTTTATCTAACTTTTTACCTTTAACATGAACGTCTAAAATTTCGCGTCTGCCTTTAATATCAGGGATTCCGACGGTTACCTGACGGTCGAACCTGCCAGGACGTAGCAGCGCTGGGTCTAAAATATCGGGGCGGTTGGTGGCTGCGATGATTATAACGCCTTGATTAACGCCGAAGCCGTCCATCTCGACTAATAATTGGTTTAATGTTTGCTCGCGTTCGTCGTGACCGCCGCCCATGCCTGCGCCGCGGTGCCTGCCGACTGCGTCTATCTCATCAATGAATACTATGCTAGGGCTTTCTTTTTTTGCATCGTTAAATAAATCGCGTACGCGAGAGGCGCCAACGCCGACGAACATCTCGACGAAGTCGGAGCCGCTTATGCTAAAGAAGGGGACACCAGCCTCGCCTGCGACGGCTTTGGCTAGCAAGGTTTTACCTGTTCCAGGAGGGCCTACTAATAGCACGCCGCGGGGGATTCTTGCGCCAAGGTTGGTAAATTTATCAGGGTGCTTTAAAAATTCTACGACTTCTTCTAGCTCTTCTTTACTTTCGTCTGCGCCAGCGACATCTTCAAAAGTTGTTTTTTTAGCTGTTGTGTCGGAAGCTGCGCGTTTGGCTTTGCTTCTACCAAAAGATGGGCCTTTGCCGCCACCGCCTGTTATACGTTGCATGTAAAAGAAGGTGAAGACTAAAAAGGCTACTAATGCTAAAGTGGGAAGCATGCTAAACCACCAAGGCATCTCGCTTGGCTGGTCGACTATTACTTTTAGAGTGCCGGCGTCTTGTTGCTTATTTATAGAATCGCCTAAATCTTGGTACATAACGTCTATCGATGGGATTGACACGCTAATTTTAGTGCCAGATTTTAGCTCGGCGGTAGCGTGTGTTGCGGTGTACGATAGTGTTGTAACCTGCTCGTTTTTTATTGAGTGGTATAAATCGCTATAGTTTTTTGGTGTAACCGCGCTCATGTTATAATAAGTTACGTATGCTAAAACAGACATAAAAAGCACGATGTAAAATAGAATGTTTATTCCGCGGTTGTTTCGTTTGTTATCCATAAATGAATCCCCTTTGTTTTGGGCTGAGATGCACATTAACGTTCCGTTTAATCGAATTTGCTGGTTGTAGATTAATTGTTTTTTGCAAACGGACAAGTTTTTAATATATATGCACATCTATTATATCACATTAGTTTTAAAAAATCAATTGATTTTTTAAATTTTTTTTGATATACTTTACAATAGCGAGAAATAGGGGGTAAATATATGTCAAATTATTTCTCGACTATGCTATCGGGTGTATTTTTTATGCCTATTGTTATATTTATAACAGATGATTTAATTATTATTACCTTTTTAGTTAATATTTTTTCAAATTTAGCTATATTTTTATTTGCGCGCACTAAATTTTTGAACGGAACTATAAAACGGACGGTTCTGCCTACTAATAAATTGTTGCAATCGCTTACTATTGCTGTGGTATGCGTAATTTTTTTGTGGTATTTTTTATTTTTAAATACCGAGTATTGTGGCGAGAGGGCAGCTGATAATATAGGGGTTCTTGTAATTGCGCTTGTGCTTACCTTTAGCATTATATTTGCGATACACGAGATTCAGAAGTTTTTAGTTATTTATAATGAGTATATCCGCATACGTAAAAAGGAGCATGATTTTGGGAATATCATACATAGCATAGGGCTAATGTGTAGTACAAATTCGTCGATTGAGGATATAAAGAAGTATATAGCAGCGCAATCGGATTATTACAATGGTGACAAAGTTGGCGCGGCGAGTGCGTTGGGGGATAGTGAGGCGGAAGTTAGCTTGGGGAATGAGGTGGTAGATTCGTTTGTAGAAAGCAAGATGGCCAAGGCGAGGAGTTTTGGTGTCGGCTTTATTGTTAAGGCAGATAGCGAGCTAAAGCTGCCGATAGATGATAGCGTAAGAGTATTGGGGAATCTTATAGATAACGCGATAGAGGCGTGCATAGGGCGTGATAATGCTACCATTGTTTTACTTAGCAATGAGCATGGGTTTTCGGTAAAGGATAATGGCAAGGATATTCCTTTTTTTGATAGGGGGAGGGTGTTTAATATTGGCTACTCTAGCAAAAAAGGTGTGGCGAATGGGTTTGGGCTGGCGAATGTAAAAGAAGTAGTGCAAAGGAATGGTTGCACCATTAGGTTAGATGTTAAAGGGGGAGAGAAGGCGTTTGAGGTGAGGTATGGGGAGGACGAAAGATGAATGAAAAATGGAGAATGATGAATGAAGGTAATAAAACTTGACATTTGTAAATTTATATTATATAATGCAAAAAGTAGATGACGGAGTAGCGGAAGAGCGGAATAAAAATCGTTTTTTCGATGGCGGTTGCCCTTGCAAAAGGGGGTGGTGCTATGAATAGAATGCTTAAGATTATCATCGCGATAATAGTATTTCTTGCAATAGTAACATCGTTTGTTAAAGTAATTTAGCAAACAAAAAACAACCGTCTGCACCAGTAATGCTGACGGTTGTAGCAATACAACTCAAAACATACAGGGCAACCGTTTATCAACGTTGCTCCTTTTATCTACTTTTATTATACATCATATTATTTAATTTGTCAAGATATACTGACAAATTTTTTTAATTTTATTAACGCGCAGTAGCTTGCAGACAAACCTTTACATTGTCACGGTTTGGGTTTTAGTTAGCACGCCGTCGTAATACACTTCTACCTTAACGCTTCCGCTGCCAGATATCGAAACGCTAAACTTACCCTCGCCTTTATTATGATTAGCATCTGAGACCACTTTGCCGTCTGCAACCACTTTTACGCGGGTTACATCTTTATCGGTTGGTACACTAATGCTAATGGTTTTAGTTGTAACGGCAGGGCTAGGGCTAGGAGCTTTACCGCTAGAAACCGTGATATCTACAGTTGAGAATTCGGTTATAGTGCTGCCGCTTTTTACGCTTTGGTCTATAACAAAATCTGCCTCGCTGGTAGAATCTACTATAGTAACCTTGCCTAGAGTTAGTTTTGCGTTATCTAAAATTTCCTTTGCTTTATCGCGATTAAAACCTATTAAGCTTGGCATGGTAATTTGCGAGCCGTTGCGCCCGACGCTTACATGAAGCTCGATTGTATCGCCTGCTTTATAGCTGCCGCCTGCTGCTGGCGAGGTTGATATTACATTGTCTGCATTAATTGTGGCGTGGCTTTCTTTAACTTCTTTTACCTTTAAGCCTAACGCCTCTAGCTTTTTAATAGCTGTTTCTTTATCGTCACCCACTACGTTAGGTAGCACGCCTTCTTTTAAACCATCAGAAACTACAACAGTGATTTCTAACGGAGAGTTCATTTTTGTGCCAGATGTAGGGGTTTGGCTGATGATTAAGTCTTTGTCTAGGGTATCGCTTGGCTCTTTACTACCAACGGTTATAGTAATTTTACTATTTGCGTATTTAGTTTGAACATCGGCTATATTTTGCCCAACTAAATCGGGCACGTCGATATAATCTTTAGGTGATAGCAGGTTAGGGAATAATGCTAACACAAGCAAGAACCCGATGGCTAATAACAACACGCCGACCGAGATGATAGCCCAGATGGTAGCTTTTTTATTCTTACGTTCTTCTAATTGCTCGGGCGTAGAGTTTGCTTCGATACGTTTACGCTCTTGAGCCTTGCGTATGGCACGGTTTTTAGGGACATAAGGCTCGGGCTGAGGCAAGACATCTCCACCTTCGCCATGGTGGATAATGGCAGAATCGGGGACGGCTTGCATTAACCTAGTTTGGGCTAAATCGTCGTCTAATATTGTAGTGCCAGCATTGGCTGCAGCCTCGCGGACGGGGGAAACATCGGGGTTGCTAAGGGCAAGCTGCAGGTCTAACAACATATCAGTTGCGCTTTGGTAACGTTGAATAATATCTTTGGCTATGGCTTTGGCTAAGATATCTTCGATAGAAAGTGGTATAGATATATTATATTCTTTAGGCGATATCGGGATATTGTTAATGTGCATCATGGCAACGGCAATGGTAGATGTGCCGTCGAAGGGGACGTGGCCTGTTAGCATCTCGTACATTACGATGCCTAGGCTATATATATCGCTGCGCTCGTCGGTATGCCTGCCGCGTGCTTGCTCGGGCGAGAAGTAATGCACGCTGCCGATAGTGGTGTCGCCCATTTTAACGGTGTAAGACGAAGCGGTGCGGGCTATGCCAAAATCCATCACTTTAAGTAGACCGTTTTTAGTTACCATTATATTATGTGGTTTAATATCGCGATGAACGATACCTTTTTTATGTGCATGCTCGATTCCGCGTAGGATTTGTTGGGTAAATTGAACTGCCTGCTGCCAACTTAGCATATTATTTTGGCGTATGTATTCTTTTAGTGTTATACCATCTACAAATTCCATAACAATATAGTAGGTATCGTCATACACACCTACATCGTATATACTAACCAAGTTTTGATGAGTAAGGACAGCGGCAGATTGCGCCTCGCTTCTAAAGCGCATAACAAACTCGTCATCGTCTTTAAACTCGTCTTTTAAAACCTTAATTGCCACAAAGCGGTTTAGGGTGTTATCCTTGGCTTTATAAACATTCGCCATGCCACCTGTGCCAATTTCGGCTAGTATTTCGTATCTGTTAGCAAAGAGATTTCCTACTTGTATCATTATTTTATCTCCCCTACTATTGCAGTTATATTATCATGCCCGCCGCGCTCGTTTGCTACTTGGGTTAAACGGCTTGCATCTGCACCATTTTTAATTAATTGTTCTAGTTCAAAATCACAAACTTCGTTATATAAACCATCGGAACAAAGCAAAATATATGTGTCGTTTGGCAAATTAGTTAAAGTATATGTGTCTATTTCTACAGAATAATCGCTGCCTACCGCGCGGGTTAGCATAATGCGTTTTTTACCTGTATCTGTAAGGGTTTCTAGCGAGTTATCGATAGTTACTTGCTTAATTTCGGTACTATTTATAGTATATGCACGACTATCGCCTACATTCGCTATAACTATAAATTCGTCGGCAAAATAAGCTATTAATAGTGTTGTACCCATGCCACCAAAGCTTTCGTCGTCGGTTTTAGCAAGCTCGAAGGTGACTTCGTTTGCGCAATTAATGGCTTGTGTAACGATATCTATGGCTGCGGCTGGAGTTTGTGGCGCGCCTGTTTGCAATAGTTGCGAAATTTTATTTTTTGATGCGGTGAGGGCTGCGTTGCTTGCTACTTCACCAGCTTTATGGCCGCCCATTCCGTCGGCTATTATTACGTAAGAATTATCGTCAGCGACGAAGCATGCGTCTTGATTCTCGGCTCTAACCAAGCCTTTATGTGTGCAAGATGATATGTTTGTTAATTGCAAAGAAGCACCTCCTTTTTTTAAAAGTGAACAATGAACAGTTATCGTAATAAATTAAAACATTGTATATAGATTGCGGGAGCCCTGCCCGCAATGACGAGCTTAATTAAGAGTTTGAGAATATTACATTTGCTCTGCATTATTTCTTAATTGTCCGCAAGCGGCGGCGATATCTGCGCCAAGGGTTCGGCGCACGGTTGCCGTTATACCGTTTTTTGTTAATATATCTTTAAACTTTTTTACATTAGGTGAGGGGGCATACGCACCGTCTTTTATAGCATTAACAGGGATTAAATTGACATGCGCCAAGCGGTTTTGCATTAAATCTGCCAAGACTTTAGCATCGTCTGCGGTGTCGTTTACACCGTCTATTAAAGCATATTCGTAAGAGATTCGGCGCGAAGTAGCGTTGGTGTAATAATCGCAAGCTTTTAATAACTCGTCGATAGGATATCGCTTATTAACCGGCATAATATTGCTGCGAACCTCGTTAGAAGTAGCATGGAGCGATACCGAAAGAGTAATTTGCATGTGGAGGTCAGCTAAATCGCGAATTTTATCGACCAGCCCGCATGTAGAAAGCGATATATTGCGATGGCTGATGTTAAAACCGTCGGGGTGGTTGATAATTTCTAAAAAATTAAGTACGTTCTCGTAATTATCTAGCGGCTCGCCTATGCCCATTAGTACAATATTACTTATTACGCGAGTGTGGTTTTCGTCTAGCAAATGTGCGTTATCTTGCTCGATAAGCGATATTTGCAATAACATCTCGGCGGCTGTTAAATTACGCACCTTGCCATTTTTACCAGATGCACAAAAGCTGCAGCCCATGTTACACCCTACCTGAGTGGATATGCAGACCGAGTTGCCATGCGCATAACGCATAAAGACCGATTCGACACAATTGCCATCGTTTAGACCGATAAGGTATTTAATGGTGCCATCGGTTTTAGAGGCAAGCTTAGTTATAATTTTTGCTGTGCATAAGTTATATTTATTACTAAGTGTGGCGCGTAAATCTTTAGATAGATTAGTCATGTCATCAAAACTTTGCGTGCCTATGCTAAGCCATTTAAACACTTGCTTAGACCTAAAGGCAGGCAGCCAATTAAGTGTGTCTGCTAGTTGGCTGAATGTTAAATTGTTTAGTGAAACTTTAGACATAACGCGCGCTTTCCTCTAAGGTATAATCTATTATACACCATTGAATTTTTTTTGTAAAGACCTTTTTGCAATTTTTTTAAGAAAATGTTAAATTTTAAAATTAATATAGGAATTAAAAGGGGTTTTGCGAATCAGCAATGTTCGATAATCCAATTTGGGACAGCAGAATCTACACAATAGCCAATACAATCGGTGGCGGCGGCTTTGACTTGCTGGTGTGCATTTGCAACGGCGTAAAATTCGTCGGCGGATTCTGCCATAGAGAGGTCGTTTAAGCTATCGCCAAAGGCTATTATTTTATCAAAATTAAATTTATCGCGTAGCCAGCTAAGGGCTTTGGCCTTAGAGACGTTGCTATTAGTTACGTCACAGAACCATGTGTTATTGTATGGGCAGGGGTGTAAAAAGACGGATATATCACTAATTTGCTGTAGGATTTGGTAGGCAGGCTTTACTTTATCGAGAGTATCTACAAAACCAAAATCTAAAATCTTTTCGTCTGACCAATCGGCTTGAGGGGTATGCACCATTTTGTTTTGCGCATCTATACCATGAAACATAGTGCTTGCGATATTGCAATGAGCTGTTTTGTCTAAAATCTCGTTAATTTTTTGGGTAGGGAAGGAGTCGGTCATTAAATATTCTTTAGTGTTACAATCGTAGATTAACGCGCCGTTTAGCATAATAATGGGCAGGTTAAAATTAATAGGTTTAATGATTTCTAAAGCTGATTCGCCGCGTCCTGTTGCAATGGTAAAGTTAGCACCGTTTTTAATGGCGGTGTTTAAAGTATCGGCGGCCTGTGACGGAAGCGTGGCGGTTGCATCTAAAATGGTTCCGTCTAAATCTGAGACAAAAAGAGTGCGGGGCATTGTATTTCTCCTTAATTAAGTGATTGCTTACTATATTATCGTGCTTGGGGCGTTTGATTGGATTGGCAAGGGGTGTGAACGCTAATCTCGTCAACTAGGGCGTTAATTGCTTGGGCGCGGTGAGAAATTTTGTTTTTCTCGTCAGGCGAAATTTGAGCTGACGTTTTTTTATACTCTGGAAGATAAAAAATAACATCGTAGCCAAAACCGTTATCGCCAGCGGGTTGGTCGGATATAAGCCCATGCCATTCCTTAGTAATGCAGACAGAATCGTTTTGATTAAACACAATAGCTAGGGCGCAGGTAAAATGAGCGGTTCGATTTTTAACGCCATCCATATTACGTAATAGTTTGTTATTGTTAGCATCGTCTAGGCTCCAATCGCCCGAATGGGTGCGCTCGCCTGGTGCCTCGTCGCTTGCGTATCGTGCAGAGTACACGCCTGGTGCGCCATTTAAAGCATCGACACATAAGCCGCTATCATCGGCAATCGTTGGAATTTTAGCGATATCGAATATCTCACGTGCTTTTTTTAGTGCGTTGCCTTCAAAAGTGTCGGAGTCTTCCACGACGTCTATGTTTATATTAAGGTCGCGCAAGGATAGGACTTCAAAGCCTTTTGGCTGCAAAACGGCGCGGAACTCGGCTAATTTATTTGCATTGTTAGTGGCTATAAGTAATTTATTTTGGGTGAGAGGCATGGTTCTTGACTCCTTTGGTTGAGTATATGGGTATATTATCATAATCTAGGTAAATTGTCAATATTTACAAAAAAGTTTTAGTTGACATATTTGCGTTTATGTGATAGAATACAAATGTTATTTTAGGTGTATTATGCCTAGTTAAAACACGATGAATTTACACGGAATTAACGTTATAAAAAGTAGTGAGGTGCTGATGATATATGTTTCGCAGAACACAGGACGACACACAACATTCGCAATATAACTCGACCTATGGCGCAAAAAACGCAAACAATGCACCAAATGGTAAACGCGGCACAGGCAAGGGTAAAAAGCCAAAGCTTTCGCCCAAGGCTAAACACAGGATAAAAATTGCTTTCACAGCTTTGTGTATTATTATGGCACTAGGTATTTTTACCGTTACAGCCATGATTTTTGGGTTAATAAATGTTACAAAGGGTTTAAATTTAGACGATATTGCGCTTAACTTTACATCTTTTATTTACTCGGTAGATGCTGAGGGGAATGCTAGCGAATATGAATCACTTTATGCCACCGAGAATCGCGTGTGGGTGGATTTAAAAGTTATCCCAGCTAATTTGCAAAATGCAATTGTGGCAATAGAAGATGAGAGGTTTTATAAGCATGGAGGATTTGACATAAAGTCTACCGCTAAGGCAGCTTTTGATTATATCTTTAGGCGTCCGGGTGGCAGGGGGGCAAGCACGCTAACCCAACAGCTAATTAAGAATGTAACGGGCGATAAAGACGTTACCGTTATGCGTAAGGCAAAGGAGATTATCCAAGCCGTTGCGCTTGAGCGGCAGCTTAGTAAAGACCAGATTTTAGAGTTGTACTTAAATACCATCTATTTAAGCCAAGGGTGTAATGGTGTAGGCTCGGCGGCGCAAGCGTATTTTAGTGTGCCAGTTGAAGAGTTGACTCTTGCGCAATGTGCTTTAATAGCGGGGATAACGCAATATCCTTCGAGGTATGACCCTTATATTAACCCTGATATTAGCCGCGAAAAGCGTGATTTAGTTTTAGATAAAATGCTAGAGCTTCACTATATAACTAAAGATGAGCATGATAAAGCAATAGCCGAAGAGATAGTACTTAAAAATGGCACGATAGGGTTACATAGTAATCAGACATATTTTACCGACCAAGTGATAACTGATGTGCTAGCCGACCTTCAGTCTAAAAACGGAATGACCGAGGCAATGGCTACTAAGATGATATACAATGGCGGGTTAAAGATATATGCAACGGTAGACCCTAATGTGCAATCGGTTATGGATGATGTTTATAGCAGCGATAAGACCTTCCCTAAGCTAAGGGGCGATGTTCAGCCAGAATCGTCCATGGTAGTAATAGACCCTACAACCTCGCAAATTAAAGGGATAGTAGGCGGGCGCGGGCAGAAGAAGGCGGACTTAACGCTAAATAGGGCAACGCAGACGTTGCGCCAGGCAGGGTCTTCTATTAAGCCGATAAGCGTGTATGGCCCAGCGGTAGAGCTTGGTTTAATTACGCCTACCACTATTTATGCCGATAAACGCGTTACTTATGGCAGTTGGTCGCCTAAGAACTACTACTCGGGCTTCCGAGGGAACATGACTATAAGATATGCTATTCAGCAATCTACAAATACAGTTGCCGTTCAAGTGCTAGAGAAGGTGGGTATAGAGCAATCGTTTAAAAAGCTGCAAGAGATGGGTGTTACATCGCTGGTAGAGCAGGATAAAAACCTATCGTCGCTTGCGTTGGGCGGGTTGACAAATGGAATATCTGTGCGTGAATTGGCAGGAGCGTATACCACTTTTGCTAATAACGGAGTTTTTTCGACACCGATTACTTATACCAAGGTATTAGATAGTAACGGTAAGGAGATATTAACTAATAAGCAGAAGAATACTAACGTATTTAGCTCTAAAACAGCGGCGACGATGAATAATTTGTTGCATAGCGTAGTAACAGGCGGGACGGGTTCGCCAGCTAATTTTAGAAGCGATATTGATATTTGTGGTAAAACAGGGACGACTGATGATGATAAGGATAGATGGTTTGTTGGGTACACTCCTTATTATGTAGGGGCGGTATGGTTTGGATATGACACGCCTAAAGAGATTTCTGGTGTATCGGTAAACCCAACGATTCCGCCATGGGTAAAGGTAATGTCTGCCATTCATAAGAATTTGCCAGGCAAAAGGTTTGAGGGTGCAGCGTATAGTCCCGAGCCAACGCCTTCGTCTGAGGTAAAGACGACGACTATCACTTTTGATAAAGAAACAGGGATGATAGCTACCGACAATTGTCCTATGACTAATATTATCACGGCAGAGGTAGTGATAAACGAAGATGGGACGTATCAATATGGGGATACTACTATAAGTAATGTGTCTTGTAGTGCGCATCCTGCAACGGTGCATGTAGGGGAATCGCCCAAGCCGACGACGAGCGGGAGCGGAAGTGGCGGGGTAAGGCCGCCGACGCTTAATTCGCCTGTGCCAACGCCAATTGAGACGGAAGATGAGATTATAATATGGTAGGTTATGTATTTAGTAGTTACTTAGAACTTAACCAGAAAGGGATTTTTATTTATGAAAAAGCAACATATTATTCTTTTGCTTAGCGTATTTATTTGCGGGGCATGTACCATGATAATAGAATTAACTGGCAGCCGAATTTTAGCACCGTTCTTTGGTACTTCGATGTATATTTGGGCATCGCTTATTGGTATCATTTTGGGTAGCATGGCACTTGGGTATTATATCGGTGGTAAAATTGCCGATGAGTCGCCATCTATCGAGAGATATTCCAACATTATAAGCTTAGGCGCACTTTGCATTGCCATAATGGGCATAATAAAAACTCCTTTGCTGGCTGTTATTAATATGCTAAACATGCCATTAATTGCTGCTGGGTTATTATCGGCTACTATATTGTTTGCTGTTCCTGCGTTAATATTAGCAATGGTTTCGCCTTATGCGGTTAAGCTTACTCTGACTTCGTTAGATACCACTGGCTCGACCATGGGCAGTTTGTACTCAATGTCTACCTTTGGGAGCATTGTTGGTACATTTTTGGCAGGGTTTGTGTTGATTCCTTTGCTTGGCAATACAATAATTGTTGGAGTTGTATCGTTATTATTAGTAATTATTGCAATATTGCTTACTCCTAAATATAACTTATGGAAGAAGATTACGCTAAGCGCGCTTATAATTCTATTTTTCTTTATACTTAAACCTATTGGGTTATCATCGGTTAATGCAAATATAGTTTACGAGGGCGAGACGGAGTACACTTCTGTAGCTATTGCTGATTCGGAAGATGTTAGGTATTTTAAGATGGGAGTAGCATACGAAAGTGGTATGTATCTAAACGGAAGCGATGAGTTAGTGTTTGATTATGCTAAGTATTACGATTTAGCTGAGCATTTTAACCCTAGCATGAAAGATGCAATGATTTTAGGTGGCGCGGGGTATAGTTATCCTAAATATTATTTAAATAAGCACCCTAATAATACTATGGATGTTGTAGAAATTGACCCTAAAGTTACTAAAATAGCGCAAGAGTATTTTAATCTAGATGTTAATAATCCTAGGCTTGGTATAATTCATAAGGACGGACGGTCGTTTTTGAACCAAAACACAAAAAAGTATGATGCTATTTTTGGTGATGCGTTTAAATCGTCTACTCCGCCATATGAGCTTGTAACGGTGGAATCGCACAGGAAGATATTAGAATCGCTTGATGATAATGGTGTATATATAATGAACTTAATATCGGCAGCGCAGGGCAAAGATGCTAAGATGTTAGAGGCGGTGTATGCAACGCTGCGCGAGGTGTTTCCGCAAGTGTTTGTATATTTAACGCATCCCGACACACCAGAAGTTAAGCAAAATGTAATGTTGGTAGCCTTAAACTCGCCTTATGCGCCAAGCTTAACCAGCACAGATGCTAATTTTAATGCTTTATTGCAGACGCTTTATACAGGAGTTATTGCCGAGCGCGAGCCTTTTACAGACGACCATTCGCCTACCGAGTTTTATTCACTTTAAATAATGTGATATAATAAAAATTGCCGACAAATGTGTCGGCAACTTTTGATTTAAATAAAACACGCTGCGGCGCGAATGAATCACGCCTACGCTTCTAAAGATATTTTGTACAAATTGCCGACGAGCTGGCAATTTGTTTTTTATATATTATTGCGGGCGTATGAACATTTGCGTCCAATAATATTGTCCGTTAGATTTTTGCGCCACGCCTACGCCGATTTCGGTATAATTATTGCTTAAAATATTGGCTCTATGCCCAGACGAGCCCATCCAGGCATTAACCACTTCGGCAGGGCTGCGCTGACCATACGCAATGTTCTCACCTGCTGCACGATACGAAATAGAGAACTGTTTCATCATATCAAAAGGCGAGCCATAGGTAGGCGATGTATGAGAGAAGTAGTTTTTGTCAATCATGTCTTGCGATTTATACCTAGCCACGCGGGACAGCTCCCAATTGGCTTTTAGCGGTGCAAGCCCTGCTTTTGTACGTTCGTTATTAGTTAAATCTATTACCTGTTGCTCGATGTTTTTGGTGGCGTCTATGTTAGGGATAGTTAGTTTGTCGTCAGGGTAGATAAGGGCAGGGTTGGCGACTTGCGGGTTGGCACCGATAATCTCGCTTAAACCTATTTGATATCTAACAGCTATCTTCCACATAGAATCGCCCGAGACGACGGTATATGTAGCAGCAGCCACGGTTGTAAGAATGCACATTACGCAAGCGAAGGCAATTAAGACGGAAGAAATTTTGCTTGTTTTAGATGGTTTTTTAAGCTTAATATTATAAATTTTCATTTAATCCCTCGAATCTTTTTACTTGAATATGTTATAATTTTATGATTGTGAGAGGGGGAATATGAAAAATAATGCAGAAACGAGAATAAAGTTATTGATTATTATTTCTGCAATGGTTTTAAGCTTTTTTCATGCAAATGGCATAGCTTTGAATCTGGTGCGATGTTCCTAAAATTGAAGACGTAGTATTTTTAGCGGTTACCTGCCAGCTATTACCAGATATGTTCGGTGTGCTTCTGGTAAAAATTATTTCGCCGCTATTGTCTGGCTCTAAAAATCCGCCAGATACTAATTGTGTTCCGCTTGGGCAGGTGGCGGTTAAGCTGTTTACATTGCCACCGCCTGGAACGGTTGCGGTTGCTGTGACGGTTGAAAAAGTGAAGGTTGGTGAAGGGCCTGTGGCACCTGTCGCCCCTGTTGCTCCTGTAGCGCCCGTTGCCCCTGTTGCGCCTGTTGGACCTGCGATACCTGTGGCACCCTGCGGACCTGTTGGACCTGTTACGCCTTGGATACCTTGCGGACCTGTCGCGCCTGTAGCTCCTGTGGCTCCTGCACTACCAGTTGCACCTGTCGCACCTGTTACACCTTGGATACCTTGCGCGCCAGTTGCTCCCGTTGCGCCCGTGGCACCTGTTGCTCCGCGTAAGCCTTGAATACCTTGCAGACCTGTGGCACCTGTTGGGCCTGCGGGACCTGTCGCACCTGTGTCGCCTTTTATGCCTTGTGCGCCCGTGGCACCTGTGCTACCTGTAGCTCCCGTGGCACCTGTGCTACCAGTTGCTCCTGTGTCGCCAGTTGCTCCTGTCGGGCCTGTAGGCCCTGTATCTCCAGTCGCGCCTGTATCCCCCTTTACACCTTGAATACCTTGAATACCTTGCTCGCCAGTTTCGCCTTGAACGCCTTGCGGACCTGTGTCGCCCGTCGCTCCCGTTGCGCCTGTCGCGCCCGTTGCGCCTGTGGCACCTGTTGCCCCTGTGCTACCAGTTGCTCCCGTGGCGCCTGTTGCACCTGTGTCACCCGTTGCTCCTGTAGCTCCTGTGTCACCTGTGTCACCTTTTTCACCCTGGACACCTTGAATACCCTGGATACCTTGCGGGCCTGTCGGACCAATATCGCCTGTGGGACCTGTTGCGCCTGTTGCACCTTGAATGCCCTGCTCACCCTGGATACCTTGCGGGCCTGTTGCGCCTTGAACGCCTTGAACACCTTGCGGACCTGTTGGACCTGCAGGACCTGCAATTTGACCAAGATTCACCCAGCTTTGAGAGTCTGTATCCCAAATGTACAAGTCGGGGTTTACATAATACGCTGCGCCTTGAGTGCCTGTTGGGTGCGCGGCAAGTAAATCTGCAAGAGTATCGTATGAACCGTTTAATGTGCCAACTGCGCCTTGAGGGCCTTGGATGCCTTGGATACCCTGTGCGCCTGTTTCGCCCTGAATACCTTGAATGCCTTGCTCGCCCTGGATACCCTGGGCGCCTGTTGCGCCTGTGTCACCAGTTGGTCCAATGGCTCCTGTATCGCCTTGCGTACCTTGGATACCTTGCGGACCTATAGGGCCGGTGGGACCGATTTCACCCTGTATACCTTGAATGCCTTGGATACCTTCTGGACCTGTTGCTCCTGTTGCACCTGTATCACCTGTTGGACCTATAGGGCCAGTGTCGCCTGTGTCGCCAGTTGGACCTATGGGGCCTGTAGCTCCTGTGTTACCTGTGGGGCCTGTGGCTCCGCGCGCACCTTGGACACCTTGAATGCCCTGCTCACCTGTATCGCCCGTCGCGCCTGTGGGACCTGTTGCTCCAGTTGCACCTGTAGGACCTGTTGCGCCAATGGCTCCTGTATCGCCTGTGTCACCTTTTATACCTTGAATGCCCTGTGCGCCTGTGGATCCTGTTGCTCCAGGCTCGCCCGTGGCACCTGTTGCGCCTGTATCGCCTGTGTCGCCTTTTGCACCCTGCACGCCTTGGATACCTTGTGGGCCAATATCGCCTGTGTCGCCCGTTGCGCCTGTATTACCTTGGATACCTTGCAAACCTTGCGCGCCAGTGTCGCCCATTGCGCCTGTCGCGCCTGTGTCGCCAGTTGGGCCTGCCTCGCCCACATTACCTTGAACGCCTTGCGGACCTGTGTCGCCTTTTTCGCCCATTGCCCCTGTGCTACCTGTGCTACCAGTGTCGCCTTTCTCGCCAGTTGCACCTGTGCTACCTGTTGCGCCTGTGTCTCCTGTATCACCTTTTGGACCAGGCTCGCCTGTGGCACCTGTGTCGCCTTTTGGACCTGTTGCGCCTGTTGCGCCAGGAGTGTCGCTTGTTACATTAAGCGTGGCAAAATCGGGGGATATCCCTGGTAGACCGCTTTGAGGGGAGTTTGTGACATAATAAACTTGGGTATCGTAAATTACAACATCGCCAATAAGGTAATCGGTTTTATTGGGGTCGTATGTTTGAGCGTTTGCAAGTGCAGCAGCTCCTGTTGCGCCTGTATCGCCTTTAGGCCCTGGTGCGCCCGCGGACCCAGCTGCTCCCGAGGGACCTGCAGGCCCTGTTGGACCTGTTGGACCAGGTGCGCCGGCGGGACCAGGTGAACCGTCACGACCCGACAAGCCTCGGAAACCGCGTGGACCAGTTGCCCCTGTTGCTCCTGTATCGCCCTTTGGACCAGGCGGGCAACAGCAATCGTAATTTGCGCAATGAGGTGGTACATTAATATATGTATTTCTTGTGCATTTCATAAAAAACCGCTTCCTTACAAATATATCTTTATTGATATATTATGCAGAAAGCGGGGGAAGAGTGAAAAGATGAGGGTATGTTATCCTTTTACATCCAAGTAACTTTATCTTCTTCATAGAATCCGCGGCTGCCAAAATCTTCAGCAGGCGTGCCGATAGCAATTAGGCTAAACGGTTCGATGCTTTCGGGCAGGCCTAGTAATTCCCTAAAATTTTTATAATGCGTAGGGTTAGGAGCTAAGCCGCACCAGCATGTGCCTAAATCCATACTTGCGGCTTGAATCAAGATATTTTCTGTCGCAGCTGCGGAATCTTGCATATACATGCCTGTTTTGGTGATATCGTTGTGAATATCTAAATTGCTGCACACTATAATTGCGCAACTAGCTGTTTTAAGCATAGAGGTGTATGGGTGAATTTCTGTTATTTTATTAAGGAGTTCACGGTTTTGCACAACTATAAATTCAACTGGGCGACAGTTACAAGCAGAAGGTGCAAGCATGGCTGCTTCTAATAGTTCTTTAATTTGTTCTTTACTTACAATTGCGTTTGAATCATAACTTCTAATTGATTTTCTTTTTTTAATTGCATCTAGTATCATGGTGTTTGCTCCTTTTTAAATAAAATACGCTTCGGCGGAGTGAATCCGCCTGCGCTTCTAAAGATAATATGATATTTTCGGCGACAAGCTGCCGAAAATAATTTTTATTTTTACTTAGACCAAATGGCAATCGCGATGGGGACAATTCCCTTTATTAATATAAATTCGCAATTTTTAAAGCCTATATTACTTACAAATTCTTTACATTCTTCAAAGCTCATTTTCTTTCCGCGATAGCCAAAAAGTCTGTATAATCCTATCAAGAATTTACCCCACGGGTTAGCATCTTTGGTTATAGGGATAGGCATAATTGCTATATCTTTTGCCACGCGTTTTATCTCTATCGCTGCTTTTTTAGGTTCGTCTAGCAGATGAAAAACTTGGCTAGCTATAACAACATCAAAAGAATTATCTGATTGATTAATATCATAAATGCTATCGAGTGCGAACTCTACATTTGATATATTTTTCATTTTGCCTTTTGCAACCTTTAGCATGCTATTTGATATATCTGTGCATAAGACGGACTTTGCTTTATGGCTCACCTTTTTTGAAATATTTCCTGTTCCTGCTGCTAGTTCAAGAATGGTGCTATTTTTGGGTATAATTTCAGTTAATCTTTGTATCATTTGTGTATATGCAGGATTAAACTTCTCGAAAAAGTCATATATTCTTGCCGTTGCGTCCCAAAATGTCATAAGTTTTCTCCTTTTTTAAAACTCAATAACCTCGATATCGTCGCTGGTAAAGCTATAAAACCTAGCTGTTGCGTTTTTAAGGTAGTAGACAGCGTTGCAATCGGAACCTTCATACATAGGTTTAAGCTCTGGGTATGCG
The DNA here is from genome assembly GCA_031261985.1 of Clostridiales bacterium. GTDB lineage: Bacteria > Bacillota > Clostridia > Monoglobales > WRBX01 > JAISIR01. The sequence goes on along the minus strand of JAISIR010000003.1, from coordinate 7,840 downwards.
TCCATCATAGAAGTTATTGCCTCGGGAGTTGAGTTGTCGACCAGTTCACAAGCAATGCGCAACCAACGCTCGCCATCGAAGGCACAAATTTCGACTTTAGGATTGGCTTTAACCTGAGCAGCAAAGTCTTTTTTGTGTGAGGATTGGATATAAAGCTTGCCCTCGAATAAGTTGATTGTGCCGAATGGACGAACGCGTGGCTGACCGTTATCGCAAGTTGCGATGTAATATGTTTGTGTTTTCTTTAAAAAATCTAATACTTTTTGCATTTTGTTATCTCCTTTTAAATGTTTGTTAAGTACATGCTATCATATAACGAGAAAAATTGCAAGACTTATTGACATTTAATTTGACATTTAATACAAAAAAACTTTTGACATTGTCAAAAGTTTTAAATTATAGTAATGTTAAAGCGTTTACTCCATTTGTTTAGATAAAAAGCCGGCAGCGGTTTCGGCTAATTTTTCTTCTACCACGCCAATAGTCTCTTTTTTGCCGTCGTTTAAAAAGACAACGGTGCCAATGCTATCGCCCTCGGATATAATAGGACAAACAACCGAAGCACTATATTTATCTATACCATCGGCAACGGGGACGTTCATTTTTTCGTTTGGCTTAACTATGATGTTTAATTTATCGTTCATGATGTTTTCTAGCTCGGCAGAAACCTTTTTGTTATTTAGTTGATTTTTGGGCACGCCATAAACAGCTACGATTGTATCTCTATCGGTAATAACGGTAGGGTGACCGCTTGTTTTAGTTAAAGTTTCGGCATATTTAATGGCAAAAGGCTCGAACTCACCGATTGGTGAATACTTTTTAAAAATAACTTCGCCCTCTTGAGTTGTAAATATCTCTAACGGGTCGCCTTCACGGATGCGCATGGTTCGGCGGATTTCTTTAGGTATAACCACGCGTCCTAAATCGTCTATTCTTCGTACAATTCCTGTTGCTTTCATTATTATATCACTCCAATTAATTACATTGTAGTAATATTTTTTACCAAATTATAAAAATTATCCCTAAATTTACATTTTGGAGCTATAAATAATTTTACCTATATGCGCGGGTAGATTTTCTGCTATAAACCTCGCTTCTTGGTTCGATTCTGCCTATTTTGAAGGTAGTTTTGCCGTCGTCGATTTCGCGATTTAAAGTTATACGCATGTTTTGACCTACAAAATTATGGAAATTAACGCCAATTTTATATTCGTTGCTACAGTATAGTTTAGGAGCTTTTAGCTTACCGCTTTCGTAGCTTGCTATACACTTGGCTATCCTGGCAAGCTTTTTATCGTCAAAATACTCTTTTAGAGTAGATAACTTTTCGGCATTGCCATGTTGTAATAAAAACTCGTCGACGTTATCGATAAGCATATCATCAAATTCTGACGGATTAGACTCGTCTGCATTGGCATTTTCTACTTTAGACTTTGCCTCTGCTAACATGCGATTTATTGGCCTGGTTTTAACTTTATTCTTTTTGGTTGGTATCTTCTTTTGACGGTCGGCAATCATTTCGTTTACCATTGCGTTAAAATCTTCCGAAACGTCGTCGTATAAAATGTCTTCGATTAGCTCGATGGAGCGATTAATATCTTTGTACGAAAGCTTGACAAAATAATCGGTTAAGTTATAATCGTTATATTTAATAGGGATTTTCTCTAGTTGATTATCGACTTCGTTTAAGGCATGTGATTTTTTCTTTTCTCTTGTTTTATACTCGGCTTGTTTTTCATCAGCCTTTTTTGCTATATCTTTATATTCGGTATATAGCTGGCTGTATTTATCCCTTAAATATTCCGATGTAGCCTGCGCGTTCTCGGTTGCACCAAGCAATCCGGTATCTATTAACTCTTTGCTTAGCTGGTGGCATTTGTCGCATAATATGGGCAAGCGTTTTTCTAAATCTAGCACAATATCGTATACATCGCCATAGGTATTAAGTGGTGAACTTAGATATCTAGGGAAGGTAAAGTCGTGCAACTCGTCGGGGTTATCTAGTAAGTGACATGATTTTTTAACCATATTATACATTGTATGCAATATAGTGGTTGCCTCGGTGCAAGACTTATTTAAATTTTGTGGCTTATCGTAAAGATTGCTTATCCAGGTATTGTATTTCTCGAACAAATTGTAATGTGCAATCGGTGTTAGAGTATTGACTTCGTTAATACAATTCATGCCAAACTCTAGGGTTTTGGCTGCTAAATAAAGTGCCGAATCTATCGTTGCAATTAAGGTGAACGAGTCTGTAGAATCGTAAGAGCGGGGGTCTAGGGCATGCTCTTTATTAGATTCCATAAACGTTTTTAACGAGTTAAAGTTAAATATCGAGCGTTTGTCTAATCTATCAAGAGCAACATGTTGGACAAGTTTTGTATCGCTACCTATTACAGACAAAAGCCAATCAACTTTAGGCATTTTTTTGTCTATAAGTTCCCTGCCATGCTCTACCATCTCTTGCTTGCGTTCTATATCGCGGCATTGTGCTTCGATATTATTTTGTTCGGCGTCTATTGATAGTAATCGTTCTGCTATTTTGGCAAGCTCGGCACGATGCCTTGCGCTTATTCTATCAAAAATTTGATGGATTCTACTTTTTTTATTAAGCAATGCCAAAAAAAGCTCTAAGTTATTTGGAACTTTAGCGGTGCTTTGTCTTTGGTTTAAATCAGGCATAAAAATCATTCCTTATATATATTGTATCATAATATATAAGGAATTTCAATATAAAAATTGAGGGTTATGTTAAGAGAGTGTTAAATTTTTTACTTCATTTTATTTAACAATTCACCTAAAGCATTTGCCGCAAGCACACCGCCTGCTTCGGCTTCCTCTAAAGTGTTTGCGCTGCTGCCTACTTCCATTATAATAGATGCAAGGGTAACGTGTGTGTTAAATCGCTCTTGGCGCAGGTCTATACTACGCGTTAGTTTAGGGTACATCTCGTTCATTTGTTGCTGAAGCTTCATTGCAAACTGTAGGCTGCTTTGCCAATTAGGCGCGTCTAAACCCATTTGGTCGGTGCCGGTAACAAGCATTATTTGCGCTGTTTTTTTACCATCTATATCTATTACATTTTTAATCCGCGTGCCGTCGCTGCGTTGCATACTATCACGGTGGACGTCTATAACTACCTTAATAGAAGGGTTGTCTGCCAAAATTTTATTTATGGTGGCTAAGTCGTTTTTATACGATTTATTATATTCGGGGTAGTCGTGTATAACTCGGTCTTGGATAGTTTCGATGCCCATATTGTTTAGCGTTTTAGTCATAACCTCGCCCACGCGCATAACGTTATATCGCGGGTCTTGGGTTCGGTCGGGGTCAGAGGGATAATAAAAATTCTCTGCCGTTGCTTTATAGCTCTCGCTGCTATGGCTATGGGTGATTAAAACTTTAGGTCCGTCTGCCTTTATATCCCATTCAAAACTAGAGTTTAATAGTGCGGATACATCGGGCGTGTATGTTGTGGCATTTTTGACAAAAACCCCGCCAGCGTTTAAGTACCCCTCGCTACTTGTCGGGCTCATGTCTAGGCTAATAACGGGTTTAGATTCCTCGGGCAGTGGCGTAGGTGTAGGCTCGGGCTGTGCATGTGCAATGGTAAATTCCGTCGGCAGCATGCCAAACTGGGTAGATAGTATCCCCTCGGGAGCAATGGCGAACCCAATAATGGCTTTTGCGTACTCTTGAAGCGTCCATGGTTTATATGTGGTATTAATATTAATGGTAGGGATAGCGTGAGATATAATAGAAGAAACATTAATAGAAGCTAGAGCGTATCGGCTTAACACGCCGCCACATACGCCGATAATTAACGAAAGAGTGATAAAAATAGAGATTATTTTGAACTTTCTCATACGTAGCAACTCCTTTTATGAGATTATATGAGAGAGCTACGATTATTATGTATCTTAAAACAATTACTAAATGATTATCAATATAACATAAAATGTAAAAAAACGTTATCATGTAACAATATTGTAAATAAAACTTAATATAAAATGGGTTGAATATTGTAATTTAATGACGTATAATGTAATTGTGTGGGATTATCTTTAGAATTCTACTTATCAACAATATATAATCAAGACAAAACTAAATATACTAACTTAATGTATAAATGAAGTTTACGAAATTTGGATTATGGATTAGAATAGTTTTTGAGAGGGGAAGTAAATATGAACAATAAAAACAATAAACTAGGTGAGGTAATTAGCATATTTAGTTTAACACATAAAATGGTGGCTATAGCATTAGTATTTGCTATGGTCTTATCTGCGTGTGTAATCCCCGAGGGGGTTATGGCAGCGAGTGCCGAAGCAGCGGCGGAAATGCAGGCGGCTGAGCAGGCTGCCGAGACCGAGCGACAGGCTGAAGAACTGCAAAATGCCCAGGCACAGCTAGAGGCGGATGCGGACGAGTCGCTGGCGATAAAGCGCGCGCTTAATGCGCCATTGCCAGGCGAACCTGGTGCTAGTGCTGACGCGGTAGAGAACAGGATAGCCATATATGGTAGCAATCTAGTAGGTGGCACGTTATATGTGAGGGATTTAGGCATGAATTTGCCTTTGAGCCCTGCTAACTATGAATACCAATGGATAAGAGATAGTGCAGCCATACCTGATGCAACAGACGAAACATATACATTAGTAGATGCTGATTGGAACACAGATATTACGCTATTAGTAGTAGCCAAGGATGGAACAGGCTATACCGATTCGGTTATATCTAATAAAGTGCAAGTGCTTAAATATTTAACAGGTACTATAACTTTGCCCGAAGGTAAAATGGTAGGCGAAGCTTTAAGTATAACTGGTACAGGGTTGTTGGCAACTGCCAATACAACTTATCATACCTTTAAATGGTTCCGTGATGGTGAGCAAATACCAGGTGCGACGGCGGCGACATATACCCCAACTGTAGATGATATCAACAAATATATATCAGTAGAAATGACTGGTGTAGCCAAAAGCGGGACTACTAAACGTGGGTACGCAGGCACATTAGAGTCTAACGGAGTATTGATAAAGAACAAGGTGATGGGTACATTGAGTTTGACGGCGGGGAATGCAGCGCCGGGGAGCTTAATAAGCATTACATCGAACAACGCGCTTGATTACCAAGTGCTAAACACCAATAACTACACCTTTACATGGTACAAAAACGATGTAGCGATAGCAGGCGAGACGGGTGCGTCATATATCATCCGCGAGGGTGATGGCGGGGCTAACTTTAGAGTAACGGTGACAGGAAAGGCATCGGCAGGGTACACCGGCACAGTTCAGACGGGTAATAAAGGTCTTATTGTGTTGTATAGTGAGTTTGCGGTAGGCTCAAATTATGTTGAGATGCCTACCACCCTATCCACCTACCCGACGGCTCCTGGAACATATTTTGATGCATATCAAGGCACGGGAGCTAAGTCATGGACGGTAGACGGTGTAGCGGAGGCTAACGATAACAGCTACAATAGAAAAACTCAAAAAACAACAGCGGGTGTGCATACGTATTCGTTTAGGATAACGCTTAAAACCACGTACCAAGCTAGTTACATTGGTAAGTATGTAGAAAAAACCATTCAATTGCCACAGAACACAATAACGCCTACTATCACTTTAACGTATAACAAGCTAACGCCTGGCGGGGTAATAACGGCGACCAATAACCAAGCGTCGAATGTAAACGCCAAGTGGGAGTATGAATGGGTAAACGCATCGGGTGCATCGCTAGGTGCAACGGGGCTAACGTATGTAATTAAGGCACGTGATATAGGCGTAGGCATCGGCTTACGCGTAAAGCAAGTAGGTACTTACTACCAACCTGTTACGGTAACGTCTGCCATGGTAACACCTGTGCAGTCCGGGACGGTAACCGGGACGGGCGTTATAGCCTTAGGCACAAACGCTAATGCGGTGTATGTAACATCTATCAGCGGGCTTACACCAAGCGGCTTTAACTGGAGCGCGCTTGATGCGCAGCCTAATAGGTCTGACTGGTCGTATCAATGGTACCGTGACGGTGCTATGTTAGACGGTGCGACTAACTGGACGCTGCCGATAACACCGAGTGATTATGGTCATGTGTACAAGGTAGTAGCAAGCGTTAAGTCGTCTAGCGGGTATACTAGCCCAGCGATAGAGAGCGAGATAGTAGCGTCGTCTAATGGCACTACTACAGGATTGTTAACCATATATGGCAGCAATGTAATCGGCGGTACGTTACACGCGCGTGATTTAGGCTTGACCTTGCCATTGGGTAGCGCTAACTATGGCTATCAATGGTACCGCGGCGTTAACGCTATCCCCGAGGCGGAAGGCGAGACGTATACACTAACCGATACCGATTGGAACGAAGATATTACTTTAACGATAACACCGAAGGCAGAGACAGGGTATGTCGACTCGATTACGTCCAATAGCATCCATGCGCTTAAGTCTGTAACGGGTAGCATAAGCCTGCCAGAGGGTATAAAGGCAGGCGCGGCGTTAAACATAACCGGCACAGGGCTAGTGACCGGGGTAAGCACTACGTACTATACCTTTAAATGGTTCCGTGACGGTGTGGCGATACCTGGTGCGACCAATTACACATATACACCAACGGCAGCCGATATAAACAAGCGTGTATCGGTAGAGATGACAGGTATAGCCAAAAGCGGGGCTACCAAACGCGGGTATGCCGGCACGCTTACATCTAATGCGGTATTAATAACGTACGAGCTAGCAGGCACGTTAACGTTAACAGCTGGTAACGCTGCCCCAGGCGGTGTAATAGGCGTGACGTCGAATAACGCGCTTGATTTAGAAGTACTTAATAAAGATAACTTTACCTTTGAATGGCAACGTAATAACGTGGCTATCCCTGGTGCGACTGATGCGACATATGTAATCACAGCAGCAGACGGTGGTCAACCAATGAATGTAGTAGTCCGCGGTAGGGAATCGCGCGGGTTTAAAGGGCAGAAGGCATCGGCTAATAAAACATTGCTTAAATTAACGCGCACGACTGCCGAGGTAGTATCGGGTAAGATAACCATGACGTTTGATGCAACGGCTGCTAATAGCGTGCCGCTACCAGTTAACTGGAACTTACAGACCAGGTCTGAATGGTACATAGATGGCGCTAAACAAAGCGATTATCCGGTTGATGCTAATGCGCAATCCATAACATTACTAGACACCAGCGTGCATACGTATACCTTCCGCGCTAAGTACCTTGACACTACCAGTTACTTAGGCGATTACATCGATTTCTCGTGGACGGGTAACGCAACAAGTGATACGCTAATTAAGACTGCTAAGGTTAATGTAAGCAGCGCGACGTTAACACCTGGCAGCGTGTTAACCGCGGTTAATACTTTTGACACCACTTATCCTAATGATGATAAGGATGTATGGACGTATCAATGGTATAAGAATAACGTGGCTATATCAGGCGAGACGGCGACAACATATACCGTTCGTGCGGGGGATGTAGGTGCGCAGATTAAGTGCCAGATGAAGCAAGTAGGTACGTATTATTCAACATTTACAACTGAGAGCGCATATGTGGTTATACAAGCCTTGGGCAGCGCATTAAGTGGCACGGGCGTCATAACCCTAGACACTGATGGACAATCGGTATATGTAACGTCTATAAGTGGATATACACCAACAATATTTAACTGGAACGCGCTTACATCTGCACCTGACACGACGCTATGGGCGTATCAATGGTACCGTGATGGTGTGCTACTAGAAGGCGAGACCGGGTGGTTGACCGAGGTAACGTCTAATGACTATGGGCATTTATACACGGTTGTGGCAAGTGTTAGGGAAACAAGTGGTTACAC
>JAISIR010000007.1 GCA_031261985.1 Clostridiales bacterium | reverse complement strand
TCATATCCGCCTGATACTCTCGCCTGTCCGACTGCACCCTTAAACTCTGCACCGCTGCACCCTTGCTAGCACCTAACATCCTCGATTGCAAAAAAGTCGCGTCCGCTGCCTTGCCCATTTCGCCACCTAGCGCATCAATCTCGCGCACTAAAATACCCTTTGCACTGCCACCAATGCAAGGGTTACAAGGCATATTCGCAATAGAATCAAGGTTCAGCGCAAACATTACCGCACGCTCACCTCTAGCACGCAAAATCCTAGCCGCTGCCAAGGCTGCTTCTACTCCCGCATGCCCACCACCTATCACGCCAACGCTATAATCCACAACCATTTTTACATGCCCCTCATTACAATAACAAAATACGCCTCCCACTTGGATTAGCGCATTTTATATAATACTTTTTACATTTCATTAGCCATTTCGCAATTTAACCAGCCGATTCAACGCTATCAACCGATTCAGTTGCAACCGAACCTTTTGCCAGCTTAATGGCGTAATTATACTTAGTAGTTGCCAACGCCATCTGATGTATAAAAATATCGACTAACTCAGGCGTGTCCGCGTAATTAAAATTCCTTAACGCACCGTCTAACTCACGCCGCGCAATCAACACTTCGTGGATAATCTCTGGGTTAACATTCGGGTTTATCATCGGCGTTTGCGCATTAGTATCACATAATTTGCCACGTTTAGATAAAAACATAAGTAAAAACCTCCTACATAATTATATAGGATATTTTTACCATTTTTTGCCTTGCCTATACTAAATAACGCTTAAGACACATTAAACGGAACGTTTACACATCTAAATTAGCCACATACTTAGCATTCCGCTCGATAAAATCGCGCCTCGGTTCTACTTTATCGCCCATTAAAACGGTAAACGTCTCATCTGCTACAATAGCATCTTCTAGCTCCACCCTAAGCATCGTGCGCGTTTCAGGGTTCATCGTCGTCTCCCACAACTGTCCTGGGTTCATCTCACCTAAACCTTTGTACCGTTGAATCGTCGAGCCCTCGCCCATCTCTTCTAGCACTTTTTGCAGCTCACGGTCGGTGTAAGCATACTTCTCTTTTTTGCCCTTGCTTACCTTATAAAGCGGCGGCTGAGCGATAAACACATGCCCCTCTTCTACAAGTGGCAACATAAAACGATAGAAAAACGTAAGCAATAGCGTGCGGATATGCGCACCATCTACATCAGCATCCGCCATAATTATTATCTTTCCATACCTCAGCTTTTTCGTGTTAAACTCGTCGCCTATCCCTGCGCCTAACGCGGTTATAACAGGAAGCAACTTGTCGTTATTATACACTTTATCAACGCGCGATTTCTCTACATTAAGCATTTTACCCCATAGCGGCAAAATAGCCTGGAACTTCCTATCCCTTCCCTGTTTAGCACTACCGCCTGCAGAATCACCCTCGACAATGTATATCTCGGTTAATTCAGCATTTTTCTCCGAGCAATCAGCCAACTTACCTGGCAAAGTAGTCGATTCTAACGCACTCTTTCGCCTGGTTAACTCCCTCGCCCGCTTGGCTGCATCTCGTGCGCGCGCCGCTGTCATTGCTTTATCGATTATAATCTTCCCCGTCGCAGGGTTCTCCTCTAAAAACGCCTCTAGCTTCTCAGCTATAATGCCATCGACTAACGTCCTAACCTCGCTATTTCCTAGCTTAGTCTTGGTCTGCCCCTCAAATTGCGCCTCTAGCACCTTAACAGATATTACCACCGTTAACCCCTCGCGCACATCTTCGCCCGATAGGTTTTTATCACTGTCTTTAAGCATCTTAATTTTACGCGCATAATCGTTTATAACGCGAGTCAATGCCGCCTTAAACCCGGTCTCATGGGTACCACCCTCGCCGGTGTGGATATTATTAGCAAACGACACAATCGTCTCGGTGTATCCTTGGTTGTATTGCATAGCAATCTCTGCCATGCAGGTCTCTTTCTCGCCCTTTACATACACAACATCGCCATGCAACGGCTCTTTATTTCGGTTGATATACTCGACAAAACTACATATCCCGCCCTCATAATGCAACCGCTCAGATTTCGGGTTCCCCTCATCGTCTTCCTCGCGCAAATCGGTCAATATTATAACCAATCCCGCATTCAAAAACGCCTGCTCACGCAACCGCTGAAGCAATATATCGTAATCATATTCAAGCTCTTCAAATATCTCATCATCTGGTTTAAAACTAACGCGCGTCCCCGTCGGAAGCTTTTTATCCTGCACATCAATCTCGCCCATCGGCGCGCCACGCTCATACCTGCGCTCATACACTTTTTCGCCAGTCGAAACATGCACTTGCGTCCACTCCGATAGCGCATTAACCACGCTCGCACCAACGCCATGCAACCCGCCCGATACTTTGTACCCGCTATTTGCATCGCCAAACTTACCGCCTGCGTGCAAAATAGTAAATACAACATCTAGGGTAGAAATCCCCATTTTAGGGTGAATCCCAACAGGAATCCCGCGCCCATTATCGGTAACGGTGATAGAATTATCCTTATTAATAACCACATCTATTTGAGTACAAAACCCAGCCAAAGCCTCATCTATCGCATTATCCACTACCTCGTACACCAAATGATGCAACCCGCGCGACGTCGTCGAGCCAATGTACATGCCAGGACGCTTTCTAACCGCCTCTAACCCTTCTAAAACTTGTATATTCGATTCGTCATAAGTATTTGTAACCTTAGAAATTTCAGACATCTTAACTAAAACCCCTTCCATTCAACACTATTCTATCATACTTTTATTTTTCTGTCAAATGATTTTTTGCGTTTTTCATAAATAAATTATAGCCTCAAATTTTTCAATAAATTCCTTGACAATACACGAACCTTATAATATAATCAACCTAAAGTTAAACACTTTTTTTACAAAAGGAGCATTTATTTATGAAACGAATCCTTTCTGTTGTTTTATGCGCAGCTATAGCGTTCACCCCCATCATTGGGCTAGCAGGCAAATACGATGGCACGCCTTCAAAAAACCACTGGGCGTATAGTTATTACAAACACTTGCGCAATATAACCGCTATTTACGATGGCGACGATGTTGTCACCCGCCAGCCAGATGATCATATCTCACGCGGTGCATTCATTCGCATGCTAAATCGCGCCTTTGCTATGGATACTCCTTACGACACATTAAAACATTTTACCGATTTATACGACGACGATAAATATTTTTGGGATATCAACCAAGCCTATTCAAGCGGAATCATTTCTGGGTATCCCGACGGAACCGTCCAGCCTTATGTCAAATTAACGCGTGCCGAGGTAGCACAAATTATATATAAAAAGTTTGGCGGCAACGAATACGATAGCTATATCCAAGCAAGTTTCACCGATTATATCCCCGAATGGGCGCGCCCAGCTGTTTATTCTAGGGGAACAATCCTAGAAGGCTACCCCGATGGCACTTTCCGCCCAAGCAACCCTATAACAATTGCCGAAGCGGTTAAAATTGTAGCCGCACTTAATGTTAGTTCGCCAGATTTTTCTGAGGGCGAATTCGATTTCGATAAAAAAATCACAGCTGAAACTAACGTGGGTGTAATCACGGTTATGCACGGAATCGTTCCAAAAGACAGAGTTGCCGCGTACGAGGCAACAATTGATACAAAAAATAGTGAGCTCGAAAGAATACTCGGCAGCGATACGTTAGAGAACGACCCCATCGAAAAAATCTCTATACTTATGGAATTTGAACCATCTGTGACTATTCCAGAGATTATTGTTAAAGATTTCAACCAAGACGGATATGACGATTTCGCCGTCGGCGCAACCTCTACAAATGGAACCAAAAACTATAAATATTATATCTTCAACGAGTCTTATACCCAATTCGTCGAGTCAAAAGCTTTATGTTATTACTTAAACAAATATGATAAATACGAAATCGTCCACGGCGAAATTTGGATAGACACAAATGGAGCAGGTCTTCCTTTGCAATTAATGTATGTCGGCGTAAACAAGGATGGAAGCAATTGCGACTTTGTACCCAATGCACTAGGATAAATTAAAAAGTAGCAGGCGACTAGTGCGTTGCCTGCTACTTTTTCTTTTCATCACTTATTTAGTCAGTTTAGCATTAGTCCTCAAACGCGTCTGCCCCGATTTCCGTTTCGGCTTATTAAACTTAACATCTCTCAGCCTATGCCCTATACTTGCCTTTCTAGACTCCTCCCGCCATGGTTCAAACGAGATTTCATCGCCTACTTTATCATCTTCAAAACTCCCGGTAAACCTTAAAACTACATAATTATCATACGCTACATCAATTTGATTATCATCAATTTTATCTATAATTGTACCATGCAAAAAAACTTTCATTTTATTATGTTGCTCCGCCTGAAGTTTTTCAAAAACTTTAGTGTGTTCCTTAATTTCTTTCTCGGTTAACTTTGGCAAACTATCCGAAGGGACCAGCCCATACGCCTTATGATAAGGGCTTACATGACTTAGATAAATATTATACTTCTTAATAAATTTTACCGTTTCGGCTACATCAAACATAGTTTCAGTAGGAAACCCCGCTATATTTACGCAATCAAAATGTATGCTATCCCCACGCGCGTTACGAATCTTTGTTAAAATCGATTCTAAATGCGCCTTATTATAACCCCTGTTCATGAGCTTCAAAATCCTGTCCGAAGCACTTTCTAAACTAAATTCCAGGCTTTTAATTTTCTCGTTAGTGCAAATTTCGTTTAATAATTCAGGATACATCTCTGCCATTTGAACCTCTGACAGCGATATAGATTTTATATTAGGGTTTTTGCTGGCAATTTGTAAAACTTTATGTAAACTTTGCTTGCCATATAAATCTAAACCATATTCGGTAGTGTTCATGCCCTCAATCACCAATCTAGGGTCGGTAACTTGTGCCAGCTCTCGCTCTAAATCTTCAAGCGGGATACTATCTAATTTAGATGTATCCATATAGTTCGACTTACAAAACGCACATTTCCTCAAGCAGCCAGAAGTAAGATGATGAAGGTGCGATACCCCACCTTTTTCCCTGTGTAATATGTCATTTTTTATTGTGTTGTCAGCCTTTATCTCTAAAAGAAAACTTTCATAATCGGTGAACCATTTTACATCCTTACGCTCGCCAACTTTTTCGCGTATAATGGGCGATTTCGCAGCACAGCCAACAACATACATCGGGCTATCTTCGCGCTTATATTCTAGCGAGCCTTGTAAAATTCTAAGCGCCAGTTTAAGCGAGCTGCCCAAGCCTATGCAATGAGAAAAGAAAACCGCATCAAAGTTCTTTGTTTCTAACGCATTCTCAATATCATCCATAGTGCTTACATCATAATATTGTTGTAATATATCATTCACTTGGTCTACTTTACCCGAAGTCCCTTTGCAATTAAAGCTACTTAGGTTCAATAATTTCTTCTTATCCATAACCAGCGTTTCTCCCCCATAAGCCTTTCGGCTTAATCTTGCAATGTTTACCTAGGTCGTTTAACAAACTTAATCATATTATTATCCTTTTTAGTATCCGCCGCCACAAATCTCTCATAATCGCGTTCGTTCATATTTACTTCAAACTTACTAAAATAATTATCGCCCGCTGCAAGCTCAATTTCAGGGATATCCGATTCATAAGGTCCCTTCGCCTTCTCGCGCATAATCTCTTCCGCTAAAGTTTTATGTATAGCAGCCAATTGCTCGCGATAATTCGGCAGCGTTGTTATATGCACGTCTTTCCCATCCGACATTACCCGACCGCGATTAGCACCCGAATTCGGTATCCTCTCAGGGAACGTAATCTCTTTCCATACCATATCAAAAGGTGGCAATGGCGTAATGGTCCAATGCCCAGACGAATAAAACGGATAATTAGTAGCCCTTATGTCAGGCTCTAACGTAAATTTAAACGGTGCCGTCGTTGCCTCTATCGCCACACGCTGCTCAGGGTAGACATCCCTCGGCTCGCCCGTTTTGCAAAGTTTTATGTAAACTTTAAACGCGCCAATATGCCTTGCATCCCTCACCTTGCCGATGTTATCCATAGCTATTAAAGGCACTAATCGAATATTCCCTAGCATCTCATTTATAGAACCCAACATTTCGGTAAGCGTCGCAGGGTTAGGCTCCTCGCCACTTCCTGCCAACTTTGCACGCGCCGACGTCGCCCCCTGCTGCCCTGCCTCTTTCACTTTATTTTGAATCCGCGATAGCACAAGCTTATCAGGGAACCGATTCTCTTGGCGAATATGGTCAATAACTAAGTTAATAAACATATCATCGCCCGGCGGATTTTCTTTTAAAAATTCATCAACCTGCTGCTGCATACGTTTATGAAAGAACTCTCGCGCCTCATCTTGGCTATAAACCGTTATAACTTCAGCATCGCCTATATCTTCGCCAGACTCTAGCGCAGGTTGCATCTTCTCGTCAGAGAATATAAAAGAAATCGGGTGCGGCGCAAAACGCATATCGATGCTATATTTAGCCACAACCGTCCCGCAATCATCACTGTTTCGGTCACAAATCTCTTTTAACGCCATGTAATAGTCTTTATCAACCATGTTTGCTTCAACATTTTCTAATATCTGTTTCATAATCCAATGCACTCCCCATAAAATTTTTGTAATTAGCGGTTGCTCATGTCTTTAGTCGGATTAAAATTAGGGTCTTTACTATACTCGTCAGGGAACTTCCCTTTCAATATCGCTAACTTATTAGCCATCGACAACTTCTCATACGCTTCATCTTTTCTACCAAAAAACATATCAATTCGCCTACTAGCCTCTCTGTCGTTAGCCTTAAATTCAACAACCCTCTTAAACTTTAAAAGCGAGTCAATAATATTCTCCACACTAGCATTAGTAACCTCAACGCTGCCCAAAGCAATCGCCAACACAATTCCATTCATTCTCATATTTAAAAATTTTTTCTGATACTCTGGCGGCATAGCCCTAAAAATCCTTGCACTATCAATATCTGGCGGCAAAGTTGTATAACGTTCATGTTTATATAACGGCAAAAGAATATATTTCCCCACGCCTCTTTTATAAGGCTCAAATGCATCCCCCGACCGCGAAAAAATATCTATAAACAAATCAATAACTTCTGGCGTCATAGCAATATTTTGCAATAAATCTATTACAGGGCTAAAATATTCACCACTAGGTGTTTTTTTGATATAATCATCAACTTTTTTTATAGGGAATAAATTATAAAGCTCGCCCCTATCCGCCCTATTCATAAACTCGTAGTAAAACAAAGGAATAGTTCTCTCGTCAATACTTTTAAGCATAATATCCGCCACTGCCGCCGCGGTTTCTTTAGAATTTTTAAAATGCCTGGTTAAAAGTGCCTGAAAGCTATAATCCTGATGCTCTTCTAAATAAAACAGCCTTAACATTTTAGCTTGCACACCTGGGCTTAACTTTTGAATAAATTCAGAAATATCTGTAGTGTCAGACTCCCATTGCTGATCTTTTATACTATCCCATCTAAAAGGCTGTTGCGCATATTTAGGGTTATACCCCGACGAGCGTTCGTTTAAAATAGCTTCTGCAACTGTCGATTCAGGCTCTTCTAAAATAGCCTTAGCCAAAAACTCAACATTGGTCTTGGTAAATGGGCAAACTTGCGCCGAAAACCTAATAACATAATCATTGTCACTTTTTAAAAGCTCTAGCTGCTTCGCTTCTGGAATCTTGGCAAAAAACTCTTTCGCCGCCCGCCATTGCTCGACACTATCAAACCCCATTTTAGAGTTATATTCAGCACTATAATTCACCTCATAAGGATAATAATCCCCGCGCTCTGCAGTTTTTTCTAGTATGTAAAAGAATTGTTCAGGCGTGACATCGGTAAAATCGGTTGCATAAAAATCAAACGCACGCCAATCAAAACCCTTACCGTCTTTCCTAAAATACGCACGTAAATCATCAGTCGTTTTAAGCACAAGCTTAGTATCGCCATCCTCGCTTAAAGCAAGACCATTATTATTCTCACTGTTTTTGTTCACCGAATTTTTGCTAGAACTTGAATTTCTAGAACCGTTAGAATTTTTAGAATTCCTGGTATTTGAACCAGACTTCGCCATTATTTTCTCCCCCATAAATAATCGAATCTTTTTAAGAATCTGTCAAATAATTGACAAATAATGAACTATATTTTTTTGATTACCAATTTAACCACTATATTATATCATAAATCATCGCCTTTGTCAAGCATTTTTAGATGTGCAACCTCCGTTACTTAGAATATTAATTTGCAAAATAAAAACTTTTAGCCTAGGCTAAAAGTTTCCCATAATTTATCATTTTCCATTAATCATTTATCATTCGCTCCATACACTCCCGCTCTATCATTTATCACCAGCAGCCTTAGCATCTCATCTGTCAGACCTAGCCCAGCCTCGCCACCGCTTAAATACCCCTTATCCATCAGCTTCACTATCGTTGGTTTCGCCCAGTCTGGCATATTATCATCAACATAATTATATATCATCGGCGCACCATTTTTAGCCATATACTCTAACGCACCTTTAACCTTCTCCTCGCCATGTTTCTCTATTAATTCCTTTAACATAATTTCATCCTCACTTTCTGCATTTTTATAGTTGGGGCGTCCATACCCTAATATCCCGTTATACCCTAGCGCATAGCTCTTCTTCGCCACTCCCCCGCCATTAGCTACCACGCCAGACGCGCTCGAAGTATTCCCCTCTATCGTGTACACCCTGTCCGAATCCGCATTAGTTACTATCCCAACATGATACGCTTCCTTGCCATTGGTGAACATTATTATATCTCCCGCTTGGGGCGCACTTATAACCCATTGTCCACGCGCCTTAAACTGATTTACTCCCGTCGGACAATAGCTAAAATGTTTCATAATATCATCGCAACTCTTATCATACACCTTTAAAAATAACCACGATACAAACATCGCGCACCACGGCTGCGCCTGATAATTCCCCCACCCCTGCAAAGCGTAATCCCGCGCATACTTGGTATAATTACTCCGCCCGCTATTTGCGGTCATATGTTCTAAGCTAGAATTCGTCGCCTTCTCTAAATACCCAACTTGGCTCTCTGCCAACTCGAGTATTTTCTGCATACTCATACTTCCCACCCCTTTATCCAAAATATTGCTATTCTATTTTATTCATCTCTACTTTTTTTGTTACATCTATTATAACCTACCCGCGCCCCTAAGTCAAAGCTCATTTTTCCCTCATTTTTCTACCTATTGACATTTATCGACATTAGATATATAATTACCCTGTAAGATAATAATGTCAAATATCACAAATAACTCGACTAATATCTACTTAAATCGACTAATTTCTACTCACCACGCTAAAGCAAACTAAAGGAGTTAATCTATAATGAACGATTACATAAAAAGCGCACAATTATTGGTAGAAGCGTTGCCATACATCAAAAAGTTCCATAATAAAACAATCGTTATAAAATATGGCGGCAATGCAATGATAAATAACGAGCTAGAAAACGCCATCATCGAGGATATCACTCTGCTTAAATTCGTCGGCATTAACCCTATCGTTATCCATGGCGGCGGGCCCGATATTAACTCAGCACTAGATATCTACAACATCAAAAGCGAGTTCATCGACGGTCTGCGTAAAACTACCCCTCAGGCGATGAGCATTATCCAGCAGGTTTTAGCAGGTAAAATCAACAAAAACATAGTCGGCAGGCTTAATCAAAAAGGTGCTAAAGCTATTGGTCTTTGCGGAATCGATGGCAACCTCATCACCTGCCGCCCGCTAAACGAAGGCTTAGGCTGCGTTGGCGAGGTAAAGGGCGTTAATACCAAGCTTCTAACTAAACTAACCGACGATGAATATATCCCCGTTATCGCCCCCCTAGGCACCGATTCCGAGGGTAATGTGTATAACATAAACGCCGACACCGCCGCCTGCGAAATCGCTAAAAGTCTAGGCGCGCACAAGCTTATGTTCGTCACTAATGTAAAAGGCGTGCTAGATGCCGACGAGAACGTGATAGCCGAGATTAACGAGGATAGAATTAACGATATGATTAAAAACGGCTCGCTATCTGGTGGCATGATACCCAAAATGGAAAGCAGCCTAAACGCAATAAAAAATGGCGTCAAGCGCGTCCATATTATCGACGGTCACTTGCTCCATTGCATAATTTTAGAACTATTTACCGATAAAGGCATCGGCACAATGATTAAAGAATAATTAACGATTCCCAATTATCTTTTCAAGATTTAACACAAATTTAACATAAATAGTCAATTCTCTCTTGAAATTTCCTTAAAAATATGGTATAATTATGTTATACCATATTTTATTTGCTTATTTATCACATGAACATGATTACATGTGTATCAAAGGAGTCCTAATCATGCCTCTTTTTAAGAAAAAATCCGAGACCGAAAAAATAATCGATAAACTTGCCAAAGAATATAGCCGCCCCGATAAAAATTATTACGAATTTTCATCACAGCAAGAATACTTAGGCAATGTCTTTAACGAGCTAAAACAATCCATAAAAAATGGCACCTACGAAACCGTGCTAGATAACCATTTAACCGAGCATTATAACGTGTACAACCTTGGCTACACTCTTCTTAAGAATAAACTTATAACAATGGATTCGCTGCTGAACAAAGCAATTAATCAAGAGGGCAATGGCACCGCTAACCCTTATAATGTGATAGCTATGAATATATTAAATAATGGCGCGCGGAAGCAATATGTCGATACATATCTAGCCTTTCGAGCGGACCACCCTTTTTTAGACGCAAAAACTAGCGAGCTCGAACTTTTTAATATAATGTTCGGTTTTGGTAAGACATCAGACGATGATATCAAAAATTATTTTTGTAACGAGGCTTACACGCTGCACAAATGCCTAGAATTTTTAGAGACCCCTAAATTATTTGATAAAATCTTTGGTGTAAAAAGCTTTTACTCAATGTGTTCATTCACACGTTTATTACATATTTTAGATTTAAAGCCTAGCACTAAAACCCAAATTTTAGGCAAAACACTAGAGTTGTTAGAGAATTGGGAATGTGGCGGCGACGAATCATTTAAACCTCTTTTTGACGAGCATAAAACCCAGAAAATTCAAAATGCAAAAGACGTTATTCGTGTGGCTGCTCCTAGTATTTTACTGACGAAAGAACAAAGGGGAAGCTCTAAAGAATTAATTTATATAGCAGATGCAATCGAGCAGATTAACGAGGCAAATATTAAGAATGTTCTAATTGAACATTATCAAAAAGATATCGAAGCCAAACTAGGCAGAAAATTAGAGCTTGTGCCAGACGCTTCTGCGCGAAAAAAATTAGGCGAAATGTCAGATTCGGCAGCTTCCCAAGGCACAAACAATGCACCCTCTGCTGCACAAAATAATGGCACTCCTTCATACCCGGGTCACCTGATTATTGTCAATTAATTTAGCAGCGCACACTTCTTTGCAAATACTTGCGAAACATTTGCAAAACAGTTATAGTAAAATCTAAAAGAGGTGGTTTTTCATGTCCACACGCGAACTTCTAAATAATAAAACTCAAAATAATGCCACCCAAGAACCTATGTCCAACACCTACCCCGAGCTAGCCGATTACTTGGAATATTGTCGTGCTAAAGATAAGAATATACTCTCAGAGAGTATTAAAAGTTCATTTGTTTCTAGCGGAATAACCGGCGTTTTCCTCGCTTGCATAAGCAAAAACACGTCAAACACATTAGAACTTTCAGTAACATTTTCTGTTGCGTCCCTATATCTACAAACAAGTGTTCATACACTCTTAGGTATCTTTAGAATCAAACGCATTAATAACTTTGAGCAGCTTATAGATAACACGCCCAAAAGCGACGTTAGAATTTCGAGGAACACCTTAAAACTGCTTTTAAGTCATGGCAAAGATTATGTTGCACAAGGCACTCCCGACCCGCGCACCATACTTAAAAGAATCCCGATTGTATCTAGTAAAGTTTATAACGCAATTGTTAAAAAAAGCTATCAGGTTTCCAAACCGTCAGTTCCTACAACTCCAGCAAAAATGGTTTCTCGCTGAATTTAATAAAACAAATAAAACTTTTAGCTTAAGCTAAAAGTTTTTTCTTTAATTTATCATTATCATTTATCATCCTGCATTTATCATTCGCCTTCTGCCCCTGCTCCCGACTCATTACCCGCGCCAGATTCAGCACCAGAGTCAACGCCAGGCTCAGCACCACCGCCCGCGCCTTGCTCCTCCCCCTGCTCAATGCCTGCGCTGCCTTCCTCACTCACGCCACCTTGGTCTTCGCCCTCTTGGCTTCCAGCATCGCCACCCTCACCGCCATCAGCATTTTCTTCCACTTCTGCCTCAGATGCACCTTCCAGCTCGGTCAAATCTATAATCTCGTCCAAATCCTCAGCTATACTAATTATTTTCTTCTCTTTTATACCCCACGTCGCAACGTGTATCAGCTTAACATCATAGTTATCGCCCATATCGGCTAAACTATCTGGCGGAGTAATCTTCACATAAAACCAATAAATATAAGGAATATCCCCTGGCACCCTAAAAGCAATTAAATTACTCTCTGGTATCATACCCGAGGTGTGGTCATAATCCAGCAAACTATGGCTTAAATTAAGCTGATTAGTAGAATTAAAAATCCATGCCTTCATCACTTCAACAGCCAGCGTTGCATCGTCATCGCCCCTGCTGCGCGCATCCTTTAGCTTATTGGCAAACTCAGTCTTTAACGCACCATTCAGCTTTTGCGGGATAACCTTCTCGGGCAGTTTTTTAGCGTCAAAATCTTCAATAATTTTTTCGTATCGTTTAACTTCGTTATCTACATACTTAGCATTTATAACACCGCTGCTAACCGCAACGTTAGATATCAAAAGCCCGCACGTCGTCAACACAAAAATTAGCACAATCACAAAAATTAGCGCCGAGCCGTTGCTATCTATAGCAATATTTCGCGCACCATTGCATACAAAACAAGATGTGCCACCCACACGCCCGCCTTGCCATGCTCCGCTCACATCTCTATTATCACGTCTATTTAGCTTTGCGCACTCCCCACGACACTTTCTCATAACGCTTTCTCCAATATCATTGCATTATATCGCAATATATCCCATTATAGTAACAGCGATTACTCTTGCCCTACCATTGCTTAGTCTTGTTCGGAATCCCCTCTATCACATTCCCCTCGGCATCGTAAACCGTCACCGTCACTTCATCGCCATCTACATTGTATTGCACCTTTAAATCACTGTCTTCTACAGGGATAATCTCGCCATAATCATCTGGGTCTAAGCTTTTGGCTGTTTCTAAATACATATTCGCCACGCGCGTCGCTTCTACCCTTTGCCTAGTCTTGGTATTCATGGTAAGCGACATAAAATAAGACGAGCTAACAACCGAAATTATAACAATCAAAAGTGTCATAGCCACAATAATCTCGACTAACGAAAACCCACCTGTCGATAAAAGCTTACTTTGCGACGAAAACCTACCCGCCAACAAAATCCTACCTTTCGACAATAATTCGCATGTCAACAAACCCCCACCTGTCGAATCGCTCTTACTCCCGCTGCGACCTAAACTCTTTCGCGCACCTGCTCTGCAACCTCGCCCCATCATTTTAATCATAAACTTATCGCTCATACACTATACCCTTAGAATACACATCGTTAATATGCGTCCGCTTGCTATAATTACCCGAAACCGTTATCTTCTTATCCGTCCCATTATAAATATTCAAATCGGTATCTGGCATAGTAGACAACAACTCTCGCGGCGCATCATCAACTATATTTATAGTGATATTCTTGTTCTTATACGTCTGTAAAACCCCCTGCTTTTCAGGGAAGTTCTTTCCATCATACACAAATTTATATGTATAGTTTCCGTTATCATAACTCAAGTATAAATCCACCACATGAGCATTCCCGCCCACCATGTTATCATAATCTTGGTACTTTTCCATCACAACTTCAGGATAATTTGGGTTGCCATCGTTTAAGTATAACATAAAATCTTTATAAAAAGTGCTAGGAGCCGACTTACCGTTAAACAGTTTATTATCCATGGCATCATCGCCCATGTACTCGTTCATCTTAAACAAATCCGTCGTCCCTTTTTTAAATGGCGAGAACCAAGGTATCGCATACTCTTCAATTAAATCCTTCTCGTCCATATTCGCCTTTAAACCATAAACATTCAAGACAATACTACAATTAAGCTTATCATTATCGCCCGTCGTGGTAATGCTCACAACTTCCATCGTCCTAGGCGTCTTGTCTAGCTCTAGCACAAAATTTTTGACATTCTCGTAGGTAGCATTAAACCCTAAAGTTACCACCTGCTCTAACTGTTGCCCATTAGTCGATGCCGAGGTTGCCGCTGCCCCAGATGTCGCGACCGCCTCACTCTCCACGTTTGCTTCGCTCGCCATTTCGATTGCAGCCATCGTGCTTTCGGTGGTCGAGATAGAATCCTCATCGCTAGAACTTTTTGAATCTGCATCTGTCGAACCTGCAGCCCCTGCCGAACCCGTCGACCCGCTCGCCGCCGAAGCTTTTACCCCACTACTTGCCGACTTCGCGCCAAACGATACCGAAAGTGACTTACCATCAAACCCTGGCACCGCCGCCTGCGCACGATACAAATCGACTAAAATCCGCTCCTGCAAAATAGTATCTGGCATCGCATTTTGCATAGTGGTAGATTTATAATTAAAAAACTTCAGATTCTCTTCTAACGTCGTTTTATCCAAACTATTCAAACGCTCAAATTCTGCACTATTAGCCACGGTTTTCGCCTTTATATCCACTACCATTTTGTTTATATAGTACCCCGTGCACACCAACAAAGCCACCGCTAAAACGGATAGCACAAAAAACATTCTTAAATTCATTTTAAATCTCACTTTTTGCACTTCTCCTTTGCGCAAAACATGTGTGCTCGCTTACCCAGCGTATCATTATCCAAACGCCGACTGCACTAAAAAGCACTATTAACCGCTACGTTTTATCGCGTCCCTGTTATCGTAAAGGTGACATTATCTTGCCCTATAGCAATACTCGTTATCGTTGCAGTTTTCATCACTTTGCTTTCTACCAACGAATGTAACGAATCCGCCGCCACCACTTGGTTAGGCGCAGTTGCCGATAGTGTCACAATCCCTGCATCATCAACCGCAACAGATGTCGCCTTAAAATTACTAGGCACCACGCTCTCGCACTCTTCTATATACGATATTAATTTTGGGTCACTTTCTTCTATAACCTTGGCAAAGCTAGCACGTCTCTCGGCAAACGCCTCGCGCGATTCTACGTTATCATTAAGCTCTTTTACATCTTCTAACTGAGCAATCCCCTCTACAAATTTATCATTTTGAATCGATAAAAATATATACTCGCCACCCAAATATGCAATAGAGGCCAACCCTAAAACCATAACTAGCATCAAAACAAACGACAACCAACGCGCTATATTCCTAGACCTTAGCTGTTGTCTTTGCTTATCGGGTATTAAATTGATATCTTTGCGCATTACCGCTACCATTTTTTACACCTCACACCAGTTATTCGTAAACACTTGCTTAACTTTATCTATCGCAATGCCCCTATAGCGTTGGCAAATTGGACTATATTATCGCCCATTCTAGCCTCGCGCGATAGCCTTACAACGCCCCTTGTCTGCCACAAATTTATAGGTATTAGCAGCTTTTGTTCGATATAAGGTATTACGCCTTCAATTAACGCACCGCCACCTAAAATTGTAATTTTATCTATTGTGTTGCCACTCTCGCGGCTCATGTAAAAATCAAAGAACGTCTTAATTTCTTCTAGTAATTTATCTAGCGTCTCAAACTCTAACGAAAGCTCGCCCACACCATGCGAGAAAATTCTGTAATACTTAAACGCCCCTCGATGCATAATAGTCACCGCCGAGCTAGTATGCCCTAAATCCAACACCGCCGTCGTTTTTTTAAACTTCTCTTTTGCATCTTGCCTAACTATTAGCTTAGAAACACTGTTTCCCGCAAAATCTATCCCCTTGCAATCCATGCCAATCGCGCGCAAAAACTCTAGATAACTACTTACAATATTACGCGGTATAGCCACCAACATAACCCTATATTCGGCACCATTCTCGCCATTTACTTCTTCGATTATTTTATAGTCTATTATATGGTCATCTAAAGTTACCGGCAGGTTCTCGATAGCCTCATGACGCATCATTCGCGTAAACTCTAAGCTATTAACCTTAGGCACGTTTATATCACGAATAATAATGGCTTTAGAGGTAACCGTTGCAATAATCTCTTTACTAAAGCGTTTAATTTGGCTTAACTCGCCGCGCAAATACTCGGCTAGCACCTGCGGCTCGGTGATTAAACCATCTACCACAAGCCCTTCAGGAGTCGGGAATACCGATGCACTACTTACATCTATTCTTTTCATCGTTACCTGCCCAGACACTACTTTTATGTTGAATCCGCCAATGTCAAAAGCATTTATTCTCTGATACATCTTATCCCTTCTTCCAAATCAAATATCAAAAATTGCTTGTACACCCTGCGCTAATCCTCTCACCGTCATTGAATCCTATGATACACCGACGCCGATTCATCGCCAATCTGAGCGGTAATTTTAATAACAACATCATCAATTATATCTAAAGTAATCCGTGAATCGCCCATACTTTCGTACACATCTTTTATAACGCTATAGCTCTGCCCATTATCTAATCGCCGCCTAACATCTGCCGCGGTAGAATTAAGCAACACCGTAACATCATCCTGTTTGTTAATCTGCGTAATTTCGTTGTTGGCAGTCATTTCGTATCTAAATAAACTATCAGTTAAAGGGACAATTATTATCCCTAAAATAACCAATGCTACCATTATTTCAATCATGGTAAACCCAGCTGTCGACCTTACAATTTTCATGATTTTCATGGATTTTTCCCTCTGTTTACTAATCATGTTTCTCGATGTTAGTACAATTATATCATAAAAATTCTAAATGTATAGTTTTTCGACTATTTGTAACATAATTGTAAATAAAAAGTAATAAATATGAAACAATTCGCGCGCTTTCAAGTAAATTAGACAAATAACGATAAATAATAATTAATAATTATGTTACCATATAACAGGCTTACAATCACACCAAAAGATATGTAAGGCCCCAGCGGAATCAAAGTTTTTCGGTTGCTTTTATTGATGATTATTCGCGTTATACCCACCACACTTGCAATAAAAAATCCAATTATTATCGCCAATAAAGTGTGAGATATACCCATCAAAAGGCTGCAGGCAGCAATCAATTTTACATCGCCACCACCCATGCCATTTTCTACCAACGAGGCTATAGCAAAAAACGCCCCGCCGATAAATATTAGCGCGGCTACATTGGTATAAATTACACCAATAGATGTAGCAAAATATGTTTTTAGTACTAATAATAAAATAGCGCAGATAAAAATTATAAGGTTTAAAGAGTTAGGAATATGCAAAGTTTTTGCATCTATAAACGAAACTATAATTAAAGTAGATACTACCACAGATAATAAAATATAACTAATCAATCCATAAAAGCTAAATACGCCTGACACAATAAAGCTATATCGCCAAAAAATTAACGCCCATAGCACGCCATTCAATAACTCTACCAAAGGATATTGCGCCGAAATTTTAGATTTGCAGAATGCGCACTTGCCGCCTAAAAAAATCCAGCTAAACAAAGGAACCAAGTGATACCATTTAAGGTTTTCGCCACATTCTGGACAGTGCGAAGGTGTCTTTACAACTTCTTCTTTTAATGGCAATCTATAAATACACACGTTCAAAAAACTACCAACAAATAAGCCAACAACCCCAACTAAACACGCAAATAAAACTTCCACTAACGCTCCACCTTTTAGCAATTTTTATCCCCAATTTAATCTATCATGTCATAACAATCCTTGTTTTAATCAGCACTTCTCTACGTCGAAAATTATATCAAAAAGTCGAATACATGTCAACAGGAATATTTATCCAAAAATCACAAATGAGAGTTATTCAGCGCTTACTTATGGCGTTATAACTTCAACATTATTGCTATGGACTACAAAAACATCACGTTTATTCGGCAAAATTTCTTGCGTCCTAATATCATTATTAAACGCCAGCGTCGTCTTAAGCCTAGCGTTAAACCTTAGCATAGCAATATCACGCTTTCCGCTCGCTACAATTACATTCCCGCGTGACGATACACTCTCGACATCAAAATCGAATTCATAACTACCCTTTAAAACACCTTGCGATAGCGTATAACTCTCAGCCGTCGATGTATTCCGCAAATTTTCAAAAAACAAGACTACCCTGCTACGCCCCACCGCCACTTTTTGTAGCACTCGGCTGTTATAATTAGTGTTCCACTTTAATCCGCCATCGCTCGTGTACCTCATAACAGCAACATCAGATATCGCCAATACATCGCCATTATTAAGGAACCTTATATCGCTGAACATACAATTGGCAAAGCTAGGCTCACCCACAGTTTCCGCCTTGACTATATCTACAAACGCTAAATTGCCTGCCAAGGTTTTATCAGCGGTAGAAACCAAGGCAGCAACCAACTTTTTGCCATTATCCGCCACTGCTAAATCAATCGGGTATTGATGACTTAAGTTCCAAGAGAATATCTTCTCGCCACCTCTTGTATAAATATCAATCTTCGCCTTATAATTAGGAATCGTCGACGCCACAGCTACATACCCATTATCATTAACGCTTGCCGTCCATATCGTCCCCTCTAAGGTCTTCCTAAACTGCTCGCGCCCATTTTTAATCAAAACAAAATCCGTCCCGCCAATATCGGTCGATAGTAAATAACTCCCGCTCGAATCCACCCTCGGCTGTCGCGCCTGAAAATTAACGCTCCACGCAACATTCCCATTGCTTTTAACCGCCGATACACCCTGATTATCACAAATTATCAACCTGTTTTTAAACGAGGTAAAGGTACGCTGAATCGCTCCATCCATGGTGTAAACAACATTCTCGCCACCACGATTCACATCACGCCCTAAAAATATCGCATTGCGATTGGTATATAGCACAAACGCTGCAACTATCACAATAAATAGTATAAAAATATTTATTATCAATCTTCGCCTTTTCATATATCACAAAACCCCTTTGATTAAATCACTAAGTTCTATTGATAATACACTTTCTCTAAGAACAATCCTTGCGGTGGCAGGGTTATCCCCGCTTTCACCCTATCGCCAGAAAGTATAATTCCCTCAATCTCACTCGGCTTAATCTTGCCACATCCACAATAAAATAACGTACCCGCAATTATCCTTACCATGTTATAAAGGTAGGCGTTAGCATTTATCTCTATCTCAATAATCTTATCCCGTTTGGTAACATTGATATAATTAACCCGCCTTACCGTCGTCGTTTGCGTGCCACCCGTCGCCATAAACGCACTAAAATCATGCTCGCCAACCATATTTTCGCTCGCCTGCACCATCTTTTCAATATCAATTTCCCAATTCGTATGGTAAACATAGTTGCGCCAGAACGGGTCTAACACTTCATCTTTATATATTAAATACTTATAAGTCTTGCTAATGGCAGAAAATCTTGCGTTAAAATCTTCATCAACAAACTCAGCACTTAACACCCTAATATCAGACGGTAACTTGCTATTTAATGCGTTAGGCAAATTTTGCGAAGGTATAGAGGTATTGCAATGAAAGTTACACACATACCCGCGCGCATGCACGCCTGCATCCGTCCGCGAACAGCCATTTACATTGCTAACACCAGGGATAACCTTACCCACCGCTGCCGTTAATACACCTTGAACTGTCACGGCATTATCCTGCATTTGCCAACCGTGATACTCCGTTCCATCGTAAGAAACATTAAGTTTTATGTTAATAATAATTCACCACCAAAACTCCTGCGCACACCAACACACACACAGCACACGCAACATAATCCCGCGCGATAATCCTTGGCACATGCAGGCTCGTCCGCCCGTCTCCTCCATTATAGCACCGCGCCTCCATCGCCACCGCTAACTCGTCTGCCCGCCTAAAACTATTTACAAACAAAGGAATCAACACTGGCACTAACGCCTTAGCCCTAACCATTGGCGACCCTGTCGAAAAGTCTGCCCCGCGCGACGTTTGCGCCTTAATTATCTTATCCGCCTCATCAATTAAAGTAGGTATAAACCGCAATGCAATCGTCATCATCATAGCAACTTCATGCGCCGGGAACTTAAACACACGCAAAGGTTTTAGCAAGCTCTCTAACGCACCGGTTAAAACTATGGGCGAGGTAGTATAAGTTAAAATCGCACTTGCCACAACTAAAAGTACAATCCTAAGCAACATTTGCGCCGCCATGGTTACGCCTTCGTACGTTATTTTAAATACCCAAAATTGATATATCACTTGCCCATCCGTCATTAGCATATTTATAATCCCTGTGAACAAAATTAAAATCACCATGGGTCGCAAGCTTTTTAAATACAACGATAATGGCACTTTAGACATTAAAATTAATATAAATATTGCCAACATCATTATTCCATATTGTAAATACGATTTTAACATAAATATAACTATCAATAGTGCAAAACATATGCCCAGTTTAATTCGCGCGTCTAAGCGATGCAAAATCGAATCTTCGGGGAAATATTGCCCTAAAGTGATATCCTTAAACACCGCTCCCCACGCCTCCTTCCTTGGCATCTACTACTTCCGCACGTTTACCATTCGCCACCGTCATGCTAGATTTTAGCCTTAAAATAGCATCACTTACCGTCCAACAATCGGTTACTCCAAGCATGTTCATCATTGTAGATATTTCAGGTATATCCAACCCTACACTCTTTAAAAACTCTCGCCGCGCAAAAACATTGTTAGTCGCATCATCCATTACAATTTCGCCCTTATTAAGCACTAACACACGGTCGGCAATTTCAGCAATTTCCTCCATCGAATGGCTTACCATAACTATCGATACACCAAACTTTTTATTATACTCCTTTAAAAATTTAAGCAGACTATTACGCGCCCTAGGGTCTAACCCCGCCGTCGGCTCATCTAAAATAAGCACTTTAGGTTTCATCGAAAGCACGCTGGCAATCGCCACTTTCCGCTTCTGCCCGCCACTTAACGCAAGCGGAGACTTCTTGTAATCCCCCGAGTTAAGCCCAACAACCGCGCACGCACTACTTACTCTCTGCTCCAATTCTTCGCCTGAAATCCCTTGATTCTTCGGTCCAAAGGCTACCTCGTCAAAAATAGTCTCCTCAAAAATTTGAACTTCTGGGTACTGAAACACCATGCCAATGTTCGCACGCAGCTGTTTTAAATTCGCCTTTTTATCCTGCACCGAAGTGCAATTTATGTAAACTTCCCCGCTCGTCGGTAATAATAGCGCATCCATCATCTGAATCAAAGTCGATTTCCCCGACCCTGTATGCCCAATTATCCCTACAATTTCGCCCTCGTTTAAATCGAACGACACATTTTTAACCGCCAGCTTCTCAAATGGCGTTTTAATCGAATATGTATAACTTGCATCTCTAAACGAAATCATTATCCCACTCACCTATTCGGTTCTAACCTGCACGCCTTTAAGCCGCTAGCTCATAAATCATGCTCTTTTTTCCTACTTACTCGCATTAATCAATTCAACCGATTCATCAATATCCAACGCAACCCCAAGCCCCAACGCAGTCGTCACTTGGCACGGTCTAGGCAGCTCTAGCCCAGCATCTACAATCGCCGAAGTGTTAGCATATACCTCCCTCGGCGTGCCATCTAACACCAGCTCGCCCTCGTCTAACACAATCACCCTGTCCGCCTTTATCGCCTCGCTCATATTATGCGTTATATATACAATCGTCTTGCCTTTTTTGTGCATATCCTCCACCAAAGCTAGGATATCACGCCTCCCCTTAGGGTCTAGCATAGCCGTCGCTTCATCTAGCACTATAATATTAGGCTGCATAGCAATCACGCCCGCTATCGCCACCCTCTGCTTTTGCCCACCACTTAAATAATGAGGCGCATGCGTGGCATAATCGCTCAAGCCAACTTCCTCTAAAGCTAAATCCACCCGCCGCCTAATCTCGCTAGACTCTACACCTAAATTCTCTAGCGCAAACGCTACATCTTCTTCAACAATCGCCGCCACTATCTGATTATCAGGGTTCTGAAACACCATTCCAACACTCCGACGAATCTCCATCATTCGCGCCTCGTCTTTTGTGTTAACCCCATTAACCAATAGCTCACCACTATCTGGCACCAATAGCGCATTCATCATACGCGCCAGGGTAGATTTCCCCGAACCATTATGCCCTAAAATAGCAATAAACTGCCCTTGAGGTATGTCCAGCGATATATTTTTAAGCACTTGCTTTTCTTCATATGCAAAAGTTAAATCCTTGATTTCTATCATCGTTTTAATAATCCCATCAAAATAATATCATCATTCGCCTTTTTCTATCCTTACGCTACATCCGCAAGGCAACGCCAGCCCCGCACGCGACGATATCGGCAGCGCCAACTCATCGGCAGAAACTTTAAACCCGTCAAATATTATCTTCGCTAAGGCGCCTAACGCTCCGCTACTTACCCCCGTCGTATACGAGTTTAATATAACAAACTTCACCTTATCACTAAGTAATTGCTTGCACATGGTCAATAATTCACAAACTTCGTTCTCTAACTTCCATATCTCGCCATTCGGTCCACGCCCATAACTAGGAGGGTCCAACACAATACACTCATACCTATTGCCGCGCCTTATCTCACGTTTTACAAACTTAACCGCATCATCTACAATATACCTAATAGGCCGCTCTTCCATTTTATTCAACGCGACATTAGCTTTAGCAAGGCCCACTATGCCCTTGCTACTATCAACATGCACTACACTAGCCCCAGCTGCTAACGCCGCCACACTCGCCCCGCCTGTGTACGCAAATAGGTTCAATAACTTATCACCAGGCTCAACATGCTCGGCTAAATAATCCCAATTACACGCCTGCTCGGGGAATATCCCCATATGTTTAAACCCCATGGGTCGAATATTAAATTTATACTCCGCCCACTTATTTTGGTAGTCAATCACCCACTGGGCAGGCAGCTTAGTCTTAAAATCCCACGCACCGCCACCGCTTGATGCCCTATTATACACAGCATCAATCGTCTTCCACTCACAGGCTTTAGGCACACTCCAAAACGCGGTCGGGTCTGGTCGCACAAAGGTATAATCTCCAAACCTCTCCAACCGCTTGCCATCACGCGCATCTATTAACTCATAAGTTTTCCAATTATCAGATATCCACATAAAGCTATTATACCCTTATTCGACAATCTTGTCAACCATTTTAAAAATAATTTTTTTGCCTCGGCTTCCACTATTACTATTGACATCTTTATCCTTTTATTATATAATATTAACATGAAAAATTTAGACACTAAAAAATTTAAATCTAACATTGTAAATATCGACGACTTAAACTCACTCCCCACTAAAAGCGCGTGGATTTACCTCATCTCGTTTTTATTCGCCATTGCAGTTTTATTTGCCTCTGGCTTAATTTGGCTTGCCGCGGTGGAACTAATCATCATCACCATGCTATTTTCTTATCACTTATGGTTCGCCCGCACCAACGCTATCGAAACTTCGCAATATATCCAAAACCTAGCTTTTCATATCGATAACGCTAATACAAAAGACGAGCTGCTACACTTCCCACTTCCTTTAGCTGTTATAAATACAAATAGCGATGTCATTTGGTATAACGCACTTTTTTCGGACGAAATAACCAATACTCAAGATTTCGAGGATATTATCAAAGCCCGTTTTACCGAAATTAACATACAAAACGTCATTCGCAAACGCGCCAATTTTACTTTTAATATAAATCTAGAAGATAAATCTTTCGAGGTTATCGGCAAGGTTTTTGGTGAGAAATCCCCTAACCACTCGGTTGTTCTATACCTTATAAACCGCACACTTGATAAAAATCTTCAGCAGCAATTAGACGATTCCCAAGCTGTTATCGCGCGCATTACCATCGATAATTACGACGATTTTTTAACATCTGGCAACGATAAAAAAGAAAATTCATCATTGCTAAGCGATGCCGACGATATAATTACCAAATGGATAGACGAAGTCTCTGGCGTTTCGTATAAAACCGAGGCGGATAAATATATAATTCTATTTCATAATAAATTTTTACAACAGCAAATTACCGATAAATTTAAGTTTATGGACGAGTTCCAGAACCTTAACAAAACCTCGCGCTTCCCTATTACTTTAAGCATTGGCATAGGCAGCAACGGCGGCGATATCTACAAAAACGATACACTCTCGCTTGACGCGCTCGACATGGCTATGGGTCGCGGTGGCGACCAAGTTGTAATTAAACAAGGCGACGAGTTCCAATTTTTTGGTGGCAGAAGCATGGAGTACGAAAAACGCACTAAAGTTAAGCCACGCCTTATTGCCGATGCGCTCCAAAAACTACTTACAAATGTCGAAAGCGTGTTTATAATGGGTCATAAAGGTGCCGATTGTGATAGCATAGGTGCCGCCGCAGGTCTAGCCGCCATCATGCGAAGCCGCGGCATACAAACCAATATAGTTCTCGATACTAAAACTTGCACCTGCCCCGACCTCGTCGCCAACCTAATAGATAGCGATAATTACGATAATATCTTTGTTTCGCCTAACTTCGCCCTAACTCTCGACCATACCAACAGCCTTCTAATCGTTGTCGATTGCCATAAGCCTTCGTACATGGAATGCACCGAGCTGCTTAATAAAATCCCCGACGTCGTCATTATCGACCATCACCGTCGCGACGCCGATTTCTTAGACAACGCCTCGCTTGCCTACCACGAACCTTACGCTTCATCTACCTGCGAGCTAGTAGTCGAGATTATCGAATACATGGGCGGCAATGTTAAGTTAACGCGCGAGGAAGTCTTTAGCCTATACGCTGGCATCGTTATGGATACTAAAAACTTTACCTTTAAAACAGGTGTCCGCACCTTTGAAGCCGCCTCGTATTTACGTGTTTTAGGTGTCGATACCATTGCCATTAAAAAGCTATTTCAAACAAATATAGAAGATTATAAAATCCGCGCTAACATAATCTCTGCCAGCGACATTTATCGTGATATCATTGCAATTTCCACCATTAACCCGCAAACTTTCATTTTAGCAGCCGCCCCACCAACCGCCACTCCTCCGCCGACCGATATCACCGCCGATACCTCGCAACCCGACGAATCAACGGCAAATACTACAAATATTTCCACCCTCGACGCCCCTCATTCTATCTCGCACACGCCATATAACGAGGGCGAGTATAAAGTTATCATTAGCCAAACCGCCGACGAATTGCTTTCTATTAAGGGCGTCGAAGCATCTTTTATTCTGTATCAACACGATGATAAAGTTGCAATTTCCGCCCGCGCACTTAATAATGTTAATGTGCAGATAATCCTAGAAAGCCTAGGCGGCGGCGGACATACAACCATGGCAGGCGCAGATGTCGATGGTAATATCGAATCGACTCTACCCATGTTAAAACAAGCGATTGATGAATACTTAGATGCTTAAAAAATTAAGGAGTGATTTATAATGAAGGTCATATTACAAGCCGATGTAAAAGGCAGCGGCAAAGCAGGCGATATCGTAAATGTATCCGACGGTTACGCAAAAAATAGCCTATTGCCTAAAAAACTAGCCGTCGAGGCTACCGCCACCAACCTAAACCTGCTTAAAGCTAAAAAAGAAAGCGCCGAGCATAAAAAACAGGTCGAGTTAGAAAACGCTCAAGCTTTAGCCGATAAACTCAAAGATATCAATATTACTTTTAACGTAAAATGCGGAGCGTCTGGCAAGCTTTTTGGCAGCATTACTTCTAAAGATATCGCAAGCGCGCTTACCACTCAGCACGGGCTTCAAATCGATAAGCACCAAATAGCCACTAATCACGAGCTTAAAACTAGCGGCACACATACCATAACAATCAAGCTGCATCCAAAGGTTAGTGTCGAGCTTAAGGTCGATATTATCCCAACCGAGTAGATGAAAAATACACCTAAAAAATTACAAAAAAATGCAGAGCCAACCAACAACGCTCTGCATTATGTTTATATTGTAAAATGCGCCGATAATACGCTATACACTGGCTGGACGACCGATTTACCCAAGCGCATCGAGAATCATAATAAAGGTTTGGGCGCAAAATATACTCGCAGCCGCCTACCTGTCAAGCTTGTGTACAAAGAGGAATTTACTACAAAAAACGCCGCCCTCTCCCGCGAGTTTTATATAAAGAATAAACTGACCCGCGAAGATAAACTTAAACTTATTAAGGGGTCTGAGGGTTTTTAACAGCCGCCACATCTCCGCCAGCTTTCGCCGCTTCGCCCGCTGACATGCCCGCTATAACGCCCCTGACTTTATCTGCCTGGTTTTTAAAATATCTCTTTGCTTCTAACACTTCTGCCTCTTTAGCCTTTTCACGCTCCTGCATAACTTGGGTTGCTCTGCCTTTTAGTAAATCATATCCCTGCCCATCTTTATAAAACCCATCAAAAGGAACCACGCTATACCCATCAATTTCTGTAATAAATCCGCCATCCGTGTCAACAAAAATCGGTTCTTTAATACTGTATGGGCTTCCTGTAATTCCCGCCATTTCTAACTTAGCTTCATAATCTTTTCTATACGTATTATCAAAAATTACAACATCATTTAGCCCTAAACTTTTACTTTGTTCAACAACAGTTGCCCAATCGTCAGCCGCCAAGGTTATAACATTTATATTATCCTTATTAAATCCATTTTTTACTAAATCTTTAATTATGTAATCAGCATACTCGTCGTTAAACCAACCTTCATCATAATTATCAGTTAAAATCAACACTTTCGCGTCATCTATAAATTTATCTTCTATCGGCACAACATTCGGGTCGAACCCAAAATCAAATGGAGTTTTATACTCGCCCTCTGGAAGCATCTTAAAAATATTCTTATGAAAATCATTCAAAAACTTGTATATCTCTAAATTATCATCGGTAAAACCTCTATCCATAGAAGTCTTGTTTGAGTATTTATAAAGAAATAGTGTAGGATGTGTTACCTTCTTATTTCCGTTAGAATCATCATCGATAAGTTCAGTCAGAATATGTGTATTATCGTAATTACGACTAAGGTAAAACATAATAGATTCATCAGAATTCCGTATTTCTTTATAACCATGTCTATAAAAATTAAAACTAATTTTTAAATCATCTAGAACGCCAGATTCTTCAAAAGCCTGCTTGACATAATCAAAATAATCGCTTAACGCTTGTGACTTCTTTGCAAAAGACTCATTTAAGGTCTTCAACGATTCCTTAATCCGCTCATTGTAATATTTCTCAAACGCTTCATCGTTACCATTAAAATGAATTTTTTTTAATTCCGCTGCTTCAATAACTAATTTCATTTCTGCATCTGTTAATACTGACATAATTTTTTACTCCCCCAAAATTATTTTTTTACTATATATACTCTTAACCTTATTTCCTATCTATTGCTTTATCTTATCCTTTTTTCATTACAGGTATCGCTCCGCCCTTAGCAGCCTCGCCCGCTTGCATACCTGCCATAACTTCCCTAAGTTTATCCCTGCCACCTGCACTATTTATCGCATTTTGACGTTCAAAAAGCTTAGTTTTTAGCAATTTATACTCCTGACCTGGCACATAAAGCCCATCACCAGAAACCTCATGCCCTGACGAAAACATATCATGGTCGCCTATTTTCATTATAGTTCCTTCATCGGCATCAACAAAAATAGGACTCTCTGCAATTTGGTCACTTGCAACAGCTTCCCACTCAAATTTATATGGCTCCCCTTCTATACCGTCAAAAATAACTATATCATAATTACTAAAACCTCTTGCCTTCTCACGAACAACATTGGGATGACTTAAATCGTAATCATAATTATAGTCATAGTCATAAACAACATTTATATTTCTTTTACTAAACCCATTATCAACTAATTCATCAACTAAATCATTAGAATATAATTCACATTGCTCCGATTCATCGCCATTGCTCATA
Source organism: Clostridiales bacterium (assembly GCA_031261985.1). Lineage (GTDB taxonomy): Bacteria > Bacillota > Clostridia > Monoglobales > WRBX01 > JAISIR01. Next base: position 148,462 of record JAISIR010000007.1, on the reverse strand, counting down.
ATCAAAACTTTGGCGCTCATCTCGCAGGCATAACCACCATAATTTAACATAATTTTTTACTCCCCAAAAAATTATTTTTCACTACTCTGTAAATTATACCACAATTTTCAGCTAAAGTCAATGCAAAATAAGGTTATTATGTTAAATTTGTGTAAAGTCTTAAGAATAAATAAAAAACACCTCTTTACTAAGGTGCTTCTTACTAATATGAACTTATGTCAACTCATCAACCAGACGCATTATCCTCTCATTCGCATCAAGTATCCCTAAATCCCGAGCCGACCTCGCAATCTCCTCACGCCGCAGCTCATCATCTAGCAGCCCACGCACCTCATTACCAAGGCGCGCCAGCTCATCTTCTATCACCACCACGCACGCACCCTTAGCCTCTAACGCACGCGCGTTATACTCCTGATGATTATTCGTCACATAAGGTGATGGCACAATCACACTCGCCTTGCCTAAAGCGGTTATCTCGCCCAACGTAATCGCCCCACCACGCGCCACAACAACATCCGCCGCCGCCATAGCACTCGCCATATCGTTTATGTAAGGCACTACCCTAACCCTGCCCCAGCCAATATCGCACGAGAACTTTGCTCCACTCTCACTCAATCGCTTGCAAATCTCTTCATAAAACCTCTCGCCCGTCGCAAATATCACTTGATACCCCGCGCTGTCATCACCAGCGCGGGTTCCCTCGTCCGTGCCAACTCCAGCTCCATCACCAGCCCCCGCGACACTGCAAGTTGACATAATTAATTCCGTCAACGCGTCGTTCAAAGGCTTCGCCCCCAAGCTCCCACCAAACGCAAGCAACATCGGCGAATCATCTAAGCCTAACTTCTCTCTCGCTCGCCCCTTGTTCGCGCCTAATATCTCGCCCCTTAAAGGATTCCCCGTCAGCACTACTTTCCGCCCATGCCTAAAATATTTGCGCGATTCCTCAAAACTAATCGCTACACAATCCACCACGCGACTCAGCAATTTACTCGTCAGCCCAGCAAACGCATTCTGCTCATGAATCAGCGTTTTAACACCCATTTTATGCGCCATGTAAATTACAGGACCCGATACATATCCGCCCGTCCCAATAGCAATATCCGGCTTAAATTCCTCGATAATTTCTCGCGATTCCTTTAAACTGCGCACCAATTTCGTTACCGTCGTCACATTCTGCCACGTCAGCTTCCGCCTAAACCCTTGAACATCTATGTACTTAATGGCAAACCCCGCCGCAGGCACAAGTTTCTTCTCCATGCCCATAGACGTCCCTACAAACAAAATTTGCGCATCACTATGTTTGATTAAAATCTCTTTAGCTATGGCAATTGCAGGGTTTATATGCCCCGCCGTCCCTCCGCCTGCTAATAATACTCTCATTACAAAACCCCTCCACTATTTCTCGCCATAACGCGATATATTTAGCATTATCCCCATAGAAGCGAGGTTTATCAAAAGTGTGGTTCCGCCATAACTAAAAAACGGTAGCGGCATTCCTGTAACTGGCATAGACGATGTTACAACGGCTATATTTATTATCACTTGCACCGCTATCAAACACATTATCCCCGTCGCAAGTAGGCACGAGAACACATCTGGCGCACGCATGGCAATCCTAATCCCGCGATATATCAATAGCGCAAACAACAAAATTACAACCAACGCGCCCAACAGCCCTAACTCTTCGCATAAAATCGAGAATATAAAATCGTTGTGCGGCTCGGGGATATACAAAAACTTCTGCCTGCTTCTGCCTAAGCCTAGCCCAAATAACCCGCCGCTGCCAATTGCGTATAACGACTGGATTATTTGCCACCCATCGCCTAATTTATCCTTGAACGGGTCTAAAAACGTGGTCACGCGCTTTAACCTATATGGCGCCATAATTATCATCGCCGCCAAAGCTGGCATTGCCGCCAACCCCATCAGCAAAAAGTGTTTGATTTTTGCACCGCCACATATAAGCATAATGCACGATACCATTACAATTACCATAGCAGCCGACATATGCGGTTCAAACAAAATTAGCCCTGCCACCGCACCGACTAATAACAACAAAGGCAGCAATCCGCGAACAAATTGCGGCAGAATCTTTTGATTCTTCTCTATAATAGCCGCTAAAAATATTATAATGGCAATTTTAGCAACTTCGGAAGGCTGAAACTGCATAGCACCTAACGAAATCCAACGTTTACCACCGTTTGTATTTTTACCTATAACTAAAACTAAAATTAATAGTGCAAACGCAACAACCATAGCTATTTTAGATAGGCTCTTCCATTTATCATAAGGAATTTTAGACATTATAATCATGACTACAAGCCCAACCACCGCCCAAATTGCTTGACGTTTGATGAAAAAGTACGCATCCCCTTGCAATACCCTAGACGATTCCGAACTGGCGGAAAAAACCATTACTAACCCAAACGAAAGAAGAATTATTACTAACGTTAAAAAGTAAAAATCTATCTGTCTTTTTTTCACAACCATTCTCCTTTCTTACTAAAATTTCTCAGCTAAAATTTCTTAGCCAAATTTCCAGGCTTACCCTACAAATAAGTAAGCAACGCCACACCACACATAATTAAGGTGATAATCGTGGCATACGCAACTATTTTCTGTTCTCGCCAACCACACATCTCAAAATGATGATGCAATGGTGACATCTTAAATACCCTTTTGCCGGTTAGTTTAAAGCTTATTACTTGGATAATCACCGACAACGTTTCGATTACATACACCAGCCCAACAAAAATTAACGCAATGGGATTATTAATAAATATCGCCAATAATCCAACCAATGCACCTAAGAACAACGAGCCTGTATCGCCCATAAATACTTTTGCAGGGTGCTTGTTAAATAGCCAAAACGCTAGCAATGCCCCCGCCGATATCGCCGATAATAAGTTAATGTCAAAATCGCCTATCAATAAGCCTATCGCTGCAAAGAATATACATACTACAAAGGTCGTGCTGGCAACCAACCCATCTAATCCATCGGTTAAATTAACCGCGTTGCTAGCACCCACAATCACTAGCACCGCCAAGGGTATAAACGCAAAACTTAGCTCTATATCACTAAACGATATCGTTACTTTAGATGGAACTATCCCCCAACTATTGGCAATTAGCATTATGCCTATTGCGCACACCGTTTGTAGCAAAAACTTTTGATACGCGCGCAATCCCAAGTTCCGCTTTAATACTACTTTAATATAGTCGTCGATAAACCCTATCAGCGCAAATAACAACGCACCTACAATAATAAGCACTAATTTACGCCCTACATTGCCAAATATCGCAGATACCACCACGGTTAAGATTATAGCAATTATAAACCCTATCCCGCCCATGGTTGGCGTGCCTTGTTTGGTTTTGTGCCACGACGGACCCACCTGCAATATACTCTGCCCAAACTTAGCCTTGCGCAATAGTGGAATCAAAAATGGCTCTACAATTACACAAAATACAAACGATATAATAAACGCTATAAACGAGGACATAACCTTTCCCCTTTATCTTCACAATTTTTAAATATACAAGCACCTATCGCCTAAAACTCTTAGTTCTGCAACAATTCAACTACCTTTTCAAAGTGCATTCCGCGCGATGCTTTGACGAACACAATATCCCCTGCAGCCACCACATCTTTTATGTAACCCTTAGCATGCTCGATAGTATCAAAATGATGACAATCTTCCACACCATCAGCCTCTGCCTGTTTAGCAATATACGCACTATCCTTACCAATGGTAATTAACACATCAACCAAATTTTGCGCACAACAACTCCCCACTTGCGCATGCTCAGCTGCCGAGAACTCACCTTTCTCTAGCATATCGCCTAAAATCGCCACAGCCCTATGCTCTTTATCTCCGCTCTTTGCCATACGCATCAAAACTTCTAACCCAGCCGACATACTCTCTACCCCTGCGTTATATGTATCATCAATAATCGTGTAATCTCCTGCATTTATCACCTTTTGCCTAATCGCATCATCGCCGCCAATACCCTTTAAGCTATCTGCAACTTCAGCTACCGATATCCCCAATACCTTTGCCACCGCCACGCTCGCCAGCGCATTATACACATTATGCCTACCCACAAGCGGGATATCAAACTTAACATCATCTACAATAAACTCACAATTTGTATCGCTCATCTCGACATCTTTTGCCAACACGTCGTTTGCCAGCCCTAAACCATACTTAATAACCGATAGTTTCTTAGGCAGCTTAGCATTTTTCAGCATCTCATCGTCGCCATTTATTATCAGCGCGCCACCCTGCGGAAGATTATTAGCAATCTCCATCTTAGCCTTTAAAATATTCTCACGGCTGCCAAACTCACCGATGTGCGCTGTCCCAATATTGGTTATTACAGCTATCTTTTGCTTGGCAATATTGCTTAAATAATTTATATCCCCAAACGCCCTCGCACCCATCTCGGTCACAGCCACTTGGGTATTAGGTGATAGATTAAACAGCGTCAGCGGCAAACCAATCTCATTATTAAAATTCGCATGAGTTTTAACTACTTTATCCGCGCCAAAATGCTTGCTAAGCGCAAGCGCAATCATCTCTTTTGTCGAGGTCTTACCAACGCTCCCTGTAATGGCAACTATCGGCACATCAAATTTAGAACGATACAACTTGGCAATATCACCCAAAGCCTTTTTTGTATCACGCACTAAAATTATGCACCTGCCACCAATAGTACTAGAAGCAATGCTCGCGCCTCCACCACCCGAGAAAAATGCAGGGATAAAACTATGCCCGTCCACCCTATCGCCCTTAAGCGGCACAAACAGCGTCTCTTTATTATGTGGCTTGCGAGTATCAATTATCACATCGCTAATCTCTGCATTTTTATCACCATTTAAAATTTGCCCACTCGTCGCCTTGGCAATTTCTTCTATTTTAAGCTTATGATGCAACATTTCTCTCCCTCATTTCCTCTTGTGCTTCTTTGTAATCTTTCCTCAAGCACCTATAAAATTTAGCTAAATTGCTTCAATGGAGGCGAAGGCTATAAGGGCACCCAAAAAGCTGATTTTGCTTTTTGGGAATAAGGAGCAACTAATGTAATAGTAGCGAAGTTTTACGTTTATAGTAAAACAAGCAAAATGGAATTAGTTGCGACGCTGCCGAGCCGACATTGGAGCAAAGCCAATTTATTGGCGTTTTAGCAAATTCTATAGGTGCTATTTCCCACTAAGAATTTCATCTATTATCTCGTGTTCATCAAAATGTATTGTCTTATCCGCTAAAATCTGATAATCCTCATGCCCCTTGCCCGCCAACAAAATTATATCCTTCGCCCACGCATTCTTTATCGCATACTCAATCGCCTCACGCCGATTCGGAATAACCACCATGTGTGATGTCTTTTCCACACCCTCTAATATATCGTCAATTATCGCACTCGGCTCCTCTGTCCGCGGATTATCCGACGTTATCACACTAAAATCTGCATACTCAGCAGCTATTCCACCCATAATCGGGCGTTTAGTCCTATCCCTATCACCACCACAGCCATACACTACAACCAAGCGATGCCCCTCTGTTTTAAGCGCAATCAACGCATTCTTTAAACCGTCTGGCGTGTGTGCATAATCTATCACAATTGTAAAATCGCGATTAGTCGGTATAAGCTCCATTCTACCACAAACGCCCTCAAAGCCTGCTATCGCCTTAATTGCCGAGTCAACATCGACCCCTAAAGTAACGCTTACTCCAAACGCAACTAGCAGATTACTTAAATTAAACTTCCCCACCAACGGCGCGCTAACACTTTTTTTCTCACCTTTATAGTTAAGGTTGAACTTCATCCCAACACTTGTAAACTCCACATCGCAAGCGTACATATCCGCTGCCGAATCCGTGGCGCTTATTGTAAACGCACCCTCGCTTAACCTAGCGGCATAGTCATCATCTATGTTAATAATTTTATGACGTGTCTGGTTAAACATACTAGCCTTTGCCTCAAAATATTCGTCCATTGTGTTATGAAAATCCAAATGGTCCTGCGTTAAATTGGTAAACGCACCAGCTTCAAAGGTAATGCCTGCCACACGCTTTAAATATAACGCATGCGAGGCAACTTCCATCACTACATACTCGCACCCTTTATCCAACATCTCGCGCAATAACCCCTGCAGCTCTACCGCCTCTGGCGTCGTCCTGTGCGCCTCAATTTTTTCATCACCTATTAAGTTGTAGTTAGTCCCTATTAACCCAACTTTTTTGCCACTTTCTTCTATCATACGCTTGATTAAATGCGTAACCGTCGTCTTTCCATTTGTCCCCGTCACGCCTATTATCTTCATTTTATCAGCAGGGTAATCATATAGCCTGCACGCTAGATCCGCACACGCCTGCCGACTATCTTCTACTACTATCTGCGGAATCTGTATGCCTTCTACTTGCTCCTCACAAACAATATACGCAGCACCCGAAGCTTCGGCTTGTTTGATATAATTATGCCCATCAGTGACATACCCACGGATAGCCACAAACACATCACCAGGTTTAACCTTTCTGCTATCTATTGCCACGCCACTAAGCGGGATTGTTGATATGTCCATATGTATCGCCTCTTTACAATTTATAGAAGTTTTCTTTAAGCCTTTGGGCAAGCGCCTATAAAATTATCACTCACTATTAGTATCCAAAGTTCTAAATTCAACCGTCACAATACTTCCTGCTTCTAGCTTAGCCCCAGCCGCTGGCGATTGCGTAAACGCGGTGCTAGAGGCTGTCTTCGCCGTCGCTCCTGCCCCTGTTACTTTTATATTTAACCCTGCATTCGTTATTATCCTGGTCGCCTCTGCCACGCTTAAATTAGTAACACTTGGCACTTCTACCATGCTTGCCCCACCATTATTGCTTGTATAAAGCGTTATTACCGAGTTAGCATTAACCCTCGTCCCAGCTGTCGGAATCTGGCTAAGCACTTCCCCGCCATCGCCTATTACTTTGCAGGTGAATTGCTTGCCGATTAATGTATTCTTGGCGTTATCTAGTTTCATCCCAACAACATCTGGCACAGGGTTCTCTAGTTGCGCAAGCTCTTCTGGTGTATATTGCGGCTCGATATTAAGATAAGGAAGCACATCAGCCATAAGCCTACCCATAACTGGCCCGGCAATAACTCCACCAAAGTACGAACCACCCGTCGGCTCATCTAGTATTACAATACAAGCTATCTCTGGGTCGTCCGCCGGCGCAAACGCACCAAACGATGCAATATACTTACCATTCGCACGCACCGTTTTACCGTTCACCGTCTCAAATTTCTCAGACGTTCCCGTCTTTCCTGCCACTCTATATCCACTTACATAAGCGTTACTACCCGTCCCCTCACTAACAACCTTCTCAAGCAAATCGCACACGGTATCGCTTGTTTCTTTAGATATTATCTGCCTCACAACCGTCGGCTCTATCGTCTCGACAATATTCCCCTGGCTATCTTTTAACTCTTTTACTATATGCGGCTTCATTAGCTTGCCGTCATTGGCAATGGCCGCTATACCTGTCACCATCTGCAAAGGAGTAACCTGGAACGACTGCCCAAAGCTACAAGTCGCCAACTCTACCGCGTTCAAATTTTTAAGCGCGTGGAAAGGTCCAACCGCCTCGCCCGATAGCTCTATCCCTGTTTTGTTCATAAAACCAAACCCACGATAGTAATCATAAAACGTCTTAGGTCCAAGCCTCGCTCCAACCTCCATAAACACAGGGTTGCACGAATTTTTTATCCCATCAACAAATGTCTCAGCTGCATGCCCGCCAGCCTTCCAACACTTTATATTAGTACCTGCTACATTCACTACGCCCTTGCAATAAAACTGGTCAGCTAAATGTACAACGTTAGATTCTAACCCCATTGCCGCCACAAATATTTTAAATACCGAGCCTGGCTCATAAGTATCAACTACCGCCTTATTCCTCCATAGCTTGCTTAAATATGTAGATTTCGCCTGGACTTTCTCTTCCTCTGGCAACGCCTCAACTGCTTGCAATACCGAATCATCTGTTATCGTCATCGGCGCATTTAAATCAAACGAAGGCTTAGTCGCCATCGCCAAAATCTCGCCCGTCTTAACATTCATCACTACCGCCGCCGCACCCTGCGCCAGCTTATTTTCTACTATCGCGGTCTCTAAATGCTTCTCGACAAATTGCTGCACACCCTCGTCAATCGTAAGCACTACATCTAAGCCATCTTGCGGGTCAATCATCTTCTCATAATCAAACGGCATATCACTCCCGCTTGCACTTTTAGCACTTATCACTCGCCCAGACGTCCCATTAAGCTCATCATCCATTACCGCTTCAATACCCTCTAGCCCCTGGTTATCCGTCCCTACAAAGCCTATAACTTGCGACGCAAAATCGCCAAAAGGATAATACCTCTTGCTATCCTCGTCTAAATATATCCCTTCAATTTCGTTATCCGATATATATTGCCTAACCCTATCCGCTGGCTCTTTCTCTACCTTCCGCTTTAGGATTACATACGACGCCGATTGGTTCAGCTTAGCCACCGTCGAATCATAATCTAGCTCTAAAATATCACTAAGCCCCTTGGCAATTTGTTCTATAGATAAATCCTTGTTATCCTCAATTAAATCCTTCAAAACTTTAGGGCTAGCACTTACCGCCTCTACACTTGCCGAAACCGCCAACGCCTTACCGTTAGTATCATAAATCGTCCCACGGTTAGATGTAATAAGCCTGTCCCTGGTTTGTTGCTCTAACGCTTGCTCGCTATAAAATGAACCTTTAACTATTTGAATCCAAAAAGTTTTAATAGACAGCAAAAAAAGGAGCAAGCAAAAAATATTGAATACTCCTAGTAATCTTCGTTTTAAATTAGGCTTTACACTTTTTTTAAGATTCCGTTTAATACTTATCACCTCTGCAATAGGTAGATATCGTTATTAGTTCATAATGCTACTTCAATAATATTACTTAAAATAGTCGATTATTCCTACCACAAAATTCTTCGCATAATCCCACGCCTTAGTGCCAAACTCCTCTACCCGCGTCTGTGCATTCGCCATGGTGTCCTCACGCCTAGGAGTTATGTATACATATTGGCTCTTATCTGGCTTCTTCATTCCAAGCTCGCCCGTTGCATAAGTGTAAATTTTGTTAACATCTGTCGCCCGCTCAATATCCATTTCTAACTGAGAATTATTAGACACAATCGCCTCTAGCTGCTTAGTTTTAGCAGAAATTATCCCTACTTGACTATAACTATAAACATACACCCAACAAAGAGAAAATAGGACACCAAAAACAAGCATAACAAGCGCAATCGCTTTTACAATAGGTGCAACTTTGTAATTGTTTTTAGCCTTTGCCTTGCCCTTTTTGTGACTATTCTGCTTAACTTTCTTTTGAATGTCACGAGCAGGAACTTCAATTTTATAGGCTAAATTCCCATCGTAATACATGTTTTTCTCCCATTCTTAATAAATAACATAATAAATATTTTGCAAAGTAAAATATTCACAGCATTTATCGCTTCTGGCTTATTACTTATCTCTTATCATTCGCCTTATCACCCTCAGCTTCGCACTATGCGCCCGCTTATTCCTTACCAACTCATCATCACTAGGCACAATCGGCTTCCGCGCCACTAGCTCAAACTCTGCCACCTTGCCACATACACAAATAGGGAAGTCACTCGGACAAGTGCAAGGGTTACAAAGCCTATTAAACGTCTGCTTAACTATTCTATCTTCCAGCGAATGAAACGTAATTATCGCCAATCTCCCGCCAAGGTTTAACGCACGCGCAAACTTCTCTATCGCCACGCTTAAGCCTTCTAACTCAGAATTTACCTCTATCCTTATCGCCTGAAAAGTCCGCTTCGCAGGGTGCTTGTCTTTATACCTCTCTTTTATCGGGAAGGCTCGCTTTATTGCTTCCACCAACTCAAATGTGGTTTCAATCGGTCGCACCTTATCTATCATGCGCGCAATTTTTAAAGCATACCTTTCCTCGCCATAATCCCTAATCACACGCGCTAAATCAGATACCCCATACCCATTTACAACATCATACGCACTCTTTTTTTGCGTGGTGTCCATGCGCATATCCAACCGACTATCCAAATTATAGCTAAACCCACGCTCAGCAATATCTATCTGTGGCGACGAAACACCTAAATCTAAAATCGCCCCATCGATAACTTTGTCAGCATCCCCCAGCTGCTCTTGCAAAATTTTATCTATATTAAAAAAATTATCATGTACTAAATGTAAATTCTCACTCTTTTTGCCAATCATCAACCGCTCTTGCACCGCCAAAATAGCACTTTCGTCACGGTCGATTCCTATCACGCGCCCATTAGCATCGCCACCGCTTTCACACATTCGCTCAAGAATCAAGCCGGTATGCCCGCCGCCGCCTAAGGTTCCGTCTACATATACACCATTCGGCTTGACGTCTAAAGCATCAACACCCTCGCGTAAAAAAACCGTCGCATGCTCAAATTTTATATTATCGTTTCCCATGTTCTTCCCCAATTTAATTGACATCTTCAAACTTATCTTCAAACTTATCTTCTAGCATCATCTTCTAGCACTATCTTCAAGCATCGTCAGCAAGCCACGCGCCTATATCCCCAATTCTTCCATTTGCTCGGCAACCACTTCAGGATTACTCGTGAACTTATTATTAACCTCAACCCACTTAGTGCGCGACCATATCTCTGCCCTAGTCCCTAATCCAACGCTAACGATATCCTTCTCTAGGCTTGCAAACTCACGCAAATTAGCAGGAATCAGCACCCTGCCCTGCTTGTCTACTTCAACTTCTTCTTTACTACCAATTAATAATCGCTTAATATCGCGTGACGCAGCAAATGGAAGCTGGTTTATCCTAGCCTCTAGCTCGTTCCAAGTAGGGATATCAAATACAAACAAGCAATTATCTAGCCCCTTAGTGATGACAAATTTCTCGCCTAAATCCCCTCTAAATTTGGCAGGCACCATCATCCTACCCTTTGTATCAATATTATGTAAACATTCTCCCGATAGCATGATTCCTCACCCACCTTTCACAATTCCGCAGTTTACGCAGCTATTCCCTACAATTTCAACCCATCTCACGGCCAACTCGTTTGGGAACGGCAACCACTTAAAACCACTTTTAACCACTTTTAATTAAATTCTACCACCTTTTTAATCATTTGTCAATACTTTTTTTGCATTTTTTTGAAATATTTTAAAAAATTAAGCATAAATAAAAAAATAGCCCTCAAAATCGAGGACTATTTAAGTTTTGATTTATACTTTTAGCCTAAGCTAAAAGTTGCCATAATTGTTCATTATTCATCGTTTTCTATATCCTTTTCCCATCAATTGCATTCACATAAAATATTCCATTATCCGCATTAATCTGCAACGCAGGCACCATTTCTATGCTAACTTTTTCAGCCACTCGGTTGGGGATATAATACACCAATTCCACACTATTAATAATCAACGCATCAGTCGAACTGCGCGAATTAGCAAAATTAACTAATAACTCCGCCACACTCAAAATTTTATCGCGGCTAGTAATTTCAAAAGTAGAATTCAGCCAATTTCGCCCCTCTACCTTGGTCACTCCATTTCCATTACACCATACATTTATGTACGCGCCTACTATTGGCACACCGTCTAACACCTTATTAAAGCTGCATTTCACTAAACTTTCTTCGGGAATCAATACCACCTGGCTTGCCTTTGTATATTTATCTTTAAGCCCATGGGTATCTAGCCACTCCATGCAATCTTTCTCAGCCGCCGCCAAGGGTTTCGTCACCATAGGCGCAGATTCAGCCGTCGGCAGAATATCATAATTACATCCATTTATCCACATATTATACTCATCATTTTGGTAGACATTTACATCAAGCATAACACAATCGACACCCAAAATATGCGTAGCAATATCCTGCTTTGTCGCCATTCCATTAGACGCCACATACTTATTAGCTCGCTTCGGCAGATTAGGCAGTTTATCATTCTCTAAAGTTATATTTTTATTAGCCATTATGCGCTTCGCATCGTTAATTACATTGCTATTTACAAACCCCGTCTGATTATTCGCCACATAATAACTAATCAGCAGCCCATTCGCTACAATAAACAATATAAACAACGCTATCTTAATTTTATTAACAAAAGACATAACCGCACTCCTTATTCCTTGTTAAAATATATTATACATTATATTCCGCCTTTTGTCAATTATTAATTGTTTTTATAGCTAGTTTTCGCAAAACCCTTGACATTCCTGCATTTTTTTGATATAATACTCAATATATAAACTTCAAGGGGGAGAATTAAATGTTAGACGATAATAACAGACACATAGAAATTACCATAGGTAAAAATAATATGAGCGCCATTTGCAACTACGTTCATCAAGTCAACCACTTATTTGATGAGCTTAAATTAAGGCGATACCTTAAAAAAACTGCTATATTTAAAAATGTTCCAGCTAGTTTAGGCCGAAATGCGGATTTCGACGTCTATGCTGTTTTCGGGGTAGATTCCACTTTAATTGCCGCCGAGCATTCCGAATATGCGGGCGAAGACTACCCACCTTTTTCTGGTTTTTTTAGGTTGGAATACAGAACTGGCAGGCTAATTTCTAGCGGTGTTTTTGAAGGAGATTCAATTAAACTAGCTATCGATGAAGATTCTAACATGTTAGAGTTTTGCAAAGATTTATCTGTTATTGCTTATAAACCGAATTCTTTTACGGCCACCAAAATACTAACCGACCCTAACGAAGTTAACCAAAAATTAGCTGCCTTCGAGAAGACATCCGATAACCTAACCAACAGAATTAACTTCGCGCTACCAAACAATAACAATAAACTTAAAAGACTATGCGAATTAGGCTTCGATGCAAAATGCCATTTTATAGATAAAGACTTAATGCAAAGTGCAAATGTTTTATATTATGATCCATTTTACCCAACACACCAAATTATGCCTTTAAACCTTAAAGTTCCTTACAATTCAACCGAACGTTTTTTCGACCGCAATAATATCCAATCAAGCGAAGATTTTGACATCGTATTTATTAGCAGCAACCTATTAAACGGAACCTATAAGGATAATTTCAAAGGAATAAGCCCTAGACAGCTTCAAAATAACAATTGCGTAGTCGTCGTCAATTGCGATTCCGATGGAATTATAAAAAAGCCTAACCCACACGAACCCTGGGCTAAACAATACGAAGCATATTCTGTTAACGACAAACATTTTTCTGGCGATATTAAACAGTTGCGAGATTTTTTACACGATTACCTTATCGAGCGCAAAAATTATAAAACTCCTAGCCAAACACGCGATTTGTTGAATAATTCTTCTAACAATACTCAAACCCCGCCTGCACCAACAAATTATCAAAGATAAAAACCCTTGACATTTACATAAAATTGTGTTATAATAAAGGTTGTATTATAAATCAAATAGGGGGAGCAACAAAATGAATACCTTAAATTCACCTGAAGTTAAAGCGTTTGCCGATGCATTATTCGTTGCAATGGGCAAAAGTGAAGTACTTCTTTCTCAATATTTAAACGACAAAACACAAAAATTGAATCAAGCGGTTAAAGAAAACACTTTGAAAACTTCATATTATTTAAATGAAGAAAATAAAGAAACAATTTATTTAAATGAAGAAAGTAAAGAATCAATAGACAGTTTTGTGAAATACATAAAGAAATTGCTTATTGAACACAAAAAATATCAACCAAAAACAAAATCTGCTTATTTAGAACGCTACAGCGCGGCAACCGATTCAACACAACATTTTGTTGTAAATTTCTCTAAAACCCCAGACGAAGCATTTTCTATAGTTGCAGGTTATCCCAAAAAGTCTTTTAATCCAAAAAACCCACAGAATAGCGATATCTCAGAAGTTTTTATTGTAAAAAAGTACAAAGATGGTAATTATATAATCAGCTACCGCGGAGGAAAAATTTCGTTAAGCAATGAGGGTGCAATAACATTTAAAAGCAATGATTTTGAAACGCCTTATGATATTGCAAACGCATTATCCTATATATCCAATAAACCTTATGTATTAAATGAAGAATTGAGCATGTTCTTAAAAATCGAGCCCACATTATTAAAGACATTATACGATTTTGGGTATAACCCTAACTATGGCAATATAGACGAAAAACTATTGAGCAACGCTAAAGTGGTAATTTGTAAAATATTTGATAGCGATGATAATAATATTAAGGCAATTATCAAAAATTTAGTAAAACATGGTTTTAAAAAAGAAAATATTTGCGTAAAAAGCGTTAGACAAAAGGTACCAGCAGCCGAATTATTAAACTATGATGTTATTTACCAGCCTAATGCCGACCCAGTTTGTCCCTTTGATATCGATGCGCGAACAAATAGTTTCGATATTCTATCAAGTGACCCATCGTCACCATTTAATGTTGGTGTTCAAGCAAAAAATAACATAATCATCAAAACCGAGTATCCCAATGGCTATTGGGGAATAACAACTAAAAACGCCCTAGGTGATATATATTGCGGCCAATTATTCCTTAAAAACCTAGGCGATAAAATGAATTTCCTAGCCGCTCACCTTACTTGTGTTAACAACACTAAACCGGTCGATTTATCTATAGTCAATTCTATTATGGCACAACCTCTAACCAATCCGCAACATGGCGATGCAAGTAAATTAAGCGCTAATGATAAAAAGACTAAAACTTCGGTGGCTTTAAAGAAAATCAAGAAAAATCCATCAAATATCAAGAACCCTTCATCTACACAAACCACACATAAACAAAAACTATAAAACCATATTTGATATACTATTTTAAAAAAACTTTTAGCCTAAGCTAAAAGTTTTTTATATTCATTCTCCATTCTGCATTATCCTTATCCTGTCATCACATACATCAGCGCAAGCAATAGTGGCAAATTCTTCTCGTCTATCCCCTCAGAGCATATCAATAATAATACACACATTATTATCAAGCTCCCCTGGCTATCTTTAGACTTACAACCGCAGCCACAGCCACACTTACCGCCAAAATTAAGCAAGCCACCTAGCAGCCCACCGCTAAGCCCACCGCTCAACCCGCACCCCTGGCACGCACAGCCTTTCCCGCCATTACCTTTGCATAAATCACACACTTCATTCCGATATCCCGATGCCTTTTTCGCTCCGTTTTCCGCAACAACACTCTCGTCAGAATTCCTCTTCCTCTGTTTTGGCGCACGCGGGTCAAGCCTGCCATAATCGACATTCCCACCCACATGCTCCCTATCTTTGCTACCGGCACGCGCCTCATCTTTTTTCCACACCGATTCAATCACATTAACCTCACTCGGCGTCGCTTCAATAACATTATGTAAACCATAGCTCCCACTTTTGCCATATCCCATAGGGTCAGGGTTATGCTCTACCCCCTCAAAAGGACTATAATACCTCATCGCACGCACCCTCCTTTTAGCAATCCCAATTTCTGCACTATTCCCACGATGACTAAAATTTTTACCGCTTCAACAATTTTCTTACATTTTTCTGGCGATACAAAGGGTTTTAAACTTTCTAATAATACGCATTCAGGGGTCTTAGGCAGCAATGATATTATAAAATCAAGCCCCAGTCCACCGTCACAGCCACCGCCTAAACTATTCAGCAATGCACCGATATCATCTCCTGGCGCACATTTTTTATCACATTTTTCATCGCACTTTTGCTTGCATTTTGCCGCGCATTTTTCGCATTCGCACCCCGAATGATGCGACCGCCTATGCTCGTCCTTCCCACCGCTGCCAAAATCCGCGCCGTCCCCTTTGGCGCCCGATAGCACCTCTTGCACCATGTCGCTCTTTAGTAACTCACCAAAATCTATCCCAGATAAATCTATCCCCGATAAATCTAAATTAGATAAATCCACGCTCATCACCTCATTAATATTCACTTTTTTAACCTGCGCACTACATAAAACACCGCTTATTGCTGCAAATACTTACTTATTACGCTCTGCAAATCTCCACTTTGTTGAATCTGTTTTAGCACTTGCTGCCCCTGCGGAGTGTTAATAATCGCCTGCAATTTATTTGCATCTAGGTTTTTAAGCACATCATTTAAATTAGCCATAAAAAAGCTCCTTTCATAATCTATTCATTATAAGATAGAATATGAAACGAGCCATTTTTTGGTTACTATTTTAGTTAAAATACGCTGCGACGCGAATGAATCGCGTCTACGCTTCTAAAGTTATTTGGATATTTTCGGCGACAAGCTGCCGAAAATTTAGTTGCATTTAAATTTTATTTGCTTATAATTCTTTTACTTCCTAATAATCTCATTCAAATTAGAATCGACACTCATCAACCACTTATACTTTTCGCTCATCGCCAAGCAAAAGACAATAAACGCAAACGACACCAAAAGTGCCACCCCGCCAGCAACAAACAAATTATACAAAGTAGGTGGAAGTAAAAATACCGAAACATAGGCATATCCAGCTAAAGTTAATATAACTAATACCCACGATAACACCTTAAAAAAGCTAGCTAAAAATGCAAAAGTGGGATATTTATCCTCTACATTATAGCTTTCCGCCCTGTTCGCCCCATTTAAAGCCTCACGACGCAATGGCGCAGGCGGTGGAGCAATGGGTCTTGCTGCAAACGCGCCACTCGGGCTAACGTTTTTATCAATTTCCGTCGCTATCCGCAATTTCTCATTTATATTATCCATCTTTTTCCCGCCTTGTGCATAATTTTCAAACGCCGAACCGCTGCCAACACTACTTTTAGTAGTTTTTTCGCCACCTATAGGGTTAGCAAAAGGCATGCTCGCGCCAATAGGGATATCAGGGATATCCGAAATAGTTGGTATCCTCTGAGTTAAATCAATATCCGGCTGCGCCAAAGCAGGCGAAACATCATCTTTCAACGCCGAGTTTACGCTTGGTCGTTCGCTCCTATCATTGGTTCCACCAATGTTTTTATTGCCAAGCCTAATTGCATCGTCTTTTTCGATATCTGCCAAGTTAATGTTTTTAATAGAATTCTCAAATCCAACAACTCCTGTTTCTTTTTTATCATCTTTTGTATTACCAATATCGCCGATGCCTAAATTTATCTCGCCAAACAAATCGTTTTCTGTTGCACCAATCGCGCCAAACGTGCCATCAACAAAGGGCGAATATTTATCATTATTTTTATCATCTTTACCAAGCATTGCATTTTTCGTGCGGATTCCAATGTCTTCTAAGGCTTTCTCAACTTCTTCTAATCTTTCTAAATCATCAGCTAACGGTAGCTTCTCGTTAGCCTCTGCGTCATTCTTCGCATCGTTCTTAGCCGCTACTCCTCCAGAAATGGGTGTAGGCGCAACCGTGTTCTGCCCCTCGCCAATCGGTATAGGATTAATCGGCTTAGGCTTAACGCCCCCGCCTAAAAGCGCTTCATCATCGTTTGAGCCTCCATCATCCGATAGCAAATTAGCGAACTTAGATTTCAACCTAAACTTAGCCTGCCCCTCCGCCTCAAGTTTTGCTGCATCACTAGCAAACACATTATTCGCCGCTCGTGCAAAACCGTTTGCTTCAATGGCTACATTATTAGTAGCTTTAGGCTTTTTAGTAACCGTCCCGCTCTCTATCATATTACGCATAAGCATAGAAACATCGCCCATATAGGCTGTGCTCATTCGCCTGTTTATAAGCTCCGTCTGAATCTCTTTTAAGTCGTCAAAAGTATAATCTAACGCATTACTTTTAAACGCTTCTACCAACGCCTGAATGTCTAAATCACTGCAATCCTTTAAATCGTCTATTATAGACATCTAAATTGCCACCTCCAAATATTAGAGATATCTTCATAAGTAAAAAAATGTCCCATTTAATCATATTGCCTATTAACCATCATTAAATATAGAACACTATTACAATAATTACTAGATACATTATAGCATATTTTTTGTGTAATTTCAACTGCAAAGCCATTACAATTCTATTACATTTATTCTACAATTCATCAACACAATGTTTAAATTATATTACAAACTAGGTGATTTTTACACTTTCGTTACAATAGCTTTACACTTTGCTTACACATTTTTCACAATTTTTTTACAATTTACTATTGACACTTTTTGTTCTTTAATATATAATTAAGATGAAATTAATCGAAAATTAGCATGCTATTTTAAAAAATTTTTTTATGGGGGTAAATTTTGATGTTTTCTACTTCAGAAATTAAAAAGCAGGACCCGCAAGTTGCCGAAGCTATCGAGCTAGAGGCTAATCGTCAACGTAACAAAATCGAGCTAATTGCATCCGAGAACTTTGTTAGCCCTGCAGTTATGGAAGCTATGGGCAGCCCACTTACTAATAAATATGCCGAAGGCTATCCAGGCAAACGCTACTATGGCGGTTGCGAGTGTGTCGATATTGCCGAGAACCTAGCGCGCGACCGTGCTTGTAAAATTTTCGGTGCCGACCATGCAAATGTTCAGCCTCACTCTGGCGCACAAGCCAACCTAGCAGTCTTTTTTGCGCTTTTAAACCCTGGCGATACCGTCCTAGGCATGAACCTAGCTCACGGCGGGCATCTATCTCATGGCAGCCCTGTTAATATCTCGGGTAAATACTTCAACATTGTACCTTATGGCGTAACCGATGACGATAACACCATCGACTATGACAAATTACGCGAGATTGCCCTAGAATGCAAGCCAAAGCTAATCATCGCTGGTGCAAGCGCATACCCTCGTAAAATAGATTTCGCAAAATTTGGAGCAATCGCTAAAGAAGTTGGCGCGTACTTAATGGCAGATATCGCACACATTGCTGGGCTTGTTGCCGCAGGTCTGCACCAAAACCCCTTCCCTTATGCCGATTTTGTTACCACTACTACCCATAAAACTCTTCGTGGCCCTCGCGGTGGTATGATAATGTGTAAAGAAGAATTTGCCCCAATTATAGATAAAGCTGTGTTCCCTGGTATTCAAGGCGGCCCGCTTATGCACATCATAGCAGCTAAAGCCGTTTGCTTTGGCGAGGCACTTAAGCCCGAGTTTAAAGCATATCAAGAACAAATTGTAAAAAATGCTAAAGCCCTAGCCGACGAGCTTTTAGCTAACGGAGTCGACCTTGTAAGCGGTGGCACCGATAACCACATGATGCTTGTTGACCTACGCTCTAGCGGCGTAACAGGTAAAGAATTAGAAACTAACCTAGATAAAGTTGGCATTACATTGAATAAAAACTCTATACCAAACGACCCCGAAAAATTCACCATTACATCTGGCGTTCGCATTGGTACCCCAGCCGTTACTACTCGTGGAATGAAAGAGGACGACATGCGCGAAATCGCTAAGCTTATAGTGATGACAATTAAAGATTTCGAGGGTAATCAAGACGAAATTGTAAAACGCGTTGCAACTCTTTGCCAAAAATATCCTTTATATGCCTAAAATTAAACCATTAGCCGAAACGTTGCGCCCTACAAACCTCTCAGAAGTTGTAGGGCAGCAACACATTTTAGGGCAAAATAAAGTGCTCCGCCAGATTATCGAAAGTGGCAATATCTCTAACATGATTTTTTATGGTCCAAGCGGCACCGGTAAAACAACCATCGCAAACATCGCGGCAAAATGTAGCAATCGCACCTTTTATAAGCTAAACGCTACCACCGCCAATCTATCCGACGTCCGCGAGGTTACCCAAAGTGTCGGCATGCTAGGTAACGAAAACGGGATTTTGCTATACCTAGACGAGATTCAAAACTTCAATAAAAAACAACAACAAGCACTTTTAGAATGTATCGAAAATGGCGACGTCGTCTTAATTGCCTCGACTACCGAAAACCCTTACTTTTATGTATATAACGCAATTTTAAGCCGAAGCAATGTGTTCGATTTTAAACCTTTGCAAACTTCCGATATCGAGTCCGCCCTAGCACGTGGTGTAGAGTATATAAAGCAAAATTCGCCTACCTTTAACGCCCTGCCCGATGCAATTACTCACATGGCGCAAATGTCGGGTGGCGATGTTCGTCGCGCCCTTAACTCACTAGAGCTTGCCCATAGCGTGCTGCCTTTAGGTGGCGATGTTACCCTAGAAATTGCCGAGCAATGCACGCAAAAACAAGCCATGACTTACGATAAACTAGGCGATAACCACTACGATATCCTAAGTGCCTTCCAAAAATCCATCCGCGGAAGCGACCCAAACGCCGCCCTGCATTACTTAGCACGCCTCTTAACTGCTGGCGATATCCAAAGCCCTACCCGTCGCATGCTAGTCATCGCCGCCGAAGATATAGGTCTTGCCTACCCCAACGCCCTGCCCATTACCAAAGCCGCCGTCGATAGTGCCTTCCAACTTGGTCTTCCCGAAGCACAAATCCCCTTGGCAGAGGCTGTAATTCTACTATGTATGGCGCCAAAGTCTAACTCTGGCGTTAACGCAATCCACGCCGCTATGGCAGATATCGCAAGCGGACACTTAGGCAATATTCCCGAGCATCTGCGCGATATCCACTACGAAGGCGGCAAGCTAAAAAAAATGTCAGGTTATAAATATCCTCACGATTTCCCCAATCACTACACCCCTCAACAATATCTGCCGGACGAACTAATAGATGCCGAGTATTACACCCCCGCCGAAAATAAGTTCGAGCAGGAGTTAAATGATTATTGGAAGAAAATTAAGTGAAGATGGTTCTGCGTTCTGCAACCTGCGTTCTACGTTACTAATTCGCCCCTACATAGTTCCCCGGGTTCGTCGCTGCCCCATCTTTCCACAGCTCAAAGTGCAAGTGTGGCGCTAAACCGCTCTCAAACGTCGCCACCTCGCTTACCTTACCAATTATATCGCCCTTACCTACAACATCACCCTCGCGTAGCCCGGCAAAATTATCTACATTATAATACTTACCAACAAACCCATTGTCATAACCAATTATTATAACCGTCCCATATAGCTCATCCGTGGTGATTTTCTCAATCGTCCCCTTAGCTACCGACTTTACCTCGGCACCTAGCTCAGATTTTATATCAACTCCACTATGCACACGCCAATCATCCATGGTCGCATCATACACTAAATCACCCGCGCTATAAGGCGTTATAACATCACCCACTATCGGCGCAACAAATCCAGCTTCCTCCGCGCCTTCAGCATTAATCGCCTCCGTTGCCGATACAATATCCGCCTGACTACTTACTACAACACTGTCATCTATACCATACGTGTTAATACTAGATGCCGCCGGGGTAACCGATACACTTGTCGCCGTCATCTGACTTTGTTGCAAGTTACGCATGTTCACTACATACCCCATAAAAAAGGTGACTACCACGCATACAACTATAATTAAGTAAAACCGCCTTGTTAAGATATTCCTAGGTTCGCCATGTAAATCTTTGTTAGTGTTTTCCATAATTTTTACATCTCCTATCTTTAATTTAAACAGATTATTACCTATTTTTACCAATTTTATACACAAAGGATGCTTACCCTACAATGAAAATTTTAACCGACCTTCACACCCATACCAATACCAGCGACCATGGCTTTAGCACTCTGTTAGAGAACGCCACGCAAGCCAACAAAAAAGGCCTGCAAGCTATTGCGCTTACGAACCACGGCCCCGCTATCGAAGATGGCACCCACCGTTGGCACTATGGTAACATGATTCAGCTTCCCCGCGTAATCGAAAATGTCACCGTTATACGCGGCATGGAAGCGAACATCTTAAACTCTACCGGCAAGCTAGACTACGACGAAATGGATTCTACCGACCAAGCCGGCATCGAACTTTTAATCGCCTCATGCCATGGCGGCGTCTATCAACCGTCATCTACCGACGAGTTTTTAGAGCTTTACACAAACCTATGCAAGCGCGATGATATCCACATTTTAGGTCATCTATGCCGCTATCAATGCACTAGCCACCTAGACAAAATCATCCCACTAGCCAATAGCAAGGGCATTTTAATCGAGCTTAACGCACTAAGTTACAAAGACAAACGCTATCACGAGAATAACATTCGCCTAATTGACGCATGCTTAAAATATAACGCCCAAGTTTGCATTAACACCGACACGCATTTTTGCTACGATATCGGCGATTTAAACGGCATGGATAAATATTTAGAAGAAATTAACTTCCCGCAAGAATTAGTTATGAACCGCGATTTACCAACGCTGCTAGATTATTTTAAACTAGAATTATAAAAAAAGGAATAATAAACTTTTATGAACGAAAATATTACACCAGAAAATTCTAACCAAGAGCAAAAACCTATCCGTCTGCAAAAATATATAGCCAATTGCGGGGTTTGTAGCCGTCGCAAGGCAGAGGAATATATCGCAGATGGTAGCGTTATGGTAAATGGCGAGGTTATAACACAGCTTGGTACAAAAGTTACAAATTCTGATATTATAGAAATTACCCTAGACGGCGAGACAAAAATAATAAAGCCTGATAACACCAAGCTTTATCTACTATTAAACAAGCCCGTCGGCGTTGTTACCACCGCAAACGACGAGCACGACCGCCCTACGGTTATCGATTTAATTACCCAAGAAATCACCACGCGCGTCTACCCCGTCGGCAGGTTGGACATTGCAACTAGCGGCGCAATTTTGCTAACAAACGATGGCGATTTTGCCAACAAAATTACACACCCAAGCAATAAATTACCTAAAAAATATAGCGTTATCATAAATGGCGATATCCAAGATTCTCAAGTCAACAAACTTACAAACGGGTTAGAAATTACTTTAGAAGATGGCTCAAAATATACCACTCAGCCCGCTATAGTAGATTTAAAACGTCAATATCCTACCCAAACTTACCTAGATATTACTATAACCGAGGGTAAAAATCGCCAGGTGCGACGTATGTTTGAAGCCCTAGGCTATAAAGTTTTAAAGCTAGAGCGCGTCGAAATCGGCTGCGTAAAACTTGGCAACCTGCCCTCTGGCCGCTTCCGCTATTTAACCTCGGTAGAGATTGAAATCATGAAGGTTTGCCCCAAAAAAGCAAGCCGATAGGCGCAGCGTTTTTGGGTTGGCAAAGCAAACGCAAGGCTTGCCCACAAATTTGGAGCGTGTTTTTCGCGAACAAATTTTGGTTGCAAGCTACTGCGCGATAAATATTTATGATTAAAATCACTGAATGACAAGGCTTTATTGATAAATTAGGGATTTATCGAGAATTTATTTCATCCATTCTGCATTATTCATTGCTTTTACAACATTTCCCACGCCTTTTCTACCGCTTTGCGTGCTATATCCCTTATATTCCCCATATCTGATACATTTTGCTCATCATCTTTTGACGAGCTTTTTTTCTCGCCTTTTTTCAAATAAATCAAGTACTCAATATTCCCCTGCGGACCTTTAATTGGCGAAAAATCTATCCCCTTAACGCTAAACCCAAGCCCAAATGCTATATCAATTACTTTATCGATGACTTCTATATGCACCAATCTATCGCGCACAACCCCGCGCTTACCTACCTTTTCGCGCCCTGCCTCAAACTGCGGCTTAATAAGACACACACATTCTCCCCGCTCGCCTAGCAGCTCATACACCTTTGGCAGCACCAGCCCAAGCGATATAAAACTAACATCTACACTAGCAAAATCCAACTTATCAACTTTAGATGCCTCTAAATACCTAATATTAGTCCGTTCAAAATTAACCACACGTTCATCATTACGAATCTTCCACGCCAATTGCCCATACCCAACATCAACACAATATACGCGCGCCGCCCCTACCCCAAGCATGCAATCACTAAAGCCACCCGTCGAAGCGCCAATATCCATCGCCACCTTCCCCTCAAGCGATATCCCAAACACTTCGATAGCCTTCTCTAGCTTATATCCGCCGCGGCTGACATATTTTTCTTCGCCGCCACGCACTTCAATCGTGTCATCATCTAGCACCTTTGCGCCTGCCTTGGTCGCTTTCTGATTATTAATATAAACATTCCCCATCATTATTATGGCCTGCGCCTTCGTCTTTGTAGGGAAGTAATTATTATCAACTAAATATTGGTCCAACCGCAATTGTGTACCTCCTAACCCCGTGAAGTTCATAATTTTCTTTCTATTTTATGTCATTGCGGGCTCCGACCCGCAATCTATACGCAAATTAAAAATGATAGCAATCAATTCAACATAGCGTGTAGATTCCGCATCAAGTGCGAAATGCATCACTTAACTTATAAATTCGAGCATAAGTAAGAATTTATTTCCTTAACTGTTCATTGTTCATTATTAATTTTCTTCTCTATCTCTTCCCTTATACTCCACTCAGCATCTAACGGGTTCTCCACCCCATAGCTAATAACCTCAGCCCCAGGCAACAGCTTACGTATAAGCCCACCCACGCCATATGTAACTTCGCCATCTTCTAACACTATAATCTTACCAGTCTTCTGCCAACTCTTCTTTATCGTTGCAATATCTAACGGCAAAATCGTCCCTAAATCAATAATTTCCGCCTTATCACGCATCTCTGCCTTTTCCTCAGCCGAGGCAGAAGCCGATACCTTTTCCGCTAACTCATACGCCAAGCTTAAGCACTCGCCAACCGATACAATTGTAGCGCAATCCCCTTTTTGCACCACATTAGCCTTGCCAAATTTAAACTTGGTGCTTATCGCTGGCAACCTTTTAGGATACCTTATGGCAATCGGCGCACTAACATTCCGAGCCGCCCAAGTTAGCATATCACTTAATTGCTCACCCGACGATGGCGCAAACATGGTCATTCCTGGCAAATTACACATATACGATATATCAAAAACCCCATTATGCGTAACCCCATCATCGCCAACTAGCCCCGCTCTATCGATAGCAAAAATAACAGGCAGCTGCTGCAATACAACATCGTGTATAATTTGGTCATATGCACGTTGCAAAAACGAAGAATATATCGCCACCACAGGCTTAAACCCGCAAATCGCCAGCCCAGATGCAAACGTAACGGCATACCCCTCGGCTATCCCTACATCAAAAAACCTCTTAGGATACTCGCGCGCAAAGGGCAACAACCCCGTCCCCTTAGGCATCGCCGCGGTTATTGCTATTATTTTGTCATCATCCGCCGCCAAGCTTTTTAGCGCGCACCCAAAAACATCGCCTGGCACAACTTCCTCGCCATTTTTAGCAGCATCCACGCACTCACCGCTTTTAATATCAAAGCTCGATATCCCATGGAACTTAGTCGGGCTTTTCTCGGCAAACTCATACCCTTTGCCCTTAACCGTCGATATATGTAATACCACCGGCTCGTGCAAATCCTTCACACGCCGCAAAACACTAACCAGCTCGCCAATATCATGCCCGTCAACTATTCCAAAATACGAAAATCCCCATTGCTCAAAAAAAGTTTTAGGGAAGACTAAAGACCTCGCGGTGTCCTTCACCCTAAGCGCCATATCCGCAAGCTTCTCACCAATTTTAGGTATCCGCTTTAACCCACGCTCTATCCCAATTTTAAAATTCCTGTATTGCCTATTACTCCGCATCCTGTTTAAATACTTAGCAAATGCGCCGACATTCTCGTTTATACTCATCTCATTATCATTTAAAATAACCAAGATATTCCCGCCACTATGCCCCGCATTATTCAACGCTTCAAATGCCAGCCCACCAGTCAACGCGCCATCACCAATAACAGCAATCGCCTTATGCGCATCTCCTAACAGCTCCATCGCTTTAGCCATGCCATACGCCGCCGCAATAGAAGTGCTGCTATGCCCGGTGTTAAAGCAATCATACTCACTCTCTTCCGTTTTAGGGAAGCCGCTTAACCCACCCTTTTGCCTTAAAGTGTCAAACATATCCCCTCGGCCCGTGATAATCTTGTGCGCATAAGTCTGATGCCCTACGTCCCACACAATTTTATCTTCTGGCACATCAAAAACCTTGTGCAACGCAAGCGTAAGCTCTACCACGCCTAAACTCGATGCCAAATGCCCACCCGTCTTCGCTACTTTTTTAAGCATAAACTCACGAACCCGCGCTGCGCATGCGCCCAACTCTTTTTTATTCATTTTCTTGATATCTTCAGGCATAATTTGCATCTTAATAAAACCTCATTTTTTCCCCTTTTATAACAACATCGTACCAATGCTCACTTAATGCTTCTTCCGCACTTTTTGCGTCTTATTCTTAAACATCTTAGGTGGCAAGCATAAAGCTACTCGGTATACTATCTCGTTACTACGCGATATCCCAATAGACTTCCCCACCGCCTTAGAGCCAATCGTCACACACGCCACAATGCTGGTAAACGCCACGGATATATAGATAGAATCCACATTATATTTTTGCATTATTCCGGCAATTATCAAAGCCGCCCCACTACCCGAGATTATATTGCATATATCCCCAATTACATCACTACAAATATTCGACACCCTATCACTATTGCGAATCAAAAATAAAGCCGATGCCGCGCCTTTAATCTTGCGCGCATTCATCGAATGAAAAGGTGCTTGCTCCGCCGCTGTCACGGCCACACCAACTAAATCGAACATAACACCTATTACAATAAATAAAACAAGCACTATTAAACTATATTCCATCGGAATTTTAGAAATAGTACTCTCGCTAAATAAATTAAATAATAAGCATAGAAAAAAAGATGCAATGGTTATCTTCCATACCCAACCTGCACTCTTACTTTTTACATTACTATTAGTTGCTATTTTAATTTTTCGCTTTTTAGTTTTAGCCATAAGTTTTGGTAAATCTATCATATTTTAAAAATAATTCTATGTAATCAACGTCGAGCATGCATGTTATGTCCGCCCAAAGGCGATGTGTGGTTTGCACATGGTAAACTTTATGGCTTTAGGTCCGGCTGGATTTCCCACGCTAGTGCCCCTTCGTCGCCAAAGAGGAAGTTTCCTTTTAAACCAGCGTATACAGTGTCGCCAATTAGTCTTACTCTAAAGCGAGTAAGAACAGCAAAACTTATTATTTAAGCGAAAAAACAAATCCGCCCAAGCAATTAATTTTGCTCTGTATTTGCTCGGATTACCACTTAGACCATACTGCAATCCCATGTGCAATTATTAAATTAATAGCAGCCTAGAAGTTTTCCTTGGCAGTTAAAACTATCCCTTATCCTCTTTTGCAGATATGCTTTCTAGCGGCGTTAGCCAGCTTTAGTGCTTGCGCAAGCACAAAACCAACTATAAATATCCGCTATCCCGCACAGCCACTCAAGGCAGGCTACACTACCCACAGCGCGAGCCGCAAAGTAGGTTTCATCCTAAATCGTACACTCATCACTTTTTGCGCCAACCGCCTACAGCTCAAAAATCAAGTTGTATCTGCGCTGGCAAAGCTACAAATGCACAAGTTTAGGTCTCCACGGAAAGTGGGTTTGCCCTTGTATGCCATTACAAGTAGCCCACTAACCTTAACTCCCAGCATAACCCCTCTACTGGGCGTAGAAAGGAAACACAAGGAACTTCATCGATATGCCCTTTTGCGGATTTTTAGGCCCGCATTTAGGGAATAGATTAACCGACTAGAATACTGCACCACACTTTATAGTACAAATAACTATCTACTTATATTATACCCAAAATAAACTAAAATGTCAATAGCAAAATATTACTTAATAAGTTGAGGCGTGCTCTTTTTTATCCCGCTGACCGCTTTTTGTGCCTTAGCTATCCCCTCTTTTAGCATGTCACCTATAGCATCGGATATCCGCAAAGGCTCAATCGCAGTTGCACTTTCGCCATTTAACGTACCCCACATTTTGCCATCATACATATCATAATACAAATTAATCATGCAACTACCACTAACAATGTCGTGCTTCGTCATTTTTAAAAACTCGCGATAACTCCCCATATCCTCACTTTTAATGTACGAATGCTCTATCTCGGCGCGCGCCTCATTATCCACCCAATCGACCATATAACTAAGCGGCTTACTTTCGCTGCCCGCCTTTAGCATAACTCTCGACGCACCATTGTCAATATCCATTGTAACACCATAATTATTACCCATTTCTTGAATATCCGCAAAAAACTTAAGCCCAACGTCCCATTTAGCAGGTTTCTCTAACGCGCCTTCAATGTTTTCAAATGGATTAACCGCTTCATCAAACTCTTTTGTTAGCTGTGAAACATTACGCGCTAAATCATTCCGTTGTTTTAAAGACTCTACTTCGTACTTATCCATCTCATGGCTGATATTCCGCAAATCACACGCAGTTATAGTTTGGTTTATTACCTTGTTTACTATCGCATCTTTCTTCCTCAAAAAACTGATATCACTCACAATCGAAGCGCGCATCCTGCTTTTATTATTCTTTTTAAATCGATTCTCTAAAACTTTACCCACAAACTTCTTTAAGCTAGTGTATCGCATCATTTTACCGCCCGATTGTGTATATACACAACTATTTTGTCTATCGTGCCATATCTTTAATCCATTAACCTCGTGAACCACAACAAAACCCTTGCGCCCGCTTGGGTTGTATGCGCCTAGCTCGTTAATTGCTATTTCAAATTCTATCGCGCTTATTCTGCTTTTATAATCTTTATTATCGGTCATTTTTCCGTCACCTATAAAGATTATACCATATTTAAAAGAAAAAATCAAGGTTTTAAAGCAATTCTTAACACAGATTTAACAAAAGCAATACAAAACCAATTTTACTTGTTTGTGATTAAAATTCCGCAAAAAAATCTTTTTTGCGGGATTAGGACACAAGTAAGGGCTAGCGGCGCAGCGGATGAACTAATGCCGACTAGCCTCTTTAATTGGCGGTTGCAAATTCTAGAGGCGCGCCAAACATTACTTCGCCTCGTCCATGGTCATTAGATAATCCCTCACCACACTTATCCCATAATCCTCCGCTGGTGCCCACTTGCCACCTAACTCTTCTACATACCTAATGCTCCCTGCCCACGCCGTCGTCATTACACTATAATACCTCTCATGCACTTCCCCCACAGGCGCAACCCCTACATACGCACCCATGTGATTATAATGCGCCATAATCCCATCTCGCACCGACGCAAAAGTTTCATGGTCAGACGTTTTATCGCCCGCTGCCGTCGCCGTTTTTATCCCGGCAAAATTATTCATATCCTCGCGCACGTTCCCGGTGTAATTCCCAAAAGCTGTCTCTTTTGCCGCCTGCGCATACATAACATCCGGGCGCAGCCCCATCATCTTACCTATTTCCCAATATATATCCGCCGCCGCGATAAACCTATCCGTCGCCCCACGCGCCACCGCCCATTGTTTAGCACTCGCCAAAGAATATTGCGCATCACCTTTAATGGGCGTTTTATCCTGCGCCACGCTATTAAAATTAGCACCAGATGCGCCACCTACAACACTTATGCCCCCTGCTCCACTATTAAAAGCCGTCGTAGCTCCACTATAATTGGCAATTACAATCAAACCAACTATAGCAATTATTGCTACCACGGAACTAAAAATTATCCTTTGCATATACAAAAACCCCTTTTACAATTGTTGTTAATGTATATGCGTTTATAAGGCGGGATATGCAATACAATTAAGCAAGCATCTCCGCCATAATTATCTCCAACGCCGCCCACTCATCTATCCTGCCGCTTTTTATCTTATAATCATACTCAAAACTATGCGCTTCAACTTTTTCTAGCTTCTTAATATCATAACGCGACGCACATTTAGCCAACTTGCCTGCCAAAAATCTTCTGTTCGGCGCAAAATAGTCGCCTATACTACCCACTCCGCACGCCATCAACCGCTTTACCATTACAAGCGATGCCACCTGTAAATATATGTTAGATATTATCACCACCGCTGGCTCTCGCGCCGTTTTAAAGTCAGCAATCGCCTTATATACATAGTCGCCATCACCATCTAATAGCCTATCGATAAACACAAACATTTTATACTCGGGCGATACACTTACCAAACTATTTATAACCGCCCGCTCTATTACCTCCCCCTCGCTTGCGCTGATTAGCTTTTCCAGCTCGGTATTAAGCCGCTGCAAACTTTTATCGCACACCTCTATCATATAATTTATGTCATCTTCACTCATCTTCTTAGCAGAGCCATTTAGCTTAATCGCCACCCACTTGCGCAAGTCAGCAACGCCCTGCCTGCCAAACTCAACTACCTCGCCTATCCCCTCGATTATTTTCAATATCGGCTTGCTTACTTTAGTTATACTCGGCTCGATAAACACAACGCACGCATATTCAGGAATCGCCTCTATCATCTCTTCCACCTGCTTGTTGCGCTTCCCAATTAGCCCGCTGTTTTTTAAAACAATCACCTTTTTATCACTCATCTGCGGATATTGATTTATCTCATCTTTAACTAATGCCAAGTCTACGCCACCTTCAAACTCAACATAATTAAACATCTCAAAACTATCATCTACTAACGAAGTCTTTAGAGTTTTAACATAGCTTTCAATTAAAAAATCCTCTTCACCTACAAACAGATAAAGCTTGGCAAAAACACCTTCTTTAAATTGAGTTTTTAATTGTTTTATCGTCATATCTATACTCACCTTTATCTATGTAAAAATTTATCGAGCCTTTATCCTTCGTCGTTAAAACTTCAGCACCCGATGCCTTTATCCTATCCATCGCCTCAACTGTTGGATGCCCATACATATTACTCCCAACTTCTATAACCGCATATTGCGGCGTCATAGCCTCGTAAAACTCTAACGAGCTAGAATATTTCGACCCATGATGCGCCACTTTAGCAATATCCACATCTAACACTTCCGAAGCATATTCGCCTAGCATATCACTTTCCGCATCTATACCCATATCGCCCGTGAACATCATTTTAGTATCAAAACATGTCGCCTTTAACACTATCGACCGCTCATTATCATCTTTAGCATTAACATTGCACCGCAAAACCTCGGCAATAAACTCATCACCAATTTTAAGCTGCTCACCCTCGCCTTTAACATATACTACTTTAGTCTGCGGCTGCGTACTAGCCAAAATCTCATCGCGCATGGCAAAATCATCATCAGTTATAGGCATCGGCAAAATAAGCAACTCCACATCAAACTCGTACACAACAAACTTCATACCGCCTGCATGGTCACCGTCATAATGCGATATCGTCGCCACATCTACCTTATTTATACCATTAGCACGCAAATACTTAATCACGCTTGCCTCATTACTCGCGGTCGAATCGTCATTGCCGCTATCTATTAGCACACGCCTGCCCTGGGGTGTGGTAATCATCTCGCTATCGCCCTGCCCAACATCAATAAAGGTAGCTACAGCCTCGCCTTGATGCAATATCGTCTGCGCTAAATTATAGCAGCTAGCCAAGGCAAATGCAATATAAAACACTATTAAGGCGTTTTTAAACCGATTAAACCCATTATACATATAGCCCAACACTCTCTAACCCTGTAGATTCCTCTAAATTATACATCAGGTTCATGTTTTGCACCGCCTGCCCTGCCGCCCCTTTAACAAGATTATCTATACACGCAATAATCACAAGCTTCCCTAACCGCTCATCTTTTACTACGCCTACATCAAAACAGTTAGTTCCAACAACATTATGCACCTGCGGCAACCGCCCTTTTGGGTACACTCTTACAAATTTACTCCCGATATAATACTTCCGATATTCCTCTAAAATATCATCGACCGTTAACCCATTTTGCAGGGCAGAATCACTTAAATCTGCATAGATAGTAGCAAAAATCCCGCGCTTCATCGGCACTAAATGCGGCGCAAACATTAGCTTAATACTATCTGCATTATCCGCCCCTGCGGCATAACTAATTTGCTCTTCTATCTCGCTTACATGCCTATGCACGCCCGCTTTGTACGAGAGCATGTTGCCCAAAACTTCGTTAAAATTATACGCAATATCCTCTACCCTGCCCGCACCTGTCACGCCCGATTTCGCATCAATCACAATACCCTCACGTTTGATTACCCCGCGCGCTATCATCGGCGCTAAAGCCATTATCGAGCAAGTGGTATAGCACCCCGGGTTGCCTATTAATTGCGCATTCTTTATTTGCTCACGATTAATCTCGCATAACCCATACACCGATTTTTCTAGCAACTCACGCGATACATGCTCAAGCCCATACCATTTTTCGTAAACATTATAATCCTTATACCTAAAATCCCCGCTTAAATCAATAACCTTAAGCCCCGCCTCAATCAATTGCGGAACCACTTTCATCGAAACTCCATGCGGCAACGCCGTGAATACAACATCACATTTTTGCGAAACCTTGGCAATATCCATCGCCTCAAACTTTAGCGCACACTTATTAATTAGGCTGCCAAAAACATCACTAACCATCACGCCTTCATATTTTCGCGAGGTCACCATTACAACTTCTGCCCCTGCATGATTACACAAAATCCTAAGCAATTCCGCGCCTGTGTACCCGTTCGCCCCGATTATTCCAACTTTTATCATAAGTTCCTACCCACTTCTATGAATTTGTAATTTCAATCGCGTTTTAGCAAATTTTAGAGTCACTAATATTTAGGGTTCACATGCACCATGCAATGTTTTACACCCTCAACATTATTCTCTACCGCCCTATGCACTCGTTCAGCGGTCGCATGCGCCTTCTCTAACGATACACTAGGCTCAACCGCTATCTCTAAATCTGCATAATAACTATTAGCATGCCGCCTCGTCCTAAGCCTATCCACGCGCCCCACTCCACTTTGCGCCTCAGCTATATCAATAATTTCACGCAAAATCGCCTCTGGCGCCGCCTTGTCTATTATCTGGTCGCGAGACATCACAAATATATCCGCCGCCACTTTAAACAATACCACACACACCACTAACGCTGCCACGGGCTCAAGCCATGGCACACCATACATAACCCCAATTAATCCGCCTAATACCGCAATCGAAGATATACTATCCGATAAATGATGATACGCATCGGCAATTAGCGCTGTGCTTTTTGCACGCTTGCCAATTATATAGGTCACAAAATATAATAAAAACTTAAAAACAATCGAGCAAACCGTCACAATTACAGCCATATTAGTCATTACAATTACATCATGATGAACAAATTTAGCAACGCTCTCTATTGCTAAATCTAGGCTTACCATCGCTAAAACGGTGGCTAAAATAACACCTACCACAGGCTCATACTTCTCATGCCCATAAGGGTGGTCATAATCCGCCTGCTTACTCGATAATTTAAGCGATATCAGCACCATAACCGTCGTCGCCACATCACTCGCCGAGTGGACACCATCGGCAATCAATGCAAAACTACCCGTCAGGGCACCCACAACCGCCTTAGCCACACTTAGCAAAGTGTTAAATATAATAGATATGATAGAAATCCATATCCCTTTTTTATTGATAGAATTTTCCATATTAATATTATATACAAAGCACAAATTTTTGTCAACTAAATTTTCGTAGGGCTTGACAAACCTGAAAAACTTTGATATACTACACGCAAGTTAGTTATTAATAGCTAGAATAAAGAAAGGGGAGTTCTTTATGAGAACATCTACACTTATTAAATTACATGCAATACGCAACTTTGCAGGTCCAGAATTTACCGACCCTAATTCGCCTTATAATGTAAATCGCTATGGCAACCCCGATGGCGCGGAATATGGGCTTGACGGTTGGGCGCCTGAGAAACCTAAAAAAGACGCTTGGGATATTGCAATAGAAGATTCGTTTAAAAAACGTGACGATAGACCTTATTAATTTATAAAAAGTGCGACTGATATTTGTTGCACTTTCAATTTTTTTCTCGCATTTTCAATTATTTCCCTTAAAAGTATTGACAAACCCTCACACTTATGATATAATATTTAAAGTTCCATAGACAGTAGGTCTTTTTTATAAGGCTTTGCCTTGAAAATTTGTAAACCCTACCGAGGAGTCAAACTTTAAATTAAAAAGCGTGCTTGCGCTTAATATATTACAAGTTTACTTTCTTTTTTTGCTATGGATATCTATTTTATCTAGTAAAAAACAGAAGGTTTTTTTAATTCCATCCGCCATTCCCTCCATTGCGATTAAAAAACTTCTAGCAAACTCCAAACCGAACCGAGGTGAAACTATTGCCAAGCAAGCAAGTTTTAGAACAAAAAAAGCTTAAGGTAGACGAATTAACCAAACGCCTAAGCGAGGCTGTTTGTGGTGTATTGGTAAATTATCGCGGCATAAATGTCGAGGATGATACCAAACTTCGTAGCAGCGCACGCGCGCGTGGCGTTAACTATTCTATCGAGAAAAACACAATGTTGCGTTTTGCCATTAACAATACCGGCTTAACCGAGCTAGATTCTCAATTAGAAGGTCCTACATCTATTGCTACAAGTAGCGATGATATTATCGCCCCTGCAAAAGTAATGTGCGATTTTGCTAAAGAAAACGAATGTATCGAGATTAAAGCAGGCTTTATCGAAGGTAAAGTTGTAGACGGCGCAACCATTAAAAAAATCGCCGAGCTACCACCAAAAGAGGTGCTTATCGGTCAGGTATTACGCGGCTTAAACAGCCCAATTTCTGGTCTAGCCAATGTACTAAACGCCAACCTATCAGGGCTAGCGCGTGTACTAAATGCAATTGCTCAAAAACAAAGTGCCGCTTAAATCAAGCAGCATAATACACGGTTTATTATAGGTTGCCGTGGCTAATTTTAAAAACCTATTACTAAATTAATAATAAAAAAAAGGAGAAGTCATATCATGCCTTCAAATGTAGAAAAAGTTATGGAAAGTGTTAAAGCACTTACAGTTTTAGAATTATCAGAATTAGTTAAAGCTTTAGAAGAAGAATTTGGCGTTAGCGCAGCCGCTCCTGTAGCCGTTGCAGCAGCTCCAGCAGCAGGTGGCGCAGGCGATGCCGGTGCCGAGAAATCTGAGTTCAACGTTGTGCTTAAAGAAGCAGGCGGCGAGAAGATTAAAGTTATCAAAGTTGTACGCGAAATTACAGGCCTAGGCTTAAAAGAAGCTAAAGACTTAGTAGATGGAGCGCCTAAAACTTTAAAAGAAGGCGTTGCAAAAGCAGATGCAGAAGAAATGCAAAAGAAACTTGCTGAAGCAGGCGCAACCGCAGAATTACAATAATTAATTAATAATGCTAAAGACTACTTTTTGAAAGAACTTGTTCTAAAAAAAGTAGTCTTTGTTTTTACTTGTTTATCTTGATAAAACACTTTATAAGGAGCATGCTTTTATGAAAAAGCTATCGATTTTCGCAATAATCTTTGTTCTTATAGTCGCGCCTCTAACCGCTCACGCATCAAATAATATCGATGTGTTTTTTAACGGCAAGCTTTTATCATTCGACCAACCTCCCATCGAAAAAGACAATCGCGTCTTTGTTCCTTTGCGTAAAATAGCCGAAACTTATGGCGCACAGGTAGGGTATTCCGATAACTCTGCTGGCGAACAAGTGACTATAACCACAGATAGCAACACAATCATTTTTACACTTAACAAGCCCACTGTATCGGTAAATTCGCTGGTAAAAACTATAGACGTCGCGCCTTTCGAGCTAAATGGCAGAACCCTTGTTCCTATCCGATATATCAGCGAATTTTTAGGTCTAACCGTCAACTGGATCGACGTCACACAAAGTGTTTATATTTCCACCACCAATATCAATCCAATCGATAATACCCCTATTAACCAACCTCCATCAACATCAGACGACAAAATTAAATACTACTCTGAATTCCCCACTGTTATCGATTTTGGCGCTACATACAACTTAAACTTTGTCGGGAGTTTCTCTTCGGGAGTTGCCACCACCTACTATTACCCACTTTCGGCTGAAGAAAATTTTGCCGATTATGGCAAGCAGCTAGAGTCGGTCGGTTTTGGCGATTACAACGATTTTTACGATTCAGATGACTTTTATATCCAAAGTTATACGAAAGATAATATAGTAATCTTTTTAGGCTACGAGCAGACCGACTCTAAAAAATATGCAATAATATTAGTCGGCGACATAGACGCCTACGAGGACCTATTTATGTGAATCTTTTTATGCGAAACTAATAAAACCCACTTCGAGATTTAACTCTTAACAGTGGGTTTTTTATTTAATTGAAAACGGAAAATTAAAAATGCCGATTTATTCTCCTTCGTCGAAGCCAATATGTTTTTCCATTCCAAGTTTGTCTAAAATACCATCGTCTATGTCATTTTCATCTATTATTTTTAAAGCCTCATCAGTTTTGTCGATAACGTTTTCTGAATGTCGTACGATAATATATTGGAACAAATTCATAATAAAGCGTGCGTTCCCAAAATTGTTGATTTTGCTTGCCTTGTTTATAAGAACTTCCGCTTTTATTATAGCTTTTTCTGTAATATCAAACTCAATTTCTTTAAATCTTGATAGTAATATTTCTAAAAGTTCTGCCGTTGTATAATCTTCAAAGTTAATGGTGTAACCAATTCTAGATTGCAAGCCAGGGTTCATCTTCATAAAACCGTCCATCTCGTCTTTATAACCTGCAAATATAATGACAAGCCTGTCTCTATAATCTTCCATAGCTTTAAGCATAGTTGTTATAAAATCCATACTATAACTATTGCCCGAAATTGTGGTATGCCCAGAGGTAGAATATGCTTCGTCAATAAACAAGACACCGTCTAAAGCACTTTTAATGACATTATCTGTTTTTTGAGAAGTGTTCCCTACCCATTGACTTATTAAATCCTTGCCGCCAACTTCCACAACTTTGTTTTTCTTAATATACCCCATATTGTACAAAAGTTCCGCTACAAGTCTTGCAGAAAGAGTTTTTCCCGTCCCTGGGTTTCCTGTGAAAATCATATGTAGGTTAAAATCGCTTTTGTTTACAATACCATCTAACCGTTTATTTAAGCTAAGCAAGGCATCTAAGCTGTTTAATTGCTCTTTAAATGAATGCAAGCCCACTAAATCATCAAGTTTTGGCAGGTTTTTTATAAACTCGGGTTTATCATCCTCACAATCTATAATTACATTAAAACAACTTATATCAAAATTGCTAAATATGCTATCCAGCCCTTTTTGCTCTCCAGAAACAAAAACATACTTCTTTAAACCAAAATTAATATTGTCAATTAAACATTGCGTAGTAGAAGTGATTTCTTCGTAAAACCTAGTTAAAGTAAGATGATGATAATTATATATAGCAATTCGCCCTGATTCGTCATTATCAAAACTCTTTCCAACGTTGAGTCCTTGTGCAAGTCTGCTTCCAAAAAAATAAGTTTTGCCAGTTCCTCTCAAAAAATTTGCTTTATGTAATATATCCATTAATAATTCGTCAAAGAGTTTGCTCTTTTTCAAATCTTTACAATAAAATAAAACATTTAACTTATCATACTCTTTTAAAGATTTTTTAGTTTGTGCTTTAGAAATAATTTCTGATAAAAACTTATTAGGCTCACCAGTTGGGAATTCTTCAGTCACTTTCCCCTCTAAATCTTCCCACGAAAGCGATTTAATTTCTTTGTTTTTTTGGCTTCCAGGCTCTTGAAAGAAATTGAAGTAATTTTCAAAGATTTCATATTGCTCTTTATAAAATCGCTTGTCATCATACCAGGTCTTAAAATATTGGTAAAACTCGTTATTAGGCGATAGATTAACAGAAAAATCTAATACCTCGCCAGCAGTTTTTACATAGCCTTTTTTCTTGGCGAAGGCACAATAAATGGTAGATATTATATACGCACGCTTAACTTCTTTAGAAACAACTAGCCTCTTAAAACTAGCACCCATACTATCTAACACGCAATCTGCCAACTCAAAAATATCTAATTCATTATCCACTTTTAAAGTATCCCCATGGATAGGATGTAAAAGTTTCTTGCAATTTTCCGCTACTTCTTTCATATCACTCTCGGCGATTAATTTTGCTTCTCTAAACAGTTTTACAACTTGTTTCTCGTCGTCCGAAAAATTACCGTTTTTTTCCCTTTCTTTTTCAAGTAATCCTATCGCACGTTCGGTATCGTTCTGCCCATCAACATCAAACGAATAAAAAAGTTCAGATAACATAAACATATTCTGCTCGTCATCAGGAGCTACAACAAACAAATAGGCAACTAATGCTACAAATAGCTTATGCTCTGCGGCACCAATTTGAATGTTTGCATCCGCACTATCTAAAAATTTGGTCACTACGCCCTCAATATCACTAAACTTCTTAATTTCATTAAAAATATTTTTCATACGATTACTCCATTAAATCTATATTCCCTTTTACCAATCTGTAATAATGCCTGTTTTTCTTCTAAGCTATCCACAAGATATTTAGTTCCGTCTACTATCCTATAAAAAAACTTATACTCGCCATAACCCTCGGCATCCGCACGCTCTAAAACATATACGCACAATAGCCCCGAACTATCATAAACACTAATCTGCGTCCGCGCTCTACTAAGCCCTCGAATAGGCAATTCTCCCGAATCGTCCAACCTAGAAAAAGGCAATTTAGTTTCATAAATTTGGGGAAGCGTTTCAATTCTTTTATTCATGATAATCCACCCTATTACATTTATATTTTCTCAACATTTTGCAAAGCAAAATGTTACGTCCATTCCCAATTCTCCATTATCTACTCTTCATACTCCAGCAAGCACTCACCTATTTGCACATCATCGCCGGTCTTAACGCCCGCCTCAATCAATGCTTTATTAATCCCTTTTTTAGTCAGCATGTGTTGAAAATATGCAAAGCTCTCGGCATCGTCAAAATTAGTGCTCTCGGCAAGCATTTCTATACCGATACCCTCAACCACAAACATCTTTCCCTCGCGACTAACGGTAAACGCATCACGGTCAATTTCTTCCTCAACAATTTCATACACAATCGTCTCTTGCTTAGGCGTCGCCTTAATCCGCTCCACCGCATACCTCAAAAACGCATCGATATTTTTATGCGCCACCGCCGAAATCGCAAACACTTTATATCCTCTACCCTCTAGTTCAGACACAATCGGCGCATACATATCTTCAGAAGTCACATCTATTTTATTCAACACCACAATCTGTTCTTTATCCGCCAAAATTTCGCTATACTTACGCAATTCACGGTTGACCACTTCAAAATCATCCATCGGCTCACGCCCCGAGAACCCGCTTACATCTAGCACATGCGCAAGCACTCCCGTCCGCTCTACATGACGCAAAAAATCATGACCAAGCCCTAACCCCTCTGCCGCGCCCTCTATCAGCCCAGGGATATCCGCCACCGTTATCGAATCATCATCAATCTTGGCAATCCCAAGGTTAGGCACTAGCGTGGTAAACTCGTAATTAGCAATTTTAGGCTTAGTATTCGACACACTCGAAAGAATCGTGCTTTTGCCAACATTCGGCAGCCCAATAAGCCCTAAATCAGCGATATATTTAAGTTCCAGCACAATCTCACGCTCTAGCACCTTCTGCCCCGCCTTGGCAAAATTAGGCGTCTGCCTGGTCGGTGTCGCAAAATGCGTATTCCCCCAACCGCCATTCCCCCCGCGCGATGCTATAAACTCAGCACCCGCCTCGGCTAAATCGGCTATTACAACCCCACGCTTAGCATCTTTTATAATCGTCCCCAGCGGCACGTTAATGACTAAATCTTCGCCATGCTTGCCCGACCGTTTCAGCTTCGTCCCGTCCTCGCCACGCCCTGCGATATATCTTCCCTTGTACCTAAAATCCATCAGCGTGTTCATGTTAGTGTCTACCTTGATGATAACATTGCCGCCATTGCCACCATCGCCACCCGACGGCCCACCTTTTTGCGTCATTGCATCACGATGAAAGGCGACGCATCCATTGCCACCATCGCCGCCTTTTATTGTGATGTTTATTATATCTACAAACATTTAGTTCTCCTTTATTCTTTTAAGCCCTAGCAAAGCAACTTACAACTTATATTCCCAATAATTCTTACACTTTGCCGCTACTTCCACACCATTAAACCAAGTAGCCAACCAATTGCTAAGCGGCTTTAACACAAGGCTTTCCGTCTCAAAATGCCCGGCATCTATAAGCAAAATCCCTTTGCTGTATGCCTCTTTCGCCAAGTGATAATGCACATCAGAAGTCACAAACGCATCACACTTCTGCTCAATACACTCCGCCAAAAACTCATCGCCTGCACCACCACATACGCCCACACGCTTTATCTTAACGCCTACATCTTGCGTCAGCCTAGAATGTTTAAGCACCTCACACCCAAGTTTTTGCTTAATAAACTTAATAAACTCATGCGCAGACATCGAATTTTTTAAACTGCCAAACCTACCCATACACGCGCCATTATCATCATTCCGCCTAATCGGCTCGATAGATTCTAAACCCAATAACCGCGCAAAACTATCGTTAATACCATCCGTCGCCCAATCTAAATTAGTGTGCATTGTAAATATAGCAATATTATTTTTTATAGCAAATACTAAGGCTTCATCTGTAATGCTAGATATCGGCTTAAATATAAGCGGGTGATGAGTAACCACCAAATTAGCCCCAATTTCAAGTGCCTCTTTAAGCACATCTATGTCAACATCTAACGTCAGCAAAATCTTAGATGCCTCTGCATTTTCATCGCCCACTTGCAAGCCAACATTATCCCAACTATCGGCAATAAACTCTGGCGCGTATGTATTTAAGTTAGCGATAACTTCAGAAATTAGCATGATAAATTCCACCTTTAATTAAAATGAACAGCCACAATTATTTACACCGCCACTACATAAAACGAGTACTCTTTGCCCCTGTCATTTACCTGCGTTTGCTCTAAAATTTTGTAACCATTCTCGTTAAAAAACTCTAGCAATAACGGAATCGATTTTTGCGCACCTATTACGTAAATCTCACTATGTTCAGCCTGCCGCTCGTCTAATCTTTCTAAATCCTCACCCGAACTTAATGCGCCACCGCACAGCACCACACGCCTACGCGCCAAAATATCACGGATTTCATAGCCACCCATGCCTGCTATCACAACGATATTCCTTGC
Source organism: Clostridiales bacterium (assembly GCA_031261985.1). Lineage (GTDB taxonomy): Bacteria > Bacillota > Clostridia > Monoglobales > WRBX01 > JAISIR01. The sequence goes on along the minus strand of JAISIR010000007.1, from coordinate 107,426 downwards.
CACACGCTCGATTTTATCCAATCCATCGCTTAATAATAATTCAATTTTATCTTCTAGCTTAAATCTAGCAACATTCTCACGCGCACGCATCATCGGCCCTGGACGGATATCCACAGCAATCGCATGCTCCACAAACCCGCTTTGCACACAATAGATAGGGATATACCCATGGTCGCACCCAACATCAATCAACGTCATTCCCTCACATGCGTGCTTCTCTACCAATTCAGCTATCACCCTCATACGCGGCGTTAGCTTAACTTTTTTTATCGTAATATCAGTTTTCATCTAAGAAATCCTTCAACTTTTTACTACGCGAAGGGTGCCTTAACTTACGCAACGCCTTAGCCTCAATCTGCCTTATCCTCTCACGCGTTACCTGGAACTCCTTACCCACTTCTTCTAAAGTGCGTCCCCTGCCATCATCTAGCCCAAACCTCATTCTAAGCACCTTTTCTTCACGCACCGTCAGGGTAGATAACACATCAATCAATTGCTCTTTTAGCATCATATAATTTGCGGCATCAGCTGGTGCTAGAGCGTTCTCGTCTTGAATAAAATCACCCAAATGACTATCATCTTCCTCACCAATCGGCGTTTCGATACTAACCGGCTCCTGCGCAATTTTCTGAATCTCTGCTACTTTTTCAATCGACATATCCATCTCACGCGCTATCTCTTCGGGGTAAGGCTCGCGCCCTAGCTCCTGCAATAACTGACGCGTTGTACGAATCAAACGGTTGATAGTTTCTACCATATGCACAGGAATCCTAATCGTCCTAGCCTGGTCGGCAATCGAACGCGTTATCGCCTGACGAATCCACCACGTCGCATAGGTCGAAAATTTATAGCCTTTTTCGTAATCGAATTTCTCAACCGCCTTAATAAGCCCTAAATTACCCTCTTGAATCAGGTCCAAAAACATCATGCCGCGCCCAACATACCTCTTAGCAATAGACACCACTAGCCTTAAATTAGCCTCCGATAGCTTGCGTTTTGCGCTAAAATCACCCTTAGACATTAAATAAGCTAAATCTAGCTCTTCTTCTAAAGTAAGCAGCGGAATTTTACCTATCTCTTTAAGATACATTCTTACAGGGTCGTCAATCGATACACTCTCAGGCAAATTCTCTTCAGGGTCCTCATCTGTAGGCAAATCCTCTTCTTCAATCTCCTGAAGCTCTTTGTCAATATCACCAATTACATCAATATTAAGCTCCTCTAAATTGTCATAAATCTTCTCGGTCTGCTCGGGCGTCAACTCTAAAAACTCAAACACGCCCATTAGCTCATCATGCTCGACATACCCATTCTTTTTACCCTTGTCTAAGAAGTTTTTAAGCACTTGCTTACGTTCTTCTATTATAGGGTTTACCTTTGTTTCTACTACTTCTTCCGTTTTTTTACGCCTACCCATTGTATACAATCCCTCTCAATGTTTATCTATGTTTATTTATCAGCATCAACTTAAATCTATTAAACTTAAAGCTCCTCACGCACTATTGCCCATCTCACGTTTTTGCTTAAATAACCTATTCACTTCATCTATATTTTTCTCATCCATCGCCTGTTTTATAAGGTAATCCATGCGCTCCTTTTTTATCCGCTCAGATAGCTCACGAACCGTCGTCACAACATCACCAATTATATTCCTCTCAAACATCATCGACGATATCACGCTGGCTTTATCGGCAAACTTCTCGTTACTAAGCAGCGATTTCACTTCCTCACCGTTTAAAAGCATCTCGGCAATCTCGTCATTCCCTTGGCTAAAATCCTGTGGATTAACACACTTCTTCGCCTCTTTTAAAGCCGATACATCTTGCATCATAAGCGCAAGCAAGATATTTTCCGCATCGTCGTTTTTCTTAGCATGCCGCCTATCCCGCTCAATCACTTCATCATCATGCGCGCCGCTAAACCCACCAAAATTTTTCATCTCACTCTTTATCATTCCCACTTCTTGCAGAATATTATGTACCGATACCCCCGTCTGCGTAGCAATATTTTGCGCATAAATCTCTAATTCAACAGGGCTATCTATTTTGGTAAACTCACGCGCCACATCGTGGATATATTTGGTCTTATTAAACGATTCTGTCAAATCTAGCCCCTCGCGTAACTTATCACTCAAAAACGCCATGTCAGAAGGTGAATTATCCAGCTGTTGCTTAAACGCGCCAACGCCAAACCTCTTGATATACTCATCAGGGTCCTTAGCCTTTTCCTGCCCTGTCGGAGTTTTAAGCTGCAATATCTTAATCTCTAGCCCCGCACGTCTGCAAATATCTATGGCACGCCGCGTTGCATTCTGCCCTGCCTCATCGGTATCGTAAGATATAATCACCTGCCGCCTATACCTCTTGATAATCTTAGCCTGTTCCTCGGTTAATGCGGTGCCTAAAGTGGCAATAGCCATGTCTATCCCGCACTGATGCAACATAACCACGTCCATATACCCCTCAACCAACAAAAAATATGTCTGCTTATTTAACTTAGCTAAATTAAGCGCAAATAAATTGACACTTTTGTTAAATAGCGGAGTCTGCGCCGAGTTTAAATACTTAGGCTTTCCATCACCAATTATCCTGCCGCCAAACGCAATTACATTCCCTCGCACATCAATTATTGGGAACATAAACCTATCACGAAAGCGCAAATATACATCACCACGTTCGCCTTTAGCTGTTATCCCTGCTAGCAAAATCTGCTCATCGGTGTACCCTTTATCATGCAAAACTTCAATTATTTCTTTGTTATCTGGCGCATATCCTAGCCCAAATTTAGCGATAGTTTTATCCGATATCTGACGCTCCCGCGCATATTCCATAACCTTATTACCAAGCGGCGAATGAAGCATATCCCTATAATATCGTGCCACATCACGATTCAAATTAACCAAAATCTTCCGCTGGTCAATTTTTGTAACCATCGTCTCGCCATATTCAGCAGAACCACCCGCGCCATTTAGCCCGCTCCCGCCACGATTCCTGCCGCTTTTAACTTTAGAATTATAAGCCGTCCAATCGATATTCGCCCGCTCCGCCAAAAACTTCACACCGTCGACAAAATCCAATCCCTGCTGTTGCATAACAAAATTGAGCGTCGTCCCACCCTTACCACAGCCAAAGCAATGATACATTTGCGTATCACGCCCAACCGTGAACGAAGGCGTTTTTTCTTTATGAAAAGGACACAACCCCTTAAGCCGGTCACCCGACCCTTGCAACCTCACACTAGCCGACACAATTTCGACAATATCGTTGCTATCTATTACTTTTTGGACAAATTCCGGCGGGAAAAATGGCATATATAATCCTCCACTCTCGATTATATATTACTTTTCGACATTTGTCAAGCCTATTGGCACAATAAAAATTTAAGTAAAAATTAACTTTTGTTCATCATAGGTATTGACATTTTCCACATGATGTGATATAATAATTGAGGTCGGCTTTTTTCGACATATTTTTTAGCTTAGCACTTTAATAGATATCCAATTAAACGGAACATTTACTGAACGTTTACGGAACGTTTTATGGCCCCTTGGTCAAGCGGTTAAGACGGCGCCCTCTCACGGCGCAATCAGGAGTTCGATTCTCCTAGGGGTCACCAAAACTTTGCCTGTGGCAAAGAGATAAAAACTAAAAGATAAAAGTGAAAAGAAATCGAATCTTTTCTTGCGAAAAGCATTTTAGAGGCAAAGTTTTGTACTTTTCTCTTTTAACTTTTCATTTTTCACTTTTCACTAATATCCCTTCCCTTGCTATCCTGCAAGGTTTTTTTATTTCCCCTAAAACTTTACACAAATTTAACATAAAAAGCAGATTAAACGCTTGCAATCCAAGAAGTAATATGCTATAATAAAAGATGTGGGCGATATAAAAATCTGTGCCACAAAAAAATAAACTATAATAGACACATTCGATTAAACGGAACGTTTATGATATAATTATTGTCAAGCTACAATATTGGGGGAGAGAATTATGTTTTTTGTGAAGAAACAATTATCTCAAAAGTCACAAAAACCACAAACGCTACCTGCACCACCACAAACGCCACAAGTATCCCCAAAAACTCCAATAGTTATAAGCCTGGCAGCGTTTGGCGACTCTTCCCATAAGCAAGCATTATGCCTAGAAGAATACACAAAAATTCACACTCACAACATCCATTCTGTGCAAGAACTGGTTGAGTATGTCAGAGATAAAAAAGATACAATGGATATCCGCGCAGTTATTTTAAGCGAAATTGGCGTTCCAATGCGAAGTGACGACCACTATCCCCTATCAAAAGAACAATTAACCGCTCTAAAGTTTTATGAATATCATCTTGACGAACTAGAGTTGACTCTCCCTGTTGAAAAGCACGGAAGACGTTTTGAAAATTTACAAAACTATATACAACTCGAGCTTAAACTGCCAGCCTTTGCATCGCTTGATATTAGTATGCGCGAACAAATAGACATTATAAAAGTAGGTAAAAAGGTTGTTGTAGAGACCCCAAATTGGGTGTCTTGGACAAGATAATTTCATTTATGTATAGCAGTTGCTATGCGCAAAGCGCATAGGGCTCCCGCAAAAGCCGATTTTACTTTTAATTGCATAAAATTGCGGTTTATGCAATTTTATTACTTAATTACTTTAGCAACGCAGGCGTGATTCATTCACGCCGGAGTGCCGATATTTCTTTGAAAAGGGCTCCCAAAAAGTTGGTTTTACTTTTTGGGAATAAAGAGGAGCAACGCGAAGCAAAGCGATATTTTTACGTTTTTGTAAAAATGAGCCAAGCGAAGCTGTTGCGACGAGGGGGAGAACATTTTGATTCCACGAAGCGGAGTTTATCGTGATAATTGCCATGTATTAGTCGATGATGAAAAAGACCTTTTATTTATGATAGATAATGACTATAGCCACCATTACTACGTTTGTGCGCCACTTTCTGACGTCACGCTTGAAACAGGCGCAACAGGAAACGCATTTTGGCAAATTAAAAATACCGACGAATTACCAATCATCCATAATTTTAGAAGCAACAAAACTTTTGCTTCTTCTACTCATACCAAATGGCCCGATAGAGAGTTTACCAGCTCTGAATTAAAAGATATTAAAACAAAGTTTCAGCAATATTTAGCCGCCGAAAACATAGCACTCGATATTGTCGCAATTGAAGAAATCCCCGATGGTAACTATGACGTAATACCCTTTGACAGCCAATTTAGCATTTTCTCGTACAACAATAAGCGGTTTTTATTTAATAAAGAATATGTGAATAACCGGCTTAAAAATTATAGAGGATTCTCAGGAGGAGAACCAACCCCTAACTTCTTAGCATTCGATGAGTTCGTGCTTGAATATGATGACGACAAAGACCATTTCGGACGTCCCGCTTCGCCCTATTATATACGCGGCAAGATTTACGAAGTAGGCGGCAACCTTACCGAAAGTAACTATAAAGCAGGCACAATTGCCTTCGATAACATCAAAGGCTACACCCCGCTTACAAGTAAACAAATCGCATCATTTACTCGCGAGGTTGAAAACTCTCCTTTTAAAACAAAACCTCTGGCTAAAAAGCCGTCAACCCCTGCCCCCACCAAACATACAGGCTTCCATAAAGACGCGTTAAAGGCTTTTTACCAAAGTCAGCAAAATTTGGATTTTCTAAAACATATTGCTCTTTATAGGGACGATGCCGATGCGCTGTTCGATATTATAAAAGAGGATTATTTAGCAAAAGCCGAATATTCTGGCGGAGTTTACACTAAAACCATGGCTCTAGCAGACTTCCAGAAGCTTTGCCTTAACGTGCGTGGCATCGATAATAACGCCCCATTTAAAGATGACGACGACTCAAACAATACCCCTCTAAAAGCCAATAACGATTGCGTAAAGCGTGCCGCTATGGCGCAATTATACAAAACTTGTGCTAAAGATATCCCTGCAAAATGCTACTCTATATACGATGCCAAATTTCTATATCCCCAGTTAGATTATACTAGCCAAATAAACATGATAGAATCATACGCCAAGCTTTATCAGGGCAAGCACAAACACCAGCTACCTAATGATGAGCTTGCATCTTTTTTGCGCATCATCGCCAACACTTCTAAATATTCGCTAGAAGCCTATGCCGCAGCGCAAAATTCAGATAAACTTCTTCCATTTAACGAAGCCATCGATAAAATTGACGACCAATATTTACTAACCGCTATAGCCAAGCTTGCCGATAATTACGTCGGCAGGGATTATACAAACTACCTTAAACACACACTATCTAAAATTACCGCGCCCAATTGCATTGCAGACCTTGCCAGCAACGGTTTAGACGAGGCTATATATGTGGTATATAGAAATCTTAATGGCTTTAGTGATTACATACCCAAAGATGATGATAATTTCGGCACTTATAAAATAGCATCTATAGGCGATACCTCAATTTGCAAATACTACAATAATGATAATAAAGCCGACAACGTCTTTTTTACAATTAAAAAAACTGGCGCCACTTACCAAGTCGGCGATATCAATCAGCTTACGCCAAAAGAGCTTCAAGCGTTTTTGATAGACGCGCTTAGCACAAAAGAAGAAAATAAAAGCTTCGACAACTTCCTTATAAACAAATTATTGCCGACACCCGAGCTTTTAATTGAATGTGTTGATATCAAAGAAAATAGATACTCAGACGACTCACTTATAACTAAAATAGCAGATGCTTTAAACGACGAAAATGTATACCTTAAAGTAGTGTTGAGCGAAAATGACAAGATTCACGAGTACGCTTATTACAAGCTTAAAAATGTCGATAGTAAGCTTATTGCAGCCCTGCATACCGATAGCACTAGAATAATCGACGACGCTTTAGAATCGATTGCTAATACCCAAAATGCTAATGAATACCTAGGCAAAATTATTTCCGACGCTAAATCGGACTATGCTAAAGTTAACGCCCAAGTTTACCTAACCGCCCTGTATCAGCCTACAAAAATGGGTATAAAAGAAATGTTAGGCACAGCAATTAAAAGCGGCAAGCAACCCGATACCCCGCCCCAAAACGCTACCCAAGGCGACAAAACTGCTAACAATATATTAGGTAGAATATTTAGTAAAAATTAACTAAGCGTGTTATTGCGACTGAAGCTTGCCACAATTCATTCGCACTGGTCACATATCTTTTTTACAAAAAATAGTACACACGCAAAAAATAGCACCCTTGGCATTTTATCCAAAGGTGCTATTAAATTATATTCGGTAGTTATTAATACGCAACTTTTGTATAATCGCTTGGCAGCTCAAACAAACTAGACGGCGGGTTTTTAGAGTACTCTTCTACTATCATAATGGCAGTTACTCCCTCGCCTGTGCTTTCTATAGCGTATGGCTTGCCATTATCGGTATAAAACTTCGAGACATAACCCTCACTCGTAGTATACTCGGTATAAGGAAGCTCTTTCCCCTTAATCGTCCCTTTTCCATTACCAGTTTTGTTAACGGTAGAGTAATCAAATGCCTTGTTCGCCGCGTCACCAATATCAACAATCGATTTCGTAATCGTCTTGTTAGTGTCATCAACCACGTAAGACTCGCCGCCAACCTTCACTGTCCTAGTTTTCATAACCGCGCCATTGTATTCCATCTCAGTCGAAACAGCAATATCCTCGCCTTTACGCGCCGTCTCACCCTTGGCATTATAGGCTGTACCTTCTAATTCACTCTCCATCGTGTACTTTACATAGTAATTCTCAGACGACATTAGCCCAATCAAATCATCGCTCTCTAGCGTGCTCGTGCCATTGTTCGCATCGCCCGTCGTGCCTGTTTCCTCCGCCTTTTTACCGCAAGCAGATAATGTTACAAACATACAAATTACCAATAAAAAGCTTAGTATTTTTTTCATAAACACAAACCCCTCCTAAAACGTTCCGTTTTATCGAAACGCGTTTATTAGTTAGCAAAAAATGCAAGTTCAGTGGCTCGCGCGCTAGAGTTTTCTAATCTTAAATAATTAGTGCTATACGTTAATCCAAACTCAATTTTATTAGTCAACTACACATCTTTACGCTTTAAAAAATCAGGGATATCTAAAAAGTCATCATCATTGAACCCGATATCATCTAAAAAGCTCTGTTTTTTAGGCTCTTCCTTCTTACGCGGCATCTCTACCACGCTATTAGGCTGACGATTATTCTCGTTCCCGCGCCCTGCATTAAAATCAGCATGTGGCATTTTATTATTCTCATTAAAATTACCATTAACCACGCGCCCAGCATTATTAGTCACTACCTCACGCTTTGGCATGGCAGACGGCATCGCCCCGCTTATCATCGGCGCTGGCTCTTCTTCAGCTATATTCTCAAACCCCGTTGCTATAACGGTTATAATAATCTCGTCTGTTAAATTCTCATCTATAACCGAACCAAATATAAATTGCGCATCTGGGTCAATAAGCTCTTGAACATAATTAGCCGCCTCACTAGCCTCGTACATAGTGATGTTTGGTCCGCCAGTTACGTTAACAATAACGCCCTTAGCACCTTCGATAGTAGTCTCAAGCAATGGGCTATGCACCGCTAGCTTTGCAGCCTCTAACGCCTTATTTTCACCAGTTGCACGTCCTACACCCATGTGTGCATAACCTGCATCCTTCATAACTGTGCGCACATTAGCAAAATCTTGGTTCATCAAGCCAGGAAGCAAAATAAGGTCGGTTATACCTTGCACACCCTGACGCAACACATCATCCGCCATCTTAAACGCATCTAACATAGTGGTGCGTTGTTGCGAAATTTCTAATAATTTTTCGTTAGGAATAATAACTAAAGCATCAACATTCTCTTTTAAAGTTTTAATGCCTTCCTCTGCCTGCGCCATACGCTTACGCCCTTCAAATGGGAAAGGTTTAGTAACAATGCCAACCGTTAAAATACCCATCTGCTTAGCAATAGAGGCAACAATCGGTGCCGCCCCCGTCCCGGTTCCGCCACCCATACCAGCAGTGACAAATACCATGTTAGCACCACGAATAACCGACGCAATCTCCTCGCGACTCTCTTCAGCTGCTTTTTCTCCAATTTCTGGATTAGCACCAGCACCCAAGCCCTTAGTAATCTTCTCGCCGATCTGTATTCTTTGGGTAGCCTTAGAAAGCTGCAAAACTTGCTTATCGGTATTAATAACGATAAATTCTACCTTAGTTATTCCGCTCTCGACCATTCGATTAACAGCGTTATTTCCACCGCCACCAACGCCGACAACTTTCATCATAACAGGTTCTTCATAAGTTTTTTCAAACTCTAGCACAAGGGTTTCCTCCTATGTATAAACTGTCTTATTTTTTGTATAAAACTTCTTGCTTTTAAAATAAAATGCTTATAAAACAGACAAATATATTACTTAAAAGTTATTATATACTATTGAAATAATTTTGTAAAGTGTTTTTAACAAAAATTTAATATTTTTTTAAAAAAAGTTTTAGATATTTGAATAAACCGTCGATTTTTTCAAGCAAAATGCAGGGAAATATTTTAAATGCACGGTAAAATATTTTTGTCGATTTTTATTACTAAATTGTTACAACGCTGATTTATGTAAACAAAAAGGGCTTTAATTGATAAATTCGAGCGTTAGCGAGAATTTATCTCCATAACTGTTCATCGTCCATTATTCAATGTTCAATGTTCAATGTTCATTCTTCATTGTTTTCATTGCCCTTCTCCCTCAAATGCCTCTCTAGCAATCCAATAAACTCCGCATTATACTTAGGCAAATCCTTCGTGGCTATCTGCCACACCATCTCAAAATTGACACTTCCATATTTATGCGCAGCAATATTTCGCAACGCCTTGAATACCTTAAAATTTATATAGTCATACCTCGTCTTAAACTCAGGTGTAAGCAGGTCAATCATCTCACTAATAGAAATCAAGCACATCGTCACAGCGCGCTTTATTACAGAATCGCCATTAAATTGCGCAAACGTTCGGCAATTAAACCTGTCGAATATTTCGCCAACTTCGCCTGTTATATTAATTATGGTGTTTAGCACCATCTCGTCCCTATTTTTCAAATATAATCACCATCTCTCGCTTAATATCCTCTAACATATAAGGGTTAATATAATGATAAAACATAATGTCAACATTAAGCCTCAGCGCGCTTTCTAAATCGTTCTCAAAATTATAATATTGCTCTAAATCGAACACATTATTTGTAGTAATAAGCAGGTCCACATCGCTCTTATCCGTCGCCTGTCCTCGCGCATAGCTCCCAAATATCGCCGCCTTTTTTACATCGTAATTGGTCAAAATCGGCTTTAATATGTTGGTGATTTCTTCAATTGTGTAAACCATAATCCCACGCCCCTTTTGCAGATTTATTATCTCAACCTAATTATAAATCATTTAAATTAAAATTGCAACATATATTTTTATAGAAAAGGAGTTTTCGCATGAAAATCAAGGAAAACCTTACAAAAATTTTTGATATGCCCGCCGATATCACCCTAGGCGACCCGCGCCTTGTCATGATTTCTAATAAAGAGTTGACTATAGAAAATTACAAGAGTATTCTAGAGTACACCAGCAATATAATCCGCATTAAAATAAACGATTCGTTTAGCATAAAAATTGATGGTGCAAATTTAAACATAACTACTATAACCGACGACGAGATTACAATCAATGGCATCATTTATAACATAGATATGAACGGATAATTAAGAATCGAGGTTTGCATAATGTTTTTTATGAACATATTTAATTTTTTCCGCGGGTATGTGCGCCTTAACATAGACGGATTTTTTTTGGAACGCTTTTTAAATATCGCCAGTCATCACAATATTTTTGTTTGGAATATAAAACGCCTAGGCGCGCAACGAATCTCTATTTGCGTATCAAATAGCGGCTTCCAAAGTTTGCAAGAAATTGCCGATAAAACCGATAGCACTGTATCCGTCATCTCCCACCACGGTCTGCACCATTTAATGCAAAAATATCGTGGGCGCACCTCATTTGCAATCGGCGGAGTGCTTTTTATCATAGCCATATTAGTAACTAGCATGTTCATTTGGCAGGTAAAAATCGATTATGACGGCACACGCATCCCGCACGAAACCCTGCAACAAGCAGCAATATCCAGCGGTGCAAAAGTAGGAATATGGCGCTTTGGCTTGCAAAACGATAAAATTGCCAATCAAATTATGCTAAACGTCCCCGAAGTCGCTTGGGTTGGCGTTACAATCGATGGCACCTGCATAAATATCCAAGCTCGCGAGCGGATTCCTGCTCCTTTAATCGTCGATGAAAAAACTTGCCATAGCTACACCGCCTCAAAACCAGGTGTTATCGATAGCATCGTCGTCCGCCAAGGCAGCCAGCTGGTTAAAAAAGGCGATAGTGTCTCAGCTGGTCAATTGCTTGTAAGCGGCGTTATAGATAGCCCCACCGTCGGCACAAGATACGTTGCCTCCGATGCCATAATTAGCGCACACACCTGGAACAAACTTTCGGCAGTTATTCCCGATACAATCGAGGATAAAACTCGCGCAGGCGGTACAAAATCCAAACACACACTCCAACTCTTTAATTGGTACATTCCATTGTATATAAGCGATAAAGTCGATTTTGCAGAGTATGAGCGAGATAATAAGCTAATTCAAGCTCATATAGGCGAAAAACTTTATTTGCCTTTTTGGCTCCACTATGATAAATTCTATAATATAGAAACTACATACACACCCATCTCTCGTGACGAATCTATCTTGCGCACCAAACAAATGCTATATAACCAAATTGTAAGTTCGCTTGAACCCGATACGCAAATAACGGGCGAAACGCAAGATATTACTACAACCGATTCTGGTGCCGAAATTTTAAATCTTACTTTAGAATGTACCGAAAATATCGGTATCCGTCAACGGGTCGATGCCCCAATTACAAATACTCAAACTCCCACTCCTACTCCTACGCAATAAATTTTAAAAGACGAAAGAGATTTTTTTATGAATACCCCTTGCAAAATTGATATTTTATATAACACTACAAGCCAGCAAAACTTCGATGCACAAATTAAAGAAGCAATCGCATCTACTCTTAAACTCCTAAATTTCACCACCCCTTGCGCGGTTTCTGTTGCCATTGTAGACGAGCCCGAGATTCACAACCTTAACCTTAACTTCCGCAATATAAATGCCCCAACCGACGTCCTGTCCTTCCCCAGCGGCGAGCTTATAACCACACCCGCAGGCACACCCGCGGGTACGCCCGACGACGACAATAGCTCGGATAACGACACCCCCATAACCCTAGGCGATATCATCATTTGCCTGCCTATCGCACAAAAACAAGCCGATAGCCTAGCCCACTCTACCTCCCAAGAAGTCCAATTTTTAACCATTCATTCTATGCTCCACCTGTTTGGTTATAATCATATTCGCCACAACGATGAAGAAGCCATGACCAAACTTCAGCGCGAAATCATAGCTTCCCTACATTCAAACGAAAGGTAGCCTGCAAATGATATCAATTTTACGAAAATTTTTAAAAAGTTTTAAATACGCAATTGGCGGAATTATAACCTGCGCCAAACACGAGCGCAACTTTAGAATCCACATTTTTGCCGCGCTTTTAATCATTTACATAATACCTTATTATAACTTTTCAAATGCCGAGGCGGTCATTTTAATCTCCGTCACTTTTTTAGTTTTAATTTTAGAGATGATAAATACCGCCCTAGAACATTTAGTCGATTTAGTAAGCCCCGACCATCACCCAATAGCAGGTGTCGTAAAAGATTTAGCCGCAGGCTCGGTCGGAATGTCTGCCATTTGCGCATTAATAGTCGGTTGGCGCATGCTAATAATGAATAAAAATTTAACCCAAATTTGGGCTCCTCTTTTTACTACTTGGCACCTTTTTGCACTTATCGCCTTTATAGTTCTTGGCTGCGTCTTTGTTTTCCTACCCGTTATCCCGCGCAAAACAGCCGATTCCGCTAGCCTTAAACCTACAAAAGGAGACTAAATTAAACATGCCAACCAATACAAACGATAATAACCCAAAAACCTTTAAATCAGGATTCATCTCAATAATCGGCAAGCCTAACGTCGGCAAATCTACTTTTTTAAACCGCGTGATAGGCGAAAAAATTGCCGCCGTCTCGTACCGCCCTCAAACTACACGCAATAAAATCTTAGGCATCACCACAACAAATAGCTATCAGATGATTTTCATCGACACTCCCGGGCTACACACCCCTAAAAATAAACTAGGCGAGTTTATGCAATATCAAGCAACTGGCGGGATTTCTGACGGCGATATAATCCTTAGTTTTGTAGATAGCGCCCACCCCTACGACCCCGAAACCACTAAAGGAATTTTAGTCATAAATAAAATTGATACCATAAATAAGCCCGATATTCTCCCGCTTATTCAGCAATATTCCGCCGATTTCCCTCACATCTTCCCCATCTCTGCACGCACAGGCGAGGGTGTAGACGAGCTTATTTCCTATCTTATTAGCATCCTCCCCATCGGTCCTAAATTTTTCGACGAAGACACACTAACCGACCAGCCCGAGAAAGTCATCGCATCCGAGATGATACGCGAGAAATGCTTTAAATTACTAGATAAAGAGCTACCTTTTGGCATCGCGGTAGAGATTGAAAAGTTTAAAACGGACGAAAAAAATATAATCCACATAGATGCAAATATTTTTTGTGAAAAAAACTCGCACAAGGCAATTATAATTGGTAAAAAAGGTGCTACTTTAAAAGAAATTGGCGCGCAAGCTCGGCGCGATATCGAACGTTTTTTAGGTGAGAAAGTTTTTCTGCAAACATGGGTAAAAGTACGCGAAAATTGGCGAAATAGCGCAAGCCAGCTTAAAAACTTCGGATATATCAATAAAGAATAATGGCAAAATTTTTAACTAATTAAGTACATACTTTTATTTACTAATGGATAAAACATCATTAGGTGATGAAATTATGAACAACGATATAAACAACCAAACCCCAAACAATAATAATAGCGATAACAACCAAATAAACAACGCTAAGTCAAGCTTTGCCAACCCTCAAGGTGTCTCTAACGCATATTGGCAAGTGTTCTCATCAACTGGCAATATACAAGATTTTCTAGCATATACCAAAACAAATACGCTATCATAATTCTATCGGCTAAATGGCTGAATATTTAAAGGGAAGCCAACTTATGAATATCCAAGGTTTAGTCCTTCGCTCAACTACTCAGGGCGATTATAACAAAATCATCAATATTCTAACGCCCAACGGCAAAATGTCTGCCATCTGCTATCGTGCAAAACGCGCTAAAAGCGAGTTACTTCCCATCTCTCAGCCTTTTATCTACGCCAATTTTAATATCGCCCATACTCCAAATCGCGGGCTAGATAAAGTAATAAATGGCGAGATTATTTCTAACTTTTTTGATGTTTGTTTAGATTTAGATAAACTAACCCTTGCCACTAATTTCTGCAAAATTGCCGAGTTTGTATCGCAAGAGAATACTAACACATCTTCTACCCTCCAACTTCTGCTTAACACACTTTATAGCCTAACCAAGCGCGATGATCTCCCTACCATCGACGCTATTTTTCATCTGCGTCTTTCGTGCATTTTAGGGTATACCCCACAGCTTTTCACCTGCGTGCATTGTAAAAATAAAATAGAGGGCAACAACGTTTTCTTCGATAAATCCTCAGGCGGTGTTCTTTGCCATAATTGCAATAAACTAAATTATTCGACTCAAAATAACAACTTCCATAGCCACCCAACAAGCGATGCCACTCCAATTACCGCCGAAACGCTAGAGATTATGCGGTTTATCACCTCCTGCCCCGCTAAAAAAATCTACGCCTTTAAAAATCTGCCCGACGATATTTCGCAATTCATTAAACAAAATAGTATCCTAGATACATAGTTTTGTAGCATCAACCACGTTCCATATCCATATATTACCTTTGACAACCCCTTAATTTTTCGATATAATAACCCCTATAAGTTTACCAAAGGGGTACCAATCATGTTCTATAAAAAAATCTCTTCACTATTTTTATCGCTATCTTTAATACTTTCACTAACAATTACTACATATTCCGCATCCAACGCACCATCTACAGATACTTCTCATTGGTCTTCCCCTGCCATCAATTTTTGCACACAGAACAATTTATTGCTAGGTGATAGCGATAATTACATAAACCCCAATCTACCTCTTACTCGCGCCCAAGCCTGCGCACTCCTATCTCGCATAAATCACCTTCCTGGCTACAAGGGTGCGCAAATTTTCACCGACGTCCCAATCGACAGTTGGTTTTACTCATATGTAGGCGCCGGCTACCTAAATGGCTACTTGCAAGGCTATCCTAATAATTCTTTTGCACCCGATTCCCCTATAACAAGGCAAGATTTTTTAGTCATCTTAAACCGTGCAAATTCCCTTTCGCAAGCCACTTCTCTGCCTAACTCCAATAATCTAAGCAATATAGCCGATTTTCAAGATATTTCTAACTACGCCAAGCCCGCCTGCATAGCGGCAACTAACTCTAAAATTGTTCTATGTTACCCAGATACCACCTTTAAACCGAAAAATAATATTACAATAGGCGAGTGCGCTCAAATTGTGTATAGTTACTCAAAAAAGTTAAAATACACAGATTCACCTTCCCCCTCAAGCCAGCCTACGCCTATAAAAAATAACAACAATACACAAACCGCACCAAAAACCATGTACGCAAGCCTAGCTCCCTATAAAACCGCCAATTATCTATCTAGCGGCAAGATTACCAATACCGCCCCCTTCACCGATTTTTTACTTACAATACATAATATCCCAGATATTGCAACCTACGATTCGTTGGAAATTACAGCAAATTCTGGCTATCAAAACGTTACCGCCCATGCCTACCCTATAAGGGGCGAAAGCTATTCTAATGCTAAAACTAAAAATTTTCAGCTGATGCTGAATCACACTAATTATACCTCGGTAAAGAATCATATTTTCGAGGTAACTCCTACCCAAACCCTAACCGTCTCCTTCAGCCATAACATTCCAAGCATCACTGGCAATTACTCAATCGATACCCGCGTAGCCCTAATGGCAGAGTTTACCACGCCCAATATTTTTCGTACAAAACTCGGCGCCTCCTTGCCAACCGCTCAAATCCGCCTTACTCCCATCGATTTTGCCGATGGCTTTATGGCGACAGATTTTTCTAACACAAGCATTTATACTACCACCCAAAGTAATAATTCTTCGATAATTAAAGAAAATAACCTAAACTCTACTACGGAATTCTTAACTATCGACCTAACCCTAAAGGCGCGCCTAAGCAATACAAACACAAAATTCACTGTAAATATCAATAATCTCCCTCCTAAATATAAGCTTGTCACCAGCCCTATTTTCAACATTTTTATAAATACAGCTCTGTAATATTTTTGTAACACAAATGTAACTTGAATTTTGTCAAATATTAGTGTATAATATATGTATATCGTAATTATGCACTATTTTTTGTGCCTTTTGGGGGATACATATAATGACCAATCCCGAACTTCTATCTCTTGCAAAAGCTGCGTCGCACAACGCTTATGCCAAATACTCAAACTTTGCCGTCGGCGCCGCCCTTCTATGCGAAAATGGTGATGTATACACAGGCTGCAATATCGAAAATTCTTGTGGCACCTCTGTTTGTGCCGAACGCGCTGCAATAGCAAATGCCATTATCCACGGCAACCAACAGTTTAGTAAAATGGCAATATTCTCACCCCATCAACCTAATATCACCCCTTGCGGAATCTGCCGCCAATACTTAATCGAGTTTAACGATTCCATTAAAATTATTACCGAAACTGCCGAGTATGATATAAAAAATTTACTACCACACTCCTTTCACAGATAATAACACAAATATAGCAAAACCCTTGTGTATTTAAACATCAAAAAAGTTAAAATACACAACATTCATAATAAATAAAGGGGAGAGTAATTAGTGTTTCAAGATATCATTCAAAAAAAACGTGATAATTTAGAACTAACAAAAGCCGATATCGATTATTTTATATCTGAATACACTAAAAATTCTATCCCCGATTATCAGGCGTCCGCGCTTTTAATGGCAATTTACCTTAACGGAATGTCTAATCAAGAGATTTCTAACCTCACGCTTGCCATGGCAAATAGCGGCGAAACTTATAATTATCCCGCCAATTTAAACGTGGTAGACAAGCATTCAAGCGGCGGCGTCGGCGATAAAATTACCCTTGTAAGCCTGCCCATTGCAGCTGCCTGCGGCGTTAACATTGCTAAAATATCTGGCCGCGGTCTTGGGTTCACTGGCGGAACAGCCGATAAACTCCGCGCATTTAATATGAATTTAAGCTTGACAGAACAAGATTTTATTGATAAAATAAATAATAACGGTTGCGCTATTATGGAATCATCTATAAACATAGCCCCAGCCGATAAAAAACTCTATAGCCTGCGCGATGCAACTTCAACGGTAGATAGTTTGCCTTTAATTGCAGCAAGTATTATGAGTAAAAAGCTAGCCACTGGCGCACCAAATTTAGTCTTAGATGTTAAATTCGGCAGTGGTGCTTTAATGAAAACCGCCGAAAAAGCAACACAGTTAGCACAACAAATGATAGATATCGCCAAGTTTTCTGGCCGCAACGCCGTCGCGCTTATTACTAATATGGACGAGCCACTGGGCACACATGTAGGCAATAATCTCGAGGTTATCGAGGCTATAAATACCCTAAATGGCAATGGCGACGAAAACTTCACCCAACTTTCGGTAGAAATTGCAACCTATATGGTAATGCTTGGTCTAAAAATCGACCACGATAGCGCGCTACAACTTGCACAAACCGCTTTAAAAAATGGCAGCGCATTAAACAAACTCAAGCAAATAATCCAGGCGCAATCTGGTGTTTTTGTGCCAGATGCAATTAAAACGCATAGTAGCACCACCCACATCTTAGCGCAAACAAGCGGCTTTGTCACCCATATTAACGCGCAAGATATCGGCAACGCATCCATGCACTTGGGTGCTGGGCGCAATACAATCGACGACGATATCGACCTAACCGTGGGCGTGCTGATTCATGCTAAAGTAGGCACAAGCGTAAATTGTGGCGATAAGCTTGCCACTCTTTATGGTAACCCGGGCGACGAAACTATTCGCCTTACGCAAAACGCCTTTACCGTTGGCAACACTCCACCTAAAAAAATCCCTATGATATATAAAGTGCTTACTTAATTTTAAATTTTTGGTAGCTTGTCACCGAAAATATCATATTAGCTAAAGGGCTCCCGCAAAAGCCGATTTTGCTTTTGTGGGACAAGAGGAGCAACAAATAAAGCGATACGCAGTTTTGCGTTTTCAGCAAAACCAGCTTAGCGAAATTTGTTGCGACGAGCGCAGGTGCGATTCACTCGCGCCGAAGCGTATTTATTTTTAAAATCAAACAAATTGCCAGCTTGTCGGCAATTTGAACATATTTTCTTTAGAAGCGCAAGCGAATTCATTTCGCTGAAGCGTATTATTCAATAGAGGTGTTAAAAACTATGGAAGAACCAAAAGTAATCTTTGCACTAGACGACGAACGCCACATTCGCGAGTTGCTTGACTATAACTTAAAAAACGAGGGTTTCGACGTCTATACTTTTGAGCTTGCAAGCGAGTTTATGGACGCTCTGCGCCACCATGTGCCCGACCTTATCTTGCTCGATATCATGCTTAACGATGCAAACGGTATGGATATCTGCAAACGCATCAGAAACTCGCCTATCCCTAAAAACATCCCCATCATTATGTTGACCGCGCGCAACGAAGAAATGGATAGAATTTTAGGACTAGAAATGGGCGCCGACGACTACATAACCAAGCCATTCTCTATCCGCGAGCTTGTAACTCGAATCCGCGTCCAGCTTCGCAGAGCCGAGCAATCACAGGAAAAAATAATTTCCGAGATTCACATTCGCAAGCTAACAATTTATATCGATAAACGCGAAGTTTATGTTAACGGTCAAAAAATAGAGCTTACTTTAAAAGAGTTCGATCTGCTAATTTTGCTTGCCAAAAACGCGGGCAAAGTTCTAACACGCGAGTTTATCATCAGCCAGGTATGGGGCTACGATTTTATAGGCGAAACCAGCCGAACCATCGATGTACACATCCGCCAGCTTCGCCGACTTATCGGTGACGAGAACGAGGATTATATCGAAACTATCCGCGGGCTGGGCTATAAAATGAAGAACGAGGAGTAATTTAAGATAAGCAACCTGCATCGCAAAATTTCTGCATTATAATTGGGGGAACTAACATGGTTTTTTTACGCATTATCCCGCCCGAAGCCTGGGCAATAATCACTTTTATGCTGCTTATAGCTATCGGGGTTTTATTCCGATTTAACCTTCATTACAAAAATAAAACAAAATTGACCGAAAAAAGCTCTAACGAGCTAGTTTCTAACATCGCTCACGAGCTTAAAACACCTATGACGTCTATCATCGGCTTCGTAGAAACCCTTCAGGCTGGTGCTATTAACGATACCGAAAAAGCCCTACATTTCCTTGGCATTATCGAGGTCGAAAGTCAACGTCTGCAACATTTAGTCGATGCAACTTTAGAACTTAGCCGCCTAGATAACTTAGACCAAGACACCAACATCCTCCCCTTCTTGTTTGAAACCATCGTTAACGAGAGTATCGAGCTGCTAGAGCCTCAGGCACAAAAGGATAATATAAAGGTAAACACCTATTATAAAGACGCTAAATCTATTAATGTAAACGCCAATCGCGAACGTATTAAGCAAGTACTAATTAACCTGCTAACCAACGCAATTAAGTATAATCTGCCAAACGGAAAGGTAGATATTACCGTTAGTAGCATGGGCAAAAACCTTATGATTTCTATACTTAACACCGGCAAAGGCGTCGCCCCAAACCAAATCCCTCGCCTATTTGAACGCTTCTATCGCATAGACGATGGCAGAACCCGCGATTCAGGCGGCACAGGTCTTGGTCTCTCCATTGTCGAACGCATTATCCAGCTATATAATGGCAGGATATGGGTCGAAAGCATAGAGGGCGAAAGCACAACATTTAACCTAGTTTTACCCATCGCGGTAAACTAGGTTATTTTTTTAGAGAATATTACCACGCAAATAGTTATTGCAAAAATTGAGCAAAATTTCTTGATCTATCCAAACTATTTTTGCGAAATTTTTGTGAACATTGTCCAAACATAATATTTAACACAAATTTAACATAAAAGGCTGATTTTTTCGCTTGACTATAGCTACCGTTTGTGATATAATACAGAAAAATGCAGATGATAAATTTCCTAGGGGGAGTAAAAATGACCGAAGAATTAAAACAATTAGTATTAGAAAAATTTAAATTTAGATTGCCAAAATACGGATATGCTAATTATAATGCTCTGTATTCTGCAGACGAAGGTAATTACATAAAGATTTGCTTTTCTGTTGATTTAGAAGACCCTTTTTTTGAGCCTGTAAAATTAAGCAATGAAAATTTGTTTAAGGAGTGTTTGCCAAAGGGATATAATGAGATAAAAAAACACGATTTGCCTGAAGGCACAATGATTATGGGTTGTTACGAAGAGTATTATTGGACAGACACTTCAGTAGCAATTTACGAGAGAAACCCTGTGCGTAGACATAAAAATTACAATGAGTTTACTCCTCATTGTAAACCTTCAGATTTCGTTAAAGATGTGAACGGAGAATATATTTACGAAGGTTCTAAAGTGCAACAAATGGTCGAAAAAGTCGCTTTGGAATTTGCAGACGAATATTTGAAACGCACAGGGTTATATTTAAAATATGAGCGTGAGGCAAGCGATAAATTTAAGACGATTTGCGAAAAAGCAGGTATGACAACCGAAGAATATAACGCTGCACGAGTTAGCCAAGAAAAGAGTATGGAACTTTGCGTTGACCTAGACCCTGCTAAGCGTGAGATTGGTATTAGAAACATAGAGGAATTTATCGGTAGAAATCAATTTGTTTGTGACAAAGATTTGGAGTGGGTGTTAAACGCTAGCGAGACTTTCCCAGAGCTTAAACCACTTGCAAACAAAATTGCGTATCAGCAAAAGGTTTTAGAAGTTAGTGGAAAATTAGATCAATTTAAAAAATTGCAATATAAAAATCTCAAGTCGTATGATGCCCTAACCGAGGAAGAAAAACAGCAACCGTTCGTTCGTGAAACAATAGACGCTCTTGCCAAGCAAGGCATAGTTGAAAGACGCAAGCCGCGTGTGTATCCTAAAATTCCAACTGTTGCCAAATTAATTTAACTTTTAAAAAATTTTAATACAAAAAATACACAGAACACTCACATTTAATGCGGTGTAAGTTCTGTATATTTTAACTTTTAAATATTAGAGTTGTTGCAAAAGTAATTTTTCGAAATGTTTTTGAGCAAATTTTTGCGGCAAGCTCGCAAAAATACGTTTTTATATAAATATTTTGCAAAGCAAAATATTACCTTCATTCTACATTCTCAATTCTACATTCTCCATTATATTTTTTGTGTATCTTAACTCTTAAAATATTAAAATACACAAGTAAATTGCAAAGGGAACTCAAACTAACCTCTCTGCAACAAACTTGTGTATTTTAAATTAATTTTAATTAAATTAATCCGAATTGAATTAAACTACATCTAATGCAATTTATGTTAACCTAGTGCTTTTGAGATAGGCTATAAGCCGAGTTCTGTCCAAAAGAGCCTAAGCGCAAAATGCCAAAGCACTAAAACGCCACCGCTCCTTTTGTATAGTCATCTATCTACGCTATACATTGCTGCATAGCTTTAGCCACCCTTCAAGAGTGCCACGCCAACCACCCTTAGCATAAAGCCAAAAATGATTCGCGCAAGCTGGCGGGTCGCCCTCTTATTCGGTGTTGCTTCTGGTGGGGTTTACAAGGCCGCACAGTCGCCTGCGCGCCGGTGAGCTCTTACCTCGCCGTTTCATCTTTTCCTAAAATCATCAGCCTAAGCCAAGCATTTTAGGTAGTTTAATTTCTGTTGCACTTTCCCTAGAGTTACCTCCGGTAGGCGTTACCTATCACCATTACCCTACGAAGCCCGGACTTTCCTCATGACAAACCAAAAATCTGCCACGCGACTATCCGCCTATCTCAAAAACACTAGATTCATCTTTTATTATACACTATAAATCGCATTTTGTCAATTAGTATAAAAACCCTTGACAAATCACGAATTTTATGTTATAATAGTATAGTATTTAATATAATTGATTTTTATAGGGGGAGCAATATGGAACTTTTTAATACCAATGAACCATCAGAACGCGAGGTTTTAGACGATTTTATCTCACGTGGCAAAAAAATAGTCATTCCGCAGCAGCGTCTGTCTTGGGAAGGTCAAGTAAATAAAATAGAAGCCTTGGCCACTGATTCTGACCGTCGAATCGAAAAACGCCTGCTAAAAGGCGCGCTAGAAGTAATGGAAGCTTTATCTAATAACGATTCTTTCGAGCAGGTAAATCGCATGCTTCCTATGCACAACTTCATGCAAAATAGTGAAGCTCATCATTTCACTTTAAAAATAATCGGCTCTTTTCATCCTCGCGGGCTAGATTATGCCAAATGGCACGTCAACCAAACTGGCGACCATAACTTAATGAATAACAAACTTTTACTAGATTTTTTCAAAGATACCCAAAAACGAAATAGCGAATATACAAAACTCGATAAGCCCGACATTTTAAAATGGCGCGCCAACTTTATTATTTTCCCGCAACTTGCTGACGAGTGGAATAAACGAGTCGACCTAATATTAGATTTTTTTAATAACCCCGAAACTGCACCTATCGCCTTACCGCTAGCTCTTATGCAAAGCTCTAATATAAAAGCCTCACTAGAGGTTATGGAGAGTCTATCTAGCGGCACGCCGATTAACGAAGTGCTTAAAGAATCCCAAAAATTTAAATCCAGCCCTGAATTCTTTGCGTTTTTGATGGATACCGTTGTTAATTTCCACCCTCGTGGTGTCGAATTTCTCGAGGCTGTCATGGCTTACGACCGCATCCCTATCGATAAAGAGTTTGGAGAGCATCTAAATGAGATTAAGGCCCGTAATTTAGGATATCAAAAAGGTCTTGCGCAACAAATCGTAGATTTTGCCGATAGCTTTCTTTCAGGAGGTCCTTCTTCAAATGATGCAACCACTCAAAAACCTAAACCACCTAGCAAAAACATCGGTCCATCATTATAAATTAAAATATCGTATACAAAACGCGTCGAAGCTTAAAACTTCCCGCGTTTTTTGTTATCCTATAAGAATATCCAAATAACGATATTTTTTATTGACACTTTTTGCCAGATATGATATAATGTTTCTAATGAAAAATAATATTTTAACGAGGTGTAAATACCCATGATATGTACTAACTGTGGATTCAACATAACCGAGCCTACTAACTTCTGCCCTAACTGTGGTGCAAATGTCAATGCCCCAAGCACCGCCACGCCTCCTTCCTCACCTTATGCTCAGCCCACTCCACCTTCCACACCCAATTATACTCAACCCGCTGCACCTGTCGGTCCACAAAGCGCACCTCCTGTAACACCTGCAACGCCTAACCCACCTGCGCCCACATATCAGCCCGAGCCACCAAGCGCACCTGTATATACTCAAGCACCTACCCCTGTTTCTACCGAAACTCCTGCAGAAGCCTCAAATATTCCTGCTGATATCCCTTCCACTGAGGCAACAGATAACTCCCCAGCTCCAGCCACCCCCGCCGACCCCCTAAATTACACCCCTGCTACCATCCCTAATGATGCACCTGTCGGCATGGCAATCCTTGCCAAACTAACTAAAAAGCAAAAGATAATCGGTGGCATTGGCATAATCGGCGTCATAGCCATCATCCTTGTCTTGCAGATGTTCATAAATAACGCCAACCTTGCCCCCACGGCTTCACCTATCCCAACCTTAGCACCTTCCACCGCACCTCAACCCGCTGCCCCCGCCTATAGCTTTTTAGAGCCATATATTGGCGATTCTCTAAAGTATAAAATGACGGTCACCGAGTTCACTCAAGCTTGGAATAATTCTGCTAAAACAGGAAACATCTACGCCGATTCACATATAGGTGACGTTAATTCTATAACCGATAATGGCGACGGAACTTCCACCTACTCCTACCATATAACCGAGCCTTCCACCAATAAAACAAGATTAATTTTCGACCTATCAGCCGAGAATAATACAACTAAAATTACTTCTTTTAGGTTCACCGACCCTACTACAACAACCGCCACCCCTACACCGCCTCCTACAACGCCATCACCAACGCCATCACCAACGCCAACCAACCCTGATACCTCCCCCGCTACCACCCCCGCAGGCGATACATCTACCGCTCCCTCTTTCGTCAAAGCTAGCGGAATCCTATCTACCGAAGCTTCCCCCTACCCACTTGCGCAAAACACATGGGACGTGCTTCAAGGCTCACCTGAATATATCAACAATGGCGTATGGCACAAAATAGCTATTTATTCGGCTGGTCTTAGCATACTTGCTATCCCCGATGAACCGCTCCCAAATATCGATTATACACCTAATAGAAACGTAAAAGCCATGCTTGTCGCCAATAAGTGGGAGGCGGATAATCTATCTTATATCCTGCAATATAACGACGACGGAACGTATTTAATTGACTATTCACAATCTCCGAATAATAAAAACCAAGCCAACGTAAACATCCAATATCGCATGAGCGACGATGTAGTCTACGCAAAAAATGGTAAGGATTGTTATCAACAACGGGTAGCAATTAGCGGCGATGTTTTAACCATAACTAATATCCAAACTGGCGGCATTAGCACTTGCCATAAATACTATGCCCCAGGCGAAACCCCGCCTGCCACCGCCTCACCACTGCCTTCAAACTCTTCTAGCCCACTGCCAAGCAATATAAGATAGTATAATTACATCACACAATAATAAAAGCAAATGGATAAGTTTTAAAATACCCATTTGCTTTATTTTTTTATTCGAGGGGTAAAAAATGATTGTGCTTGCACAGAATCATTTTTTACTCCGACAGCCGGGTTTAATACCCCGCGGCGCAGCCGCGGAACCGAACGCGCAAGGGCTCCCGCAAAACGCGCTTTTCGTTTTATTTGTATAAAATTGCGTTTTATGCAATTTTATTACTTTATCACTTTAGCAACGCAGGCGTGATTTACTCACGCCGGAGTGTCTAGGCTTTATTAAAAAGGGCTCCCAAAAAGTTGGTTTCACTTTTTGGGAATAAAGAGAAGCAACGCGGAACACAGGCGACGCTTTTGCGATTTTGGCAAAAACAAAAGCCGAGTGGAGCGGTTGCGACGGCGCGCGAGGGCCCAGGGCTTGCCCTGGGGTATGATACCCGTCATTTATACAATCTATTTCTTCAAAGGTGTTGTCGGCCCTGGCTCCCCTGGCTTTATATCACCATTCTTCGGCTTGTCAACGTTCTTTTCGTCCATTGCCTGCTTTAATTTTTCCAGCGCACTAATTTTTGCAATAGATACCACATCACCCATCCGCTCAGCCTTACTTTCGCCTCGTAAAACACTAAGCAATACCTCGCGCGCATCTTCACTTTCAAAATCCCAAGCCCCCGGGACGTATTTTTCCATAATCGGTTGGAAAACTTCAACTATCTCTCCCGTTTCCCTCATTTTTTTAAACTCACGCGTCGCCTCCAGGTTAATAAATATATCTTTACTCTCATCCATCGCACACTCTATCAATTGCTTCGCGCCTAAATAAACCTTCTTCTCGCTAAAGCTCAATAGTCCCTCGTCTTGCTTCCTAAACGATAGCACTTTATCGGTCATAATAACCCCATTGCCCTCATTATCTACAACTAAATTAAGCATGTCCATGTCATCATTAAACGTCGTTAGCGGGGCAAAACCAATCGATTTCACGGCAGGGTCATACACCAGCTGATACCCTAGCAAAGTATTAAATATCATCGCGTTAGAATCCGATAAATGCCCATTCATCACAAGTTTAATCCGCTTTATTGCCGCGTCATAAAACTCCTTCCCACGCTCTCGTAGCGATTTAGACGCAATATCATTATAACGGTCTTTAATGGTATCAAGCGATAAATCAAATAACCCTACACGCTCGTTACGATTATACTTATCCAGCAATTCATCATACCCAGCAAGTTGCACATCATACAAATCATTAGCATCGTAATCTTGCATAAAATTCTCGTAAGACATTTATATCTCCCCTTTATGTTTCAGCAATTCAGCAATCCAGCATTTTTCGGCATTTTTCAGCACATCACCCTAGCCACGGTTGCCCCTAGATGCACCAGTTATCCCCGTCGCACCTGGCACACCTGGCTCGCTAATCGCACCATTAGCACCGATCGCTCCTTTTGCCTGGGCACCCTTTTGCGCATCTTTTTGTCCACCCTTTTGCACATCATCAGCAGACGTCTTAGCCTCGCCTTTACCAAGGTTAGGCCTAATCGAATTGCGCTTAGACGGCATGGCATCATCTATCATCTTGATTATATCATCAGTGGTGATTTTTTTGTCCATCGGCTTTTTGTCCATCGGCTTATTAGGCTTTACCCCGTTCTTAACCGACGGCTTAACCGATTTCTCAACCTCGGGCAGCAAAATCTCGTCATCGCTATCAATATCAAACTTAAAATCTTGATTAATCCCCATTTTTTCAATCAATTCCAGCGATTCATCGAATTCTGGAGAGTTAACATATTCAATACCTAAATTAGTCTTAAACTCGTCAAAAATCATAACCTTTGTGTCCTCTAAAGCAATATCCAACACTTGTTTAATGCCTAAATAAATCTCTTTAGTGGTCGGCTGCGCAAACTTGCTATCATGCCTAAACGCTATAATTTTATCGGTGTACATCGTGCCATACCCGTCCTTGTTTACGTAAAAACCTAGCCCCTGCGTATCGGTCACAAAGGTCTTACCATAATGTACATGGTCAGCCACCGGTTCATACATAACGTCTATGCCTTTAAGCGTAGTAAACATAACCGAAGCATCATCAGGCATATCGCCATCATAGTAACCGTCTGCAATTTGCTTGACTGTTTCGTACAGCTTCTTGCCTTTATCAGCCAAAGCCTCTATCGCAGTCGTCAAATATTCCTGCTTATATTTATTCCAATCAAGATATTTCGCTTCAGCATCTGCCTTGCTACTAGCAAAAGTTAAATCCAAAAACGCTAAAGTCCTCTGCTTGTCTAGCCAAGCAAGCCTTTCTTCAATTAGGTTCCCCGGCTCATAATGCTCCATAAAGTCGATCTTTTCCATATTCTCTTCTCCCCCTAAACGCTCCGTTTAATCGAACGTGTCTACTATATTTTTGTATAATTACAAGTTTTAGTGTCTACATCACATATACCCTTATTATACCATAAATGTTTCGTTTAATCGAATGTGTCCACTATATTTTTCCATAACTATAAATTTTAGTGCTTACATCACATATATCCTTATTATACCATAATTATCGACACATTTCAACCCCTTTTTCACGCATTATGTTAATTTTACGTTAAATTTTAAAACTCGAGGATGATTATTAATAAATCAAACAACCCATAAAATTCCGAAGCAATAGTTACGCTTGTGACTACGAATACGAGTTCGATTAAACGGAACGTTTACAACAAAAAAAGGGCGGATATAAAATCCGTCCTTTTTTTATAATTGTTTCTTAAATCTTAGTCAACTACAACAAGTGAAGTATCATCGTTTGTGTCAAGTACAATAATTTGTTGTGGTTTCTCATCGTAGAACTTAACTACAGCATAACCATAATTGTTACCAGTAGAAGTTACAAGGAAGCTTGTATCTACAGCATCAGCATATCTTTGAGATAATGTTAATGTTGGGTCGATAACAAATAGTTTAGCATTTGCTAAATCAGCAAATTTGTAAGTTCCGTTTAATGTAGTAGTATCATCATCAAGATCAGCTAATGTGAACTTCTCGTAAACAACATTGCTTCTTGCATCAGTGTCAACACCGATTTGCATTAGCTCATAAGAAACTACGTTGTCGCCAGCTGTCTCAATCTTAGATAAGCCAGATTCTAATGCAGGAGCAGAAGAAGCATCGTTACCTAGTTGAGAAATTGGATAGATATCTGTGATAGCACCGTTAGCATCAAATACCAATGTTGCAACTGTATTGATAGCTAAATCAGTGTAGTTTACAGCCTCACCAGTTAAGTCTGTAGCTGTTTTGTTAGCTGTGTACGCGTCTACTTGAGTACCTGGGTTCTCAAGTGTGCGATACTTAACGCGAGTTACATCGTCTACATTAGAACCATAAGGAGCAGGCTTATCCATACCAGTTATAACAACCATTTCTGCATTGCTATCTTTAAGGATGAATGGTGCAGCGTCTGGCATTACAACAGCAGCAGCAATTGTGTCTTCATCTTTATCGTTCATAGCAACAGTTGTTACGATAGAATCAGCATCTAACTCTTGGTTATCAACTAAATCTTTAAAGCTTAATACTTTATAATCGCCATCTGCTACATAGTTACCATCTTGCTTAGTTGTAGCAACGAATATAGGAGCATCTTCAGCTAGATCATAGCTCTTTAGAGAACCATCACTAAAGAATGTTGCTTTAATTTCTTTATCGTCAGCATCATAATCCTCTGCAACACCTTGTACCATTGTATCTAATGGTGTACCTGCTTCACTATCATAATCAGCAGCTACATTAACGGTAGCAATATCGCCATCATCATTTAGCTTGTAAGCGATTAAGTCGCCAGCTGTTAAAGCAAGTGCGCCTCTTGTTACAGAGCTTCCGTTTAGACGAACCTTAGAAGCTAGGTCGTAAGTTACAGAACCGCCATCAACAGTGAATAGAGTAGCTGTTGTGCCAGGGAATTCTTGAACAACTGCATATGTGCCAATATCTTCATCGCCTTCTTCGAAAGCAACGATTACGCCATTGTTGTTTAATGTAAAGTCACCAGCATCGCCAACAGATATCTTAGTTGTTATGCCATTAGTTTTGTAGTAGCCTTCGCCAATTTGGTAAACGTTGTTGTTGTAATCATCAACACGAACGTCAGACAAAACTGTAGAACCAACTACACCTTTGATGTAAGTTTTAGAAGCTGTAACGCCAGAATCGGTGTAAGTAATTACATCGCCTTCTTTAAGGTCTTCTGGTTTAACAGCAGCGCCACTAGCATCAACTAAAGTTAACTCTATTTTAGAATCAGGGTCGTAGCTTAATGTTGTAGCTAGGTTGAAGAAATCAACGCCAGATACAGAAGTTTTACCTGTAATAGTTTTTGTAGAAGTGTTTACACGATTAACAATCAATGTTTTGTAATCTTCAACATAAATTGTGTCATAATCGTAATCATACTCTTTAGCATCATCAGCAGTTTTTACAAAAGTAAGTTTTGCATCTTTGTAACCCATAAGAGTATCAATACCTTCAGGGTCGCCACTTGCACCGTCAACATATAGGTTAGGGAAAGAAGGAACTTCTACGCCGTTAACATATACATCAACATCGTTTTTAACGATAAAGCTATCTTCAGCTTCTGCAAACTTATCTGTAAAGAATGTAAGTTTCTCAGTGCGAACTGGAGACATTGCATCGTTAGTAATTTTGATAAGGTCAGAAGCCAATACTACTGTCTCGCTTGTTTTAGGGTCATCTAAAACAGCAACGATAGTTGGGTCTTCTGTAGAGTTAGGAACGAATGTTATGTATACGATAGCAGTTTTGCCAAAGTAATCAACAATGTTTGTTCCATTGATGTAGTAATCTTGAGTACCAACAGCTTTGTATGCTGGAGAATCGATTTGACCATACGCATCTTTTATACCTACTTGAACTTGGTTCTTGTAGTTAGAAGGTTGGCTAATTGGAGTCTCTTTTACAGCAACGCGTACTTTAGCAGCGTTTAGGTATTTACCTAATACTTTTTGACCAGCAACTACTTGGTAGTTTTTGTCACCTGTTCCATAGATAACGCGCTCCATCATATCAGCTGTTAATGCACGATATGTAAGTTGAGCAACTAAAGAACGAGTAGCAGGTTGGCCAATTACGCCAGTTGTACCTTTAGTAACACCAGCTAATTGAGCTGAGTATAGATAACCAGTTGGGTATCCACCTTCGTCAACTGCCATTGGCTCGTATCCTAAAGCACAAATTAACATTTTAACGGCTTCTTCATAAGTTACTGTTTGCTCTGGTAAGAAAGTACCATCTGGGTAACCTACGATAATGCCTTGTTGTTGAGCCATTTGGATATAACCACTAGCCCAGTGAGATTGAGGTACATCGCTAAATATTGTAGCAACTTGAACCTTAGAAAGGTCCTCTGCGCCAATTAGACGATCTACCACGGCAGCGAACTCTGCACGAGTTATAGCTTTATCGCCACCGAAAGTACCATCTTCGTACCCTTGAAGGATATCGAACGCAGATAGAACTGTGACAGCTTCATTGTCAGCTTCAGAGACATCGGTATAGCTAGCTGCAAATGCAGGCACAAGACCGATAATCATTACGAACGCTAAAAGCAATGAGGTTGCTTTTTTAAGACTGTTCATAAAAACAAGTCCTCCTTTAAATAATTTTATATATAAAATTTTTACAAAGTAATATGTGGCAAGGTTGCAAATAGTTTTACGACAATAAACAAACCCACAGCCATGAACAAACCCACAGCCAAAGCCTTTTAAAGCCCAGCCGGAAGTTCGACTAAAAGCTGCACAAATACAGCCAACCTGCCAAAAAATGACACAATAGTTAATATTTACTATCTAACTACTCTAACAATTATATCACTAATATAGATTTAAGTCAACCCCTTGTAACACAAATGTAACAAAAAATTCATATTTTTTTAAGTTTTTTTAATATTTTTTACATTTTTGTTAGCATTTTCTTATAAATTTACTCATTTTGGGTTAAAATATATCTAATTTATGTAAACTTATAACCGCTTTTAGGATACAATCGACTTAATAAAATCCCTAAATAATGGGTGTGCCTTAACCGGGCGGCTTTTAAACTCGGGATGAAATTGCACGCCAACAAACCATTTATGCTTAGGAAGCTCGACAATCTCGACCAAGTTTTCATCGGGCGAAAGCCCCACAAGCTTTAGCCCCGCCTTTTTAAGTATATCGCGATACTCGTTGTTAAATTCGTACCGATGACGATGCCGCTCAGAAATCTCTACCTCGTTATACGCTTTAAACGATTTAGTTCCTTCCTTAATAATGCAATCGTATTTACCTAGGCGCATGGTGCCGCCCAAACCATCGATATTTTTCTGACCTTCCATAATATCTATAACAGGGTAAGGAGTATGTGGGTCAATCTCGGTTGAATTAGCTTTATCAAGCCCCGCTACATTCCGCGCAAACTCGATAACTGCAAGCTGCATGCCCATGCAAATGCCAAAGAACGGAATATTTTTATTACGCGCGTAGGTAATCGAAGCAATTTTACCCTCGACACCTCTATCGCCAAACCCGCCTGGAACCAAGACACCGTCAACGTTTTTAAGCATTTCATCAACATTTTCGGCGTTAAGCTCGTCAGAATTTATCCATTCAACATTTACCTTGACATTGTTGGCATATCCTGCATGAGTAAGGCTCTCGACCACACTTAAATACGCATCGTGAAGCTCGATATATTTACCCACCAACCCAACGGTAACACTCTTTTTAACCGCGTTAGCCTTCTCGACCAGCTCATACCATGGCGTTAAGTTAGGCTCAACCTCGCCGATACCTAGCTTTTTGCAGACTTCCGTCGCAAGCCCTGCCTCCTCTAACTTAAGCGGAACCTCGTACAAACACGATGCGTCCATGTTAGGGATAACACGCTCGGGCGTTACGTTGCAGAAAAGTGCTAGCTTGGCGGTTATATCTTTAGGTAGCGGATACTCGCTTCGGCAAACCAAGATATCTGGCTGAATACCTATGCTAAGCAGCTCTTTAACGCTATGCTGAGTTGGCTTGGATTTAAGCTCGCCCGACATTTTTAGGTAAGGCATTAGGGTTACATGGATAAACGCCACATTCTCGCGCCCAGCCTCTGATGCCACCTGGCGGATAGCTTCTAAAAACGGCAAGCTCTCAATATCGCCGACCGTGCCACCGATTTCGGTAATAACAACATCGGTGCCTTCTGTTCTACCTAAACGGTAGACGTAATCTTTAATCTCGTTTGTGATATGAGGGATAACCTGCACCGTGCGCCCTAAATAATCGCCCTTACGCTCTTTATTCAAGACGTTCCAATACACCTTACCCGTGGTTAAACTGCCTAGTTTGCTTAAGTTCTCGTCGATAAATCGCTCATAATGCCCTAAATCTAAATCCGTCTCGGCACCGTCATCGGTTACAAATACTTCGCCATGCTGATAGGGGCTCATCGTCCCAGGGTCGACATTTATGTAAGGGTCGAACTTCTGCATCGTCACCTTTAAGCCACGTTCTTTTAATAATAAGCCTAGCGACGCGGCAGTGATGCCCTTGCCAATGCCAGATACTACTCCCCCTGTTACAAATATGTACTTAACAGACATAAAATTTTGTCCCCTCGATATTTTTTCGGATATGTTCTATAAGGCAACGTTGCCATGCTTTCAATTGCTAATTCATTGAAAAATTTACCTATTTATCTTTGATGTTGCTATTTTATACAAAAAAAACTAAATTGTCAAGTGTAATTTTTACCAATTTGCAATTATTTTTAATAAAATACCTTATTTTCTAAGTTTTTTTGCATTTTTTGGATAGTTTTATAATATTTTTGCAATGCTTCTGTATAAAAATCTAAATTGGCAACATATAACCATCTAACGCCACCGTACACCTGTCACCTCCAATAATTTTACCTTTATAAATAAGGATATCAAGCCGCTCGCCAGGAGTTCTTTCATTATAATATGTAACCCTGACGCATAGCTTGCCCTTATATGGCGTTAAATCGTAGCCAGCTTGGCGCATAATTTTGTTGTAATTGGTATAGACAGCGTCAAACTCGCTCGGGATATTTACATCAGCCACCTCGATAGGCTCGTCGCCAACGCTATAGCCTTTTTGCAGCAATGCCTTGCGCGCAATGTATGTCGGGCTAGCGGCAGAGACGATAAAAATCGTGCCGATAAATATCAAGGCTAAGCTAATAGCTATAAGTATGATTCTAAATTTTAGGCTGAAGTTAAATACAAACATACAAAAAACACTCCTTCCCCACTATAAATATATGGTTAAAATTTGGAAATTAGGAAAGAATATTTTTGATACCCATTTATATTATAAGGAAAATTTAGGAGAAGATGCTGTAATGATAAATTTAAATGAGTTGATAGACGGTAAAGATGTGTTAGACGACGACATCGAAAATAACGAGCAAAACCCTAACACAGGCAATATCCCGCCTAAAAAAAGTAAACATAAAATACATTGCCTCGATTTAATCGGGCAGATAGAAGGTCATGTCCTGCTTCCACCGCAAAATAAAGCAACTAAGTACGAGCATGTCATCCCCCAATTAGTATCGTTAGAAGAAGATTTAGAAGTTGAGGGGCTTTTAATTACCCTTAACACAGTCGGCGGTGATGTAGAAGCCGGGCTTGCAATTGCCGAAATGATAGCCACCATGAGCAAGCCATCGGTGTCATTAGTCATCGGCGGCGGGCATAGCATAGGCGTGCCCATTGCCGTCGCTGCCGACCACTCGTTTATTACCCAATCGGCGACCATGACCATCCACCCGGTGCGCATGAACGGCGTTGTAATTGGCGCCAGCCAAACTTACGAATACTTCGAGCGTGTGCAACGTCAGGTTATATCGTTTATTGCACGCAGAAGCGGCGTCGATAGCGATAAATTGCGCCAGCTAATGCTAGAAACATCACAGATTTCTAATGATATGGGTACCATTTTGTTTGGTTATGAGGCAGTCGAGCAAGGAATAATCGATAGTGTCGGCGGTGTATCCGATGCCATGAGTAAATTATACGAGCTGATAGAGGCAAAAACGCCAGATAAAGAGGCGAAAGGGAAAAGCAAAAAGGCTAAAATTGCTAAAAAGGATAAAACGAAAAAATAGCTGAAATAAGAGAATTGAGAACGAGTTCTGCATTTTCAATTTTCCACAAAAAAGAGAGCTTCACAAAAAGCTCTCACTTACGCTACTACTAAAATTATTCCTTTAATCTTTACTTGCCTATCCCCTTATTCACAGCAACCTTTACCCTATCACGGGCATTGCCTCCTGCCTTTTTCATCCCTTTCAAAACATTAGCAACACTTCTACCTACCTTAAGCTCTCTTTTCAATCGCTTTATATCTTTACTCATGTAATCAATTCCATCTTTAGCAATAGCATACTTTGTAATTAAAACATGCGTCGCTTTTGCAAGTTTAAATGTTTCTTTATCCGAACCAGCCGGAGTTAGCGGGTCAACGAATGTACTAAGATTATCAAGTGAACGGTTAAATTCCATTTTCCTATTTTCAGCAGCCTCTTCCCTCATTTCTTTAATCTCAGTACGAACTTCATCGTCCTCAATTTTAGCAACTTCTTTATCATAATACTTTAGCTGTGCATTAATAGTAGGGCGAGACAAAACAGGGAATTGTTTATAAAATTTTGTATACTCATAATAAGTATCAAACAATTCTGCTTGCAAATTTTGCGCTTGCTTAATTGTCGCCTCATACTCATCCCTAAATTTTGCGATTGAACTTTCAACAATAGCCTCCGAGTTAATAGTGCTAAATTTGTAGCTAAAAAAACCTGTAGGATTATCGTCATACCAAACATAACTCGTCATTAATATACACCCCTTTTATAATCTAAAATTCAAGTAACTACTAAAATATAGTTATAATATATCACATTAAAATACAAATTGCAATAGTAAAAAGTGCATTTTTATGTTAAATCTGTGTTAAATATATGGATATTGCGAAAACTTTACATTTTACATAAAATAAAGAGAGCTTTCACCTAAAAAGCTCTCTTTTGCATTATTAATTTCTTGCTTATTTATTTCATAATTCCCTTATTCACCGCTGCTTTAACATTATTAATTGCATTTGCTCCAGCCTTCCTTACACCCTTCAAAGCATTGACGACACTCTTGCCCGCCGCTGCAAATTTTTGTTTAAGCGAAGCAAACTTACCAACTTTACGTTTTCTAGGAAAAATAGGACGAGTAGAGTTTTTTGCCGTCTTAACAACAAACTTAGCATATTCCGAAGGTTTAGCTGGTTCAATCTTCTCACCAATCGTTTCTTTAAATAAACCATTATCTTGTTTCGCCTTATTATACACGCTTGCTCTAGACAACGTTTCATCAGCAACAGGCTTTTGCCTAACACTTTCAGTTTCAGCTCTAGCCTCTTGTCTAGCTCTTCTAGCTTGCTCAATTTCAAATTTCATACTTTTAACATCATTAGACATACAATCCAAACCCTCTTTTGCAACAACATATTGAGCAATACAATTTCGGGTTTGAATAACTACCGCCCAATCATATTGACTCATATCGCCGGGTTTAGAAGGCTCAATAAAACCTAATTCTTTTTCCATGACACCTCTTACTAATTCAGACATTTTTGGGTCTTTAATATTATATGTTTCGTTAATAAAGTAATTTTTTTGATTAGCATAATTAGCCTTAGATAGCTTTGGCTCTTTACCAAAAAAATTCTTATATTCTTCCACAGAATCATCTAGCTTTACAGCCATTTCGTTAGCTTCCATAATAGTCTTAACATAATCATACTGACGAGCCTCTATGCCGCTATCTACTAATAAACCTTGGTTTATTGTCTTGAATTTATTCATTTTAAGCACTACCTTTCGTATGTATGCAAATTACCGACTTGTTCGGCAACTTGTTTGCTTATATCTACATTATACCATAAAAATCTATCGATTGCAATAGAAAAAAGGCGAGTTATGTTAAATTTATGTTAAATTTGAAGGTTTGCCCCAAAAAAGCAAGCCGATAGGCGCAGCGTTTTTGGTTGGCAAAGCAAATATAGGGCTCACGCAAAAGGCGATTTCGCTTTTGTGGGATAAGAGGAGCAACGCGGAACGCGAGCGACATTTTTGCGCTTTTAGCAAAAATTAGCTAAGTGTAGCTGTTGCGACGAGGCTTGCCCATAAATTTGGAGCGTGTTTTTTCGCGAACAAATTGTGGCTGCAAGCTACTGCAAAGATTTACCTCATTTTACATTAATTCCTTTAACAATGCAAAAAGCGAGAGCACTTTCTTGCGAAAGCGCTCTCGTTCTTGTGTATTTTAACTTTTTTAAAGTTAAAATACACAAAATATTACATTTTTCTACAATCTTTTCTATCCTTTATAAATCCAAGTGTATTTTAATATTATAAAAGTTAAAATACACAATTCAACATATTTCTACAGGATTATACAAATCAATCCGCCGCTACCCTCATTTATAATCCTTGTCAGCGTCTCCTGCAACTTAAATTGCGCTTCATCTGGCATTCTCTCTAATTTATTATGTAACCCTTCATTCACCAGCTCATCCAACGATTTTCCAAAGATATTCGAGCTCCAAATCTTAGTCGGCTCATCATTAAACTCATTCAGTAGATAATTAACCAGCTCTTCGCTCTGTTTTTCCGTCCCCACTATCGGGTTTACCTCGGTTTCTATATCGGCTCTTATCATATGAATCGAAGGTGCCGATGCTCGCAAGCGTACACCATATCTATTGCCTTGACGAATAATTTCCGGCTCCTCTAACACCAGCTCATCAATAGTCGGCTGAACTATGCCATACCCCTTCGCCTTAACTTCATCTAGTGCCATGGCAATCTTGTCATACTCTTGCTTCGTCTTAGCATAATCGATAAACAGCTTCAGCATCGAGCTATCGTCGCAAACATCTACCCCAGTTAGCTCCTGCAAAATGCTATAGAACATCTCGCCTTTAAGTTTAATCTCAACTTTAATGCTACCCGTCGATAAATCAATATCCGCAATCGAAATTTTACCAATATTCTCATTCTCGCCTATCCTGTCCACCGCATTGCGCACTTCACGAATCTTATTGCAATCACACATAGCATCGACAACCGAATCGACAACCGATTTAACCAACCAATGCTCCTCGCCAAGCGATTCAAACCACGCTGGCATGTCAAACTCTACTTCCGATAGCGGGAACTCGAACAGCACCCGCTCGATTATCTCGTTTATCTGCTCCTGATTTAAATCGGCAACCGATAGCGCCATTACTGGCACACAATACTTCTCTTCTAACTGTTGCCTTAAATCTTGCGTGCGGTCAGACATCGGGTTAACACTATTTAGCAAAATAACAAACGGCTTGTTAATCTCCTTTAGCTCGTCGACCACCTTCTCCTCAGCTAGTATGTAATCACCACGCGGGATATCGGTTATCGTCCCATCGCTTGTAACCACCAGCCCAATTGTAGAATGCTCGGTAATAACTTTTTTGGTACCAATCTCTGCCGCCTTAGCAAACGGCATCGCATCATCACTCCACGGCGTCTGCACCATTCGCTCTTCATTGCCCTCTAAATGCCCCGTCGCCGTCGGAATCACATACCCCACACAATCGACCATTCGCATTTTAAGGTTAGCGTTATCACTTAAATTTACCTCTACCGCCTCGTTCGGCACAAACTTAGGCTCGGTAGTCATAATCGTCTTACCCGCCGCGCTTTGCGGAAGCTCATCAATCGCGCGTTCTTTCTTGTTCTCGTCTGTTATATTAGGTATCACTAAATTATCCATAAACTTCTTAATCATGGTAGATTTCCCGGTCCTTACAGGACCTACAACACCTATATAAACATCTCCATTTGTTCTCGACGCAATTTCGTCATATATATTAGACTTTTCCAAAGTCAATTCCTCCCTATTCTTTTGGATAGTAATATATATTAACACATTCGCGCAATTATACATAAAATTTTATTAAGGAGTATTTTTAATTGAACCACTTTTTGTCAAGGAGGCATCTAATCATGATTCTAATAATTACAACTATAATTATTCTTTCCTTTATAATGGTAATTTTCACATCGAATATATCGCCAAACAACCAAGGCAATATTAGCAACAAAATAATTACCATCCAAACATATAATAATATGGATAAAATCGAATATGATATCAAAAAAATTGTGCGCAAGTATAATAGTGTTATAGTCGAAGATTCAGGCTCTACCGACGATACTTTAATCATTCTGCAGAAATTGCAAAAAAAATATCAAAATTTATACATAAAACACTTGTAATTTTATTTTTTTTATTATAATATATAAGTAGTAAACTAAATTTTGTAGAATATAAAATTAGGAGACTAACTTATATGTCAAAAAGCTTAAAAAATTCGTTTATAAAAGGCGCGTTAATCCTTGCCATCGCCAACATAATAACCAAAATAATCGGCGCATTCTTTAAAATTCCACTAGCCAACTTAATTGGCGACGACGGAATGGGCATTTTTAACTCTGCCTATCAAATTTACATATTCATGTTCATCATCGCCACATCTGGCTTCCCCGTCGCCATAAGCAAAATGGTCGCCGAGAACGTCGCACGGAATAATACCCACGAGGTCAAAAAAATCTTTCGCATATCATTAATCGTCTTATTAATAATCGGCGGAATCGGAACTTCCGTAATGTTCTTCGCCAGCTCGTGGCTTGCCTCAACACTTAGCAACTCACGCGCTTCTTACGCCATTTTAGGAATAGCCCCCGCCGTCGTGTACGTTGCTGTTATGTCCGCCTTCCGCGGATACTTCCAAGGCATGCAAAACATGACACCCACTGCAATAAGCGGAGTTTTAGAAGCCTTGGGCAAACTACTAATAGGATACATCTTAGCCAAAAGCCTTATGCCATCAGGTGTCGAGTTCGCAGCCGCCGGCGCGGTTTATGGCGTTGTGTGTGGCGCCGCCGCTGGAATGATTGTTTTGTTCATCACGTATCTCTTCCGCAAACGCGAACGCATCATGGGTCACGCACGCCCATCTAGTTCAATTTTTAAAGAGCTATTATTCCTAACCGTCCCAATTACATTAAGCGCCTGCATTTCTAGCATTACCTCGCTAATCGATACCTTTACCATTCAAAACCGCCTGCAGCAAATAGTAGGAGTAACCGAGACCGCCGCCAGCTCACTTTATGGCGCATATTCTGGCTTTGTTATACCCATTTTTCAGCTACCCGTCACGGTGATTCAGCCACTTGCCATCTGCCTCGTCCCCGCTATTGCCAGCGCAATCGCACAAAACCACAAAAATAACGCCAAAGTAGTCGTCGAAAATTGCCTGCGTTTTACCTTTATCCTAGGGCTAGCCTGCACCATTGGCTTCGCCATAACTGCTAACGGAATTTTAAGGACTATATACACATCGCCCTCGGATATAACCGTTACATTGTTACAAATTTTAGCGCCATCTACTTTGTTTATATCCCTGCTCCAGGTAACCACTGGCACACTTCAAGCCTATGGCAAAACCAAGCTGCCTGTTATATACATGGCAATCGGCGGTGCGGTTAAATTAATCCTCAACTATACTCTTATCCCTGTTTACGGAATCACCATTGTACCAATCGCAACCGACATTTGTTACTTCATTATAATATCCCTTAGCCTAGTCAGCGTCTTCCGCGTCGCCGAGCTTGCTCCACGTTGGAACGCTCTCGTCCTTCGCCCCCTTATGGCAAACATAGTGCTTGCCATTGTCGCTTTTGGCATTCAGTCTATACTTATATCCAACGCCTTCCCATTAAAAGGGGCGACAATTCTAACCATCATCGCCGCCGCGTTTGCGTATTTCATTAGCATCTTCGCTTTTAAAGCCATTACCGCCGAGGATATCTATATGCTCCCCCATGGCGAGAAAATCCTGCCCGTCTTAAAGAAATTGAGGCTAGTGTAACCCTCCTCACTCTTTTAGCGACTCAAAGTACTCCCTATTTTGCTTAACAGCCTTACTCTCTGGCTTAAACGCTGCCGCGCGCTCGTTATACTCGGCAGCCTCTTTTTTGCGCCCTAATTTATCTAGGCATACGCACGCTTCAAGCAACGGAGTATAATTATAGCTATCACTATTTACAAACCCAATTGTTCCCTTAGGCAAATCTAACCCAGCGGCAATTTTGTACCAAAACAACGCTTTCTCGTAATCTTTATTCTTTTGATATATATTCCCAATATCGCAACACAACTCGCCACGCGGAACATCATAAACAAAACTTCGCATGGCAGATTGCAACGCCTTAAACCAATCTTCCTCAAACGCATAGCAAGACGCAAGCAAATGACACGCATTTATGTTATCCTCATACCACCCCTGCCTCTCATCCAAAAACTTCTCGAATTGCGTCTTCGCCTCGTCATACCTGCCATGATTATACAACTCACGCGCATAATAGTAAGTCCCACGCGCCGAAAGCTGCTTGTCATCAGCTATATTTTTTTCAAAAATTCGTAAGTTCCTATCACTATCATTTTTATCTGGGCGATTATGTGTAACCGCAATATCCGTCAACATCTCATGCCCATTTGTGTCTAAATATTCGTGAATCGGCTCCACCCACCTATAATTTTCAGCTCGTTTGCTAAGCCGCTCACGCATAAAAGTAAGTGTCGGGTTACCGTCTTTATCCGACGAGTAATGATACTTAAACATAACAGATTTAACGCTATTTTTAAGCGTTTTTTTAAGATGCAATAATTTCTCCCTGTCTTCTTCTTTAAAATAATCATCAGCATCTAACCACATAATATATTCTTTTGTTGCTTTGCTATACGAATAATTTCTCGCAGCAGCAAAATCATCTATCCATTTAAAATCATAAATCTTATCGGTGAACTTCC
This sequence comes from Clostridiales bacterium, assembly GCA_031261985.1. Classification (GTDB taxonomy): domain Bacteria; phylum Bacillota; class Clostridia; order Monoglobales; family WRBX01; genus JAISIR01. Next base: position 66,424 of record JAISIR010000007.1, on the reverse strand, counting down.
TTGCAATTTCCTTAGTATTATCAGTCGACCCTGTGTCTACTATTATAATCTCATCTGCAATATCACGCACAGAATCAAGGCACTTCTCTAAAACTTCTTCCTCGTTTTTAACAATCATACATAAGCTAATACTAATCACTTGATATCACCTCTTACTAATATATGCAAAAATATGTTTATGGTTGAAGGGCGATGTCATAAAATTCAAAATTTTGGTAAAACTATTGACAAGACAAATTTTATATAGTATCATATATTATATGATGAAATTATAAATTATCATATTTTGTATGTTAAAAACGGGGCGCTAAAAATGAACGATATTCTAATACAAAAAAAGATAGAAAAAGAATTAGCAGACTTTAAGCGCATTAAGATGCGTCAAGATAAGCTTAAAATTTTCGATAGCGCCTTTGAGATTCAAACTTATGAAGATTTTGCAGGAGTTATATTAAGCAATCCATGGACAGGGGCGCAGGAAAAAGCCATCTTAAAAACTCCCGAAATCTTAAAGAGATTATTTGATTTATGGCTAAATACTAACGGCGCAGACTCCGATATCCCCTATATGATAGATTTAATTGAAAAGATAATCGAGAACTAAAGCACAAAAAAATAGAAGAATGCAAATCCTTGCATTCTTCTATTACATATTATCGGTTTTATATCACCCAAACTCCACAAGCCTTTTTATCATCTTCCCTATCATCTGCCAAAAATTAATTTTCTCAACATCTTTACTAGCTGTTAAATCACTGCTAGCAACTATCTTATCGCCCGATTTATAGTCTATTTTACCAACTAAATCGCCCGCTTTAATAGGCGCTTTAACTTTGTTGGGAATACTAATAACTTCTTCTATATTATTCTTTTGGTTCTTAGGTATAACCGCCGCTCCATTACCCTCTGCATTAAGGCTCAATTGCTCAATTTCCCCTTTTGTAACCTTCACAGAAGCGTTTTGAATCGAAGGTACCACAAGTGTATATCCCGCAAACCCATAATCTAATAACTTCTTCGCCTCGTCAAACCTATCGTCAGATGTCTCCGCCCCAAGCACAACCGCAATTAAGTTCATGTCATCTTTAACCGCACTAGCCGATAAGCAATACTTAGCCTTAGTTGTCGACCCCGTTTTAAGCCCAGTTGCCCCACTATACGAATGTATTAATTTATTAGTATTAGCCAGCTGAAACTCGCCACCCCTAAGCGAATCCATCCATATCTTGGTATACTCTAAAATTTTAGAATGCTTAAGTAATTCGCGGCTCATAATAGCTACATCACCCGCCGACGAATACCCTTCCTTCCCATCTTCGTCTAATCCGTTGCAATTGATAAACTGAGTGTTCTTCATACCAAGCTCTTTGGCGCGCGCATTCATTAAACTAACAAAATCCGCCTCGCTACCACTTATATACTCCGCCATTGCATAGGCAGCATCATTCCCCGATGCAACTGCGATAGCCTTTAGCATATCATGGGCAGACATTATCTCGCCTGGCTCTAAGTACACTTGCGAGCCACCCATCTCGGCAGCTTCTTTAGAAACACTTATCTGCGTGTCCAATGTAAAAGTATTATTATCCATAGCTTCCATTATAAGTAACATGGTCATTACCTTAGTAACACTTGCAATCGGCATCCTCTCATCAGCATTTTTAGCAAATAAAACTTTACCGGTAGATGCCTCAATCAACGTCGCACCTTTTGATGTAAGCTCTATGCTAGGCTGTGCTGCCGTCGCAGAAGGCGCACTCGCCTCCTCTTTAGCAATAATTGGGCATGCAAAAAATATAGAAACAAATATATTCATAATTAAAAATGCAGATATCATCTTCTTCAATTAAAAAACCTCCTAATTAGTGTTCGATAGTATTTTATGCAAGCAAAGATTTAATAATGCAAAATTTCCCCATTAAAAAAAGCAATTGTTTCGGCAATTGCTTTTTTATTTAAGGATTAAATAATTCTACTACTAATTGGAACTTATTTAATTGCTCCCCTTTTGTTTATATTTATATTATACCATAAAAAATCCCTAATTTCAATGGCTTTTTCGCCCTTTATGTTAAATCTTTGTTAAATTTTCGTTAAATTTGTCGAAAGTTTTTTTTATTTTGACGACATATTTCAACACACATTTATTTTTAATAGGTGTATAATTGGAAGAAAATGGTAATTGGAAGTGTGACTAATGACAAAAAAACTTGTTTGGTTCCGTTTAGCATTATGTGCGATAATAGCTTTTGCTTCGCATATTGTAATTTTCGACACGCTTGCACCTTTTGGACTGATAATTTATGGTGCAATCTATAAAAAAGGAAAGTTTGCAAAACTCGTCGCTCTTTGCGTGACAGTTGGCGTGCTTAGCACATCGCTTGGCATAGCAGCTACCAAATACATTGTCGCGCTGGTTTTGTATATGGTAATCCGCGAGGTAATCGAGTACGCTGGCGTTACCATCTCGCAAAAAGATAGCCTAGAGCCATTGGCACTTTCCACCGCGTTAATGATATCTGGCACCATCTACATATTCGCACTAGGCTTTAATTTGTACGATAGCCTTATGCTTCCTCTAGAGTGCGTTTTAATAGGTTTTGGCTCGTACGCGCTGCGCAACTTTAGAGAGATGACATTGCTTCTATGGAATGGCAAAAAATGCAATTTTAAAGAAGAATGGGCAAAAATCTTCAATAATATAGGCGTGGTACAAAGCGGCGAGGGTCTGCCAATTGTAGAGAGCATAAGCAATAAAGTATGCCGTCGTTGTGCAAGAAACGATGAGTGCTGGCAAAAAAACTACAACTCCACCTTCGATGCACTATCTAAGCTTCTGCCTGTGTATGAGGAGTTTGGCGAGGCTGTGTACGAGGACTTCCCCGATTACTTCACCAAAAGTTGCATTCGCTTTACCAAGCTAAAAGAGGCACTTAACGACGAGTATAAAAAGCGGCGCGCCAATCGCCCTATAGTGGTGCGAAATACTATCCCTACACGCACCGCAGCCAGTGGCAGGTTCGGCAATAAAGTAAGCTATAACCAATTAGCCGATTCTTTCGACACCGCAACAAACACAAGTAGCTATATCACTAAAATTAGCGACTCTCGAACAGTCAGCGAGAACATAGCAAGGTTAGGGCATATAAGCGCGGCAAACGATAATAACTCTAACATTGGCGTTATATCCAACTTTGGCAGCTTAGCACGCAAAGCCGATTGCGATGTAGAGTTTAACCCCGCACTCGATGCCGAGCTATCGGGCGAGTTAATTGTAAGCGGCGTAAGGCATAGCAGCGTCGTTGTGGTGCAAAACTCTCAAGAGCAATACGAGGTCAATATAACGTTGCGCTCTAACAACTTAGCAAGTGTAGATAGCGTTATGGCTGTGGTCAATCAAGTACTAAAACGTCCGTTCGAGTTAGCAAGCGACACTCTAGATTCACTAGGCAGGCATAAATTACGATTGGTCGAATGCCCTAGGCTTAAAGTAGAGGTCACAGGTCAAAGCATGCGCGCACAAAGCCAAGATGTGTGCGGCGACACCTTTAGTTTTAGATACATGGACGACGGCAAGTATATAATTGCTATATCCGACGGAATGGGCATAGGCGAGTGCGCTAATAAGTATTCAAATGCAACCGTCGATTTAGCTCAACGCTTCTTAAAAGCAGGCATCGACAGGCTTAAAACAATGGAGCTGGTTAATTCTGTATTAATGCTAAAAGAGCGCGAAGATGCGTATGCCACCGCCGATGTTTTAGTTATCGACCTATTTAACGGTAGGGCAGAGTTTATCAAAACAGGCGCTAACACAAGCTATATCGTCCGCCAGCGCGAGAACGTGGTCGAACAAATCCCCTCAACATCGCTCCCCGTTGGCATACTTGGCGATGCAGATATAGAAACGCGCACAACATATGTAGACGATGGCGATTATGTTATAATGGTATCGGACGGCGCAGAAAACCCGCAAACCCCTTGGATTGCAGGATATTTAAGCAGCTTAGATTTAAATGGAATGACGCCGCAAAACATGATGAATGATATTTTGCAGCAGGCAGAAGTTTATAACGAAAGTGTAGACGATGTAACCGTGGTGGTCGCCAAAGTAAAAGACGAAGGATGATTAATAATTAGTAATTAGTAATTAATAATAAATGCAAAACAGATGATTTCTAAAAAAATAAAACTTTTAGTTTCGGCTAAAAGTTTTTTCGTTAATTAATCATTTGCTTTTACGCTATCATCCTCTTACTCGGCTCGTTCCTATTAGCCACATCTAGCAAAACATCATCGCCCACCGTCGCTCCAGCATTCTCTAGCGCATTCTTAACCGTTTCATACGCAAGCTTAGGCAGGTTATTCTCGGTGCTTAAATGCCCAAGCATTATATGTTTCGTACCTTTTTTTATCATCTTAACCGCAATTTCCGCCGATTTCTCGTTAGGCAAATGCCCCTTATCCCCCAATATCCTATCCTTTAAAAAGTAAGGATAATCACCATTTTTTAGCATATTAATATCGTGGTTAGCCTCGATAAACGCAATATCCGCACCATCTAACAAATGCTCGCACACACTATCGCTTAGGTAGCCAATATCGGTAGCAACAACCGCCGATTTCCCATCTGCAATAAACCTATAGCACGCAGGCTGAGTCGCATCATGAGGTGTTTTAAAAGGAATAACATGCACGCCACCAAGCTTAAGCTCCTGCCCATAATCAAAAGTATGTATATTATCTGGCGCAATTTTACCTAACTTATTATGCATATTGATGTACGAAAAAGTGCCCACAGTAGAGTAAATGGGCAAATTATATTTACGCGAGTATACGCCCACACCACTAATATGGTCGTTATGCTCGTGCGTTATAAGGATATAGTCGATATCTTTCCCCGTTAGCCCTACTTCGCCCAAGCAAGAATCGATGTGTTTACCCGAACGTCCGCAATCAACTAAAATATTCGTTTCGTTATGGCTAACTAAAATACAATTGCCACTACTCCCGCTAGAAAGTGAAGTTATTTCCATCTTAATAATCCTTAATTAAAAATTTGTTTAATCAGCTAGTAAGCTAAGCATGCTTTTTCACATCAGGGAACTCTGGCGCATCATCACATACCTTACGCACAATTTGCGCACCTAACGCTTGTAATTTTTGCTCTAAATTCTCGTATCCTCTATCTATATGCACCAAATTAGCAAGCTCGGTAACACCATTAGCAGCTAGTCCTGCAATAATCAGCGCCGCACCCGCGCGCAAATCCGTCATCTTAACTGGCGCACCCATAAGCTCATGCACACCCTGAATAATGGCACTTCTACCATCTACCTTAATGTCTGCACCCATTCGACGAACTTCATCTATATACTGAAAGCGATTATCCCACACACTCTCGGTTATCACACTTACACCCTTAGCGATAGATAAAAGCGCAACCGTTTGCGGTTGTAAATCGGTAGGATACCCCGGGTAAGGCAGCGTTTTTATATTAGTAGCTTTAAGCTCACCTGTGCGCGAAACTCTAACAGAATCCTCAAATTCTTCTACCTGCACACCCATCTCTATAAGCTTAGAGGTAATTGCCTCTAAATGCTTAGGTATAACATTTTTGATTAAACAATTCCCTTTAGTAGCCGCCGCCGCAAGCATAAAAGTTCCTGCTTCAATTTGGTCGGGGATGATACTATAGGTTCCACCATGCAAGCTACGCACACCAGTGATTTTTATTACATCGGTGCCCGCGCCTTTTATATTCGCTCCCATTGCGTTAAGGAAGTTGGCAACATCAACAACATGAGGCTCTTTAGACGCATTTTCGATATGCGTAACACCCTCTGCCTTGCTAGCTGCAAGCATTATATTAATAGTCGCACCAACCGAAACTACATCTAAATAAATTGACGAAGCAATAAGCTTCTCGGCAACAGCATTAACCACACCATGCTCTAGTTTCACATCTGCGCCAAGGGCAACAAACCCTTTAAGATGTTGGTCTATAGGCCTAACCCCAAAATTACACCCACCTGGCATGGCAACCTCGGCCTTGTTAAATCTGCCGATAAGGCTACCTATTAAGTACGAAGACGCGCGCATTTTAACCGCCATTTCGTATGGCACAACATGCGTTTTTAAGTTGGTGCAATCTATATCTATTACATCACTAGAAACATACCTGTGCTTAGCCCCAAGCGATGCCAAAATATTAAGCAGCACGGTAACATCGTTTATATTAGGAACATTTTCTATCCTACAAACGCCGTCGACTAATAAAGCTGCAGGAATAACTGCCACAGCAGAATTTTTCGCGCCGCTAATTGTAACCTCGCCATTTAAGGGCTTGCCACCCATTACTATCATTTTTTCCATTTACAACGTTCCTTTGGTACTACTAATATTTATAACATACTTACCATACTACATTAATTATATCACAAAAAAAAAATTTGTAAACCCCTTTTTTAAAAAACATATTTTACATTTTTGTTACATATTCTTTACAGAGGTGTTTACACATGAAATCTTTGCGCAATTCTATAATGTATCACATAAACAATAATCGAATGAAATATATGTTTGTACTAATGTGTTTATCAATAGGATTCATTGGCGGATTCACGCTTGCAGGCTTTAGCAAAGCAGAAGATGTCTCGCGCAATATCCAAAATTTTATGAGCGGATTATCACTAGATGCCATAGACTATTTTCAAGTATTTGTAAAATCGTTATTTTTTAATTTGCGCCTATGGCTACTTATATTTATTTTAGGTTTTATGTATAGATTAAGATTTTTAAGCGGCGTAGCACAAATAATAAAAGGTTTTTGCCTAGGCTTTAGCTTAGGATACATGACCCTTTATTTTGGTGGTCGCGGTTTTTTAGTGTCTATAGTTTCAATTATTCCACAAACGATAATTTTTATCCCTGCATTGGTAATTTTTAACGTGTGTGCGCTAAATGTTGCATCTAAACTACATTCGCTTAAAGTTAAAAATCAGGACGAAAGCATAACCAAGAAAAAATGGACCTGGCGCGCAATTATGTTTGGCATCGCCTTTTTTGTGTCATCATTAGTAGATGGCTTTATTGTTCCAGTTTTTATAAACCTAGTAGCTAAATTATTCTAGCCCACGCGCGCTACCGTCAAAACTCTACCCCTTATTCGTCTTCGCCTCTAACCATGCTTTATTATATAACTCATCGGCATTTAAGTTAAAATCATACATTGGCAACGCACTCCAAACATTTTTAGCAGGGTATAATATAGGCGAGTTTTGCATCTCGGCTGGTAGACCTGCCTTTGCCGCCGTCACCGCCGATGTATAGCACGATACCACGCTGTTTTTAGTAGCTACATCTGCCCTACACATATAATCAATAAACTTATGCGCTAAATCAGCATTTTTTGCATCACGCATTATGGCAAAACTATCTATAAACTTAGAGGCTCCACCGCTTGGCAACTCGTACTTAAGCGTAACATTATTAGCCGCCGCTTTGGCTATTGCATAATACGCATCGCCCGAGTAACTAGGTGCTAGGTATATCCTCTCTGCTGCCATATTGTCTTTTATCTGAAAGTTCTGATACCCCGTAATGTACCTGCCCAAACCTGCCAATTTACTCTTTGCATCTGTAATCTCTTTAGAGTTCTTCGAGTTAACGCTATACCCTAGCACGCTCAAACCAACGGCAATACCATCACGCTGACTATTAATCATTACCATTTTAGCGGTGTTGTTAACATTCCATAACTCGTTCCAACCATTAATAGGCTCTTTTACATGCGCCGAGTTATATAAAACACCAAACGTACCTACCATATAAGGCAGACTAAACTTATTGCCAGCATCAAACTCCAAGTTCTTATACAACGCATCTATCCCACTACTATTCGGAATCAGCGACATATTAAGCGGCTGTAAATAATCCCCCCAAATAAGCTTACTAATGGTATACTCGCGCGCTATTACAATATCATAAGGCTCTAATTTACCAGAAGTAATAACGCTATAAGCATCTTCGTTGTTATCATAATTATTATACTCTATTATGCAATTATTCTCTTTCTCAAATGCCGATAGCACAGACCCATCAATGTAATCCATTGCATTATACACGCGCAAAACTTTCTTTTTGCCACAGCCACTAAACGACATCGCGCATAAACATATAACTAAACAAAGAGCTATTGCTTTTATGTATCTCATTGCTTTCCTCCAATTAGTTTTTGCCTAACCAATTTACTTTTTACCCAACTTTTTTATCCCCGAAATCATTTTATACAATATCCCTTCCATCTCTCGTGCTACATTATCTAATTGCTCTGGGATATCTATATTTTGCGGGCATTGCGGCTTGCACTTGCCACATTTAATACACATGTGCGCTCCTGTGTCTGCCCCTCCTGTCAACCCACTTTTAAAGCCAATATGCTTTAGCTTAGCCATTACTTTATTAGGTTCAATATCTAAATTATTATAATCCTTAAAACACCCAGGAATATCCACATTATTAGGGCATGGCATGCAATATCTGCACCCCGTGCATGGCACCTTATTACGACGCTTAAGCTCTAACTTAACATCTTCTATCGCCGTTAATTCGTCCTCGCTTAACCCGCCTGGCATCGCCTCACCGGCTATCCTAACATTCTCCTCTACTTGCGCCATATCCCCCATGCCCGATAGCACTACCGTCACCCTAGGGTCGTTCCATAACCACCGCAACGCCCACTCGGCATTACTCCATTCATTCGGGAACTCGTCTAACACTTTCTGCGCCGCCTCAGGATGTGCTCCCGCTAACCTGCCACCTAATAACGGCTCCATAATTATAACTGGCAACCCTTTTTTCGAGGCATAATCTAACCCTGCCACACCTGCTTGATTATACTCGTCTAAATAATTATACTGAATCTGAACAAAATCCCATTCATACGCATCTAATAGTTTTATAAACTCATCATATACACCATGGAACGAAAATCCGATATTCTTAATTATCCCTTTGGCTTTTTTATCAGCTATCCAATCAATAATCCCATGCTCAATCAATTTCTCCCAGGTAGATAAATCCTTAACCGCGTGCATTAAGTAATAATCGATATATTCCGTGCCTAAACGCTTCATCTGCGTGTTAAATATTTTTTCAATATCTGCAGGTCGCTTAACCAAATAAGGCGGAAGCTTAGTGGCTATATTAACTTTATCGCGCACCTCTGCCAACGCCCTGCCTACAAACCCCTCACTTTGCCCCGCATGATAAATATAGGCAGTGTCAAAATAATTAACGCCATTCTCGTACGCATACATAAGGGTAGCCTTCGCCGCGTTAAAGTCAATTATCCCTGCGCGCGTCGGTAACCTCATGCAGCCAAACCCAAGGATAGAAAGGTCGTCACCCGATTTATTCTTCCTATATTTCATATTAAATTCTCCTCATAAAAACAAGACGTCTAACACTATACCTATAGAATACATTATTTAAAGATTATTGTCAAGAGGTTGACAAAAGATTTTTTTTATGATAGAATATAGTCAGCGATTTATGACAAAGATTTTATTTAACCAATATACTAAGGAGTTGAAAAAACTATGGAACTTAAAGGAAGCAAAACCGAAGCTAATTTATGGGCAGCCTTTGCAGGAGAGTCACAAGCTCGTAACAAATACACATATTTTTCTAGCGTTGCAAAAAAAGAAGGGTATGAACAAATTGCCGATATTTTTAATATCACTGCAAATAACGAAAAAGAACACGCCGAAATTTGGTTCAAATTACTTTCTGGTATAGGCAATACTCAACAAAATTTAGAAAGTGCTGCCGCAGGCGAACATTACGAATGGGTCGAGATGTATAAAGAATTTGCAGACGTAGCTCGTGAAGAAGGCTTTGTACAGATTGCAGCTTTATTCGACGGCGTCGCTGTTATAGAAAAAGACCACGAAGAACGTTATAAAAAACTACTTTCTAATTTAAGCGAAGGTAAAGTATTTACATCAAACGAAGGTACAGTATGGATTTGCCGCAATTGTGGTCACGTCCACATCGGTCCTACCGCTCCCGAGAAATGCCCTGTCTGCAGCCATGCCCAAGCTTATTTCGAGAAGAAAGCCGAAAACTTTTAAAATAATTATAATTGGCATTTTATATTGTCAAATTAAAAACAGAACCCATTGCAACGCTAAAATTTAGCTAAATTGCTTCAATGGAGGCGCAGATTATATTAATATATATCAAGCCGACATTGGAGCAAAGCCAATTTACAATTGGCGTTTTAGCAAATTTTAGAGCTGCAATTACCATTAATAGCCTCCAAGCATACTATATATGTGGGAGGTTATTTTTATAATGACTACATTACTAACTATAGATAACACATTACTAGCATTAATCGCCGGCATTTGCACTTGGGCTACCACTCTCTTGGGCGCATCTGTCGTTTTTTTACTATCTAACTTTAGCAAACGCACCACCGCCGCCATGTATGGCTTTTCATCAGGAATCATGATTGCCGCGTCTATTACCTCGCTTTTACTCCCCGCCATTAATATGCTAAAGCCGTCACACCTGGCGTTTTTACCAGCCACATTAGGGTTTATAATCGGCTGCTCTATTTTTTTGATACCTTGGAACAAAATATATAAAAGCTTTTTATGTAAACTAAACCGCCCTATTAAAGACTTAACTATCGAACCGCTACCCCAAACAACGCCCGCCAACAACAACACTCTGCGCTCTCTTATTTGGGCTATAACTCTGCATAACATCCCCGAAGGTCTAGCCCTAGGCATCACTTTTGGCGCAATTGTAAACGGTAATACCCTAGCCGCCGCCATATCATTTTGCATGGCAATCGCTATACAAAACTTCCCAGAAGGCGCCGCCGTTTCAGTCCCATTAGCCAGCAGCGGCATCTCTAAAATAAAAAGCTTCTTCATCGCTCAGGCAACCGCAATAGTCGAACCCATTTTTGCACTATTGGGCGCAATTTTAATTACTAGCGTCACCACAATTTTACCATATGCACTAGGTTTTGCCGCCGGAGCAATGCTAACCGTCTCGTTGCAAGAGCTTATCTCTCAATTCATTAAAACGCACCACCAACGCATAGGCATCATCGGCTCATGTATCGGCTTTATGCTTATGATAGCACTAGATTCTATATGAAGGTTTGCCCCAAAACTACAAGCCGAAGGCGCAGGAGTTTTGGCTGGCAAAGCGAACGCAAGGCTTGCCCATAAATTTGGAGCTTGGTTTTAGCGAACAAATTTTGGCTGCAAGCTACTGCGCGTAATTAATTCGAGATTTATGGATAATTTATTACATCATTTCTTAATTTCTGGCTTCTGACTAGTTTCTTATCGCTTACTTCTCCGGTGTCTTCCTCGTTTCATCATTCAACTCCAAAAACTTTGGTCGCTTCTGCTCATTTGCCCTATCATATATAATAGTCTTTCGCGCATCAGATGTGTTCCATGGCGCATAAGGTGCCATAAACGGAACACCAAAGCTCTCGGTGCTTACCATTTTAATCGATAGTATAAACATAGATATCATAACGCCAACTATCCCAAACGTCCCCGCCATAATTATAATTATAAAGTTTAAATATCTGCACGCATTAGTTATAATATAATCTGGCGCAACAAACGACGATAGCAAGCTTAACGTCGCTATAATAAGAATAATAGGGCTAAACACCCCCGCCGTCACCGCCGATTGCCCTATAACCACCGCGCCTACAATACCAATGCTCGAGCCAATCTCGCGCGGCACACGCAATAAACATTCGCGCATTAACTCTACTATAAACATAACAATTAACGTCTCGGTTAACGCATTAAACGGTGTAGCATTCGAGAGCGTCGCCAGCGTTAAAGTGTAATCGCCCGAAAGTAGTTGCGTGTTAAAACTTTTTATCGCAACGTACATAGGCGCTAATAGTAAATGTAAAAATAACGATACATACCTTAATAGCTTAGAGTACATTCCATAAAACTTATCATTGTAATAATCATCGCAACTGGTCATATACTCGGTAAAAGTTTTGGGCGCAATTAGAACCAACCCGCTCCCCTCTACCAATATAATAACCTTACCTTCTAGCACCGCACCAATCGCCATATCCGAACGCTCGGCTATACCAAATTCTGGGAATATATCCCACTTAGTCTGGCTTAACGAGTTTTGCAAGTCCGCCGAGCCAAGCACGCCATCTACGTTTATCTCATTAATCCGCTCGGTCAATTTTTCTACACAGTCATTGTTAACAACATCGGTTAAGTAAATCATGGCAACATTAGTCTTGGTCCGCTCGCCTACTTTAAACTTATCTATCGTTAAGTTATTATCTTTTATTCGATATTTAATTAACGACAAATTCTCGTCCATATTCTCGTTAAAACAATCTTTAGGCCCGCGCAATGTATACTGAATCTTAGGGTCTTGAATCCCCTTTTTGGCTACATTTTTGGTGTTGAAAACTATAAATTGCTTAGAATTTGGCATAATTAACACACAATGCCCATCTAGCACCTCATCTTGAAGCACACTTATGTCGTCTTTAACATCTAAATCGTCAAAGTCTACAATATTACTGGCTATATATTCCACATCATAATTCTTGCCACCGCTATTGATATACCTAATTAAAGGCTCAATTATATGCTCAGACAACCTTTGCCTATCAGTTATCTGCGGCACATAAAGTAAATTAATATACCCCTTAGGCAATTTTATCACGCGCTTAATAGCCGATTGATTCTTTCGTATAAAATCATCTACTATCTGTTGATTCTGTTTTTCTATACTCTTTTTAATAAACATCATAAGCCTTTACTCCGCTTCTAAATTCTGGTCGTTCACGTCTTCTAAATCGATATTAACATTAATCTCAAACTTAGCGTTTTTATACATCTCGCGCCAGTCCGAGTTCTTAAACTCCGAATAATAATTAGCCCTAAAATACCTATACAACCCTAAATAATCTATCCCATACTCTTGCTGACTCCGCCATAACTCATCTGCAATATTCTGATATATTTGTGCTTGCAAATCTGGAATAAACTCTTTTAAATGCTCACCATTTAATTTTTGAAAAACCTCGCTGCTTATATAGTTAGCATCAAATTTATAATCCATTATAAAAGTAACTATACCCGTCGTTTCGTCTAAATTAGTTTTAACGTCACCTTTAACTTTTTCTACAACAAAATAATGGATATTTTCTTCATCACGCACCTTATATTCAAAACTAGCCCTAGGGTTTGTAACTGTAACTAACCCCTTTTTTTCCTCAATAGGAATAGCTCCAACCATTTTATAACCATCAAAAATTGCATAACCATGAACAATATAATTCTTCTCGTTCAAACACACCATCGGCACTAAAAAATTAACATTTTTAGCCGCTTCCATTCGCATTATATTCTGGAACTTACACGTAGAATCTTGCCCATCTTCTTCGCTACTAACTATTGTTTGGCGCAACGATGTCCCTAAATATACATTATTATTAGGTTCAACTTCTGTCATAGCTTTTATGTCCTCTGTCGTTACAAATATATCAATATTATTTCTATACTCTTGGTCACCTCTAACTCGCTCTACTATTTCCGATACTCCTTCTTCTTTAACTAAATTCTCCCCTAAAACTAGCGTTTGTATAGCATTAGTGTAAAGTTTATTATCCGCCGTCGCCTCTACCATAGAAATCGCTTCTTCGTACGTGGCGCCTTTGCCCATTATAATACTACTTGCATCGGTTCTGCCTTGTTTGCTTTGCATATCTCCAAAACTTTTGGCTAGTTCTAAATAAACTGTGTACTCTTCATCTTTGTAATCTGCAAAGGCAGATAATACAATATCCATATCGCCAATATCATAACTATCCCAACAGCCAGATAATATCGGCGCAACTAAGCATATAATTAATAATAAACTTATCTTTTTTTTAATGCAACAAAATCGACTATTCATCAATATACTCTACCTCCCCTTTTACCTTCCTAAAAAAGGCAATTATAGCTATAATAATAGGCAAAAACGCGCTAACCGTCATCCCAAGGCAAATAGTAACTTCATCATCTAACAAAGCATCGTGTGGTACAATGGCACTTAATATTCCAACAGGAATACACAATAACACTACCTTCCATGTTTTAGGGTTAATACTAAATGCAGCAAAAAAATTGCTAGATATTGCATACACCAATAAACATATCGATCCTATCGAAACTATCATCCAATCAATTATCGATAATATATCTATCCGGGCAAATATTTGCAATGCTGGAATCCTTATTTGCCTTAATGCAGCAAATAAACTATTCGAGAAATTTCCTGTGTCATCTATTGTTAATATACTATACGAGCTATAAATCACTATTAAATATAATACCACGCCTGCCAACAAAGCAGACAATAAATACCACTTACGCGATTTTCGTTTTTTATTATCAAACGGTATAAAATTTAATATCTCTATACCAAAAAAACCGCTTAAAGCCATGCGCACGCCCTTTAAGTAATTGCCAATTTGCTCTTTTTCAAATAGTGGCATCATATTAATAACTTCGCCTTCTTCAAACATAACAATATGCACTATTATAATAAGTGGTATAGATATTGCTATCCAAAACTCCATTAGCCTCCCTACATTTTTAATGCCTTTGCTAGTAGCATAAATGGCGGTTATAAATATTAGTGCAAGTAAAACAATAAAAGGAGTTTTAGGCAATGCCTCTATTTTTAACATATACACAAATTCTTTAGAAAAATATATAAACGCAAACGAAAAATATAAATAATAAGCAACCAAAACTATTTTCGCCGCCACTTTACCTATAACTTTTGGAAGGTATTGTTGCATACTTTCACACGGGAACTTATTGCCCAAATAGCAAAAAGCTAGTAGCGGTAAAATAAAAATAGCCCCAGTTATAAACATTGTCACCCATACCCCGCCCGTGCTAATTGGTGCTAGCCTAGCAGGCATAATAACTATGTTTATCCCACCTATTATCGCCACAAAGATCATAAAAAATATCTGTCTATTACTAACTTTGTCCATTACTATAAGCTCCCTATAATTCTTTTTTGTTATTATTGACAATTTATTGACAAAAAATGCTTGCAATTTAATTATATATAGTATATAATGATACTTACTAATTTGATTTTAAAAATATCTAAGGGAGTTGTCTTTGTTGAACCAAGGTTTAACCACAAATCAAGCAGCCGAGCTTTTAGCTAAAAATGGCGAGAATGTCTTAGCTCAAAAAAAGCCAAAAACGTATTTACAAATGCTTCTTGCCCAGCTTAACGAACCGATGATTTACATATTAATGGTCGCCATGGCTGTTTCGCTTTTTCTGCACGAGGTATCCGATGCTATAATCGTTGGCGCCGTTATTATCCTAAACGCGGTTATAGGTGTTGTACAAGAAGGCAAAGCCCAAGCCGCCCTCGAGGCACTCAAAAAGCTATCATCGCCCACCGCATTAGTTAGGCGCGATGGCGTTGTAACCGAGCTTCCTGCCAGCCAATTAGTAGTTGGCGATATTATAATTTTAGAAGCCGGCCGCCAAATCCCTGCCGATTTAAAACTTATAGAATCTATTAATTTAAAAATAGAAGAAAGCGCATTAACTGGCGAGAGCGTCCCTGTCGAAAAAGATGCGCACTACACACCAGACGATAACGCCCCCTTGGGCGACCGCTTAAATTGCGCATACATGACAACTTCTGTTACCTATGGCAGAGGCGAAGGTGTGGTTGTAGCTACAGGAATGCAAACCGAAATCGGTAAAATTGCGCGCATGATAAACGACGCCGACGACCAACAAACTCCGCTTCAAAAACGTCTAGCCGATTTAGGCAAAGTTCTAGGCGCAGTTGCAATTGTAATTTGTATCGCGTTATTTGTCTTGGCGATATTCCAAAAACGCGATGTTGCCGAAATGCTACTTACCGCTATATCCCTTGCTGTTGCCGCCGTCCCCGAAGGTCTACCCGCTGTTGTAACAATAGTTTTAGCCCTTGGTGTACAACGTCTAGTTAAGGTAAACACAATCGTCCGCCGCCTTCCATCGGTCGAAACTTTAGGCGCAGTTAGCGTTGTATGTTCCGATAAAACTGGCACTCTAACTCAAAATAAAATGACGGTTGAAAAAGCATACATGCTAGGCGAAACACTATCTGCAAATGATTTAGATAAAGATAAACACTTCGAGCTTATCCGCGGGTTTGCCCTTTGTTCCGATGCCGAGCGCAACGACGATGGCACTTCTATTGGCGACCCTACCGAGGTTGCGTTAATCGACCTTGCTATAAAATATGGCTACACTAAAACTCATTTAAACTCTAAAGCCCCTCGAACCGACGAGCTTGCCTTTGATAGTGAGCGTAAAATGATGACCACGCTACATAAAGACGAGAACGGTACCTTCAGCTTTACCAAGGGTGCAATGGACGAAATCTTGCGCCGCTCTACCTCTATTTTAACCGCCGATGGCATAAAACCTATCACCGCTGCCGATAAAACAAAAATCGAAGCAGCCGCCAGCGAGATGAGCAATAACGCCCTTCGTGTGCTAGGCTTAGCCAGACGTTTAAACCCCGATAGCGTAGCCGAAGAGAAACTAGAGTTCATTGGGCTTGTGGGTATGATAGACCCACCTCGCGAGGAAGCAAAAGACGCCGTTAAACTATTTAAAGATGCAGGCGTGCGCACGGTTATGATAACTGGCGACCATATCGACACCGCCTTTGCAATTGCCAAACAACTAGGCATCGCAACCACTAAAGAAGAATGTCTAGAGGGTGCAAAAATCGATACAATGACCGACGAAGAATTCGCCCAAAAAGTAGACAGTCTAAGAGTTTTCGCGCGCGTTTCACCCGAACATAAAGTAAAAATAGTCCAAGCATTGCAGGCTAAAGGATACATAGTTTCTATGACAGGTGATGGCGTTAACGACGCCCCATCACTTAAAACTGCCGATATCGGTGTAGCCATGGGTATAACAGGTACAGATGTAGCTAAATCTGCCGCCGATATGGTACTAACCGACGATAACTTTGCAACCATCGAAAAAGCTATCGAAGAAGGTCGCGGAATCTACGAGAACATTAAAAAATCCATCGTCTTCCTGCTTTCATCTAACTTTGGCGAGATTATATCTATGTTCGCATCTATCCTAATGGGTCTTGCCGCGCCGCTTAAAGCCATCCAAATTTTATGGGTTAACTTAATTACCGACAGCCTTCCAGGTCTTGCCCTAGGTGTCGATACTAACGACAAAAAAGCCATTATGTCACGCCCACCACGCAACCCTAAAGAAAGCCTGTTTACTAAGCCAGATTTAATCCGCACCATAGGCTTTGGCGCATTTATCGCAGCTATTACATTGTTCGCCTACCTTTGCTACCCCGCTAAACTTGCTGGTTCATGGGCGTTTGCAGATATCGCTCGTGCTTTCCAAGCCGAAGGCGTCTTAAACCACGCACAAACTTATGCCTTCACCGTGCTAGGTGTCTCTCAATTATTCTATGCCATTTGCATGCGCAACTCACGCGGGAGCATATTCTCTACCAACCACCTAAACAATAAAATGATGATTGTCGCATTTGCACTTGGCTACCTGCTCCAAATCGCGGTTACCGAGGTTGGCTTCCTTGTTAACGCCTTTGGCACCGTCGCCTTAAGCGGCGCAGAATGGGGATTCTTAACTTTAATCGCCTTCTCGCCCATCGTGTTAAACGAAATTATCGTAATTTTCGGCTCGTGGACTAAAAAACATATAGTATAAATGAGTGATTAATCATGAATATATCTACCCGAATAAAAAACATGAACTACTCCCCTATCCGCAATATCGTTCCGTCTTTAGAGAACGCCAAAAATAAAAACCTAAACGTGTACGAAATGCACATCGGTCAACCCAATATTAAAACGCCCGATGCCTTCTTTGACGGAATCAATAATTACAAAGAGAAAATAATTAAATACGAGAACTCGGCAGGCTCACACGCTACAATTAAAGCCTTCTGCCAAATGTATAAAAACGCTAAAATCGATTTAACCGAGGATGAAATCCTAATCACTCATGGCGGTAGCGAGGCGATTATGTTCGCCATTCAAACCATTTGTGACCCAGGCGATGAAGTCATCATTTTCGAGCCATTTTACTCTAACTACGATAGCTTTATCAAGTGTGCCTCGGTTAAGCCATGCCCTATAAGGCTAGATGCCAATAACGACTATAAAATACCACCTTACAAAACTTTGCAAAAAGCTATAACTAATAAAACTAAAGCTATCTTGCTCTCTAACCCTAACAACCCGCTCGGCACCATCCTTTCTAAAGACGAGATGCACACCATAGCTCAACTTGCAATTGAGTATGATTTATTTATTATAACCGACGAGGTGTATCGCCAATTTGTTTACGATAATTGCTACTACGAATCGTTTATGAACATCGATGGCTTAACCGACCGCTGCGTTTTAGTCGATAGCATATCCAAACACTATAGCGCGTGTGGCGCACGAATCGGTGTGCTAGCCACTAAAAATAAAGAGTTTTATTCACAAGCACTAAAGCTATGCCAGGCACGCCTTTCTGTTTCTACCATCGAGCAAATTGCAAGCGCAAACCTAATTTATACCATGGATAGCTATGCCGATAACGTCCGTGGCGAGTATATGCGCCGCCGCGATGTCTTTTGCACCGAGCTTTCTAAGATAGACGGTGTCGACTTCGTCTTCCCTAAAAGCGCGTTTTACGTTTTTGCCACGCTTCCCGTCGACGACACTCAATCCTTTGTTAGGTTCCTACTAGAAGATTTCGAGCATAATGGCGAGACTCTATCGTTTGCCCCTGGCGCAGGGTTCTATATAAACGCGGACATAAAAAATGCAGCCAGGTTCTCGTTCTGCGCCAACGCGTGCGATGAACTAAAAACCGCTGCTAAACTGTTAAAAATAGGTATAAATGAGTATAAAAAGTAAAAGCGTGTCATTTTTTGCATTGACATTTTTTATAAAATAGTGTATAATAATTATCAAGAGTAAGGACTGAAAACAGCAACTGCTGGACGGTTATGCTCACTCCCATTCTTAACTGAGAGGGGGTGATAGTATGGAATTTGCTTTGGTTATACTTGGTATAATATTGCTAATAACGATTTTATCAACAACGGTTTGTTTATACAAGCTAGCGAAGAAAAATCGCCCCCATACAAAAAGATAACCGCCATTGCCTGCAAACGATTGCGGTTATCTAAATAACTAAAATTGTGAGCATAGCCGTTTGAGGTTCTTGCTCTTTTTTATCCTTATAATTATTATACCCTAATTATCAAAATTTGTCAATATTTTTTTAAATATTTTATAGATACAATAGTCTTTGGCTTAAAACATAGCATATTAGCTAATCTTATTTTGACATTTTTCTAACATTATTAACCTTCTTAATTTCATTATTCTTAATTTTTCTCAAATCATTAATTAATTTAGTTACTGTAACAACATTATATTTTTCATAATTATAATGTTCAAAAAGACTAAGTAACTTGGTATCACCTATATTCCCATAGTCTTTTCCTGCAATAAGTTGATATTCAAAAGGCCCTTTCATAGCATCCTTCATAGCAGTCATAAATTGCGTTCTAATTAGTTTTTTTGGATTCATAGTAAACATCTCCTACTAATATTATACCAAAATAATATAGAATAGTCAACCATTTTTAAGCAATTTATGTTAAATTTGTGTTAAATTTATATAGTAGAAAATTAGCACAGCAAATGTTTACCTTATTTATGTTTCTACATTTATATGTTCTTAATCCATTCTAAATCAATTTGTAAATTATCCCCTTTTTCATTTACAAAAACTTCAAGTTCCGTCAATCCTTTATCCATAATCATTTGATATATATCTGGTTTCACCATTAATCTTTTATATGAAGGAAGAAACGATGAAATATTTTTTTCAAAATTTACTTTGATTTCATATAATGTAGGTAAAAACCAAAACCGCAAGAAGTGCTTTGGGTTAATCAAAAAATTGAATAACCAATCTTTAGGAGCTGCCCTATCAAAATAAAGCTTTCGATCGATTTTTCTTATGCCCGATATTGTAACCATAATTTTTTTATTGTAGTCTTTTGGGCTTTTCCCAAAAAATATATACCAAAAGCAATATAATACAAAGCCTGTTATTACAAGAATACAAAAAACAAAGATAAATTCGTTAAACACAGCAATCCCCACTTCTTTATAATATTAATACATTGCATCATCTTTATAATCTCTCATTTATTTCTTCCCCACTCCAAAATACTCAAACGCCTTATCCGTCGCAATTCTGCCACGTGGCGTGCGCGATAAAAACCCCTGTTGAAGCAAATAAGGCTCGTACACATCCTCGATAGTGTTAACTTCTTCACCTATCGTCGCCGCAATAGTCTCTAGCCCAACCGGACCACCTTTAAACACCTTCATAATCGCCATAAGCATATCCTTGTCTATCTTGTCCAATCCCATCTCGTCAATCTCTAAGCGATTCAAAGCAATATTCGCTATATCACGGTCTATCCCGCCATCGCCCATCACCTGCGCAAAATCCCGCACACGCTTAAGCAGGCGATTGGCTATCCTAGGTGTCCCCCTCGCCCGCCGCGCAATCTCAACCGCCCCGTCATCGTAAATATCTACACCCATTATAGACGCACTCCTGCGAACTATCTCAGTCAACTCCTCTAGCGTATACACCTCTAAGCGCGATATTACTCCAAACCTATCACGCAATGGCGATGTCAATGCCCCAGCCTTGGTCGTCGCACCTATCAATGTAAACTTGGGCAAGTCTAAACGTAGCGACCGCGCCGACGGCCCCTTTCCGATGATTATATCTAAAGCATAATCCTCCATCGCAGGGTATAGCACTTCCTCCACGCTTCGGCTTAAGCGATGAATCTCGTCTATAAATAGTATATCATTATTAGCCAAATTAGTAAGTATCGCCGCTAAATCCCCCGCCTTTTCTATCGCAGGCCCAGATGTAACCCTAATCGAAACTCCCATCTCATTGGCGATAATGCCTGCCAAAGTAGTCTTCCCCAGCCCAGGCGGACCATATAACAACGTATGGTCTAGCGGCTCGCCACGCGTTTTGGCCGCCTCGATAAATACTTTCATATTCTCTTTAACCTTCTGCTGACCAATATACTCCTTCAAACTTTTCGGCCGCAGGCTAAACTCGACTTCGTTATCTTCCGATAAAAAATCCCTAGTTATTATTCTATCGCTTTGTTCAGATATCATGTTCCTACCTCTTTTACTTGTGATTTATGTAAACTCCGTGAGCGCACTACTTCATTAATCGTAACGCCTCTTTTATAATCGTCTCGGTATCAATCTCACTTGCATTCTCCACGCTCTCTAGCACTTCACCAATTGCACTTTGCGCGTCCGATATATTATACCCCAGCACCATTAGCGCGCTCTCGGCATCTAATATATTGCTTCTGCCTGGCAACGCACCTACTCCAACGCCTGCTGCTAAATCACAACTTGCGCCCTTTAAATGCTCCTTTTGCACTTTATCCTTTAGCTCTAGCACTATCCTGCCCGCCATTTTAGGCCCCACGCCCGATGCCTTTGTAAACACCTTGCTGTTCCCCGCCGCCACCGCTATAGCCAACTCTTGCGATGTAACAACCGATAGTATTGATAACGCAGCTTTAGGCCCCACGCCCGATATCGATATCAGCATCAAAAACGTTGCGCGCTCTTCTTTTGTACTAAACCCATAAATATCAAAAATATCCTCGCGCACATGCAGATATGCATAAAACTTGACCTCATCACCAATTCCAACATTATTAAGCGTCATCTGGCTTGTTATCATCTTATACCCTACCCCGCCAACATCTACCACAGCAAAATTTTGCGATGTATCTACCAATTTACCTACTATATATTCGTACATTTTTTAATCACCTAAAAAAAGTTTATCACAAACACTTGACAAAGTCAAGATAATATGTTATAATAATTACGCTAAAGGAAAAAATTGCTCGTTAGCAATTTTACCGTTGTAATTATTGAAACGGTGTGAATGCAAAACGACGAGCGTTTTGCCTTTGTGTTACAATAACCATGTAATTAAAGTAGAGTTATCTCTCACCTTGTGCCAAGCCTTATGTTTGCTATACTAAAGGGCGTTGCAGCCTTTTTCAAAAACATTTGTGCGGGCGGGTTTATATTTTCTATATTTTTAGATTATTATTAACTTACAAAGGTAGTGGTGGCTTATTATGTAGCTACCATTTTTATATTTTCAGGTTGTTTCTACACAATTTTAACCCGGGAGGTGTCACACCATCGCAAAGAACATGCTGATTAACGAACAAATCCGTGCGCGTGAGGTTAGGCTTATAGGCAAAGAGGGCGAACAAGTTGGGGTTATCCCACTTACCGAAGCGCAGGCTATGGCAAACGAAGCCGAGCTAGACTTAGTCTTAATAGCTCCTCAAGCTAAGCCACCGGTTTGTAAAATAATCGATTATAGCAAATTTAAGTTTGAAGAGAAAAAACGTCTTAAAGAGAACAAAAAGAACCAAAAAGTTACCATTATAAAAGAGGTTCGCTTTACGCTTAATATTAGTGACCACGATTTTAACTTTAAAACAAATAACGCCATTCGCTTTTTAGAACATGGCGATAAAGTTAAAGCTACCGTCCGTTTTAGAGGACGCGAGATTACTCATAGCGATTTAGGCATGAAAATTTTAACCAAGTTTATCGATGCTGTTGCCGAATATGGCACGCCCGATAAGCCACCTAAAATGGAAGGCCGCAACCTTGCTGTAATGATAAACGCTGGTGTAAAAAAGTAAATGCACACGCGTTTTAAGTTGCATTTTATAAACCAACTTTTAAAATCGAAAGGATAAACCAATAATGGCAAACAAAATTAAAAAAGTTAAGCACAAAACTCATTCCGGTGCAAAAAAGCGTCTTAAAAAGACTAAATCTGGTTTGTTAAAATTTAGGCATTCTCATACTAGCCACCTACTAAATGGGCATGGCAAAACTACCAAGCGTAAACGTCAGTTGCGCAAACGTTCTTACTTAAAGCTTGCAAATAGCAAATCTATTCGTAGGTTACTTTCGGTAAAATAATTTTGCCGCTGTTTTAAATATAAAATATTCTAGGAGGATTTATATATGGCTCGTATAAAAGGCGGCATGACTACTCATAAACGTCGCAAAAAAATATTAAAATTAGCTAAAGGTTATCGCGGACGTCGCAAGAACCTTTTTGGCACCGCAATTGATGCAGTTTGGAAGGCTGGCGTTAACGCATACATCGGCCGCAAACAAAAAAAGCGTAACTTCCGTCAATTATGGATAGCGCGCATTAACGCTGCTACTCGCGCAAACGGAATCTCTTATAGCAAATTTATGAACGGTTTAAAAAAGCTTAATATACAAATTAATCGCAAAATGCTTTCTGAGCTTGCAATTAACGACGAAAAAGCTTTTGCAACACTTTGTGAACAAGTTAAAAAGTCTGCATAATTCATATAAAAATGTATAACCGCAATGAAGCGAAATAATCATTGCGGTTTATTATATTAATGCAGGAGCGCACCTTACATGACCAACATAACATCCATTACCTCAGCCACTAACCCACTCATTAAGCAAATAACTAAACTTAAAACCCCTCACGGTCGTAAAAAAGATAATCTTTTTATATGCGAGGGTTTAAAACTATGCCTCGAAAGTATAACTAAACACACCTCCACCCATATTCTAATGTCTAATTCCTTCTATACTTCCCAAACTTTCCAACACACTATCGCCCCTTTGCTGCCCAACCTTAACCCCGCCACTCATATCTATACTATGCCCGATTCCTTATTCAATAAATGCGCTAGTACCGATTCCCCTCAGGGCATCATCACCATTTGCCCCCCGCTCGATATCCCAAATCATTCTCCCGTCGCCACCGCCACGCTCACAAACGCCCAATTTATCCTACTTTGTGACGATGTCGCCGACCCAGGCAACTTAGGCACCATCATTCGCACAGCCGATAGCGCAGGTGTAGATGCAATCATCCTATCTAATAACTCTGCCGATATCTATAACCCTAAAACCGTCCGCAGCACCATGGGCAGCCTGTTTAATGTGCCTATAATTCGTTGCAATTTAGACGAGTTCGTGCAAAATAACAATAAATTTACCTATATCGCTACCTCGCTTTATAACTCAACCGATATCTTCTCTCTTACCCTTGCCAAAAACGCTACCCCTGCACTAATTGTTGGCAACGAGGCAAACGGAATCCACGATTCACTACTAAACATAGCCAATCATAAGGTAATTATCCCTATCTATGGCAACGCCGAAAGCCTAAACGTCGCCGTCGCCACAGGTATAGCTTTGTACCAAATTAAATCACTTATCAAGGTGGGCTAGCACATGACCGATTCTACACAAAACATACTCTACCACCTTTGGCTTCAGCGTGTTAAAGGTGCAAAGTTGCTCAAACATTTTAACTCACCGCAAGATATCTACAATGCCGATATCGAAAAGTTCGCCTACCATAATATCCCGCCCGCTTCGGTTAAACTTTTAATGGATAAATCACTAGATTCCGAGAATAATATTATTGCCGATTGCGCAAAATTTGACATAAAAATAATGTGTATCAACGATAATTTTTACCCAAATTTATTAAAACAGTTGACAAACCCACCCCTTTTGCTATATTATATAGGAGATGTACAAAATTTAACAAAACTCCCTAACTCAATTGCGGTTATAGGCTCGCGAACGCCATCTATTTATGCCGAGCAACAAACCAAGCGTTTCGCAACATTTTTAGCCAATAGCGGCTTTACAATAGTTAGTGGAATGGCTCGTGGAATCGACACTATAGCCCACTCCTCTGCTTTAAGCGTTAACGGCAACACCATTGCGGTCGTCGGCAACGGCCTAGATACTTCCTACCCAGCCGAGAATAAAGCTCTTATGAAGCTAATCGCGCATAATGGCATAGTCCTTTCCGAGTATCCTCCACACACCGCCCCTGTTTCTAACCACTTCCCTACTCGCAACCGAATCATCAGCGCACTGTCTCAGGCGGTTTTAGTTATGGAATGTACAATAAAAAGCGGTTCAATGACATCTGTCGACCACGCGCGCAAGCAAAATAAGCCGATATTTACCATCCCCTCTAACCTAGATAATATCCGCGCAACCGGTAACTTCGAGCTACTAAAAACCAACGGAATCATCGCCACCGCACCCGAGGATATTTGCAAGCACTTAAATATCTCGCCAAACTTTATGTCAACCACTGTCGGCACATCTGGCGCACATGGGGCATCACATACCAGCACCAACGCTACCCAAAAAACCATTCTATCCCACCTTAACTCAAGCGTGCCTACTAATTTAGATACTTTAGCCATGCGCACTAATCTTCCTATCCCTACCATTAACGCGCAGCTTGCCATTTTAGAGCTTACGCACCAAGTAAAACGCCTAAACTCTAAAAGTTATATTAAAATAGTGTAATCAAAATATAAGAATACAAAAATATAAAACTAAGCACTATAAAATTTAGCTAAAATGTTTCAATGGAGCTGAAGGCTATATACATATATGCCGAAGCGACATTGGAACATAGCAAATGCAATTTGCGTTTTAGCAAATTTTAAAGTCGCGCAAACGAGGTCATAAATATGCCAAAGTCTTATCTTGTAATTGTAGAGTCACCCGCTAAAGCTAAAACCATCCATAAATACCTAGGCACTAACTATAAAGTGGTCGCATCTATGGGTCATCTGCGCGATTTACCTAAAAGCCAATTAGGTGTCGATATCGAGCATAATTTCGAGCCTAAATACATTACCATCCGTGGCAAAGGCGACCTGCTAGCCTCGCTTAAAAAGCAAGCCAAAACTGCCGATAAAGTCTTTATCGCAACTGACCCCGACCGTGAGGGCGAGGCTATCGCCTGGCATTTATCTCAAGTTCTAGCCGTCCCGCCCGAGAAGACTACCCGCATCGCATTTAACGAAATCACTAAATCGGCGGTTAAAAATGCTGTTCAAAACTCACGCGATATTGATAAAGACTTAGTCGATGCCCAGCAAGCCCGCCGCGTGCTAGATAGAGTTGTTGGCTACCAAATTAGCCCGCTCCTATGGCGCAAAATCAAAAAAGGCCTGTCTGCCGGCCGCGTTCAATCGGTCGCTACCCGTCTAATTGTGCAACGTCAGCGCGAGATTGACGCGTTTAACCCCGAGGAATATTGGAGCATCGACGCCAACCTTTTAAATAGCGAGAAAGCTCCTTTTGTCGCACACTTCATCGGCTCGTCCGACGGTAAAAAAATCGAACTTCATAACCAAAAAGATACTCAAAACATAGTCGATTCCCTGGCAAAATCAGCCTTTACAATTGCTAAAGTAAAAGTGGGCGAAAAAAAACGCAACCCCGCCCCTCCATTTACCACCAGCACCTTACAGCAAGATGCCTCTCGCAAGCTAGGCTTCACCTCTAAACGCACCATGTCCCTCGCTCAAGGCTTGTACGAAGGCGTTAACGTGCCTGGCCGTGGCAACCTTGGTCTTATAACCTATATGCGTACCGATTCGCTTAGAATCTCCGACGAAGCGTTATCGGCTGTTAGAACCATGATTACCGATAAATATGGCAAACCCTTTTTGCCCGATACCCCGCGCGTTTTTAAAACTAAAAAATCGGCGCAGGACGCGCACGAAGCCATCCGCCCCACCGATGTAAATATTACTCCTGCCGAGGTTAAAGATAGCCTAGATTCATCTTCGTACCGCCTATATAAATTAATTTGGGAGCGTTTTGTTGCCTCACAGATGGAAAGCGCGATTCTAGACACCATCTCTGCCGATATAACAGCCGATAGCTACCTGTTCCGCGCCAATGGCTCACGCGTTAAGTTCCAAGGGTTTATGAAGCTTTATACCGAAAGTTCTGATACCGAAACAAAGGACGAAAAATTCCTTCCTAACCTTAAAGATGGCGAGAAGTTAACATTAAAATCGCTTAACCCCGAGCAACATTTTACCGCGCCACCTAGTAATTACACCGAGGCTAGCCTAATTAAAACCATGGAAGAGCTTGGCATCGGCAGACCTAGCACCTATGCCCCTACCATCGCAACTATAATCTCACGCGGCTACGTAACCCGCGAGAAGCGCGTGCTATACCCAACCGAGCTTGGCACCATTGTAACCGAGGTTATGGAGCAATATTTCGATAAAATAGTCGACGTCGATTTTACCGCCAATATAGAAGAAGAACTCGATAACGTTGAAGCAGGCGAGGTTAAATGGCAGCAGGTATTAGGCGATTTTTACCCACCTTTCGAGGTTTCGCTTAAAAAGGCAGAGGAAGAAATCGGCGAGATAGAGATTCAAGACGAAGTATCCGATATCCCTTGCGATAAATGCGGTCGCATGATGGTATATAAAATGGGTAGATATGGCAAATTCCTGGCGTGCCCTGGCTTCCCCGAGTGTCGCAACGCTAAGCCAATAACTCAAGAAGCAGGTGTCGATTGCCCTAAATGTGGCGCTAAAATTTTAGTACGCAAAAGTAAGCGCGGCAAAATTTTCTATGGATGCGAAAAATACCCCGAGTGCGATTTTGTCACTTGGGATATGCCAACGGGCGAGCTATGCAAAACTTGTGGCGCCGCCGTGGTAAAAAAGAAAGGTAAAACAGGCGAGTACGAAACTTGCTCGAATAAGGATTGCCCGACAAATAAAAAATAATCCCCTAGGGATTATTTTTTTATTCGAGGTGTAAAAAATGATTGTGCTTGCACAAAATCATTTTTTACACCGACAGCCGGGTTCAATACCCCGCGGCTTGCCGCGGAACCGAACGCGCGCTTTTTGCGCGAGGGTCCAGGGCTTGCCCTGGGGTATGATACCCGTCATTTATCATTCATCATTCTTCATTTTTCTTTGCTTTTGATTTTGCCTTTGCCTTTATTTCTGGCTTATTGCTTCTGGCTTACCACAATCACACTTTCATCATCGGCGGGTTCACAATCAAACTCTCTGGCGTGGGCGCCGCAGCCTTCTTCCCATGCTTGCCAATTTTCCCACGAACCGAAGCTTTCAACTTCGCCTTAGTCGCCTTCACAAGTGCCTTATACTCTTTATCTGGCACTACTAAAATAGAATTAAGCACCGTAACAGGGTTCTCGGTATATTTAAGGTCACTTATCTTTGAATATTTTAATAACTTATTCTTAACACCTTGCGATATTTTTACGTCCTTCTCAGGATTATTCGCTATAACTTTTGCAAAATCCTCAAGTTGCTTATTACCGTATATTCCATGGAAAACTGCAGCCGTGCCAAGCGCATAGGTACCGGCAAACATTAGCGCAGCTGGAACATTAGATATAACTGCAGCGTAAGTCTCGGCTACCAAGCTAAGCGATTGTATTGCTGTGCCACCTAAAAACTCTGCATTACTCTTACCAAATTCCTTACTTTTAGCAACAGAAACTAAATTATGAAAATCCGGATGGTTCTCCCCCATAGTTTTATTAGTATCTACTTGCGGTTTATCAATTTGGTCTTTTGTGTCATTATTAAATAACGTTGTTATACTTGGCATATGTATCACTCCTTATATTAATAATACCATACTTTTAGATAAAATGCAATAGTAAAATAGACAGTTATGTTAAATTTATGTTAAATTTTATAAAATCAATAAACTACTGATAATAATTATAAAAATACCACCTATAGAGTTTATCCATAGATGGTAATAATCATGGTAGCGGCGAGTGGAATCGAACCACCGACCTTTCGGGTATGAACCGAATGCTCTAGCCGACTAAGCTACACCGCCATATGTAAAATTAAGTACCTATATATGTTACCATAAAAAAATGGATTTGTCAAGAGCTGAGATTAAAATATTTTCCCTTATAATGTAAATACGCTGCGACAAATTGAATTCTTCTGCGCTTCTAAAGATATAGGCAAGATTTAACACAAACCTAACATAAACCGCTTAATTGCCATTGACTTTGACAAAATATAATAGTATAATAAAGATATAAGTGATGCAGGAGGTGGAGTATAATGCAGATCGAATCTTTGCAACAAAAAGCATTGTCGCTTAATGCAGAAATAGTTAATTACAATTGGGAATATATACAGTTATTTTCAAAAGAAACTGGGCAAGAATTATGCCATGTTTTAGGCGAAACTCCACAAACCGATGGGTCTATACTTATTGATGATTTATGGGTGCGCTCCGATTTACGCGGAAAAGGACTCGCTATATCCTTAATGAAAGAATTTGAAAATAAAGCTGCCGAGAATAATTGTAAATCCATTCGTCTTTTTGCAAGTGGAGAGGGCGATTTAGTTAGTTTTTATACTAAACTTGGGTATACTCCCCAAGAACCCAAAAGTAGAATAATGATAAAAGATATTAGCCATTTAAAACTATCTAACGCTATAACCGAAGCCAAAAATCGCAGAGAGTACGACCATAGAGGAACAACTAAATTCTGCTTTACTCTTGATGACAGCGCTTTGTTATATGCTCCAAAAAGTGATATAGAAAAATTAATGGCGCTAAAACCCGAGCTTGACTATGCAATAGAATCTGGCATAAATACACCAAGAACACTAGACCACACTTTAGAAGATGATGCAGAATTCCACCGTTTTTGTTTTAAAGGTGGCAACGCCCCAACCCAGCCTTATGGTTTTATGTTGCAAGAGCGTGCCGTCGGCGTTCCTGTTCACGAAGGCACTTGCTCGCAAGGTTCGTTTGCAAAAACCGATAAAACTATTGACGAAATTTATGAGCATTATATGGCTGATATAAACAAATACCCCACTCGATTAGAAGAAATCGCTAATTTATCGCAAGAGCAGATAGATAGTTTTGTCCATGGTGTAAAACTATTGGTATCTGATAAAAAAATTGCGTTTGGTTATGATGAAATCGGCGAAAATGTTATGTTTGATAAAAATGCTGGTTTAAGCTTTATTGATTTATCAGAGAAACAAGGTGAAACGCACTATACCTGTCAAGACCCAGAAAGTAAGATTCTAACAAGACTACTAGACCCTCGTCATAGGCATTTTGAGTTAAAAATACAAAAAGAATTAGGCAGAACTATAAATATTTCAGAATATAGCCGCTTTACAAGACAACTTTCGCTTGGTATGCCGCCCGAGTGGATAAAGCGTGTGGGGGACGCGTATCAAGGAATTATTGACAAGCTTTGGACAGCTTTTAAAAAAGAAGGATTGAATACAAACAAAATAGACCATTTTGTAAATGGAACTTATGGCTTGAATACCAAAATAGCCGAATGGCAAGAACAAATGCAATCTTCGGATAACATTAAAAAGCTAATTGATGATACAAGAGGCGAGCTAATTAATATAAGACCTCAAGTTCCAGCGTTCATACATAAATCAAGCCATAATGGCGGGCAACCTCAAATAGAAATTAAGCCGCTATAATCCCATTTGTTTCCGCTACCTCGGCCTTTTAAGCGCACCAACCTTGTGCGATACCCTCGACCCTTTGCCCTTATCCCTAGCAACACGATTATTATTCTTAAGGCTTTTTTTAACCGACTTCAATCTCTTATCCCAAGCCTTATTCACAGCTTCCCTAATATCAGAAGCCAACCAAGCAATCTCGTCCATTGTAAAGTCTTTGTCTAATATCAAGTTTACACCATCGGCAAATTCCCTAGGCGTTATAAGCATCATATTTTCGTTCGCTTGACGATAAGCCTTATATTGAACATCATTCGATAGCCACCATTGGTCATTCCCATATTTGTACATAGTATCTTGAATATTCTTTAGAGTCTCGTTATATTTATCGCCCGATACATGTTCCAAAAGTTTTATAGCATGATTCATATTTTCTTTTCTCATTTACTACTTCCCCCAAATAATCAATTTTATAATATTATAGCACAAAAGTATTGCAAATGCAATACTTTTAAATGTTAAATTTGTGTTAACTCATAAATTTGAGCGTTAGCAAAAATTTATTTCCTTAACTGTTCATTGTTCATTGTTCATTCAAGTTAGATTATCCCCATCGCCTCGCGCACCGTTCTAACCTCTAGCACATTAACGCCCTTTGGCACTTCATCTAGGCTCCCCTTAGGAATCACACACGTCTTAAACCCAAGCTTCCCTGCCTCTGCCACACGCTTCTCTATAAAACTAACCGCACGCACCTCGCCCGTCAGCCCCACCTCGCCTATCGCCATAACATCCTTACCAAGCGGGATATTCCTAAAACTAGATGCAATCGCCAACGCCACCGCTAAATCCACCGCTGGCTCGTCTAGTTTAAGCCCACCAATAACGTTAACATACGCATCACTTCCGCTTAAATTTAAGCCAACTCGCTTCTCTAGCACCGCCATCAGCATGCTAATTCGGTTATAATCCACACCCGATGCCTGCCGCCGCGGCACATTAAAACTACTATTGGTAATCAACGCCTGAACCTCTGCCAATAGCGGCCTGCTGCCCTCCATACTACATAAAACGCAGCTCCCAGCAGTGTTTTCCGGCCGTCCACTAAGTAGCATTTCCGATGGATTAAGCACCTCTTCTAGCCCTTTATCTCTCATCTCGAACACGCCAATTTCGTTGGTCGAGCCAAACCTATTTTTAACCGCCCGCAAAATTCTATGGAACTGATGCCTCTCGCCCTCAAAGTATAGCACGCAATCCACCATATGCTCTAGCACGCGCGGCCCTGCAATAGCACCCTCTTTGGTAACATGCCCTACTAAAAAGATGCAAATCCCTGTGTCTTTCGCCAGCTTCATCAGTTGCATGGTAACTTCCCTAACCTGCGAAATGCTCCCTGGTGCCGAGGTTATCTCTGGGCAATAAACCGTCTGAACACTGTCGATTATCAATATTTTAGGCGACATCTCTCGCACCACATCAAAAATTGTATCAATATTATTTTCACTAATTAAGAATAAATTAGGGTTAGATATCCCCAGTCGGTCGGCACGAATCTTAATCTGCTTCTGACTCTCCTCCCCCGACGCATACAAAATTTTCGCCCCATTTTTAGTCCCGTTTTTAGCCCCGCCTTTTGCGCTACTTTTATCCTCGCTTTTAACGCCGCCGTCCGCCTCGCCCGCATCAGCTGTCACCTTTTCGCCCGCCACCGTCTGGCACATTTGCAATAAAAGGGTAGATTTCCCTATCCCAGGGTCGCCGCCCACTAACACCAACGAGCCACTAACTATCCCACCACCAAGCACACGGTCTAGCTCGCCAATACCACTGGTAAAGCGATTATCATCAACCAGCTTAATCTCGCTTAACGTCAGCGCATTATTTTTTGCCACACCGGTATCTTTAAACTTAGAATCAACCTCTAACCGCTGCTCAAAAAGCGAGTTCCACGCACCACAGGCAGGGCATTTGCCTACCCATTTAGGCGATTCATTGCCGCACTCGTTACACACAAAAATTGTTTTAACTTTAGTATTATTTTTCATATTTTCTTCTTCCCTACATAGAATAAGAATGTATAAATGGATGTTTTAGTAAAAATTTTAACAAAAATTTAACAAAAACTTTAAAAAAATGCTTGCATTTTGTTTCAATATAGTATATAATACTATTGTTGAGTTAAAATGTCAATACATAAATTTATATATAACTATCGTTTACCAAAAGGAGCGGCTAATTATGCAAGAACCGTCAATGCTTTTGTATATTAACTATTCAGTCCAAATTTTATTTTTAATGTTGGGTACATATTACTTCATCATATCTCTGTTCGCCTTTATCCCACGTCGTAAGCCAAAGGATATCCCAGGCGGGCATAATACCTTTGCACTAATAGTTGCCGCGCATAACGAGCAAGCTGTTATCAAAAACATGGTAACAAGCCTTACTAAGCTTAAATACCCGCGCGAGTTTTACGATATCTTCGTAATAGCCGATAATTGCACCGATTCTACCGCCGATGTTGCACGAACCGCTGGCGCAAACGTTTTTGAACGCTCTAATGCCGATAAACGTGGCAAAGGCTTCGCGCTAGAATGGATGTTCGATAAACTATTTAATATGGAGCGTCAGTACGATTACGTGGCAATTTTTGATGCCGATAACTTAGTAGACCCTAACTTTTTACACGAGATGAACAAGCAAACTCAGCTTGGGCATAAAGCTGTTCAAGGTTATGTAGATAGTAAAAACCCTAACGATTCCTGGATTTCGTATTCATATTCACTCGCTTTTTGGACGGTTAACAAACTATTCCAGCAGGCTAGGTATAATCTTGGTCTTGGCTGCCAACTTTCTGGCACCGGCTTTGTTGTTCAAGCCGATACACTAAAAGAAATGGGTTGGGGCGCAACTTGCCTAACCGAAGATATGGAATTTACCATGAAGCTTGCGTTAAATAATATCAAAGTTTCGTGGGCTAACGATGCTAAAATTTACGACGAAAAACCTATCACTTTCGCCCAAAGTTGGAAGCAACGTATACGTTGGATGCAAGGCCACGCCGATGTCGCATCGCGCTTCTTTGCCCCTTTAATGAAAAAGACTTTTACCGAAGGAAATATAAAACCTTTCGACTGCGCCATGTATTTAATGCAGCCACTTCGCATCATCGTTATGGGTGTTATCACGGTTATGGCATGGATGCAAGTCGCCTACCCCACCACCACACTTATCGTTTGGGGCTTTATCCCCTCTAGCATTTGGAACGTCATCGCCGTCATGCAATTTTTATGGGGCCCGCTTGTGTTGATAGTCGAGAAGAAGTTTACCCTGCGCACAGTTTGGGGCTTCATCGTTTACTCTTTCTACTCGCTAACATGGGTACCAATCGCTATTATAGGCATAGCCAATAAAAATAAGCACGAGTGGTTCCATACACAACATACCCGCGTGCTGGCATTAGATGAGATGAACGAGAAGTAATTGAGAATTTATGTTCAAAGTGTGTCGTGTCATTGCGGGCTTCGACCCGCAATCTATACGCAAACTGAGAATGACATCAGTCGATTACTATATAGCATATAGATTCCATCTAGGGTTCCCGCAAAACGCGCTTTTCGTTTTGTGGGAAAAGAGGAGCAACGCGGAACACTAGCAACGTTTTTGCGCTTTTAGCAAAAACCAGCTACGTGAAGCTGTTGCGACGAGCACGGGATGACGAGGCTTTATTTATAAATTCGAGATTTATCGAGAATTTATTTCCTTCATTATTCATTTTGCATTATTCATTCTGCATTAAAGCGGAGTTCTCCATTTTTCATTATCCTTTTATATTGGGATGTCGCCAAGTCGGTAAGGCACTAGATTCTGGTTCTAGCATCCGCAGGTTCGAATCCTGCCATCTCAGCCAAAACCTGCCAAGCTTGCTTGGCAGGTTTTGTACTTTTAACCTTTCACTCTTCGTTTTTCACTTTTCACTTATTCCTATTGTTTCACTTCTGCACTTGCTTTCGCCACACACCCAAAAAATTCCTTGCCGCTGGCAAGGAATTTTTATGCTTTCCATATACACATCTATATCTAATTTTGCCAGCTCCAAAGAACCGCCCTGCTAATAAGAGCAATATACTCTTCTAAAGTTATAATAGAATTAGGACGAAACGTACCATCGCCATAACCCTTAATAATCCCTACATTCTCCAAACCATTTATAGCTTTTGCGTACCACGCATTAGCGTCCACATCATAAAACGCACCGTTACCGCCACCGCCTTTTAATTGTAAACGCTCATAAATCGCAACGGCTACATCTGCACGCGTCAATGAATGCTCATATCTGTTCAAAATAGAATTAGGCATATCCCCCACCGAATTACCAATTGTATTCATGACGGTATTCCCTATTATATTAATCGTAATATCACCAATACTCCTTCTGTTATCATCGTTAGAGATAACCAGGTCATCAAAGAATATACCCAAAGCAGTCTTCCAATCGGTTGCTTGCAAAGAATCGCCAGGTAATGCGTTATCCCCTGTGCCATCAACATTTGCGCCATCACCAGGTTCTAATGCTGTTCCTCCATCGGTATCAACGTCGCCCGTTCCACCACCAATGTCGGTTTGTGAAGACCCACCATCGCTTTGATTCTCGCCTCCCGACAAAAAGTTTTGCCCTCCAATCGCCACAGAGCCTCTATATGCACTAGCAATATTGCCAGATACTTCTTTACCCTCTGCATCAGAAGTTTTTCTTTCAAACAAAAACTCTTTGTTAGCGTAAACTGCCGATGCTGTAATTCCTCCTGTTGCATCTAACGGAAAGGCATTATACATCGTATAATAATCACTTCGCATACCCGGCTCAATAGTTGAATCTCTAGTTTCTAAATTATTTTCAAGCTCAAACAATGGACTATTTATCTCGCCTGCAGTAAAAAAATTAAGTTTTAGTTTTATACTATTATACTTTGCCGCCGGCATATAATATCCCTCTAAAATTCCATCATCCTCATCAGAAGAAGGGAAGTGCATAGTCGCTGCATCCCATTTGTTGTTGTTTTTATCATATCTAGATGCGGTTTCACTCGACACGCCATTACCACTACCATTACTAAAGTAAATCCTAAAATCGTCAAAAGTCTTGCCTGGCGATATAGTACCTTGTGAATTATTACTCAAACTATCTGTAACATTTTTAGTAAGCTTTGTTTGATATAACGACTTTGTTTCTGTATCGTTTTCATCATCTTCATCGTAAATATAATTACTATAATCCCATAATGTTAGTACTGTTTCCTCTCCAGAAGGATATAACCCCACTAGCTCAGCTTTAACTATATTCACGCTTTCTGTAATGACATCTAAACCTAATGTTTCGGTATTAGCATACATTCCATCTTTATTTTTGCCGCTATAGTATTGCGAACTTGCGCTGCCACCTAGTTCTAGCTTACCCAAAAACGGAATGGATATATAATTATCATCATTAGTCAAACCCTCGGCTACATTATCAGCAAAAGTGGTAGGAGCTTCTAATAATTCACTTTCGTAAATTGCAGCGTATAAAGAATCGCCTTCATTAACTAAATCATTAGGGTCCCCTAACGTATACGCTCCCATGGACGCGCTCGCATAAGCTTTTTCGGGCTTTACAAAAAACGTTAAAAGTATGCTCGATAAAAATACAAGCACCATAAACAATGCTATCCTCGCACGTGTTTGTCCTCTAAAAACTTTTCTCATCTGTTTTCATCTCCTTACATACGACACATTTTCTTATTACCCTAATTTAACTTGGCAAAGTTAGTCGTATGTAGGGCTAGAAGCGTTTTACGCTTCTAGCTTGAATATTTGCATTATATCTTGTGAACATATATCACGGGTTTCTTACCTAACACATCGCCCGATTTTCCATCATATCCTTTATGCCCAACACTTCCTGGATTACCATCTTGCGCATCGTGACAAAGTGGAGTTTTGGTATGGTCGCCTTTTGATCCACCTGCACCACCATTACCGCCTGCACCGCCTGCACCGCCTGCCCCAGCTGGAGCTTCTAATGCTTCAAACGCATACATTTGTTCAAACGCTGCACCGATATATACATCAATATCCGTCCCGTCGGAACCTTTACCACCTACGCCACCAAATCCGCCTTGGCCACCGTCGCCACCTTGACCACCGTTGCCAGGGTGTGATGGAATTGTTGCAGCACAAAAATGCGCCGCTCCACCTTTTCCGCCTGCGCCTCCGTTACCGCCTGTGCCGCCATTGCCGCCTTTTCCGCCTATGCCACCACGAGCCATAACTTTAAACGTATCATTAACTTTACCTAAGTGTAACTCAGCATGTTTGTTTGTTTCTCCCATGCCACCGTCGCCACCAAAACCACCCATGGCACCGTCTTGACCACGGTCACCAGGAGTTGGTGCATTACCTACTTCTGTCCCGCTTAGTTTGCAAGTGTTTTTACTTCCATCGCTACCTGCAGCTCCGTTACCGCCACGAGCACCTATCGCACCGTCTGCACCGTCTTTCCCGATGATTTGTATCTGATAAGGCGCATGCTGTCCTTCCTGCATCTGGATTTCTCTAGCATTCAACATAAATCTAGTACCTTTTACAGTAAGAACACCGCCCGCTTCAAAAACAAGCCTGTCTAAATCTAACGAAACTTCATCATCCTGCGGGCCTATTACTTTACCCTCTTTAGGAATAATAAGCTCGTTAACGCCGATTTTGCAAGACATAGAAAGCGGAAGTATATTGTACCCTACAGGGTTTGTAAGAGTCACTGTTACATCACTACCGCTTGGTACATCTACCGATTTTAATTGCAGCGAGTAGATTGTTCCTACGCCCGACACATCTGTTATCTCGCCTAGTGTTACACCCTCTGCACTAATATTATCACGCGTTAAACCTATAACACCCGGCGAAAATTTCATAATCAACGCCACGCTCGTTTCCGCACCTGGTGAACCATCTGCTGTTAACGAAAGGAACTTTACATCCGTTGTTCCATCATCTACATATACCACTACAGATAGTGAGGTAGGGTCAACAGCATATCCCTCAGGTGGCGTAATTGTAACTGTTACTTCTTCGCCATCTAGTACCGAGATATCATCAATAGCAAGCGAGTATATTGACCCTTTACCATACGACGCATCGTTCAACGCAACTTTTCGCGCGCCCGCTAGCGTTATATTGTCAAGCGTCAGCCCTAAAATACCTGGTGTAAAATACAACATCAAAATTTTCGTTGTTGCAATTTTACTTTCCCCGTCCGACATAATCTTTACAAAAGAAACATTGGTCGTTCCTTTGTTGTCGTTAGTTCTTATAATTCTCATTTTACAACCTCCAATTTTTTCTAAACAAATATCATCTTTTGTTACATATTATTCTATGCTAACCTAATAAATAATGTTATTCGACAATATTCATGTAAATTAAAAAAAGAGGATATAAAATCACTCTTTTTTCACAATAATATTTATATTTTAGCTCTACTTACCTTTACCCACTTTTTTCATCTGTTGCGCCTTTTTAAGGCTTGCCTTTGCCACCGCGCGTTGATGACTTTTAGCTTTATCGCTCCAATTTTTCGTTCCATTTTTGGTTTCATTTTTCTTTTTGCTAATTTCTTCACGCACCGATTTTTTAGTAGCTAAGTCCTTCGGGAAAATATGTACTCTTTCCATAAATGAATTCGAATGTAATAGAATAGGTTGCTTAGCTTTAGGCTGAAAAGGTCGTTTTAGTCTATCTTCAGAAAGCTTTCTTTCGGATTCATATTTTAAAGTGATTTTGTTAATACGCTCGGTATATTCCTGATATTCAATCAAATCTTTTGCCCTGTCATAGCCTTCGGCAATATCACTACTTGCTACTAATTTTCTGTACAATCCTTTTTTAGGCGATGCGATTATTTTATCAAAGCTAATATTGTCTATATTATTTAAAACATCGTTCAAAAGCTCTTTGAATTCTTCTAAATCATTTTCCCTTGCTGCCGTTTCAATTCCTTTTTCGGGATGCAAAATAAGATAAACCCTAAAATCCTCGGTCTTTATACTTACATGTTTATCAATATCATCATATGCAATCTCATAATCTTTATTAAATTTCATAATCGCATAACGATTCTTATACCACTTTTTATGCTCTGGCATGTTTTCATCGATAAACTTTAGTGCGCGCTTTTCTACTTCTGGCAAAATTTTCTTAGCCAATTCGTTTAATTCGTTTAACTCATTTTTGTCATACATATTAAAAAACTCCCCTTTTTTAAATATCTCACTTTTACATTATACCACAAAATTAAGCGGATTGCAATAGGCAAATCCGCTTTTATGTTAAATTTGTGTTAAATCTTTAAAAACCAATGCAGAATGAATAATGCAAAATGCAGAAATATGGCTTTATTTATAAATTTGAGTGTAACGAAAATTTATTTCCATCATTCTGCATTCTGCATTATTAATTATTCATTATTTCAATTTAATACTCTTATCCGTCTTCCAAAACTGTATTACTCCCGCTCCTTGCAAATACACCGCAACCAGCATCAAAATTGGGAAGACAATAACGCCTGCAAACCCAAACAGTTTTAGCCCAACATATACACAAATTAAAGTAACCATTGGGTATAGCCCCAAGCTCTGGCTCAATATCTTCGGCTCTACCACCTGACGGATTATAACATTAACCAAGTATAGCACAATCAAGCCTATGCCCACCGCATAGTTTCCGTTTAAGATAGTTATCACGCCCCATGGGCATAAAATTATCCCGGTACCTATTAGCGGCAAAATCTCTAGCACCGCCAACACTAGCGCAATAGTTATAGCGTAATTAATTTTTAGCACTAATAACCCTATGCACAACACCGCAAACGAAACTAGCATAACCATGCCCATGCCGCGCATATATTTAGCCACCGCGGTTCCTGCATATGTCTTTACCTGTAAAGCTTTAGCCCTGTACGCCAAGGGGATTTGAAGCATTACCGACCTCTTTATCATGCTAAAATCCATACACATAAAAAAGCTTGCCACAACAAATATTAACCACGAAAGCAGCGTCGCCGGCATGCTTCTAGCTAAATTAGTCGCCCAATTTACCACCCATTGCGATAACCCGCTAACCATTGCTATTGCCTGTTGCGACATTGCCTCTATCGCCATATCATAAAACGGGACAAAATCGTTTGGCAATCGCGTCTGCCATTCCGACGAGGTTGCATCCATCTCGGATATAAAATTACTTATATTAGAAATATAAAGCGACGAGTTTTGCGAGAACTTCATTACCTCGATAACAAGTTGCGTTATAATAAACCCAAGAATCGCGCAAAACAATAACAGCACCAATACTAAAGCAACAAAGGATGCTATCTTAGGCGCAAATTTGCATTTATCGGTTAAAAACCTCTTGACAGGCTGTGTCATTACCGCCACAAAATAAGCTAGAATAAATGGCATAAAGCAGGCAAGAATAGTCGGCAACCAGTGCATGGCAAAAAACCATACAATAACGGCATAAATTACGAATAAGAAAAACTTTGCATGCTTAGAGTTTATAATTCCCATACTATTCTCCCTTAATAAAATTATTTGTGGCTTCTGGCTTCTGGCTTACCCTTTTATAAAGTATTCCATCAACTCATGCACTTCGCCCTTAAACTTCTCGGTAGCATTTGCTTCATTATACACTTTATTTGTGTTCTTGTCAACTCTGCTATCGTAAATAACCAACGGAACATCGCCACTTGTATGCGTCCCTACTTTTAAAGGCGTTTTATGGTCAGGCATAATCAAAATTCTATAATCCTCGCCACAATTCTTTAAGTATTCATATATCGGCTTAATTACTTGCTCGTCAATCGCTTCTATCGATTCAACTTTATTCTCTACCTCAAACTTATGCCCACACTCATCTGGCGCCTCCATGTGGATATACACAAACTCTTGCCCACGCTTTAACTCGTTTATGCACGCCTGCGCCTTACCGCTCCAGTTAGTGTCTATATACCCCGTCGCACCTGGCACAATAACATTTTCCATGCCCGAAAGCATCGCTATCCCACGAACCAAATCTACCGCCGATATAACGCTGCCCTTAACACCATATTTCTCCTCAAAGTTAGCAAGGTTAGACTTCGTCCCCCTGCCCCATAACCATATACTATTCGCTGGCTTCTCACCTTCGGCTATCCTTCTTAAATTAACAGGATGGTTATGTAAAATTTCGTAACTACGTTTAGTTAAATATGTCAGCAACTCGTCATTCGGCAAGTATTTACCTACTACTTCGCCCGATATATCATGCGGTGGATTAAACTTAGGGTTTGGCGCATCTGGGTTATTAAATATCAAAAATTGCCGATACATAAACCCAGGGTAAAACTTATACTCATCACACTCAAGCTCTGCATTTAACGCCGCTATAAGCTCGGTTGCATCTTCGGTGGTAACATCCCCCGCCGAGTAATCTTCCATCTTTTTATCCTCGAACTTTTGGTTCTCATCATCATACGAAAGTGTAACCAAATTAGCACGATACGTAACATTTTGGTCGGTCAATTCTATCCCTGCACTAACCACCTCTAAAGGCGAGCGTCCATGATAACTCTTAGTAACATCATAGCCTAAAATACCTTGATTGGCTACATCCGAACCTACTTCAAAGCCATCTGGTACCGTTTTAATGGACAATAACTCTCCCTTAGAACATAACTCATCCATAAGCGGTTTATTAGCAACCTCCATAGGCGTTTTGCCGCCTAAAGCATCAACGGGGTCATCTGCCATTCCGTCACATAAAAATACAACATACTTCATGGTTTTTTAGCACTCCTTTTTTAGGATAGTTTAAGATAAAAAAGGGTGTTATACTAGCAACACCCTTATCAAACATATTAATTACATAGCAGCTAGTTTTTGCAAACGCTCCCACTCATTATCAATCATTTCCTGGAACTTCTCTATCATCCACTCGTTACCTGGCTTAAACATATGCGCAAACCTACCTTGTGGCTTTAAGAACTCTTCTACAGGAAGCTTCTCTTTTGGTGTATAGTTAATGGCATACTTGCCATTTTCTACCTCGTACAATGGCCAAACGCAAGTGTCAACCGCTAACTTTATTATCTTCATAAGGTCAGGAGTATTATACCTCCACCCACGTGGACATGGTGCAATAGTATTAATAAAGCATGCACCAGGTGTGTATATAGCCTTTTGCGCCTTATCGGTTATATCTTTAAAGTTACCCATCGGCGCGGTTTGCGCAACGTATGGCAACCCATGATTAACCATAATCTCGGTTAGGTTCTTCTTCTTTTGCACCTTACCAGGCACAACACTTCCAGCTGGCGAGGTTGTAGTATCTGCAAAAGTAGGTGTCGCAGACGAACGCTGAATTCCTGTGTTCATATACGCTCCGTTATCGTAGCAAACATAAACAATATCATGCCCGCGCTCCATAGCACCAGATAGTGACTGAATACCAATATCATACGTTCCGCCATCGCCACCAAACGCAATAAACTTAGTTGTAGCATCAATCGCCCCACGACGCTTCATAGCATTATATGCCGCTTCAACACCCGAAATTGTCGCCCCTGCACACTCAAAAGCTGTGTGAATAAAGCTATCATTCCATGAGCTATATGGGTACAAGCATGTAGAAACCTCTAAACACCCTGTTGCCGAACATACAACCGCATGGTCGTCAGGCTCTAGCGCACGCATAACCGCGCGAACAACTACCGGCGCGCCACACCCTGCACACATTCTATGCCCACCTGCTAATCTCTCGGGCTTTTTAGCATATTCTTTTAAATTATAAGCCATTATTTAATTCACTCCTTATTCTCTTACACCTAGATAGTTGTAAATTTCGCCAATGTCGCCACTCTCAACTATGCTTAGCAACCTCTCGTACACTAGCTCAATATCGGTAGATTTAACATCACGCCCACCTAAACCATAAATATACGAAATCGCCTTAACTCCATCAGCACGTCCATACATAGCAGATGTAACATCGGTAAACACAGGTCCGCCTGCCGCGTTAAAGCTATCGGCTTTGTCTAAAATAGCAACTGCCTTAACTTTAGATAACGCCGCCGCAATCTCCTCAACAGGGAACGGACGATAAACGCGAATCTTGATTAACCCTGCTTTCACACCACGTTCACGCAAGCCATCTACTACAAACTTAGCCGTTCCAGCGGTAGAGTTTAGCACAACAATCGCAACTTCTGCATCTTCCATTTTATACTCTTCAAACAACCCATACTTGCGCCCTGTCATTGCCTCAAACTCGGCTGCAACATCTAAAATAACCTTCTTAGCATTACGCATCGCCTCGGCTTGCAGACGTTTATGCTCAAAATAGTGGATAGGTAAATCCAACGGCCCAACCGCTATAGGGTGCTTTTTATTATTCAAGTAGAATTCAGGTTTATACTCACCAACAAACGCTTTTACTTTATCGTCATCTATAAGCTCGATATTCTCAACCGCGTGACTGGTTATAAACCCATCAAAGCAATCCATAACAGGTAGCATTATATCTTTATGCTCACCAATTTTAACAGCCTGGATAAAATTATCATACGCTTCTTGGTTAGTCTCGCCATAAAGTTGAATCCAACCGCTATCCCTCGCACCCATTGTATCAGAATGGTCGTTATTAATATTAATCGGCCCCGACAACGCACGGTTGACCGCCGCTAAAGTAACAGGCAAACGCGAGCTAGAAGCTATATATAGCATCTCCCACATTAACGCTAATCCAGCAGAAGATGTCGCCGTCATTGTTCTTGCACCAGCCGCCTGAGCACCTATACATGCAGACATTGCAGAATGTTCGCTCTCGACAGGAACAAACTCGGTCGTTACCTTGCCGTTAGCAACAAAGCTAGCAAAATATTGCGGAACTTCGGTAGATGGGGTAATAGGGAACGCAGCAACCACATCTGGGTTAATCTGACGCATTGCAACTGCAACCGCCTCGTTACCACTTAAACGCTCTCTCATTAGTTGTTGCCTCCTTCCGGCTTCATTTCTATCGCACCAAACGGACATACCTGCTTGCATACTCCGCAGCCCTTACAATGGTCATAATCAAAATCTTGACGCTTACCCTCTTCATCTATAACAATAGAGGTATCTGGGCAAGTAGGATAGCACAACAAACATTGCTTGCATTTATCGGTTAACCAAACTGGGCGTTCACTTCTCCAATCACCTGTTTTAAACTCGGCAGAGTTCCCGGCATCGGTTATAATCCCGCCTGGCGATATATCGCGCCACTTAACATCATTAGGTATTATCTTACTCATAGTTCAACAACCTCCGTTACACTTCGTTTTAATGCAGCCATATTCCCCTCTATAACCTGAGGCTTGCTGGCAAACTTATGTTTAAACGAGCCTTCCATGTCACTAACAAAATCCTCAACTGGCATAAAGCCCGATACCTTAACAACCGCACCAAGCATAGGAGTGTTAGGGAAGTACCTGCCCAACGTCTCCATAGAAATCGCCCTTGCATCTATGGTAAACACTTTACCACCATAACCTTTTAGCTTAGGCTTAATTTCATCCGCACTTTTGCTTGTGTTAATTATTATCGCACCGCCCTCGTCTAGCCCAGCAGTCACATCAATGCTATCTAGCAAGGTATCATCTACCACTACCACATAATTAGGCGTGTAAATATTACTATGGATATTAATCCGCTCATCAGAAATTCTGTTGTAAGCAGTTATAGGCGCACCCATACGCTCGGGACCATACTCAGGGAACCCTTGAACATACATGCCCGTGTTAAAAGCAGCGTCAGCCAATAAAAGTGCCGCTGTTTTAGCACCCTGCCCGCCACGTCCATGCCATCTTATCTCGACAATCTTAGACATCTTAATTCTCCTTCTTTTTTTCTTTCATATTTCTTTATATTATTTCCACTAGAATATATTATCATTAATTCCAACTTTTGTCAAGTTTATTTTGCCCAATTCACATTAATTTAACATTTTTGTAATATGAGCTATCACTTTACACAAATTTAACATAATTCCCCTTTTTTACACTTGAACTTTGTCAATATTTATGATATAATAAAGGCATATGGGGGTAATCTCTATGAGTATAAACAACATCGATTCAAGCATGACTTACGCTTGGGCTAAAACAATACGCGCTTTTTACGACGAGAATGGCTTTTTACCTGAAAATTATAAACAAAAAAG
The DNA here is from genome assembly GCA_031261985.1 of Clostridiales bacterium. Lineage (GTDB taxonomy): Bacteria > Bacillota > Clostridia > Monoglobales > WRBX01 > JAISIR01. The sequence goes on along the minus strand of JAISIR010000007.1, from coordinate 21,574 downwards.
CGATTACGAACAAAAACTAGGCAAAAAAATGTTTGAAATAAAATCTGAGTTACACTCAAAATATGGTCGCGGCACCATTAATATAGATAGCGCCAAAGGCATAAGCGTTAGCATTTTAAAGCCACCCGCCGATACTATCGACTATAGAATCCACGAGCTGCTAAGCCCCATAGGCGCGCTTGAGTATATCCCACACCCAAAAAACAAACCTCTTCCCGAGTACGCTAAACTATGGATAGATTATACAAAGCAAGATGGCACTCCCCCAAGGATGGATAGCGATAACCTTGCCGAGCGCCAGCTAGCAATTTTTATGGATCACACTATAAAAAGATTTTGGCGCAAGTATAAGGCTGCAACACCGCCTGAATCCAGCGATGATTATAAAATATTTGAATTACTAAAGCCCACAGGCTTACTTCCCTTCATGCGTAGCCCCTCTCCCTCAGAACAACCCCAAAATACACCTTATTCAAGTTTTAAAATAGATAAAACCATCATACCTATTGCCAAGCAAATTTTAAATGAATCTATAGCACTAGGCGGCAATATGCATCATGGTAGGCTCCTACCCGACGAGCTTTTTACCGAAGCTTTTAATAGTCTGTCTAAAAATCGCCAGATAATTTTATCGCATAGGCTAGGCTTATTTGGCGCAGAAAAATTAACAAATAAACAGATTGTCGATAAATACAACTACACTTCATCACCTAAATTCTGTACCAATCAATTAATTGCCGCCTATAGGCATTTACAAAAATTTTACGACAAAGCCGCTTCTATTACACGTACAACTTATGTCGACCAAGAGACTCCTTTTATGGCAATCCCCATTTCCTCTGTTGCCGATTCCTATTTACCTTACTTCCCTATAATGAGCCTAGATTTAAACACGCACTCATATTTATGCTTAGTTCGCGCAGGAATTACCACGATAGACAAACTATTAGAAATAACCGCCAAAGACAATGGCGAATCACTGTTGCACCTCCCTAGATTAGGCGAAAGGTCACATTCTAAAATAATGAGTAAAATCCAACGCTACCTAGAAAATGATGTGGTAGTTAAAAATACAACTAAAGAATCTGATAATAATCAAGTTACGCAAACACCAATTGATAATGATATAAAAATAACCGTTGCTGGTGTAATGAATAAAAACTCGTCTTTTAGCGATTCCGCTAACGACATAGATATAAGCGAGCTACATTTTTCTGTAAGAGCGTTTAATTGCTTGCGTCGTTTTGGTATTAAAACTGTAGCCGATTTAATTAACACAAGTGAAGACGAACTTAAACAAATACACTACATGGGAAAAACCACTCTTGACGAGATTAAAATGAAAATCAAAGATTATAAACTTTTAGAACAAAATTCAGACAGCTCTGTAGATAATATTAAACCGCCAAAAATTATAAACAAAATAGACCAAGTGCAAAAGGCGACATCGTTTGACATTATGCAAAAAGCTCAAGAGATTACTGGGTTAAACGAAGATTTCTTCGCCAATCTCTCATCAAATACCTCTCCTTGCTTTTTAAACGAAAACACGCCACTTAAAAATATAGATTCATTAGATAAAAAAAACCGGCTTTATTTAACGCATAATTATAATATTCGCACCGTAGGCGATTTTGAAAAAGCCTGTCATAACAACACTTTTGACGGGTTTGAAAACACAATAATAATCAACCATGTTATCGAAGAACTAAATAAAATCCAATCAATAGCCCCAAGACTAGTGGCTCAAAAGGCTGTCGTTACCGCCCTGTTTAAGCTACCGCCCGACGAGGTTAGCAAGCAATATAATGCCAACCCGCAAGAGTTCATCAAACAATGGGTTCCTGGGCTAAATAGCACAATACCAAAATCCACTAGCCTAACCACTCTTACATTATAGAATCCTGCCCTTACGCAATATTCCTACCTTTATACTTATTCACTTCTTTAGCTTTTTCCATAGGGTGCTCTAACGTCTTTAAATAAAGCATGGCAACATTTCGCGCATATGGCGAATCCGCACTCTTTTGTATCGCCTTTAGCGCATCGCGCACATTAGGCTTATTACTCAAAGTTTCAATCCCACTATTTATAATCTCTGCATTGTCCGACTTTAAAACCACCCAAAGAATATTCTTCTCTTCCTTTAAAAGTGAGAACGCCATCTTAGCCCTGGCACCATTCCCCTCTTGTAAAGCAAGTTTAACAAACGCATCTTCTTTGCTTAAACTCGATGCAATCTCCCACTTTATATCATCATTCACCATTTCACAATTAAATACTTCTTCTAACGCCGATGCCGATTTTTTCTTCAATAACTCGATGATAAAATCACGTGTAAACTTACTATCTTTAGCCGACTTAATCTCTTCCAGCAATAACGCTTTCAAATACTCAGGCGATAATCCATCAAGCTTAATCGCCTTAATCCCACGCCCATCGCTTACAATAGCAAACCCAAACGCCTTAGCTTGCTTTATATTTAAGTAACTTCCAATTACGCCTAGTTTATTGCACACCCTTATAGTAATAAAACTATCCCGCGCATCGCTATCTAATATAAGGCTGTCTTGTATATCACGCTGTAATATTATATCCACCGCCGGCTCAATTCCAAGCCTTACCGCTTCGTTAGTATTCCGAATATCCTTAAAGCCAGTTACATAATGCTTAATCAAACTTTTCTTAGGCACATCTATTTTATCTTGATTCAATAATTTAATTAAACCAAGCTGCAACCTCTCATCTGTTATCTGCTTACCCTTTTCGTATACATCTACTTTCTTACTACTTTTTAGCTTCTCAGCCGTCGAACCTTTAACATTATCTTTAACTATTAATTCAAAAAATTCCTGACGGCTCGCCTCATCACTCTTTAATTCACTAAAATTCTCTATCAGCTCTAATTTCCTGTTATAATCACCTTTTTTATATTGCTCAAAGATATCCTCTGGTAATAAATATGTAAAGACTTTAGGCTCTACAGCCCCCATCTGCAATAAACATTTCGCCGCCGCATGACAAATATCCCCTACGTCCGTTTTATACCTGTTATAACCGGCATCACCCGCAGCCATGCCAAGTACACCATAACAGAATTGTTTAAAAGCCGCCTCGCCTCTTGCTAGGTTAGAACTATTACTAAACTTTTCGCCCATTACCTCAAATAAAGTGATACAATTTTGCCTGCCAAAATCCAGCTTGGTAATATCGTCCCAATTCTTACACTCACTTAAAAACGATTCAATTGCCTCATTGCTAATTAATTTCATGGTATTCTCCCCCATTTTTGTCAACTCAAATGTGATAGTTAAAAACTCTTAGTATTAGTAACCGCTCTTAGCTTAAGATTATCTATTTGAGCTTTAGCATCGTTTAAGCTCTTGCAATCAAACAAAATACTACCCACTTCGCGCTCGTACCCAAACGGTATGTCAAAAGTCGCCTTTACTTCATGCACTCCATTAAGGTATATTAACTTAGGATGCTCTTCCGTGCCGAGTATAATTTGTTCCTTAACATCCGCCGCGTTCTGCCAACCGACTAAAACAAACTCACGCCTGCTTCTCTTTAAATTCTTTGCACAATAAATATCATACTCAACGCCGCCAATTTTTCGACTACCATAATGCGTCCCTACACCGTGATTCCCACCAGGAATGGTGCTTTGTTTTGCAGAATTCTCTAGCTCGTCATCCTCTGACATATTAGCCTCTTTAGCTTTTCGTGCTAAATCCAGTTGCTTCCGCTCCTCTGGCGTCACTCCATATTTCTCTTTATATGCTCGTCTCCAACTTTTTCTAGACATAATTCTCCCCCTAAGTATATTTCCACCACCTGCGGTGAATCGCTCAAGTAAATACTACCATAAATCCTAGCAATTGTCAAGCAATTGCTGCATTTTCATCTAAACATTTCATTTTGCTTTTGACCAAATATATGTTCTTTATACTTTGCGCGCTCTTTTTCTTCATACTCTTTATTATCAAATCCATTTTTCAAATACTTCAAAGCGTCATTAGCCTCGTTTATAACAATAAAGTGTCCTTTAAAATCGTCAAGGTACTCCGTCCTTACTCCATGCCCGCCCCAATGCCTAGAATTTCTTATTTCTGTACAAAACCAATACACATTACATTTTTCACTAGCCTTTGCTATATGTTCCGCTCGATCAAAATCTGTAAACAAAACTAAAGTTTTAATTTTATCATCATCTACTAAATCGTCAAAATGCGTCCAGTTATAATGCTTAAATTCGTAATACTTTGCAAGCTCATCGTCTGGCTCATTATACGCAAGATTAGAGCAATAATCTAGTATATCTTCAGCTGGCAACGTATCCCCTTTAGCACGACAGCTTAAAAACACAGGCTCGGCACCAATATACACCGAAACATTTTTCTTCATAATTTTAGATACAATTTTTGCATACATATCTATCGAGTTATAATTACTTCCAGAGATATCAAAATAAATAGCAATAGGGGGGTGCTGTTTTTCAAAAGGATGTGAGTAGGTATCTCTCGGAATCCGATATTCCAAGCCCATTGCAAAATCCTTTACTATTTTCTTTTTGTGCATATATCTATCGCCATATTGCTTCCTGTAATAATCAATTTTATCAGATGTTATTGACCTATTGTTGTTAGGCGAAACGAATCTTTTTAAAATCCAGTCAGAAAGCTCTTTGTTAATCTGCTCTTGCGTTAATTTGTAATGTTTAAGTGCCATTTTCGCACTGCCAAAATCGTAATTGTCGCTGTCAAAATCATTCATGCTTTCTTTGTTCTTTTTATAATCTTTGTACGAAAGCTTTTCTGTGGACCTAAATTCGTCAAGCAAATCATAAAAATCATTCTCATCCGATTTTCCCTTAGAACTACTTTTCGGTTTTGCATTGTTATAAATTTGAGTTAACGTTTCTGCATCTAAATATTGCAATATCTTCGAGAGCGTGTCCTCTAGTGCCTCTTCAGAAAGTGTTCCCTCGCCAAGCTCTTGCCCCTCTAACGCATCTGCTAAAAGTTCCTGCGCACTAGAACTAAACTCCCCATCAGAAGACTGGACGTCTAGCTCTAACTTTGGCTGTTGACATTGTTCCTTAATTTCTTCCAGCTTATTCCAATCAAGCGGTTGGTCAGCATGATTCCTTATATACTCTAATTGTTCTTTAGTCAGCTTTTGCGCTTTCTCTTTTTTAGATTTTTGCGAGGCATCTTCTTCGTCAACGGTTCCTTCTTTCTCTTGACCGCCTTTAAATTCAAGCTTCTTGGCTCTCAATTTATTAAAAACTCGTTTATTCTTCTTTGCTTTCAAATTAACCTCAAGTAAATCAGCAATTTCCTGAAGTTTAGCTTTTGTTTGAAGGTTAGAGTTTGAAGCGTTATTATTCATCATTTAACGCGCCCCTCCATTACCCCAAAAGTTGAATTTAGCATTATTGCCATTAGGCTCAAGCCCTTCAACCGATAGCATAGCATTATGGAACCCTGTATCACTTCCACCTACCGCTTGAACTTTTCCAGCAAAAAAGGTCGTTTTCTTCTCTTCCTGCCCCAAAATGGTTCGCATGCCTGTTATAAATTTCTCGGTATTCATATTTTTCTGGTTAGAAAAAAGCAAATAGTAATTGCTATCAAAAGTTTTCACAGGAACAGCTGCCATATAACACGAGTTCGGTCCATCATCAGCCATATTTACAACTTTTATTCTTTTATCTAGCCCTTTCTCGGGCGTTGTGTTAATAATAGTTTGCAAAAAGGTAAGTTCCTTTTGCTGAATATTAAAATCTATATTATTCCCGCTATATTTTACTATACCTATTAATTTAGGGTTGTTCCCATTGGTTGCATAATAAGTTGTAAGATTGCTTTGAATAACTCTAAAGACTTCTTTAAAAAACTCGCCATAAGGGTTTAACAAACGCTCGCTTTCTTCTGAAGTTAAGTTAAGAACAGGTTCAAACCCAGGCTTAAACTCAGAAGTTATATCAAATTTAGCGAAATCTTTAATTACTTTACAAAGGTTCTCAAAATCAGCATCATGATTATTAGAAAACCAATTAAGCAAGCTAAACAAACGGTCGGCTGCACTCGCTTCTATTTTTTCAAGCAAAATATCATCGTTTAGCGCATTTATAATCTCTTGCGCCGTCGCCACACGCGAAAAACTCTCTCTTTCCTTACGCATATGCGCATAGAGAATAAGGGCAATTTTACGCATAGCAGGGTCGTAGTTATCGCCACTAAAATCGACTATTCTTTGCATGCTCTCGGCTGTCGGCAATTCAAGTTCTACGCGCCTTAACCTTCTAAGCAGCGACCCGTCTAGCTCTCTCCACTTATTCTTGCAGACAATAACAATTAAGTTCTCGCGCTTGTCATTATCCACTTGTTTAGCTCCAAATTCAGGAGTGAAACAAAAAGCATCTTGCATAAAAGTTAAAAAATATGGGTCAATATTCTCGTTAGCTTTATCTATCTCGTCAATTAAAAGGACAATTTTTTCACCATTATTAGCTCTGTCAATCGCTTGCGTAAGAATACCTTTTTTAATCATTTCTTCTTCGTTACGAGTAACAACGCCAACAGGACTGATGGTAGCAAAAAGCTGCTCATCAGTTGTAGAGGCGGTGCATTGATATTGAAGCAGCTCATACCCTGCCACTTTTGATAGAACTTCGGCTAAAAAAGATTTACCAACGCCTGGCTCGCCTGCTAAAAGCACGCCCGAAAGCCCTTTGCGTTGTAGATTATAAAAATTTAGAGTAAGAAAAATCTGTTGAAGAACGGTTTGACTACTAAAAAAATATCCTAGATCATTAAATTTTTTATTAAAATCGTCTAAGTCTTGCTTATTTATTGATATATTCTGCCTTGTACTTAGTGCTAAATTCTGGTTTGCACTTAGTGCTAAAGTTGCTTCGCTCATAAAGCATTTGCTCCCCCTTGATTTTATATCTGCATTATATCACTATTGTGCAGCTTTGTCAAGGGTTTAAAAAGAAAAACCGAGCTGTTATCATATAACAACTCGATTAATATTATTCAGTCATAAAATATCGAAATAATTCTGCGTCTAACGTTTAATTTTATAAGGTTTAATCTTACTATTAAAGTAATTCTGGTCTATTTCGCTATAAAACGTCTCCCCACTCTTGAGCTTGAATTTTATTAAAATAGAAAATTCATCTCGTCTTCCATAAACGCGAGAATAATTAACAAATCTGGTGCATAGTAAATATGAAACATATAAAAACAAGGATTTATCATATTTTGTTCCGTTTATCATTATACTATCTTTGTAAAAAGTTGCCTTACCAGTGTTATGCATAAACCACGAACTAAATAAAGAGAAACCAGAAAAAAGATATACTAACATAATCATATTAATATATAGAGAAAATTCCTGCCCCTCTGCAGACGATACTTTATACATTATTATAATAGTAGAAACTGCAATAAACCCATAAATCGTCCACTCAACAGAGGGTAACATTGCCTTTCTTTCGGTTGCCGGCAGACCAATATTTTTCATTTTTTCAAAATCTAGTTTATTACCCATTATTTATGTATATCCTTTCGATTAGCAAAGAAATAGATCAATAACTATAATTTTTTGCTACCGTTTGGGTAGCTTTATAATGAGCCCAAAATTTCTACCTATAAATATCGGGGCTTGTACATTTAAGTTTATTATGCCTGAATTATATCACGCATATTCGGGTTTGTCAAGAATTTAAGAAGAGTTTCAAGTGTAAAAAAGGGGGTTATGTTAAATTTGCGTTAATTCTTGGGGAAATAAAAAAACCTTGCAAGGAATGCAAGGAAAGTTATTTTAGTGAAAAGTGAAAAGTGAAAAATGAAAAGAGAAAAGTACAAAACTTTGCCTCTAAAATGCTTTTCGCAAGAAAAGCTTCAATTTCTTTTCACTTTTATCTTTTAGTTTTTATCTCTTTGCCACGGGCAAAGTTTTGGTGACCCCTACGAGAATCGAACTCGTGTTTCCGCCGTGAAAGGGCGATGTCTTAACCGCTTGACCAAGGGGCCCTATTATAGTGTATTGATAATATATCAAAACAGCAAGCACGCATCTACCTAGAGCCATCGCGCAAAGCTTTGTGCGTTCCCCTTAAGCCGACAGCCATGCTTGCCTTTTTTGTAATCTCTCAACTATATTAAATGAAACCTTTATACTAACTCTATAACCGCCATCTCGGCACCATCACCCTGACGTGGTCCAAGCTTTAGCACACGAGTATACCCACCGTTTCGGTCTGCATACTTAGGCGCATACTCGTCAAATACCTTCTTAGCAACATCTTCAACAGTAATATACGCAAGCGCGCGACGATAATTAGCCAGCCCGCCTTTTTTAGCCAAAGTAATCATTTTCTCTGCCATGCGTTGTAATTCCTTAGCACGCATATGAGTAGTAACAATTTTACCTTTATCAAGGAAGGATGTCGTAAGCGAACGCAACATAGATTTTCTATGCGCGGTAGGTCTTCCTAATTTTCTATTCCACATAATCAAAATTCCCTTTCTTGCAATTGCTTAGCATTTCTTGTAATCTCTAAATTTCCCAACAGTCCTAGATTTCTCAACAGCCCTTAAACTTTCCCAGAACCCGTTGTCTTTCCTACAACTGCCACGTTACTCTATCGGTTGTAAATCCAACCCCATCTGATGCAATTTATATATAACTTCTTCTAACGACTTTCTACCCAAATTACGAACCTTCATCATGTCATCTTCTGTTTTAGTAGTTAAATCGCCAACGGTATTTATCCCCGCACGTTTCAAACAATTATACGAACGAACAGATAAATCCATCTCTTCTATTACCATTTCTAAAATCTCTTTATCAGGATTGTCTTGGTCTATAGGCGCAATTTCTGGCGTAATTGGCAATGGCATCTCTACTAAAGATGTAAACAACTCTATATGCTGATGCAAAATCCCTGCCGCAATACTCAACGCCTCATCTGGTGCGATAGTCCCATCCGTCCATACCTGAAGCACAAGTTTGTCATAATCCGTCACTTGACCTACACGAGTATCTTCGGTGTAATAATTAACCTTACGAATCGGCGAATATATAGAATCGATAGGAATAATCCCAATCTCTGGCTGCAATTCCTCTTTGTTTTTATCAGCAGCCACATACCCTCTGCCTTGATTTACACCAATTTCTATATATAACCTTGCATCTTTATTAAGCGTTGCAATGTGCATGTCTGGGTTGATAATTTCTACATCAGCATCTGCCTTAATATCACGCGCGCAAACTTCACCTTCGCCCTCGGCGTCGATATAAATAGTCTTGCTAGTTTCTGCACCGACAATTTTTAACGCCAAGTTCTTAATATTAAGGACAATATCAGTTACGTCTTCCTTAACACCTGGAACAGTAGAAAACTCGTGCAGCACGCCATCTATCTTTATGTAACTAGCCGCCACACCGGGTATAGATGATAATAAAACTCGACGCAAAGCATTACCAATCGTAGTCCCAAATCCGCGTTCTAACGGCTCGACTACAAATTGCCCATACGTCTTGCTCTCATTAATCTCGGTTATTTCAACTTTTGGACGCTCTATGTTTAATACACTCACTATTCGCTTCACCTATTCCTTGGATATAGCTAATATAATTTTTTATAATAACATATATCGATAAATTCACAAAAAATCCGTCGTTTTGTCTATCTATAAACATGCAACAATTACAGTTCATTGCCTGATTTTATTAATCAATTAATCAATCAATCACCAATCAACTAATCAGCCAACTAATTAACAGCCAACTCAGCTATTATTTAGAATACAACTCAACGATTAAATGTTCTTTAATATCAATATCAACATCGGTACGCTCTGGCAACCTAACAACCGAACCAGAATGTGCATTTTTATCGGTATCAAGCCATGTAGGTATAGCACGTGACTCGGTAATCTCTAATACACGTTTAACACGCTCACTAGCAAGGCTCTTCTCACGCAACGCAATAGTATCGCCAACTTTTACAATAATAGATGGAATATTTGCCACCTTGCCATTAAGTGTAAAATGACGGTGCAATACCATTTGACGTGCCTCTGCGCGGGATGTAGCAAACCCTAAACGATATACAACGTTATCAAGACGAGTCTCTAGTATCTGTAATAAGTTCTCACCGGTGATACCGGTTTTCTTTTTATTAGCCATCTCAAAATACTTAGCAAATTGGCTCTCTAAAATACCATAATAACGCTTAGCCTTTTGCTTTTCACGCAACTGCATGCCATATTCCGATAGCTTGCGCCTACCCTGACCATGTTGACCCGGAGCATAAGCACGTTTTATAAGAGGGCATTTTTCGGTATAACAACGCTCTCCTTTTAAAAACAATTTTTGCCCTTCTCGCCTACAACGACGGCAACTTGGTCCTCTATATCTAGCCATTTCTTTCTCTCCCGATTACAAAATTTAGGATTAATCTTCCTCTTTTTGGGGATAGCCCTCTCTATATCCTTTTGATATGTAGCTTGCCATACCCTACTTCGCACAAATAAAATCTATATTTTATAGCACACTTACTAAATTAAAAACACATCACACACGCCTACGTTTAGGTGGACGGCAACCATTATGAGGTATAGGTGTTACGTCTTTAATAAGCGTAACCGTTAAGCCTGCTGCTTGGATTGCACGGATAGCCGCTTCGCGCCCTGGCCCTGGTCCTTTAACAAAAACCTCAACCTCGTTAAACCCTTTAGACACCCCCAACGCCGAAGCGATGGCTTTATCTGTAGCTTTTTGAGCTGCAAAAGGTGTACTCTTACGCGAACCTGTAAACTCCTCCCCTGCTGTTGCCCAGCTAAGAGTGTTTCCTTTTTCGTCGGTAATTGTTACATGTGTATTATTAAAAGTACTATAAATATGCACTTGCCCTTTAGAGACCTGCTTATTTACGCGCTTTTTCCTTGTGGTTTTTTTAGTAGTTGTTGCCATTAGATACTACACTCACTCTCTAAATGTTTCAATTTTTAAGCCACTCGATTAACGTTATTAGTCGATTAACCTAAAACAAATAATTTTATATTACAAAACAGTCTATCGCACTCTTGCAATCCTCCATGCAAAAGTACACACCTACACTATTTTACTTCTTTTTATTAGCCACGGTACGCCTAGGCCCTTTGCGTGTACGAGCATTAGTCTTTGTCCTTTGCCCACGAACAGGAAGCCCACGTCTATGACGAATCCCACGATAAGTACCGATTTCTATCAAACGCTTAATGTTTAAGTTAACTTCACGTTTTAAATCGCCTTCTACATTATACTTAGCAATCTCGGTGCGTAGCTTAGCCTCTTCATCTGGCGTTAAATCTTTACACCTAGTCGCTTGGTCTATCCCACAATCATCTACAACCTTTAACGCTGTAGGAATCCCTATCCCATATATTGATGCTGCTAGACCATACGCAACGCGTTTTTCTTTGGGTAAATCTCTCCCGGCAATACGTGCCATTTATAATTCCTCCTAAAAATCGATACTACTAAAACCTATCTAAAACAAACGCAATTACCCCTGCTTCTGCTTATGTTTAGGGTTCTCGCAGATAACCATAACCTTGCCATGACGCTTTATTACTTTGCATTTATCGCAAATTTTTTTAACAGATGGACGAACTTTCATTTTAAATCTTCCTTTTTTACAACTAAAATTCTGTATGTCATAATATATATGCTGTTCTAAACACCAATGCGTTTACAAGTTAATCTTTTTTCTTCTTAGCACCACGCCACGTAATGCGCCCCTTAGTTAAATCGTAAGGCGACATCTCTACCGTCACAGGGTCACCCTGTAAAATCCTGATGAAATTACTACGTAACTTACCAGAAATATGCGCCAAAATTACATGACCGTTTTTAAGTTCTACACGAAAAGTAGCATTAGGCAAAGCATCTATAACTTTACCCTCGACTTCAATCGCATCGCCTTTTGGCATAAATTACCACTCCAAACGAAGATAAGTAACACAAGGTTAAAGTAAGCAACGCTTTTTAAGCATAAAAACATTAACCCCTAGATTATGAATTGTATCATACTTTTTGACTTTTGTCAAGTCTTTTTTGGCATTTTATCATAAAAAATCGAATTTTAAATATTAAGTGCTATAAACACATTCTCAATTATCACCAATCGCATAACCCGCAATAAATAGTTACTCGTCAGTTTCACCTTTTGCCTTAGCCAAACTCCGTCTTACTTCTGCATTGGTTATCTTCTCGCCATTAGCCATTTTCGATGTAATATGCTCGGATTTCCCTATAACTTGTATATGTTTAATCTTCTTCTTTTTAGGGCTATCAACCTTGCGCGTTTTGCCATTTGCTATATAAACAAAATTATCCTCTACTTTTAACACAACAAAATAATGATTCGCAAACCTTCCGTTTTTAGACAATACAATATCACCAAACGAAACGCCATCGCCTGCAGGCTCAACGCCTTTGCTATCATCTGCGGCACTCACTATAGAAGATATTTTATCATCAAGCATCTTTACACTCCAATCAATATCGCCAGCCTCTGGCAACACGCTCACGGCTCCATCATTATATTTATATCCATCAATAATTCCGGATTATCTTTTCTCCGTCAACACCATCGGCTCGCCATCGGTTATCAAAATCGTGTTCTCATAATGCGCCGATAACCCTCCATCGGCAGTCACAACCGTCCAATCATCATCTAACACTTTTACCCCAGCAGTCCCCTGATTCACCATAGGCTCCACCGCAATCGTCATGCCTCTATATAGCCTAACCCCTGGCTTCCCGCTATCATAATTAGGCACCTCTGGCTCTTCGTGTAACTTACTACCCACGCCATGCCCAACATAATCACGCACAACACCATATCCTGCATCGTCCGCTACTTTAAATATCGCTTTAGATATATCGCTTATCCTGTTGCCTTCAACCGCCTGCTTAATCCCCTCAAAAAAACTCAAGCGCGTCGTGTCTATTAACCTTTGCGCCTCTGCCGATATCTTGCCAACGCCAAACGTCCTCGCTGCATCACCATGATACCCCTTGTAACACGCACCAGCATCAACGCTAATTATGTCACCCTCGCGTAATATCTCATGCCTAGAAGGTATCCCATGTATTACCCTATCATTAATCGATAAGCAAACATTCCCCGGGAAGCCACCATATTGATAGAACGAAGGCGTCGCGCCATTTTTCTTGATAACTCTTAAAGCAATAGAATCCAACTCTTTAGTCGATATCCCTGGCTCAATCGCCGCTTGTATCGCATCTAACGTTTCTGCAACAATACCACCTGCAATAATCATTAAGTCGATTTCTTTTTTATTCTTTATACTTACCATTAAAGGCACCTTCGTTTTTTAAATAGCACTCATGCGATGTTCTACGCACCCAGTGCCTCTTTCAGCTCAACCGCAACCTCATCAATCGTCTGGTCACCATTTATAATAATCACGTCTGCTTTATCCTTGTAATACTCAATAATCGGCTCGGTCTGCTCATGATACGTTTTAAGCCTAGCCATAACCGTCTCAGGCTTGTCATCTTCGCGAACAATTAGCTCCGCCCCACATTTATCACACTTATTACCATTTTGTGGCGGATTAGTCACAACATGATACGTCGACCCATCAACTTCACACACGCGTCTTCCGCTCATGCGCTTTTGGATAACTTCATCTGGCACATCAAACACGATAACTTTATCAATTGCAACGCCTTTTTCAGTCATCATCTTCGCTTGCCCTAACGTCCTTGGCACTCCGTCTAAAATAAACCCAGCTTTGTATCTATCTTCAGCAATAGAATCAGCCAGCATGCCAATAACTATATCATCACTTACCAGCCCGCCACGCGCCATAATCTCTTTCGCCTGAACACCAAGCGGCGTGCCCTCGGCTACTTGCGCGCGTAACATATTCCCTGTAGATATAGTAGAAATCCCAAACCATTTCTCAAGATTCGGTGTTTGACTACCCTTACCACTACCCGGCGCACCTGTTAAAATTATCTTCATTTATTATTTACTCCTCAATTTCGTTTCGTTTATAAATTATCCTCTTAACGCTAAAACCGCTCACACATCATGCACACTTTACTCTAAAAACCCTTTATAATTCCTAACTACCATATTACTCTCTAACTGCTTAGTAGTCTCTAGCGCAACACCAACCACAATTAGCACCGATGCACCGCCTATACCTACATTAACACTTGTAAAGATATTAAGCATGTTAGGCATTATCGCCAAGATACCTAAGAACACCGCGCCTGCAAATGTAACACGCGACACTACCTTAGCAATATACTCAGCCGTTGGCTTGCCCGGACGCAGCCCTGGCAAAAACCCACCCGAACGCTTCATATTATTAGCAACCTCTACTGGGTTGAACTGAATAAATGTGTAAAAATACGTGAAGAAAATTATCAATAAGAACGTTACTATAGCATATATCCACGAATCAGGTGAAATCCACGATAGAATTGTACCCATTACCCCACCCGAGGTAGAAGTTACACCAAAGAACGCCGCAATAGTAGACGGGAACGCCATAATACTTAGCGCAAATATAATAGGTATAACACCCGCCGCTAATAGCTTAATAGGTATATGCGTGCTTTGTCCACCATACATTTTGCGCCCTACAATACGTTTAGCATATTGCACCTGAAGCCTGCGCTCGCTATCGTTCATTATAACAACCGCCACTACAGTTATCAAAGCTAAAAGCACAATCCCTAACAAACCCAACACATTAATAGACCCATTTACATAGCTCTGTTGAAGAGTTGTTATAACCGTCGGCGCGCGACTTACAATACCAGCGAATATAATTAACGAAATCCCATTACCAATACCTTTTTCATTAATCTGCTCGCCTAGCCACATTAAGAATGCGGTTCCTGTTGTAAACGTAATAGTCATTACTAAAAATGGAATTAATCCACGCTCTGTTACCTCTTGCAAAGCTACATATAATCCAGCCGCTTGGATAAACGCCAATACAATAGTTAAATATCTAGTCCACTGATTAATCTTTTTCCTACCATCTTCGCCCTCACGCTGCATACGCTCTAACGCTGGGATAGCAATCGTCAACAATTGCATTATAATAGAAGAGTTAATATATGGCGTAATACTCATGGCAAATATGGTCGCATTAGCAAACGCACCGCCCGAGAACATGTTCAACAGCCCAATAATAGAGGCATCTCCTGCCGAATTAATCAATTGTTGCATAGCCGCCGCGTCCATAAACGGAACGGGAATAAACGAACCTATGCGGAATATTATAATTAGCATAATGGTATAAAATATTTTCCTGCGTAAATCTGGCAATGCCCATGCTTCTTTGATAGTCTCAAACATCAGGGACAAACCTCCTCATTTAAGTAACAACAAAATTAGAAATCGATATACACTTTAATACAATAATCAGCAAGCTTGTCTTGCTTACTCTAACTAAATTTGCAACTATAACTCACAAAATCCTACCCCTTACATGTATTTGCACCCACTTAAACGCAATTACAGGGTAGAATTTTTTAGAGTAATATCTTCATTTCTCTTTTATAACAGTTATCAAACTACTCACTTGCCTTTGTAGTTTTAGCCGCTTTCTTAGCAGGCTTGTCAGTCACCTTTTTATCAGTCTTCGCATCTTTAGCAGCCTTTGCCGCTTCTTTAGAATACTTTGCCTTAGCCTTAACTACAGCCTTACCGCCAGCCTTCTCAATTTTCTCTTTAGCTGTTTTAGTAAATCTAGCAGCTTCAACTGTTAATGCAGATGTAACCTCGCCACGCCCTAAAATTACAATACCATCATTAATTTTAGATATAATACCTTTTTGCTTTAATAACTCTGCTGTAATAACTTCTGAACCGTCAAATATACTTAACCTCTCAATATTAACAGAACAATAAGTCTTAGCAAAAATGTTTGTAAACCCAACCTTAGGCAAACGTCTGTAAATAGGCATCTGACCGCCCTCAAAGCCCGGCCTAACTCCACCACCGCTTCGCGACCACTGCCCCTTTTGCCCACGGAAGCAAGTTTTAGTCCCGCGGTTACGTTTACGCAACTTAGTACGCCCTATCGGCGCAACAATACTAGATAAATTCATTTAATTACGCCTCCTTTACATCAACTAAATACGAAATTGTATTTATCATACCACGAATAGCATCGTTATCATTTAAGGTATTGCTATTCCCTATCTTTGTTAAACCTAAAGCATGCGCGGTAGCAATATGATTCTTCTTCCTACCTATTAAGCTACGCTTTAACGTTATAGTCACTTTAGCCATTTTTTATACCTTCCTAACTTTAACCTACAATATCTTGCTTGCATTTAATCTCAAACACTAATTCTTTGTTTCACACAAAAACTACTATCTTGCTTTCGTAGAAAAAATTTATCTTGCTGATAATATCAAATACTAATTGTTGCTCTTACACAAGCACCATTATCTCACTCTCGTGCAAATAATCATAAACAAAGCGAATGCCCTTAGAGCTTATAACACTAAACACGTTTACGCCCCAGCATATACCTTGTCAACTGTAATCCCACGAATCGCTGCCACATCTTCTGCGCTTCTAAGCTCTTTCAACCCTTCAATACATGCAGCAACTACATTATGCGGATTATTAGACCTCAAAGACTTAGTACGAATGTCCTTTATCCCAGCTAGTTCCATAACCGCACGCGCCGGACCACCAGCAATAACACCGGTACCTTCTTTAGCCGGCTTAATAAGCACACGCCCTGCACCAAAAATACCAATAACCTCGTGCGGAACACTAGACCCTTTAAGCGGCACGGTAATCATGTTCTTCTTAGCCGCCTCTATTGCCTTACGCACAGCATCAGGAATCTCGGCTGCTTTACCAACACCATAGCCTACTTTCCCCTTACCATCGCCAACAACAACTAAAACGCTAAACCTAAAGGTTCTACCACCCTTAACAACTTTAGCAACACGATTTATTTTTACAACACGCTCTAGCATGTCATCTTGTTTTTCATGTCTTTGCTTCATAGGTTTTGCCATAATTCTAACCTCACGTATCTAATCGATAATTTTGTATAACTACCAATATATTAATTTGTAATCAAAATCTAGTAATATTTCTTTGTTTAAAATAAATGCACTAGCCTCAATGCCATTATGCACCAACGTCCTCGCTAAGGAGATACACAAACGCCACAGAACCTTAAACTACATTTAACGCCAGAGTCCACAGAGCTTAAAACCTCCATAACAACACGACGTCTTAAAATTGCAAACCGCCCTCGCGCGCACCCTCTGCTAGCTCGGCAACACGCCCATGATATATATATCCTGCACGGTCAAATACCACTTCGGTAATCCCAATCTTAGTAGCGCGCTCTGCCAAAGCTTTACCAACTTCTCTAGCCGCCGCCTTATTACCCTTAATCGGCGCCGCAAACCCTTTGTCTTTAGTAGACGCCGAAGCCAAAGTAACACCTTTATCATCATCTATCAACTGCGCATAAATGTTTTTTAAGCTACGAAAAACATTCAACCTAGGACGCTCCGCTGTGCCTGCAACCTTCCCACGCACTCGCATTTGCCTGCGCTGTCTAGCAAAATTCTTGTTTTTCTTGTTCATTGTAACATTTCCCTCCAAAAAACGGTCGTAAAATCTATCTAATTAAGTAATCACATCTAACACTTAAGCTATAGACGGTTTAGCCTACTTCTTACCGCCAGCTTTACCCTCTTTACGCTTAATAACTTCACCTAGATACTTAATACCTTTACCCTTATACGGTTCCGCCTTGCGCTCACCACGGATATTCGCCGCCACAGCACCTACGCGCTGCTTATCAATACCAATTACAATAATAGTATTAGGGTTCGGTACCTCTATCTTAATATCTTCTGTATCTTCATAAGTAACAGGATGCGATTTACCAACAGTAAGCTTTAAAGTCTTTCCCTGCTTCTCTGCACGATAACCAACACCATTAATCTCTAGCGTTTTGCTGCAGCCCTCTGTAACACCAATAATCATATTCATCAATAGCGTGCGTGTTAACCCGTGCATAGACCTAGAAACCTTAGTCTCATCTGGACGTGTAACCGTTATCACACTATTATCAATTGTCACAATAATCATCTTAGGCAATTGCTGAGTTAAAGTACCCTTAGGCCCCTTTACCGTTGCAACATTCGCCGCGTCTATATTAACCTCAACACCGTTAGGTATATTAATAGGTTGTCTTCCAATTCTTGACATGTAAATTCACCTTTTTCACATAAAACTTTTATCTTAAACCGTTTCATAAAAAGCTAACATCACTTATCTCATGCAATGCTTAGTCATACGCCAACAGTCAAGATTGTTAGTACAATGCAGCTTAGCTTAATCTTACCAAACAAAAGCTAAAACTTCGCCGCCAACATTCTCTCGCCTTGCTTTTTTATCAGTCATTATCCCTTTAGATGTAGACACAATAGCAACACCCAAACCCTTTAGCACACGTGGCAATTCCTCTTTAGGAACATACACACGCAACCCTGGCTTAGAAATTCTCTTGATGCCTTTAATAACTTGTTTTTTATTATCGCTATATTTTAGCCAAATTTTAATAACACCCTGCATAGAATCCTTAATTACTTCATACTTCAATATATAACCTTCATCAAGTAAAATCTTAACGATGGATATCTTCATGTTAGAAGCAGGAACCTCTACTGTTGGATGATTAGCATTACTTGCATTTCTTATTCTTGTAAGCAAGTCTGCAATTGGGTCTGTAATTTGCATAATCTTTAACCTCCGCTATCGCCGCGTTTATATTCGCTTCAAAACATAATGGACATTTTTTTGACACCCGCTAAATAAATCTAAGCATTTGCGCCTTAACCACATACGTTTTGTTTAGAAATTTCTATTTTTTAAAACTACTATTTAAAACTTAAACTATCAAGTAAAATATGTTTAACACAAATACTCATGCACTAAATCTTGTCGATATAGGCACCTTTGCACTAAAGCACTTACCTTTGCACTAACCCTTTTTTACCAGCTAGCCTTACGCACTCCAGGAATCGTCCCAGCGTATGCAAGCTTCCTAAAACAAATCCTGCAAATACCAAATTTACGTAAATACCCATGCGGGCGTCCACAAATTTTGCATCGATTATATGTCCTAGTACTAAACTTAGAATTAGCTTGCTTTTTTTGTTTCGCTATCATAGATTTCTTAGCCATATTTTATCCTCTACCCCCTACGCCGTTTTATAAAAAGGTGCCCCAAGTTGCGCTAACAACTCTTTCGCTTGCTCGTCCACCTTCGCTGTTGTTGTGATTATAATATCCATACCTCTAATTTTATCTACTTTATCATAATCAATCTCAGGGAATATCAACTGCTCACGAATCCCAAAGCAATAGTTCCCATGCCCATCAAACGAGTTAGGGTTAATCCCATGAAAGTCGCGCACACGTGGCAACGCAAGATTAAACAGCCTGTCAAGGAACTCATACATACGGTCGCCCCTTAAAGTAACCTTACAGCCAATTGGCATTCCCTCACGTAGTTTAAATGCAGCAACAGACTTCTTAGCCTTAGTAATAACCGGCTTCTGCCCTGTTATAAGCATTAAATCCCCCGCAGCATTATCCACTGCCTTAGAATTTTCCTTAGCCTCGCCAACGCCGACATTTATAACAACTTTGTCTAGCTTAGGAATCTCCATCACGCTTTTATAATTGAACTTCTTCATTAAACTAGGCGCAACAGTAGATATATACAATCGCTTTAGATTAGGTTTTTTAGTATCTGTAGCCATTTTACCTTACACTCACTTTCTACAAAAACATTCTGCCTCGTTAAAATATTCTGTCTTGTTTTATACTCAATAATTTATGTCAAAATATATCGTGTGTTATTTCAATAACACAACGCGGACAAAAGCACAACATAGAACACAACCCGCCAACTCAACTCTAAAGTGAATCAACACTAGCACAACATGTCACTAGATTATCGTCAAGCCAATCCAGGTATCAAACGGCAGAGTTTATAGCTCTTCGCCACACTTCTTGCAAAGCCTTACGCCTGTGCCATCAGCTATCCTACGCCTCGCCACACGCGTCTTCGCCCCACACTTAGGACACACCACAATCGCCTTGCACGCATTAAACGGCTGCTCGTTCGAGATTATCCCCCCGGCTTGCCCCACTGCACGCGGCTTAGTATGCCGATGTACAACATTAACGCCTTCTACTTTTATCTTATTACTCTTAGGGTCACACGCAAGCACTTTACCGGTCTTATTCTTGTCTTTCCCAGCAATAATGCAAACTTTATCCCCAGTTTTGATATTCATTTTAGCCATTTTTTATCTAACCTCCAACGTCACACTCGGTAACAATTAACGCAATTTGTCGCAATGCTAATTGCCTTAGATTTACGACGTTATTCCTCCGCTACCACTTTATAATACTTCTGGCGCTAAGGATAATATCCTAGAATACTTATTGCTATCAGCATCTCGCAACTCCCTAGCAACTGGGCCAAAAATACGTGTCCCACGCGGAGTACCATCATCACGAATAAGTACAACAGCATTCTCGTCAAACCTAATAGCGGTCCCATCAATACGTTGAGTCGTCTTAGCGGTTCTTACTACCACGCCTTTAACAACATCACCCTTTTTAACGCCGCCATTCGGTATCGCTTTTTTAACCGAAACAACTATTACATCACCAACGCTAGCATACCTACGCCTAGTTCCACCTAAAACGCGGATGCACATTACCTCTTTCGCGCCAGAATTATCTGCTACTTTAAGCTTTGTTTGTACTTGTATCATTTGCTTAATAAACCTCCCACAGCAGGCAATGCAAAACTTATATCCGCCCACCTAATAACTAACCGCAACCAACAATTAGTCAGCCTTTTTAACCACACGAATCAATCTAAAATATTTATCCTTAGATAAATGACGAGTTTCCATAATCTCAACTGTATCGCCAATATTACACTCGTTATTCTCATCATGTGCCTTGTACTTCTTAGTGCGCTTTACTACCTTTTTATATAAAGGATGAGCAACACTTTCGACAACAGCAACAACAATAGTTTTTTCCATTTTATCGCTTACAACTACGCCAACAACTTTTTTCCTAAAATTACGTTCCGTTGTAACATCGGGCTTAGCTTTAGCAACTTTAGTCTTCTTTGCAGCACTCGCCTTAGCCGTCGATGTCTTAGCAGCCCCCGCCTTAGTTTTAGCAGGTGCAACTTTAGCCTCTGCAGCCTTTTCTGTTGTAGCATCAGCCTTCGCTTCTGCAGCCTCGACCTTAGCCTCCACAACCTCAGCCGCCTCTGCAACTTCAGCTTTAACTTCTGCAACCTCAGCCGCCTCTATAACTTCAGCCTTTACTTCCACAGCCTCCGCCGCCACAGCCTTCTCAGATTTCTTAGTAGTAGCCATCTATTAGTTAGCCCCCTCTACAACATTGTTCTTTTGATGAATTATAGTCTT
>JAISIR010000013.1 GCA_031261985.1 Clostridiales bacterium | reverse complement strand
AAAGCTGGGTTAATTTTGGGATTTGTAATGGGTATTTCGTCTTTAATAGTTTGGACGTTTATGCCTCCAAATCCGCTATCTGCCTTCGCATTCTCTCCTTTTGCTAATGGCGGAAACTTTTGGAGTTTACTAATTGCCGTCGTTCCACGCGTTTTATTCCCGTTAATTGTTCGCTATATTTACGATGGTTTGCAACCTTTTATTAGTATTTTTATTAAGAATTCAACTGCCTCTCGCGTTGTTAATGGTGTGTTTTCTGCCGCTTTTGGTACTTTAATGCACACTATAATGGTTCTTGGTGGAATTTGGATTGTATTTAGAAATAATGGCTTTTTGCCTGCACAATATGTTGAGTTCATTATTATGTGGGCTGGCGTTAATGCAATAGTAGAAATGATTACCGCAGGAATTGTTGGCGGGCTTGCTGTCGGCAGGATTAGGAAAGCAGTTGCTAAATAATGGCAAATAATTGTCGACGTCGTTTTTTGTAGGCTTTTTCTACCTTTGTTTGATTAATTTGATGAAAAATATCGCTTAAATATTGCAAAACTAAGAAAAAATATAAAAAAAACCTTGACAAACTTAAACAAATAGTATATTATGTATTTGTTTAGAGAATTAAATCGAAGTTTTGCCTACTTTTTCGCAAAAATTTCTAATTTATATTACTAAAACTCGAAAGGATTTGTTTAGTATGAACAAAGCTGGTCTAGTTGATGTTGTTGCATCAAAAACTAATTTTACAAAAAAAGATTCAACCGCTGCTGTTGATGCTTTTATCGCTGCTGTTACAGAGGCTCTTTCTAAAGGTGAATCTGTACAACTTGTTGGCTTCGGCACATTTGAAGTTCGCAAACGCGCTGCACACGAAGGTGTAAACCCTAAGACTCGTGCAAAAATCATGATTGCTGCTAGCAATAATGTAGGTTTCAAAGCTGGTAAGAATCTTAAAGATGCTGTAAACGGTTAATATTAATTTACATTACTTTAAGTTAAATAGGGCGCAATTTTAATCGGTTGCGCCTTATATTTTTGCTAAATTGTAATTTTAGTGAATCTTTTTGCTAGTTAATATAATTATGTATCGGATATTATTATAAAAGGGGCGAATTAAAGAATGCGACTAGATAAATTTTTAAAAGTTTCGCGCATAATCAAGCGTCGCACAATCGCTAAAGATGCTGCTGATAGCGGAAGAATTTGCGTTAATGATAAGGTCGCAAAAGCTGGGACGGATGTATCCCCCGGCGATATAATTGAGATTAAATTTGGGACCAACGTGCTAAAAGCAAAAGTCGTCGCTACGCCTGAATTTACTAAAAAAGACGAGGCTGCTAGCATGTACGAAGTTATAGATTAATCGAATTTTAGTCATATTATATTAATTTTACGCATAAATTGCTCTATATTAGTTTTTACACTAGGTAAAGGGGCAATTTTTATGGAACAATTAGGAAACGCTCAGAACGCAATGTTTGAGCAGAGCAATGTAATTATCGAAAATCGTGCGCGTGCAAGCGTTAGCGGGGTTACAGATGTAATTAGTTTTGATGATGAAAGTGTGATTTTAGAAACTACGTTGGGTCCGTTAGTGCTACATGGGCGCGATTTTAAAATTAATAAGCTTAATGTGGATATCGGTGAGCTAGAGATTGATGGTCAAATTGATGATTTTGCGTATCAGGTGGCGGAAAAGGAAAAGCCTAGCCTTTTGAACCGTCTATTTAAATAATATGGAAATAACTACTTCTATGCAAATTTACTATTTCTTCTCGATATTCGTATGCGGGGTTGTAATTTCCTACGTTTTTGACTTATTGCGTTTATTTAGACGCTCGTTTAAGATTTCCAGAATAATGTTAGTGCTACAAGATGTTATTTTTTGGATAATTTCTGCAATTTGGGTTATTCAAATGTTGACGGTAACTAACAACGGTAATCTTAGAATTTTCCAACCATTATCGCTAATTTTAGGTTGCTATATTTACTTTAAATATATCAAAAGTATATCCGACAAATTTACTATATTTTTGCTAAAACTTATATTTAATATGGCTCGATTTATAATCAAATTCATTTTTAAGCCTATAATTAAAATTTTATGTTGGATTTTTACACCCATCATTGCTATTTTTAAATGGATCTACAATTGGGTAAAAAGAAATGTTACAAAATTGTTACAATTGTGTTACAGAAATATTAAAAATTTGAAAAAATACACCTCTAGGGTTTGACACCTCATTAAAAGTATTATATAATTGTCATGTAGTTTAATGAGTTATTGTGTAATATTTATAACGAGGTGTTTTTTGATGGGAATTTTTCTATTTATCGTGTTTGTTATAGTGTTTATTATTCTTGGTCCGTTCGTTGTTACGAACCAGCAGCAAGCTAAGGTTATCGAGCGTTTAGGTAAGTTCACGCGTATAGCTAACCCTGGCTTATCCTTTAAAATTCCTGTTATCGACCGCCCTGTTGCAACTTTGGATTTAAGAATTAAATCTCTTCAAGCTACACTTGAGACAAAAACTCAAGATAACGTTTTTGTCGATGTTGTTGTTTCTACTCAATTCCGCGTTGACCCTAATAAAATTTCTACCGCTTATTACGAATTATCTAACCCCGAAACTCAAATTCAATCATACATTGCCGATGCAATTCGCTCGTCTATACCTACCATGACTTTAGATTTAGCGTTCGAGAATAAAGAGGCTATTGCTGTTCAAGTTCAACAAACTGTTGCAGAGGGCATGACTAGCTTTGGTTTCATCATCGTTAAAACCCTTATCACTTCTATCGACCCAGCTGCCGAGGTTAAGCAATCTATGAACGCAATCAATGCAGCTCAGCGTCAACGTCAAGCTGCTCAAGAGTTAGCCGAGGCCGAAAAGATTCAGATAGTTACAAAGGCGCAAGCTAATGCCGAGGAACAACGTCTGCGTGGTTTGGGTTTATCGCAGCAACGTCAAGAGATTATTAACGGTCTTTCTGCCTCTATAAATCAGCTTAGCCAGTTTGGCATTGATGATACAAAAATTATTACGCTTTTGATGCTTAACCAATATATGGACACGCTTTCGCAATTTGCTGAATATGGCAATAGTACCTTGATGCTTCCTGCTTCTCCTGCTGGGTTGCACGATTTACAGAACCAGATTATTCAATCGATAGTTGCCGGCAGAAACTTGACTAATGTTAATACTAAACCGAATAATGCTCAACAATAGGAATTAGCTATATTTGTTACTCAGATAATTTTATGTATTATGGAGATATTACCTATGAAAAATGTTACAATTTTACGCGAAGTGCCACAGTGCAAGCTATGCGTTAACTCTACTAAAATACCTTTTGGGAATAATGTTCTGTGTAAGCATCATGGTGTGGTTACTTGTGATTTTTGTTGCAAAAAATTTGAACTCAATATAATGTCTGGTAATCAATCACACAGGCGCAAGCACTTACATAAACTTAACAACATTAAAGTTCCGTGCGAGATTGTTTAATACACATACTTTCGGGTAAACATATTATTTTGAGAGTAATTTTGTAAAAGTATTGACATTTTTTTAAAAATAGTATATAATTACTTTTGTTGCAATATTATTATTTGAGAATGAACTTCTCAATTTTTTCGCGGGTGTAGTTCAATGGTAGAATCCAAGCCTTCCAAGCTTGTTGTGTGAGTTCGATTCTCATCACCCGCTCCAAAGATTTCATCATTATTTTCTATAATCTATACTCGGGTTTTAGCTTCGGCTGTTGCTTCGGTATAGATATTTTTTTGTCAAATGAAAGCTTAGGTGTTTCCCCAGAGTTGTCAAAAACCATGATATTATCAGATGCAGAAATAACGTCACCTAAAAGGCGTAAGCACGCGTCGTATCTGCGGATAATAGAATCTTTCGGGACCTCATGACCGCCCAAACTTGCACGGTTTGCAACTCTAGCTACATTTATCTCGGGGTTCTGGGTGAGGACGTAGACAGTTGTAATCTCGTATCCCGCCTTTTTTGCCTCGCGCATAAGCTCCAAATTCCGCGGCGTCGAAAGCACAGTTTCCATAATCAGCGCATTATCGCCCTTATCGATAACCCTTTTGCGAAGGTCGTCGGCAATTTTGGCGGCGATAAGGTCGTCACGATAGCGCGCAAGTTGCAGCGGATTCTTAGAGATATCCTCGTCTGTTTGCGCGATTATATTAAATTTCTCTTCATAAGAATAACCACGGGCAGCTTCGCTTGAAAAACATCCTTCTTTTTTAATATCATCAGCGTTTACGTAAATGGCAGCTTTGTATTGCGGATTTTCTGCGAGCCACTCGCGCGTTAAGGTAGACTTGCCAGAACCGTTAGGCCCTGCAAAAACTATAAGCTCACGTGAAGGGGCGAGCTTTGTTTCTGCTATATTTGTGCGAACAGTAGGCGAGATTATCTCGCGCGCCACACCACTAGGCTCTAAAGTATAAAGGGTCTCTCCGTCCCCGTGAGTCGTCGCAAGCCCGTTATTGTGCGCCTCGATTATTGCATTTTGAGCCGCTATTTTAAACGCCTTTCCCATGGATTCAACCGTGATTTTCATGTTTTTACCCCTATCTAATGTTGCTATTATATAAATACGCTGCGCGCGAATAAATCGCGCTTCGCTTCTAAAGTTATTTAGATGTTTTTGGCGACAAGCTGCCGAAAATCTGTTCCTATTATACTACCTTTAGTAAACTCTGTCAAGTTTTTAAGTTAATCTGCTTGCTATCAATCGCAATATCAAAAAACAATGGCTATACGTTAACCATTGTTTTTATATATAAATTGAATTGTTTAAATTCTTATGGCCAATCTAAAAAATCTATTGCGCGTTCATAAATTTCGTCTATCTTATCGTACACTTCGCCCTTGTGGATTAAATATTTAGATTGATTGTAATCTATCACGTAATATTTTTTGCGAAGCAGGTTGTTATTGCTATATAATTCTTCATACAAATCTTTTATGTTACTCTCATCATAGTTATCGACGCTATATTTATCAGAACTAGCCACTTCGCTCATAACTTCTTTTAATTCTTTTTGCTCTACTTTATGAAAAAGGTACATCTCTTCAGTAATTTTAGTGTTATTAAGCAAGTATTTTAAGCGAGGCTCGTAGGGAGTATTTAAAGTTACAAATTCTGCCACGTGATTATCTATATTAAACTTTAAGAAAGTTTGTTTGGGGCTTGATGAGTAAAAATCTTTCGCAGAAACCGTAACTTCGTAACCAATTCTTGCATTATGCAACTTCACCCAATATGGCAGCTTATAAGCGGCAATAAACGCAAATATTAGCGATGCCAAAATAATTGCAACCATTATTATGTTCTTTTTAAGCATGGCTCTCACGCCTTAATCTGTGTTAATTCTATTTAATATCTTCTAAAAACTCGTTCGCTTCCAAAGTTGTTTGAACTGAATCATAAACTGAATCGATTTTATCGAACAATTCGCCTTTAAAAATTGTATATTTATTAAAACGATATTTTACAACATAGTAATCGTTCTCAGATAAATAATTCATGCTGTCGTTGTTATTTTCCGCTAAAATCGTCATTCGGTTATTAATTACATCATTAAGCAGAGTGTTTTGGTAGGCTTCACCGTTGTTTTTTAGCTCGTTTATAACGCTATTAATGTTAGTAATGTCTTCGTCGGATAATCCCACGCGCTTGCTGGCATGAATACTTGTGCTATTCTCGAACGGTTTTTGAAGATTCTTAAAAGTGTGAGCCAGTGACACAGATTTAGCCTTTTTGCTGTTTAAATAAATGTTTATGTACGATTCCGTCGTCGCGCGTCCGCCATATGTAGGCATTATGTCGTTTTGATAAATTGTGATAGAGCTGCCGACGTTAAGGGTTGCCAGCTTAAGCCAATATGGAACTTTGTAAACCGCTAGCGATAGAAAAATAACCGCGACGATGGAAATTATAGTATTTTTTACGTATTTATTTAGCACTTTAAACACTCCTACGACAATTTATGTTAACGAATGCACCGCGTTAAAATATTGCAAAAACCTTAGCTTCTAATGGTTTAAGCGTAAATTTATTGGAAGTTTTTTTAATGGATTCGGATTTATTTGTAATAATATCGATAATTTCATCCTTGCCCCAAGGTTTTAAGTCAAAACTTCCTTTCCAATCGTTACTCTTACTTGTATTGACGATAACCAGGGCGGCCCCGTTCTTTGCCACCTTGCCAAGCGCATCGCGACCATGGCTGATAGTGCGGATATATGCCAAAACATCGCCCTTTGCATAGACGATTTTGAAGCTACCAGTCTGCAAAGTGGGGAAGTTATTGCGGATTTCAATCAGACGTTTGTACCAATCGTGCAGCTCTGTATCGGCATTATTCCAAGGAAAAGGTGCGCGATTGTAGGGGTCGGGATAGCCCTCTAACCCAACCTCGTCACCATAGTAAAGCAGCGGAACGCCAAAAAATGTCATCTGAATAAGTGAGGCGATTTTTAGACGTTTGCTAGCTAAATCGCATTTATCGGGGGATAATCTATAATCGCGCTGATGTTCAGGCGGTAAATCTAGAGGTGCCTCGCCATATAAAGTTTTCGCGCGAATCACGTCGTGACCGTCTATTAAATTTAGGCAGGAATATAGCGCCTGCCAAGGATAATTCTCTAGCAAACTGTTGATGCGCATCGAGAATTCAAGCGCGTCAATTTTGTGAGTAATGAACTCGTTAAGCGCGTTTTTAAATGGATAATTCATGACGCCGTCTAGCTCTTGCCCTAGCAAATACTCGCGTGGAAGCCCATAGCTAACCTTATTAGACGCGTCCTCCCACACCTCACCGATTACGACGCTATCGGGCTTGACATCTTTGCAAGCGGTGCGAATATCTTTTACAAACCATGATGGCAACTCGTCAACAACATCCAGGCGCCACCCGCGCGCACCAGCCCTAAGCCAATGTTTTATCACGCTATCGTCATCGTTAATTATATAATTGCGGAAAGATTCGTCTTCTTGATTAACAGCAGGAAGCGATTTTACACCCCACCATGAAGCGTATTTTTCAGGATATTCCTCGAATTTATACCAATTATAGAACTGAGATTTATCACTTTGATATGCCCCTAAGCTTCCGTAATTTCCATATTTATTAAAGTATATACTATCGTCACCTGTGTGATTAAACACACCGTCTAGAATTATGGAAATACCACGCTTTTTAGCCTCTTTACACAATTGTTTAAAGTTTTTTTCGTCACCAAACATCTGGTCGATTTTCATGTAATTACCGATATCATATTTATGATTAGAATATGCATCAAAAATGGGATTTAAATATATTACAGAAATGCCTAAATCGGCTAGATAATCGAGTTTTTCGGTAACTCCTGCTAAGTTGCCTCCATAAAAATCGTTGTGCGCGTTGTTAGAAGAAACAGGGTCGTTCCAATATGGGTGGATGAAATAATCGTCGCGTTTATGCGGAATTTCACGGTTTTTATTACCGTTATAAAATCTATCGACAAAAATTTGGTACATAACGCTGCTAGAAATCCACTTTGGGACATCGTATTCCTTAGAGTAAACCGTGATTTGAAAGGATGGTGGTTGATTTATGTAAACTTGACCCTCGCCACCTAGGTTTAATGAATTATTTCCATAATACAAAATTTCACCATTTTTAAGCTCTATCAAGAAGTAATACCATACAAGCATGGGATTCTCTGGCATATCCAAGGAAATTGAGTAGTGTAAAGGTGCATTACTTTCCATTGGCATTAAAATTTCTTGACCGTCTAGCCACAGGCGCAAAATTACCGAGTTAACATCCTCTACGTTTGTAGATTTACAAAGGCTTTCGGCAGACACAATTTCGTTGTTTGCCAAGGCATTATCAAGCACTTCAGTAGTAAAATCTTTAATCGGAGCATCAGAATCGGGAGCGATTTCGATAGTGAATTTTACATTAGTTTGCGTATGAAGCGCGCCAAAGGGGGCGCGGAAATTTGTATCTTGCGAGTTATGAAATATTTTCATATGGCTACCTCAATCTCCAAATTTTGGCATTATATTCTTCGATACATCTGTCGCTAGAAAAATGCCCGCAATTTGCAATGTTTAGTATAGCTTTTTTGTTCCAAATTTCTGGCTTTTGATAATCGTTCCACATCTTTTTATGAGTGGTTGCGTAGCTGTCAAAATCACGGATTACCATGTAAGGGTCGGGCAAATTATTATCACCAAACAAAAGCGATTGATAAATCTCGTTAAAAAGCGAAATTTTATCGTTCTCGATGCTTCCATCTATAAGACTATCTAAAACGGCGCGAAGCGTGCTATTGCTTGAATAAATTTGCTTGCTCTCTTGGTTTCCTGTTTGGTATATGCGCTTAACCTCGTCCGATTTTAATCCAAAAATGTAAATATTATTTTTGCCAACAAGCTCGCGCATCTCGACGTTTGCACCATCTAGCGTGCCGATAGTTAGCGCGCCATTTAGCATAAACTTCATGTTGCTTGTGCCGCTTGCTTCTTTACCCGCGGTAGAAATTTGCTCGCTTATATCGGTTGCCGGGATAATTTTTTGCGCTATGGTGACACCGTAATTTTCGACAAAGATAATTTTGATTTTCTCGCTAGCGAGTGGGTCGTTATTTATTATATCAGCAACAGAATTTATCAACTTAATTATAAGCTTAGCCCTGGTGTAGCCTGGCGCGGCTTTGGCACCAAAAATAAATGTATGAGGGTAAATATCGTCACCGTTTCCGCTTTTAATTTGATGATATAAATATAAAACGTGAATTAGGTTAAGCAATTGACGTTTATACTCGTGTAGGCGTTTGATTTGCACGTCAAAAATCGAGTTGGGGTCGATAATTATCCCATTTTCTTTTTTAATGTAAGCCGCTAAATCCTCTTTATTTTTGTGCTTAACTTCGGCAAATTTTTCTGCAAATGCTTTATCTTCGGCAAACTTCTCCAGCTTTTTAAGTTCAAGAGGATTTTTATTAAAGTCGTCACCAATTGTATCGGCAATTAAATTATAAAGACGAGGATTACTTAGGTTTAGCCAACGTCTGAAGGTTATCCCGTTGGTGACATTTTTAAACTTATAAGGAGTCATTTTGTAATAATCTTTAAAGACATCATCTTTTAAAATATTGGTGTGCAGGGCGGAAACTCCATTGATTGCGCTACAAGTTGCCAGGCAAAGATTCGCCATAGAAATGAACCCGTGCGCCATAATATTCATGTAATTTAGCTTGCCCCAATCCTCGCCATAAGTCTTTTTAAGGCGTTCTTCGTTGCGACGATGAAGCTCTTCTAACACTTGGTACACCCTGGGCAAAAGTTCTTTAAACATGGTTTGAGGCCAGCGTTCTAAAGCCTCGCCCAACACTGTATGATTGGTATATGCAAAAACTTTTGAAACAATGCCATAAGCATCGTCCCAAGCTAGCCCTTGCTCGTCCAATAGAATTCGCATTAGCTCGGGGATACTTATCGCGGGATGGGTATCGTTTATGTGAATTTGCACATATTTTGGCATGTCAAGCAGGTCGATTCCTTTTAGTTTAAGGTCACGAACTATCCATTGCATAGTAGATGAAGTGAAGAAATATTGTTGCTTAAGCCTAAGTAATTTGCCTTCGTAATGATTATCCTCGGGGTATAAAACTTTTGATAAAACTTCGGCAAGCTCTTTCTCTTCGACCGCTTTAGCGTACGAGCCGCTAGAGAATAGGTTCATATCGATATATTGTGGCGAACGCGCGCTCCATAGCCTAAGCATATTGACCTTGCCATTATTGTAACCTACGACAGGGATATCATAGGGTACGCCAAGGACGGTATTGGCATCTTTTAGGTAAACTTTCATCTTGCCTTTTTCCCAATAAGTATCGATTGTTCCGCCAAATTTTACCTCGACTTGCTCTTCGGGACGCTCGATTTCCCATATGCAACCGTCTTCTAGCCAAGGGTCGGGCATCTCTATCTGGTAACCTTCGACAATTTTTTGTTTGAATAATCCATACTCATATCGAATTCCACAGCCATAGGCATTAAAATTGAGCGTGGCAAGAGAATCCATAAAACACGCTGCCAAACGACCCAAACCGCCATTTCCCAAACCTGCATCTGGCTCGATTTCTGAGATATCGTCTAGCGAAATACCTAAATCTTCTAACGCGCTTTTATAAACTTTAGTTAGATTCATATTTAATAAATTATTGTTCAAAAGCCTGCCGACTAAGAACTCGAACGACATATAATACAAGGTTTTTTCTTGATTATCGGCGGCTTCATCGCGCTGTTTAGCCCAAAGCTCGTTTATATGGTTTCTAACCGTCAAACTGATAGCTTTGTAAAGCTGCTTTTTTGTAGCATCTTGCAAGGTTGTGGCAAAATTACGCTGCAAAGTTTTACCAATTTCGTGTTTAATATGTTCTTTTTCTATAAAATCCATAATTACCATTCCTTTATCATGCGATAAATATTAATGTAATGACTCGCCGAAACGCTCCACGAAAAATCACATCTCATAGCAGTTTTTACTAGGTTATTCCAAACTTTTTTGTCGTGATAGAACTCAACTGCACGCTTGATTGTGTAAATCATATCTTCGGTTGAAAACGGTTTAAAGCTAAAACCGTTGCCTTCTTGCGTAAATTCATTGTAGGGAATAACGGTATCTTTTAGCCCGCCGACCTCGTGCACAATTGGGATTGCGCCGAACGCCATGGCAATGAGTTGACCTAGACCACATGGTTCATATTGAGATGGCATCAAGAAAATATCGGCACCTGCATAGATTTTATGCGCTAAATTATCGGAAAAAGTTATGTTGGCGGATAGTTTATTGCTGTAAAGCCATGCGTTATGAAGGAACATATTCTCGTAGTATTGGTCGCCAGTTCCTAGCACGACCAGCTGAATATCCATGCCCATTAGCGCGTTCATGCCGCTTGAAATTAAATCTAATCCTTTTTGAGATGTAAGCCTCGAAACCATTGCAATTAAAGGAATATCCTCGTTTTGAGGCAGTCCCAATTGTTGCTGAAGCTCGAGCTTGTTTTTAGTTTTATTAGCTGAGAAATTTTTATAATCGTACTTGTGCTCGATGAATTTTGACTTAGATGGAGAATAGATATCGTAATCAATTCCGTTTATAATTCCGCCTAAATAGTGCGATTTAGAGCCGATGAGCCAATCTAAGCCTTCGCCAAACTCGGGCTGTTTAATTTCGTTGGCATAGCTAGGGCTTACCGTGGTGATAAAATTAGAGAAAACTATCCCGGCTTTCATAAAATTAGCGGTGTCGAACTTGCCAATTTTATCGTTAGAATAATAGTATTTGGGAAGAGAAAGCAGGTCGTTAACAAAGTCGATTCCATGGATTCCTTGATATTTTAAGTTATGAATTGTAAAGACGGTTTTGATGGGCATATAGCGCTCGTCCCATTTAAATTGCGCCTCTAAAAGGACTGGAATTATCCCAGTTTGCCAATCGTGACAATGAATAATATCTGGAAAAAAATCGATGATGGGAAGAACTTCTAGGACAGCTTTAGAGAAAAATGTAAAACGTTCTAAATCGTAGTCGCCATACACGTTGGAACCACTAAAATAGTACTCGTTATCTATAAAATAATAGGTTACGTTGCAATAAACCAATTTAAATATACCACAATATTGCACACGCCAATTAAGGTGCACATTTGTATGACCGATGAATTCCATTTGTTGCTTAAATTTTGTAGGAATGCACTCGTATTTTGGCAAGATTACTCTAACATCCACGCCTTTTTTATCGATAGCCTTAGGCAGAGCTCCCATTACATCGCCAAGACCGCCTGTTTTAACAAAAGGTTCTGCTTCACTTGCGGCCATTAAAACGCGCATTATATCACCTCTAAAAAATTGTTGCTCTTTTTGTAACCGTTGTATAAATAATTATTATTTTGTTTTAATTTAACACTAATATTATAATTCTTAAAAATAATTATGTCAAGCTTTTATTAACATAATAAATTTTAATTATACAACAGCTTTTTTGGCAACAACTACGGGATAGCTTGCCTGCCCCACAAGTTTTTGACCTTTTCGGATTACAACTTGTTTGTCTAAAATTATATTTTCGAGCTTTACGTTATCTTGAATAATTGTGTCTTGCATAATTATGCAATTATTTATGTCAACTTTACTGCCGATTTTCACTCCCCTAAAAATTATCGAATTTTTAACTTTTCCATCAATAAAACAACCATCTGCAATTAAGCAATTTTGAACATCTGCACCTTCGGCATATCTAGTAGGCGGGCAATCTTTACTTTTAGTATAGACATTATTCTCAAAAACTTTTAGCCTAATTTTTTCGTCTAAAAGGCTCATATTAAAATCGAAATATTTTTTTACGCTGTCTATTGTCGAATAAAATTTCTCGTACAAATAATGATATATATCTAAATGTTCAAAGTTTTTGACTAAAACATCGGCGATAAAGTCGGTCGCGCCAAGAGTTTTAGCGTGTGCTAGAAGTTCGTGAAACAAATTACGTTCAATTAAAATTGCAAAAAAGTTAAAGTCAGAGTTAAGGTCGACAACCTTGCCCTTTGTATTAGTGATAATATTACCGCTATTATCGGGCGCAAGCAAGGCTATATCAGCATTTTTAGCTTCGTAAAACTCGATTAAATCGGCAAAATTGAAATTATAAATAGAGTTGCTATTAGAAATTATTACGTACTTATTTGTAAACTTCTCGGTGACACGAATAGCGTTAGAAAGCAAGGAAACATCAGAGATTTCACCACTTGAGGCATAAGGTGGAATGATATTGAACGAGTGCCCTTTGCGGTTTAGTCCGAAATCATCACCAGCACCAAGATGATTAAGCATAGACTGATATTTTTTATTGGTAACAAGCGAAATATTGTTAATTCCACAGTTTACCATGTTAGATATGATGAAATCGATAAGACGATACCTGCCGCCAATGGGTAAACCTGCGATTGTGCGTTGCTCGTTAAGCTCGCTTAAATTTATAGTATCGTTGAAAGGGAAAATTACACCTAAAGCATCTAGCATACATTTGAACTCCTTGTAGAAGTTTTGTCGATAGCAACGCCGCCGATATCGTTTGGCATGTTAGTTATATCGTTTGAGACAACAGAGTTTTTGCCGATTACAACATCATCGCAAATAAAAACGTTAGGAGAAACCAGGGTTAAACCATTGTCAATATATTCGTCATAGAATTCAGGAGTTTCGACAAATGTATTACCTATATGGCAATTTTTGCCTATGTGCGCGCCCTCGCTTATTATTGAATCCTCAATTATGCAGCCTTTTTCGATAATTACATTGTTATGAATGATAGAATTCTTGATAACAACATCTGGTTCGATTGACACATAAGGCGAGACGATAGAGTTTTCGACGATGCCTCTTACAGTAGTATTCTCGGTGACGAAAGAATTGTTTACTTTTGCATTTTTGTAGATGATTTGCGGGATTCGAGCTTCTGTTCTAGTATAAATTTTCCAATTTTCGTCGTCGATATTTAATTGGCTATCGGGGTTAAGTGCGTCCATATTTGCTTCGTAATAACTATTGATAGTGCCAACGTCCTTCCAATAACCATCGAAATTGTAAGCGTATAGGCGTTCGTTGTTTTGCATCATAGCAGGGATGATGTTTTTGCCGAAATCGTGCTTTGAATGAGTATTGTTCTCGTCTAACATTAAATATCGTTTTAAAATTTCGGTAGTAAAAACGTAGACACCCATGCTAGCAAGATTGCTGCGCGGAATGTTGGGCTTTTCTACGAAATTTGTAATCTCGTTAAAATTATTAGCCTCGATGATTCCAAAACGATGGGCATCAGCGGTAGGAACAGAAATCGTTGCAATAGTGGCAGCTCCACCTTTTTGCTTATGAAAGTCGATTAATTTGCTATAATCCATTTTATAAACATGGTCGCCCGAAAGAATGACGACGTATTTAGGGTTGTATTGGTCGATAAAGTTCATGTTTTGGTAGATAGCATTGGCGGTGCCTTTGTACCATTCGCAGCTGTCGTGGCTAGAATGAGGAGGTAGGACGAAAATCCCGTCGCTGTTAGAATTATATCCCCAAGGGCTGCCATTGCCTATATGTGAGTTAAGTTTAAGCGGCTGATATTGAGTAAGGATTCCAATGATATTAAGGTTAGAGTGCGCGCAATTTGTAAGAGTAAAGTCGATAATTTTATACTTGCCAGCAAAAGGTATGGCAGGTTTAGAATTGTCTTTAGTTAAACCGCTTAGGCGTTTACCTTGCCCGCCCGCTAAAATCATTGCTATACACTCGATACTCATATAAATCACCTTATTTATAATGGATTTTTCTTAATTATGCGCTTTTATGCTATGTTTAGTCTTGCAATTTATGTAGGTTTATTCCTTGGGCTGACCTGGCTTTTTATCAGACGGTTGTTTTGGATTTTCGTCGTTTTTGGTGTCAATTTTATCACTAACCCCTTTGCTGCCAATAACTTCGGGATTGTTGTTCGGGGTAGAATTATCGAAGTTTTTGTGCCAAATGCCCTCTTTAATAAGCTTTAATTTAGTAACAGGCGCGGGATTAGGCGTTTTTTTAAGGAAAATTGTCGACATCGGAGGTATATCAATTTCCATATCGAAAATATTCTTATTAGTTTTATTTTGCACAGTTTTATATACCTTATGAATCCAGGTATCGGTTCCACCATATTTTGTAAAATTAGAGCTAAATACTAGCTCGTAGCAGCCATTATCTTCTTTATCAAGTGAGAATTTGTAATTTTTTAACTCGTTTGGTGTAAAATTACAAAAGGTGATAATTTTATCGTCTTTAGCCTTGTTAATTCTTATAAAACCTATGGTGCTATTGGAGTTATCGTCAACTTTAATCCATTTATAACCGTTCCAATCGCGGTCATTTTCCCACAGCGAAGGGTTAGTTTTATAGAAATCCATTAAATCGCAGAAATAATCAAAAGTTTTGCGATGATTATCATATTCAAGCAAGTTCCAATCGAGTTGTTTAGAAAAATCCCACTCGGCAAAATGCGCGAACTCATCGCCCATGAAGAATAATTTGCCGCCGGGGTGAGCCATCATATATCCATAAAAAGCGCGTAAAGTGCTAAATTTTTGGTTGTAATCGCCACTCATTTTATCGATTATCGAGCGTTTACCATGAACAACCTCGTCGTGCGAAAGTGGAAGGATGAAATTTTCTGCAAAGGCATATTCCATAGAAAAAGTCAAGGAATTATGGTTATCTTTCCTAAAAAATGGGTCGAGCGACATGTAGTTTAAAATATCGTTCATCCAGCCCATGTTCCATTTGAAGTTGAAACCAAGCCCTCCGATATCTTTAGGCTTGGTAACATTAGGCCACGCCGTCGATTCTTCGGCAATCATAAGCGCGTTAGGGAATTTTTCAAACACGACGGTGTTAAGTTTTTTAAAGAACTCTATTGCCTCGATATTCTCTTTACCGCCATACTCGTTAGGCAGCCAGTTTTTGCGATTATAATCGCGATAAAGCATGCTAGAAACAGCATCGACACGCAAGCCATCTATATGAAACTCTTCTAACCAAAACATTGCGTTAGAGATTAAGAACGACACGACCTCGTTGCGTTTATAATTGAAAACTTTGGTTCCCCATTCTAGATGCTCGCCAAGACGAGTGTCTGAATATTCATACAATGCAGAGCCGTCAAAATCGGCTAGCCCGTGAGAATCCTTAGGAAAATGAGCTGGAACCCAATCTAAAATTACGCCTATTCCTGCTTTGTGGAACTCGTTAATCAAAAATTTGAAGTCGTCGGGGGTGCCATATCGGCTTGTAACCGAGTAAAAACCTGTAACTTGATAGCCCCAAGAACCGTCGAAAGGATACTCGCAAATTGGCATAAGTTCTACATGTGTAAAGCCAGATTGCTTTACATAAGGAATCAATTCGCTTGCCATTTGCTTATAATTATAGAAGGTTCCGTTGGAATTGCGGCGCCAACTTCCAAGATGCAACTCGTAAATTATTTTAGGTTGCTCGTAAATATTAGTTTTTTTATTTAAATAGGAAGAATCTGTCCAAGCGAAGGTGGAATTCGGTGTAGTAACCGAGGCGGTATGCGGGCGCAGCTGGCTTTGAAAAGCATAAGGGTCTGCCTTAAAAAGTTGCTTGCCGGTTTTGGTAATTATATGAAATTTGTATTGCATGCCAGGAGCAATGTCTGGAATTTGCAGGCTCCACACGCCGCTCTCGCGCGAGATAAGGTTCATTACATTGGAGTTAGAATTCCAATCGTTAAACTCGCCAACGACGCTTACTTGTTTAGCATTTGGCGCCCAAACAGAAAAATGATACCCGTTATCTACCTGGTGCGCGCCTAGCATTTTATAGGCACAGTAATTAGTGCCTTCGTTAAATAAGTGCAGCTGAAAGGCGGATACATCGTTACTATTATTGAATTGCAAAGCAAAATCAGTAGGCATCTTAAGCTCCTTAAGCGTATCAAGATATATAAATTATGGAAATTATGACAAAATTACACAAAAATATCTATTATGTGTATCATATCATATAAAAAAGTTTTTGTATACCCTTTTTACAAAAATTTAACACAATTGTAACATTTTGTAATAAAAGGTGTTTAATGGTCGGCAAAATTACATAAATTAATTTCGATTCAAGCTTAATTGAACATAGTTATCTCATCATTTTTACCAATTAAATTTAAAAATTCACTTTCATCGATAATATTTATGTTAAGTTCTTGTGCCTTGTTTAGTTTCGAGCCTGGCTTATCTCCAACTATTAAATAATCGATTTTTTTAGATACGCTTGACGAAACATTGCCGCCGTTATTCTCTATCATTTCGATAATTTCATCGCGAGTGTGATTTGGCAAAACGCCTGTAATTACAAAGGTTTTGTTGAATAAGATTCCGCCTGTTTTAACACTCCCTATCGAATCAGTTTTAATTCCGTTCTTAATTAAATTATCGATTAAAACTAGATTAGAGTCGATGTTAAACCAGTCGAAAACAGTCTCGGCGATTACGCTTCCGACATCTGGTATGGCACTAATTTCATCAATTTGAGATTTTTTTATGTTAACTATATTGCCAAAATGCTGAGCAATATTTTTCGCTGTCTTTTTACCTAAATGCCTTACGCCCAATGCGTACAACAAACGCTCTAAACCTGCAGATTTGGACTTTTCTATACTATTGAATATATTAATCGCACGCTGGTACGATTTGTTGTTTTTACTATAAGAATCGCCGACGATTGCAGAAATATGGTCGACAGATGCTATGTCAATTGTGTAAAGGTCATCTACTTTACTAATTGCACCGCCGTCGATAAGTGCTTTGACTATTTTCTCGCCTAAACCTTCGATATCCATGGCGTCTTTACTTGCAAAATGTATGATATTTTTAAGAAGTTGAGCAGGGCAATTAGAATTAATACACCTTAGTGCAACTTCGTCTTCAAGCCTAACAAGAGCAGAATCGCAGGCAGGGCAATGGGTTGGCTCGTTATATATGCGCTCGTCGCCTGTTCTATCTTTCTTTACAGAACAAATAACTTCAGGTATAATTTCGCCTGCTTTTTGCACCAAAACTTTATCGCCTATGCGTATATCTTTATCCTTAATATTATCAAAATTATGAAGTGTAGCGTAAGATACGTTTGAGCCTGCTAGAGCAACGGTTTCTAGTTTGGCACGCGGGGTAATTGCGCCTGTTCTTCCAACTTGAACCTCAATATCTAACAAGGTTGTAACTTTTTGCTCGGTAGGATATTTATAAGCAATCGCCCACCTAGGTGCTTTGCTTGTATTCCCTAGTTTTTTGCACAAGTGCAAGTTGTTTAGCTTTACAACAGCGCCGTCAATTTCGTAAGGGAAATTTTCGCGCAAGGTATCTAGCTTTACAATCTCATCGATAACATTATTTTCGTTAACAATAACGTTATAAGGCACGGTAAAACCTAGGTTTTTAAGATATGTTAATTCATCATCATGCGTTTTAAATGGCTCATCGTAATATATTCCGTTTATCTTTTGAATTGCAAATGCTACAAAATCTACTTGAGTATCGTTATATAACGAGCCTTGGTTTTGCCTAAGAATTCCAGCAACTGCATTCCTCGAATTTAAATATATTTTTTCGCCCAAATTACTTCGTGCATCGTTATACTTTTGAAATTCTTTTTTAGATAAATATGCCTCGCCGCGAACTTCTAAAAGCTCAGGAATCTCTAAAAATTTATGTTGACTATTTTGATTCTCTTGTAAAGCAATACTACTTTCGTTATCCAAAATTTGAATCTCTTTAGGAATGTTTTTATTAATAATATTACTTGTAATATCCTCGCCTTTTTGACCATTACCTCTAGTAGATGCTTGAACTAAATTGCCGTTGATATATAACAATGATAGGGAAAGCCCATCTACTTTCGTCTCCAAAATATAATCATTACTTATTTCTTCGATTTTATCAGATGTTTCTCCTTTAATTGCATCGAATTTTGTCTTATTCATAAATGAAATAACATCGTCATGTGAAAAAACGTCGTTTAAACTTAGCATTGGTACTTCGTGAACAACTTCAGAGAACAATATATTAGGCGCTCCACCAACGTTTTTTGTCAGCGAATCATCACGCGCGAATTCTTTAAATTGAGTTTCTAATGCACGCAGCTCTTGAATTAACTTATCGTATTCGTAATCACTAATTAGCGGTTCATCATTGTTATAGTAGGCGTCTGCGCACATTTTTACCTGTGAATATAATTCGTCCATGCGCAATTTTGCAACATTTTTATCCATTGTTAAACACCTCAAAAAAAGTATAACATAACATATTAAATTAGTCAATAAAATTTTAGTAGGTGATAATATGTTAGATTATTTAAAGCTTTTAGACTATGCAAAACTTGCTTATACCAATCACGAGTCATACGATAACATTTTTAGACTTACGTTCGAGAGTGTAGATAACGGAGTCGATTATTACATAGGAATTCGTGAAAACACCTTGCTTTTATCCTTTCGCGGCACTGATGAAATTTTAGATGTCATTACCGATTTGCATTTTTGGCAAAAAGAAGTTCCAAGTTACGAATCGTGCGAAAATAACCCTGTAAAAATCAAGGTACATAGCGGTTTTTACAACGCATATAACAATCCTAAAGTGAAGGATGAAATACGAAAATACATAGGCGGCGATATCAGGGAAATCTATGTGACTGGGCATTCTTATGGCGCAGCTTTGGCGTTGTTATGCGCGTCCGATTTACAATACGCTTACCCTAATTTGCATTTTGAAGTAGTAGTTTTCGGCTGCCCTAGGATAGGTAATAAAGCGTGGGAAATCGAGTATTCCAAGCGCTTAATCAACACTGTAAGGTTTGAAAACGGCAACGATTTAGTAACGAAAATTCCGTTTGCGATAATGGGATTTAGACATACACGTTTTAAAATTCACATTGGAAAGGCTAGGATGCCCCTTGTTTATTCGCTTTCTCAACATGATATTAACGCGTATCGCGCCTCGTTTTGCGTCGATGGGATTTGTTGATTTTTACGTATAATTGCCGAAAAAACTAGAAATCTAGGAATCCTTAATAGTATGCCCTAAAAAATGTTTCAAAATCATTACAAATTAATATAAAACCTTGACATTTATTTAACTTAGTGATAAAATTCTGTTGAGGTGTATTATTTAATGAATTACATGGGTTTAAACGATATTAGAGAGAAATTTTTATCATTTTTCGAGAGTAAAAATCACTTGAGGCTTGCTAGTAGTTCGCTGATTCCGCAAAACGATAAAAGCCTTTTGCTGATAAATTCTG
The DNA here is from genome assembly GCA_031261985.1 of Clostridiales bacterium. Taxonomy (GTDB): domain Bacteria; phylum Bacillota; class Clostridia; order Monoglobales; family WRBX01; genus JAISIR01. Next base: position 12,990 of record JAISIR010000013.1, on the reverse strand, counting down.
GCATGGCGCCGCTTAAGGATTATTTCACAGGCGCGCAAACTCCGCCTAGCAATCGCGTTACTACCTGTCAAAAATGTATTCGCACGCCAGATATCGAGCGGGTTGGAATTACGTCGCGCCATGGTACTTTTTTTGAGATGCTGGGCAATTTCTCATTCGGTGATTACTTTAAAAAGGATGCGACCGCTTGGGCGTGGGAGTTTGTCACGAAAGTTATGGAGCTACCTGTGGACAGAATTTGGATTAGCATTTATTTAGACGACGATGAAGCGTTTGAAATTTGGACGAAAAATGTTGGTGTAGCCGCTGACCATATAGTTAGATTAGGCAAGGAAGATAATTTTTGGGAGCATGGAATTGGTCCGTGTGGGCCGTGCAGTGAGTTGCACTTTGACCGTGGCGAGGAATATGGTTGCGGTAGCGAGAATTGTGGTGTAGGCTGCGATTGCGACCGTTTTGTTGAGTTTTGGAACCTAGTGTTTACTCAATTTAATAAAACTGAGTCTGGCGAATATTTGCCGCTAGACAACCCTAACATTGACACAGGCATGGGTTTAGAGCGTATGGCTTGTATTATGCAAGGTGTCGATAATTTATTTGAAGTTGATACAATTAAGAATATTATGTCGGCGATTGCGACAAAGGCTAAAGTTGAGTATAAAAAAGACGAAAAGACTGATATTTCCTTAAGAATTATTACCGACCATATTCGTTCAACTGTTTTTATGATAGGTGACGGTGTTACTCCTTCTAACGAAGGGCGCGGCTATGTTTTGCGTAGATTATTGCGTCGTGCTGCGCGTCATGGTTGGCTGCTTGGCATAAAGGATGCGTTTTTGCACGATATTGCCGAAGTTGTTATTGAGCAAAACTTAATTTCTTACCCCGAGTTAAACGAGAAGAAAGCTTATATTCTTAGTGTTTTAAAGTTAGAAGAGAATCGTTTTTTAACCACTATTGAGCAAGGTATGCAAATTTTGAATACTTTTATTTCTCAAATTTCTCAAAACGAGATTAAAACTTTAAACGGTGATGATGCTTTTAAATTATATGATACTTATGGCTTCCCGCTAGATTTAACCAAGGAAATTTTGAGTGAAAAAGGTATCGATGTTGACGAAGAGACGTTTAATATTAAAATGCAGCAACAGCGTGAATTAGCAAGGAATGCCAGGGTTGACGAGAGCTCGTGGGATAATGCGAATGACGACTATGAAAAACAAGTTGCGCCTGCCGAAAAAAGCGAGGCTAATGCGAGAGCGCATAGTGCAACACATCTGTTGCATGCAGCCCTACGCAAGGTTTTAGGCGAACATGTTTTGCAAAAAGGTAGTTATGTTGGCGATGATGTTCTACACTTTGACTTCCCTCATTTTGAGCTGATTACTCCTGAACAAATTGATAAAGTTCAATCTATTGTAAACGAGAATATTATGAAAGCTTTACCAGTCGATATCTCTGAAATGCCGATTGACGAGGCAAAAGCAAAGGGTGCTATGGCATTGTTTAGCGAGAAATATGGCGACACGGTGCGCGTGGTTGATATGAGCGGCGTTAGCGTTGAACTTTGCAGCGGGCGTCACGTGAATAATACAGGACAGATTGGTTTATTTAAAATTTTAAGTGAAAGTGGCGTTGCAGCTGGAGTTAGGCGCATTGAGGCGGTTACAGGATACGAAATTTTAAATTATATTAATGTACAAAACAGTAAATTCGATGCAGAAATTGACAGATTTAAAACTGAAATTAAGCAAAAGAATAGCGAGATTAAAAAGTTAAAATCTTCTGCATTTAGCAATGATAACGATGCCGCGACAACTAAAACCATTGGCGATATAACAGCTTCGGTTTTACAAATTGATACCACGGACATTGAAATATTACGCAATGCTGCTGATGCGTTAAAATCTAAGGCGGAATCAGCGATTGCTTTGGTTATCGGTGTGGAAGATGGTTCTGCAAAATTCGTTGTTAGTGCTACACCTTCAGCTATAGAAAATGGCGTTAACGCTGGTGAGATTGTTAAGCATTTATCAGGAATTATCGGCGGTCGTGGTGGCGGAAAGCCTAACTTTGCTCAAGCTGGTGGAGCAGATTTATCGCGGATTAGCGATTTAAGCGATGAGTTTTTTACTATGTTGAACTAAAATAATGTTTTTACGATTGATATTTTAATGTAAACGAGGGGTTTAAATGTGTATTTTTTGTGAGATTGCCAATAAAAATATTGATTCTAAAATAGTTTACGAAGATGATTTTTGCATAGCGTTTAACGATGTCGCGCCTGCTGCGCCAACACATGTTTTAGTTATTCCTAAGCAGCATGTTGCCAATGTTAACGAAGCTTCAAGTGAGCTTTTATCTAGGATTATGCAGGCAGTAAAAGAAGTTGTTAAAGCCCTTGGTATTAGCGAATATCGTTTGATTAGTAATTGTGGCGAATCGTCTGGTCAGACGGTTTTTCATCTGCATTTTCATATTTTAGGCGGCAAAAACCTAGGCAAATTGTGTGATTAAGCTTTTTGTGTTTATATTGATATATAATTAATTGTTCTTACTTTTAAGAAAAAAGAGGTTTAAGTGTATTATGGCTAGAAAACTTGCAGAAGTTAAGCATAGCCCTAAAGTTCCAAAACGACGTGGACGTCCGCCTAAGAATCCTCAAGGTTCTGCAAAAGGTGGCGCGAATTCGCGCTCGTCCTCACGCTCTGCCCGTGATTCTTCCACTCAAAGCTCGTCCAACGGTGGTGGTCATAAGCTAGAGATTATTGCTATTATCGTTGTAGTTTTGGGGTTGCTTGCTGCTTTAGGTGTATGGACGCCGTGGGTTGGCATCTTTGGAAATTGGACTAAAACCTTTTTAAAAGGTCTTTTTGGAATGCTTGCGTATATTGTTCCATTGTTTATAATTGCTGTTGGTATACACATAGGTTCTACTCATCGTTCTGGCAAGTTGGGCGCTAAATATTGGCTGGCACTAATATCTTTCGCATCTTTTAGCGGCATTTGGCACACGTTTTTTCAACATCAACTAAGCAATATATCTTTACCCGAGGTGTATCGAACAGGCGTCGGCGGCGGTTTTTTTGGCGCATTAATTGCTAACCCGCTGGCTAGTTTTGCAGGTCAAGTTGGTGCGGTTATTATCCTTGTAACCGTTGCAGTTGTGTTTAGTATGATAGTTTTTGACTTCTCTATAACCAAGGCTTTTGCTACAATGGGCGCATCTTTGCAGGATTTTTGGGATAGTTTAAGTGAAAATGATGATTATTTTGAAAACTCTGAAGAGTCTATTAATTCCGATGATATCCCGCTGAAGAACGGGAAAATTGTTACATTAGATGTTAATCAACAAATTGCTGCTAATGCTGCCAATGAGATGAAAAACGCTCAAAACATCACGGTTTTACCACGTAAAAATAACGAGATGTTTGATTACGAAAATTATGATGATACAGCCCCGCCGTTTGATATGGATGACCCAGCTGGTTACTATAACTCTGAATTTACCAAACAAAGTGGATTTATTGATAGGCATAATCATTTGCCAACTAATAACGAAAACTTTGAAGCCGCAGATTCAGTTAAAGATAAAATTTTGCCAATGGGAACTACTTTAATGCCGGAAGATATTGTCTTGGAAAAGCCAGATAAAAAGGCAGAGAAAGAAAAATCGGCTGTAGCTATGGCGCAAGCTGCAAAAGAAATTGTTGATGCGTTAGAAAACGAGACAATTTCGTCTGAAGTCAACTATAAATTGCCGCCACTTTCTATTTTAAACGAGAATAAACAAGTGCATAATAAAAGGCAGATGCAGGTTTTAGAATCTACCGCCAAAAAGCTAATTGATACGCTTGAGAGTTTTGGTGTTAAGGCGAAAATTACTGATTATAGCATGGGTCCAACGGTTACTAGGTACGAACTTCAGCCTTCGGCAGGCGTTAAAATTAGTAAAATTGTTAATTTAGCAGACGATATTGCCCTAAATCTTGCAGCGAATGGCGTTCGTATTGAGGCTCCTATCCCTGGTAAGGCCGCTGTTGGCATAGAAATTCCGAATAAAAACCCTTCGTTAGTTCCTTTCCGTTCGGTTATCGAAACCAAGGAATTTACTCAGTTCCCTTCAAAAGTTTCTTTCGGGCTTGGTAAGGATATCTCGGGCGAGCCTGTAATTATCGATATCTCGCGCATGCCTCACTTGCTTGTTGCGGGTTCGACGGGTAGCGGTAAAAGTGTGTGTATAAATACGTTAATCACGAGTATTCTCTATAAATCTACGCCAAACGAGGTTAAGATGATAATGGTCGACCCAAAAATGGTTGAATTGGGGCGCTACAATGGCATTCCGCACCTGCTTATCCCTGTTGTTACCAACCCTCACAAGGCGGCGGGCGCGCTTAAATGGGCGGTTAAAGAGATGACTCAACGTTATAAACTTTTTGCCGATAATAACGTGCGCGACCTTAGCGGTTACAATGCTTTGATGAAAAAATCTAACCAGACACAAATGCCTCAGGTAGTGATAATTATCGACGAGCTGGCTGATTTAATGATGGTTGCGCCTAATGATGTTGAGGATTGTATTTGTCGCTTAGCGCAAATGGCGCGCGCGGCGGGAATGTATCTTGTTATCGCTACTCAGCGTCCTTCGGTTGATGTAATCACGGGAACGATTAAAGCTAATATACCTTCGAGGATTTCGTTCGCAGTTTCGTCGCAAGTGGATAGCCGCACGATTTTAGACATGGTGGGGGCGGAAAAATTGCTTGGGCGTGGTGATATGCTTTACTCGCCGATTGGTTCAAATAAACCGCAACGTATTCAAGGCGGATTTTTGACCGATAGCGAGGTTGAAAACGTGGTTGAGTTTGTTAAAAAACAAGATAATGACACGACTTATGACCAAGAAGTTGTTGAAGAAGTCGATAAGTTCCAAGCTAATATTTCTATCAAAAGTGATGGTGCACGTGGTGGTTCAAATGATTCGGCTGGTGGCTCTGATGATGAAAATGCTGACGACCCCTTGCTATATCGCGCACTTGAAATGGCATTAGATGCAGGTCAGGCTTCGGCTTCGATGTATCAACGCAAGCTAAAGCTAGGATATCAACGAGCTGCGCGCATTATCGACCAAATGGAGCAACGTGGTTTTATCGGCAAATTTGAAGGGACTAAACCTCGTCAATTACTTATTACGAAGCAAGATTTTCTTGAATTAAGGGCGCGCGAGGGGACACCTCCAAATGATGAGACAGCGGTGTAGTCAGTTTTTCGTTGAATTTATGTTAACACTTTATATTTAAAATGAAAAGGAAGAATTTTATGTCTGCAAAAATTATAGATGGAAAGGCTTTAGCGGCAAGAATCAAACACGAGTTGGCAGAGAAGGTTAAGGCTGAGGGTATAAAATGCACTTTAGCGGTTGTAATTGTGGGCGACGACCCTGCTAGCCGAGTTTATGTCAATGGTAAAAAGTCCGATTGCGCCGAGATTGGCATTGAATCGCGCGAGTTGGCGTTACCTAAAGAAACAACTCAAGATGAGTTACTTAAATTAATTAATGACCTTAACCATGACGATTCTGTCGATGGGATTTTGGTTCAATTGCCTCTGCCTAAGCATATTAATGAAGAAGTTATTATAAACAATATTTCGCCGCTTAAAGATGTCGATGCTTTTCATCCTACTAATGTGGGCAAAATTATGATTGGCAATTACAATTTTTTGCCTTGCACTCCCGCTGGCGTGCTAGATTTAATCGACGAAACAGGGACGGATTTGACCGGCAAGCATTGCGTAGTTGTAGGTCGTAGCAATATTGTTGGTAAGCCTCAAGCCATGCTTTTGCTACATAAAAACGCGACGGTTACTATTTGCCACTCTAAAACCACTAATTTAAAAGAAGTTTGTCGGCAGGCCGATGTGCTTGTTGTTGCCGTTGGGCGTGCGGAGATGATTGATGCCGAATATATTAAGCCTGGTGCAGTTGTTATCGACGTCGGCATGAATCGTCTAGAAGATGGGCGTTTAGTTGGCGATGTAGATTTTGCCTCGGCTAATGAGGTTGCTGGGTATATTACCCCTGTGCCTGGCGGAGTTGGACCTATGACGCGCGCGACGCTAATGCGCAATGTAATCAAGGCTAAAAATCTGAATTAATCGCTTGTGCGGCGTGGGTTCCTTATGTGTCTTAAGTAAAGTTTAAAAGCAGGCATCTTTACGATGCAGGTATATCTTCCCTATGATTAATCTCGCGGCGTGTGTCAACTATCACAATATCGTCGCCGATTCGTTTGATATGCTTCCAGGGGATAACATAGTCCTCCTTGCTCCAAAAGCCGCCACTTTTCGGCACGATTATCGATATCAACTGTCCTGTGTAAATATCTAACTCGCAATCGTTTATAAACCCTAGACGCCTGCCGTCGGCTACATCTATGACCTCTTTTTTATTTAAATCGCAAAGACGTTCCATAATTATCACCCAATTAAATTTATGGTTTTGCGATGCAATTTATGCGTGCGCTTGTTTATTTTGCGATAGTTTGTAAAATGCGTAAATTTTGTAAAATTAATGTCGAATTTATTTAAAATTTTATAAAAAATTTGTGTTTTGCTATTGACATGGTGCAAGTTTTATGATACAATATATTGGTAGTTGATTTGAGGTTTTGCATTGCGGATACTTGATGCTAGACATTAGTTCTGCACAATTTTGAGTATGCACCGTTAGCTCAGTTGGTAGAGCACCTGACTCTTAATCAGGGTGTCCGGAGTTCGAGCCTCCGACGGTGTACCAAAACTTTGCCAAGTTGCGAAGATTTACCTAGGATGAAATTTTACCTGGTATCAAAACCTTGTTTAGCGGCAAAGTGTAGTTTTGTAAATTGAAAATTTGTGTTAAATTTTATGCCTCTGTAGCTCAGTCGGTAGAGCAAAGGACTGAAAATCCTTGTGTCGGCGGTTCGATTCCACCCGGAGGCACCAAAACTTTGCCTGTGGCAAAGAGTTAAAAGATAAGAGAGAAAAGTACAAAGAATAGGTGGCTTTGCTAATGCAAAGCTATTTTAAGCAAAGTTTTGTATTTTTCACTTTTCATTTTACTCTTTTCACTTTTCACTAAAAAACTAACTTCTTTTTATTTTTCCTTGCTTATAGCAGGGAATTTTTATACTCTTCATTGTTCATTAGCGCAAGCGACTTCATTGTTCATTGTTCATTATATCAAATTTCACATTAAAAAAACCACCTTATTTGGGTGGTTTTATATATGCAATTATTAACTTACTATATCTTAATTCCAGGGTCTTTCGCTGCTTCACGCATTTGACTAAATTTTGCAGCTACGGTATTGTCTTGTTTTTCTGGTTCGTTATTAGTCTTAGCAAATTTTGCCAACGCTTCTTCTGTGAACTTTATAGGTTGATTAGATGTAAATTTAAGATGTTTAGGATGTGCAGATATATATAAATCACATATTCTAAATTCAATCCCTTGATTCTGCAATGCTTCAGTAAAAAGTTTACACATTTCTACTGTGTCTAACTCCTCATGGTACTCACCAATTTTCTCATTACCTAATCCAAGGTAATAAGTCTTTATACAATAATACTTACCACCATCGTCTGAACTAGCTTTAGCAAGTTTGTATTCGCATCCTTGTTCTGCTGATTCATTAATAACTTTGTTTAAATAATCGTCACTTAAATGAAGCTCAAAAAATTTGCTCATAATATTGCTCTCCCCTTTATTTTTATTTCCTAGTAACTATTATAACATAAATTTTGCTAACTGTCAATTAATATAACCTGGTTTATGTTAAGTTTATGTAAAATTTTAAAACGCAAGACCTTAAAAAATAGTTGATATGGCTTAATTTTCGAGGAAAATCTTAAAATTATCAAAAATTTTACACAATTTTAACATAAATCGCTGATTTAATCTTGCAATTTTACTCAAAATATGGTATTATATTAATAGAAGGTGATTCAAATGAAGAAAATAAGCGGTAAATTGACAAAAATGAAATATAATTTTGAAGATTTAGAAAAACAAGTTATACAAATGATAAATGAATTATCCGACTGCATGCTTGACCTTAATAATCGCGCAAATGAAACAGCTGTTACAATCCCCGAAAACACTGAGATATATGCTGTTGATTTAACAAATTTTCCAAAAGTCCATCCTGGCGCTAAAATTATGGGTTCCTTCCCTACCTCGCAAGCTAATAATTGCTTTACAGTAAACGGTCGTCCTAACAAAGAGCATAGCTTTACCACTAAATTTGTTTCTAGTAGCGACGGAAGTAACCCCGTTGCCATAAATAGTTCTTTTGAGTCTGTTATGAATGAGGATTTTCTTTTGGGATTGCCGCTTAAAATTACAACAAAAATGAATTATGATTTCGCAAACAATACGCATCCAAGCATTGTTGAGTTTTCATGGAATTTACACAGTGGTATCGGCTTTACAATCACGCCAGAGGGCGACAAAATTAGCCCTTTTTGTAATAATTATAATTACTTAACTGAAAATCCTAAGATATTATCTGACATGGTGAAAATGCTAAAATGTCACATTGCCCCACTTAAAAAACTAGGTTTAATAGCTGCGCAACAAAAGTCTAAAGGGTTAGAAGTTGGGAAACAAGCGGTGACTTTATAAAGGGACTGTGTTTGATTATTTCAAAAAAATGCAAATCATTAAAACTTTACACAAATTTAACATAAATATACATTTTGCCTATTGCATTATGTATTTTTTTGTGATATAATTGTTTCCGTAAGAAAATAACTAATAGATTTTTACAAAAGGGGAGCTCAAAATGGCAATAAGAGAAACATTAAAACAAGATGGAATACCATATTCTGGATTAAGCAATACAATAGAAATTTCGCTTAAACAGTTGCAAAAAATCCTTGCAACGCCTGAAGCAGACGGGTCTTACATTATGGCATACGTAAAGGACGAATGTGTGTCATACGAAAAGGTTACTCCTACTGAAATTAATGGGATAAAACGTGAGAATCATGACCCAATTAGAACTTACACGCTAAGTTCGTTGCTTACTAAGAAGCTACAAAAATTGGGGTACGATATTGAAAACATTAACTTTATAGGGTATGTTAACGATTATAAAATTCTGCTTGTTTCTTCGGAATTAATCAAACCACCAGCTACCAATAAAACTCCTGCTGTTATAAAATACATGTAAATTTAACACATAAATAACAAAAACCACCTTAATTAGGGTGGTTTTTTGATCGGTACATATTGCTCAAATAACATCGTAGCGAAAGTTTGTCTTAAATTGTGAAAACTCTTAACTCTTACTTCGGCATTATCTTAAAACTTATGCCATAGTTTAAGTAAATTACATCTATAGGAGTTTTTGTATTTCAAGTGCTTATGGTAGTATTTTATTTCTTGCTTTGTGAAAATAAATATCCAACTATTCCAGAAGTAACATATTTCATGATTTCTAGCACGTTAGCAATTAAATCTATTTCCGTGTTAAAAGCAATTCGTGTTATACATTCAAATAATAATATAACACCCAAAGAGATAAAACAAGCATACAATGCTACCCAAGCGTTTTTCATTTTTATATCTTCACGCTTGTCAGCGTTTCTTAATAATTCCTTTTCTATATTTTCGCCTAATGGTTGGTCTATTCCGTTATTAATTATTTCTATTTTAGGATTTTGCGAACCATTTTTCTTGTTGAATATCTTCATCTTTTAAGACTCCATAATTGTTGTTTTTTGCAATTGACCACGCTGTATTATCTAAATGCGTTAGTTCAGACAGAGTAATAGCATCGTATTCCCTATACTTATCCCATACATATTCAAAAGCTTCTTTCAAATTAGGGTCGGAATCAATGTTTACTACATACACATCATCATTTGAGTCTTTGTAAAACTCTTTAATAGGTGTATTTCCATAATGATTAAATGCCATATACACATTTTTAAGGACTGGACCAAACTGCCAAACTTCAAATCGTTCTGCAAATAAAGGTTGTTTAGTTATTTGAATATACTTTTTGTATATAAAGTATAATAATTTCTGCAATTTCATAGGGGTTATTGATATATTATAGCTTCTTGCAATATTTAAAATAGTATTTGATAGCGTCAAAGGATTTTTCATATGGCACCTTCTTTCAATAGTATTTTTTTAGTATTTCCAAATTTCATTCAGAATGTATTATAGCTACACTTAATAATTGAATTATAACATAATATGTTACAATTGTCAACAATTTTACAAAATATTTATATATATATGTGTTTTCTGTATTGTTTGTAATGGTCCTGCTTGAACCGTATATCTTATTTCATTTACGAATTAGACTTCGACGAAAAATATAAAGATGGCTGCGTAACTTTCGATGGCAAAAATATTGACATTTCAACAGCTGGAAAACTATATGATTATTTAGTTGGAAATCTTAAAAAACAGAGCGAATTTTAAACACCATCGAAAACTTAGGGGTTAAATAGGGGTTAATTCTTAAAAAACAAAAACCAACGCTTTTAAAAACGTTGGCTTTTGCTAGGTTTTGGTTGCGGAGATAGGATTTGAACCTATGACCTTCGGGTTATGAGCCCGACGAGCTACCGTGCTGCTCCACTCCGCGATATAAAAAGCAATTGGCTTAAGATAGATTTAAGACAATGCTTAATATGTAAATTTAGTAAAACTTGTAACTAATGCTATTTATGTACGCTTGCACAAACGCTATAGCTAGGCAGAGTTAAACTACGCAGCCTTTGCTACATTTAACATTATTGTTAGTGCAGATTTTTTGCGTGCTACCGTGTTCTTTTTATAAATATTTTTAGCAACAGAACGGTCTAGCAATGCAATGATTTGCTTTAAAAGCGCATCTGCAGCAGGAATGTCTGAATTATCTATAAAAGATACGAATTTTTTAGTTAAAGTTTTGATTTCAGAACGATACTCTTTATTTTTGATTCGATTTTGTTCTGATAAAATTACATGCTTCTTTTTTGCTTTGATATTAGGCAAAGTATTTCCCTCCAAACACTAGATTATTATATAACAAATTCAAAAATAATGCAAATTGGTATTTTGGATATATCTACTTATTTTGGCGTATAATATCTTTTAGCTCTCTTTTTCTCTCTTTTTCACAATAATCCTAATAATTATCGCTACAAGTAATGCAATGCTTAGCGCTATTATATATACCCACACAAATTTAGAGAATATTGAATAGTTCGGTGGCGAAACCTCGGCTATTTTTACTTCTCGCAAGGCTAATTGAGGCAGTTTTGTTACAAAATTTTTAACTTTTACAAAGAGTTTTCCACCATAAGGTATTGGTGATGGCGACGGGACTGGTGTAGGCATTGCCGCAAGGGCTTCATCTACTTCCTTAACTTTTTGTTGAACTTCGGAGGATTTTAAAGCGGCGTCTTGGTCTCGCATTTGTTGGATTATCTCGGGCGTTACATTTATACCTTGCGGTGCTAAATAGTCGACAATTTCTTGGTCGGTCATGGTAGTAATGTCCATGCTGCTAGGTGTAGGCGACGGTTCTTGCGATGGTTTAGGGACTTCTACTCCTTCCTCATTCTGAATCAAACCTGCTTCAACGTCTTCGTAAAACATTTCGGAAGTATTATCTTCCTTAGTTAGAATCAAGGTTTTGCCGAATCTTTTAGCATCTACATAAACAAAATCGCGGATTACGTAGTTAGCTTTATTTATAATGCCAAACTTGCCATCTTTAGCTACAACTGCGTAGCCATATTTGTCAAATTCGCTTGCATAATTGTACTGAAAATCGATTATTACTTCACCTGACGAATTGATATATCCGCAAAGGTACGAGTTAGAGTTGTCGTAATCATCACGCTCGTTATATCCTATTATAGCAGAGTAAAGATGCGGAGTCATTTCTACCTTCCATTTAGTAAACATGCTAAAGGGGCTGGTATTTTTAACAATGTCGATATCAACGGTTGATGTAATAAATTCTAGCGGCTCGTTTTTAACAATATCGCGCAGCATGTGTTTTTTAGTAAGCGATGTGTTGAGAGTGACGAAAAGATTATTAAACATAGCAAACGAATCTGTATTAGCATTTTTTTGGGCAGTAACTTTTGCGTCAAAATTATTCATTAAATACTTATGGTTTATGGCGGTTACTTCTGTGGTAAAGGTGTAATGGTCGGGCGTAATCATCCGACGCGAGATAATATTAAACTTAACATTGCGTAAGACTCCCGTTTTGTCCGCGCGCATATTCTCTAAATCTAGCATATCACGCATTTCGTCAAGAGTTTTGTATGTGGTTCCTTCTTTTTTAGCTTGCTCGAACTTATCGTTTAAATTATTAAAATTAGCAATCACCTTAAGCGAATATGAGTTTTCTTCGTAAATAGCGTTGCTTAATTTAGATATGGCAGTTTCTGCCGTCGATATACTTAAGCCACCAGCGGCGCGCAAGTTAGAGATTAAGAACATAAGCCCGACCACTACTAAAAGTGCTAACGATATTGCTAACACTTTAATGGTGGTATTTTGTTTGCGCCATTCCAACATCATAGGAACTCACCGTAATGTTTAATATATTTCTTTTTAGCAAGGGTATTAGCCAAGAAGTACGCGCTCACGACTACAACTAAAAATGCGAAGAACATCGGCGGAAGCGGCAACATTCCTAGGTTTGCGCCGAACGATGTGTAGGGGATTATGGTGCCAACTACTATAGCGAGCGACGTCATAATTACAACCGGGATAGAAGCGCGGCTTTGTGTAAAAGGCGTTTTAGCGGTGCGTAACAGATGAATGATTAAGGTTTGAGTCCATAAACTCTCGACAAACCAGCCTGCGTTAAACAGTTGCACCCATGAGGCATTTATGGTACCCAGCAGCATTGGGCAGATGAGGTAGAACATAAATGCGTAGGTTAAGATGTCGAAGATTGAGCGGATTGGTCCTACCCGGAGC
>JAISIR010000004.1 GCA_031261985.1 Clostridiales bacterium | reverse complement strand
TTTTTTACGCTGCCCGAATGAGTTTTTCGCCGCAAACCTGGCTAGCATTTTTCCGCTGCGTGTCAAGGGCGATGCGAAGCATCGTGCATTTTACCCTTGACTAAGCAAGCGGAACAAATGCTAAGGTTGATAGGCGAAAGGCTCGTCGGGTAGCGTAAAATACGCAGCTTGAATAGATTTAGAGCTTTAAAAGATTCTAATTATCTATCCCGCTAATATTTTTTAAAATGGGCAAGGGAAGCGAATGAATAAAGAGCGTTTTTCTCGTCCTGATTGAGCGGCTTGCCTGTTTTAAAAAATATTAGATAGATAAACTTCAAATATTATTTTGCTACAAAAATAAACAAAAACAGATGAGCCATAATAACTCATCTGTTTTTTATGTAAAAAATTGCGCTAAAAGCACGCGCGCTACATGCCTAAAAAGGGTTTAATAATTACACTTAAAAACTTTGGCATCTTAAATACAACTATTTTCATAAATAATTACATCTCCTTTTACAATTTATATATCTTCCATTGTGACTTTTACGCTTATGCCTGCACCCAAATACTTTAGATATTCATTTACCTACAAGTAAAAACCCAAGAGTAATTAATAGTATAGTTTCGATAAACGCAAGCAACCACAAGGGCAACATAAGCGCAAGCAAAATACCTAATGCTAAGGCTATTAATAAAATACCGACAATAAATGTTTTAAAAATCCACATGTTGTCTTCACCTCGTATGTTGTATAATATTCTTCTAGTAAAAATTGGTTACAATGCAATGTTTATGGCAATAATTATATAAACACAATATCAAGGGAGTAATAGCTATGTATCAATTTTTATGCAGAACCGATTTAGCCGACGAAAGTCACGAGAGCTTTATAAAAAACAGCCAGAGTAAAGAATGCGATGGCGTAAATATAGAAAAAACATCTAATGGCGATATCAATATCTCGCGGGTAGAAGTTACAACCGAGCAGGGCGCGCAAAACATCGGCAAGCCAATAGGTAAGTATATCACTATAGATATTAACCCAAACGCAAGCGATAGGAGCCAGAATATCGAGGCGGTGGCACAACAACTTAAAACCGAGCTGCGCAATATTCTGCCAAATAGCCTAAACGCCCCTATTATGGTGGTGGGTCTAGGCAATTGGAACATAACGCCCGATTCGCTTGGCCCTAAAGTAGTCGACCAAGTATACGTTACCCGCCATTTATTTAAGCTAATGCCAAACGATGTGCCCGACGGCGTTAAAAGTATATGCGCCTTAACTCCAGGCGTGTTAGGAATAACGGGAATCGAAACCGCCGAGATAGTCAAAAGCGTAGTGCAAGAGGTTAAGCCCGCCGTTGTTGTAGCAATAGACTCGCTTGCCTCGCGCAAATTACAAAGGGTAAGCACTACTATCCAGCTTTCTAACACAGGCATTAACCCAGGCTCGGGCATAGGTAATAACCGCAACGCAGTTTCTGCCGAAACGCTAGGCGTTCCCGTTATAGCAATAGGTGTGCCCACGGTGGTAGACGCGGCAACCTTAGCAGGCGATTGCATAGATATGATAATAGAAAAAGAGAAGTTAGAATGGAACCTAGACGACGACAAGCGCGATATTTTAGAGCAAGTTCTAGCACCGACGGTTTTAGGCAACGTGGTGGTTACGCCAAAGGAAGTTGATACAATGATAGAAGATTTATCCGAGATGATAGCCAATGGAATTAACTATGCCTTCCACGAAGATAAAGTGTTTGAGTAACGATTTACGAATCTTTTTGCCCCCCTTTTTGCGTTAATTTGCAGGAGGGTGTTTTTTTGTCAAAAAAAGAACGAAAATATCACATTATACTTGACAAAAAAATACGCTTAATATATAATAAAAAGAAATTCAAGGAGATTTGAATTAAATGAACGAAAATTATCTAATTAGTGTCGAACAGTTTAATCGCCAAAGTTTAGAGGATTTGTTTAACCTAGCCAAGGATATTAAACAAAACCCATCTAAGTATCACGACGCACTATCTGGCAAGGTAATAGCTACACTTTTTTACGAGCCATCTACCCGCACAAGGCTATCGTTTGAAAGTGCCATCGCAAGGCTCGGTGCAAGCAATATTAGCACCGAGAATGCACGCGAGTTCTCGTCGGCTTCTAAGGGCGAAACGTTAGAAGATACTATCCGCATAATTGCAGGATATTCCGATGCAATTGTAATGCGTCATTACGAAGACGATAGTAGCGAGAAAGCGGTTAAAGTATCTAATGTTCCAATAATTAACGCTGGCGCAGGTAAAAAAGAGCACCCCACACAAGCCATTCTAGACGTGTTTACTATTTGCGAGAAGTTTGGCACAGCCGATAATATTTCCATTCTACTAGGCGGCGATTTAAAATATGGCAGAACCTCGCACTCGTTAATTAAAATGCTATCGCTATATAAAAATGTAAAATTATATGGTTTAAGCAAACCGGCTTTTGCCTTGCCGCAAGAGTATATCGATTTTATCCACCAAAACGGAATGACCTACCAAGCGTTTACAAGTTTTGACGAAGTGCCAAAAGACGTTAATGTTATATATCATACACGAATCCAAGCTGAGCGATTTGAAGGCGATTTTGGCAGGGAAGAGTTTATTATTACCCAAAAAGTACTAGACACTTTTAGCAAAGATACAATTCTATTGCACCCGCTGCCAAGATGTGAAGAGATTCTACCCGAAGTAGATAACGACCCGCGTGCTATGTATTTTGTTCAAGCGCACAACGGAATCCCTACACGTATGGCGCTATTGCTAAAGCTGTTGGGCGAGTAGTTTTTTATATGTTTATTCAAAGTAACCACCGAATAACTTTCGTTGGTTACTTTATATTTAAAATGGGGTAACACTATGCTAACCTTAATTTATGGCACCGCAAAATGCGGCAAAACAACTAAATCTTTAAACATAGCCCGCGCGCATGCAAGCAAGGCGGAACCTTGCATTTTAATAGTGCCCGAGCAATACTCTGTCACCTACGAATCGCTTGTGTGTAACGCTGCCGACACTCTAGAATCCACCGCGCCAAACACCGCTTCTGCACAATATATCGATATTTTAAGCTTCGAGCGTCTTATAAACCAAACAATTTCTAACTATCGCCCCAATATCACGCCTGCGCCAAACGCATCAATGCGCGACATGCTAATTCAAAAAGCTATTTTTAAATGTGCCGGCAAGCTAAACTTTTTTAATGGCGCAATTAATACCTTGGGCTTCTCATCACAAATATCTTCACTTTTTGACGAGTTCGAGCGTTACATGTTAGACCCAATCGAAATCTGCAACAATAACCACACCCACGCCATGCAATTAAAGCTTGACGATATTGCCCTTATCTATAACACTTATCAAACTATGTTGACGAATAAGTTCCCTAATATGCAAGATACCCACGCCACTTTTTTACAACTTGCCACCACCTACAATTTATTTAGCAATACCCATTTTATTCTCGACCAATTTACAAGTTTCACTCCAGCCGAGATGCAAATTATATCCTTTTTAACCAAGCATGCTAAAAGTGTAGATGTAACGCTAACATTAGATAACCCTTATGCTCCAACACCTACAACCCATTCTAACGCAGATATTTTGCACGGTTTAGACGTTTTTGCCACCACGCGAGCTACCTTTGAACAATTGCAAGGTTTAGAGCGCGATTGCAAAACTTTAGCACTACCTCCCCGCGCCACTAACCTTAATACTACCTATTTTGCCGCCGAATCCATGACGGACGAGATAGAGAGCGTCGCTAAAGTAATTGTAAACCGAGTGCGCAAATTTAACGCCAACCCAAGCGATTTTGCCATTTTAAGTAACGAGCCTGCCTATGCGCCCATAATTGCCGAGAGGTTTAAAAAGTACGATATACCTATACATATTAATCAAGAAAAAAACGTCTTAAGCCTGCCCATCACTCAACTTTTCTTTAAAATTCTGCAAGTGTTCGCCTATAACTTTAATCATTCTAGCACCTTTAGCTACTTAAAATGCGCACCTAATATAACATCTAAAACCTTATATAAGCTCGAAAATTATGCCCTAGCTGCACCTATTACTCAAGCGCAATGGCTAGGTGAGCAGCCTCTTAAATTTGTTCCCATGGGCTTTGAACCTACCGACATAGAATTGCTTAACAACTTTTTGCAGCAAGAAATTTCTCCTATTTTTGCAGAGTTTAAATCGCACTTTAGCGGGCGAAAAAAAGCTAAAGATATAATTAAAGCAATAGTTTCTTGGCAGAACGCGGTTAAAATTAAGCAATTTGTAGCTACTTCGGCTCAAAACTTAAACAATAACGCCCAAACTCAACAAGCGCGTGAGTGGGTGGCAGGGTATAAAGCCTTAATTTCTACTTTAAGCGATATACAAAGCGTGTTCGCCGACGATAACTTTACCATTAAACAGTTTATTACCATGCTAAAACAAGGATTGGCAAATACTAAACTCGATTTACCTCCGAATACCCAAAACTCGGCAGAATATTGCGACATCGCGCGTTTTAAAGGCGATGCTCCTAAATATGTATTCATCGTAGGTAGTATTGATGGCATCTTCCCTAAACGATATGTAAGTGAGGGGATAATATCCGACTCCGAGCGGGAATCACTCTCTAACCTTGGCATAGCCTTGGCAGATTCAACATCTACTAAGCAAGTGACCGAGTTATTGACTATATATCGCTGCCTAAACTCTGCCAGCCACCAAGTAATAATTAGCGCGCCCATGCAAAATCAACAAAGCGAAGATGTAACGCCATCCTTCGTCTTTAATCGTGCCAAAAAGGTGGCGCAACCTATCGATATCCCACAGTTCGAGTCTGCCAATGCCACGTTTAATATGGCTGCCCGTTATTTAAAAGATAAAAATCACATAAAAGATTCAACAATTAAATCAATCCAAAATTGGTACACAAAGCATATGCCACAAGCCATGGCAGAAGCTAAACAATTCGCCAATTATAGCACTAAGGCAGTGGGCGAGTCTAAAGTACTATCACAGCTTTACAATAAAAACAATATATCCGTCTCACGCGTCGAGGCGTATAACAAGTGCCAGTTTGCCTATTTTGCTTCGTATGGTTTAAAAGCCTACCCGCGCCGAAAATTTAATTTGTCAGCGCCCGATACCGGCTCGATTATCCACGAAGTTTTAGAGCGATATTGTAAAACCGTCACTCGTTGGGAAGATATTAAAGTAGATAATTTGCGCGCCCGCGTTGCCGATATTGTTTTAGACGTGTTAACTAAATATTGCGCCAAAAGTGTAATCGAATCGCCACGATTCAGCAGCGTTGTAGCAAAAATCACCAATACTATGCAAACGTGCTTGTGGAATATCGTTCAGTATTACCAACAAAGCGGGTTCAAGCCAATTGCCTTCGAGTTTGCGTTTGGCGGCAAAAGCCAAAGCCTTCCGCCAATTTCGTTAACGTTAGAAGACGGTAAAAAGGTAGATATCATCGGTAAAATCGACCGCGTAGATGCTAGAGAGATAGAAACGAATAACGCAGGCAAGGTTAAAGAGATAATGGTTGTCGATTACAAAGGCAGCGACCATTCTATAGATTATGACGAAGTAGTAGACGGTGTATCGGTGCAATTGCCTACATATTTACACGCTCTATGTGGCGAGTTTACGCACTATAAGCCAGCGGGCTGCATGTATTATTTGTATTATAAGGCCGAGGGCGCCTTTGGTGAACGTCTAACTAGCGACGATTACATTCAAATTAATAAGCAGCTTAGAATGCAAGGGCTAATGCTAGATTATGGTGACCGAACAACGGTGTTAAGTAGAGATTGGGCGGTCGTAAGTAGTAATCGCACCGCCTCGGCAGACGAGCTGACACAGTTATGCGAGGCAGCGGTTAAATCGGTTAAGAACACTCTTGCAAAAATGTATAAGGGCGAAAATTACATCCGCCCATACAAGTTTAAAAATAACACGACACAATGCAAATGGTGCGAGTATAAAAGTGTGTGTAAGAAAAAATGATTTAAGTATTGACAAAACAAAAATAATGTGTTATAATTATTCAGTCAGGTAATTAAGGCTTGTTAGTTGCGCCTTAATTTATGCCATGTATTTGCGGGTGTGGCGGAATTGGCAGACGCGCTAGATTTAGGTTCTAGTGGGCGACCGTGGGGGTTCAAGTCCCTCCACCCGCACCAAAACTTTGCCTTCGGCAAAGAGTTAAAAGATAAGATAGAAAAGTGAAAAGAATAGATAGCTTTGCAATGGCAAAGCTATTTTAAGGCAAAGTTTTGTACTTTTCACCTTTCGTTTTTCTCTTTTCTCTTTTCACCAATTTACACTTCCTTGCTTATAGCAAGGAATTTTTGTATTTATCATTCATTATTTATCACTTACAATAGTCACTAAATCACACAAAAACCACGGTGCATGCTTGACAAACTGCCCAAAATGTTATATAATAACCTTGATAATGTTGTGTGGGGCTGTAGTTCAATTGGCAGAGCAGCGGTCTCCAAAACCGAAAATGCGAGTTCGAATCTCGTCAGTTCCACAGAGCATTAACATAATAATTAACTAGAGGTGATAGCTATGCACGAAACACCAAGCGGAAAACTATATCAAGAAGCTTTTACTGCCAATCTGCTCTGTAATAAAGGTATTATTAAAAGCAAATTTTCTAAAAGCTGGTTGAAACAGCCTCCGGCTCCTGACATTGTCGTCGACAAGTTTGGAATAGAAGTAACTAATGCTTTAATTAAAGAAGATGGACAGCAGGACGCCTTTAAAAGGCAAGTTTTATCAGAAGACACTTATAAAGATGCAATGGACACTTATACTAAAATTCAAAACAATAATAAAACAGCACCTAATTTCAGCGTTGAATCTATTATAGGTATGCCAGTGGCACTTGATAAAAATGCAAGGTCTATTGAAGAAATGGTAAAAAAGGTAATAGAAAGAATAAAAGAGAAAAACTCAAAAGATTGGTTAGATGTTACATTTTATACTAAAAGAGGTTTATTCATTCAAGCATATTTTGCTGTATTTCCATTTAACAATGGAGGATTCCTAAAAGGATTAGAAGATATACGCCTAGAATTTTTAAATACAAAATTTGATGTTCTGTACTTTTTTCATAATCTTGGTCTATATATATTCAAAAGAACCGCCACTAAATATCAATGTATACCCTTGATGCAAAGTGAAATTAACGAAACCATTTTTGCAACAGTTTCATCTTTGACTCCAGCGGATGTTTGCATGTCACCTGCCGGTCATTCAGGATTGATTAAAAAAATGCCAGATCTTATAAAATGGCAAAAGCAAGAAGAACAAAATATTTCTTCTGCAAAAGTAACGCCTGAAGAAGGATTACTCGATTTTTTAGATCTTTATCTCTCTAAAAATTAAATTTAATCACACAAAAAAGCGAGACGTTTTAAATAACGCCTCGCTTTTTATATTTTTTCTAAATCTTCTTATCTATATTTGCTTAAAACGTTCTATCCAAAATATTTAAGCAATAGCAGCGTTCTAAAGCTTTTTGCACTCCACTCGAAGTAACTAGCCTCGTACGACATAGTAAAGTTTTTTCTTGAAAAGGCTTCACAATCGTCTAACCATTTTTGCTCAGCTTTTTGTAGCTCCTTAAAGTCCGCCTCGGGTATCTCGCGCCTAATTTGTTGATAAACGGTATTCAAAAGCGCGTCCATCTCATCTGCTGCCTCCGCAGCATTCCTCGACTTCGCATCATTATTTACACCCATAAAACTATAATTTCGCTCAACTATTGAAAGCCAATGCTGATAAAAAGGATAGCCTTTAACTTCTTTTTCTAGCTCTCTGAAAAATCCACCGCTATTTTCATCTAGCATTCCACCGCCCTCAAGACTATGACGCGGAAATTCTATTGAGTCGGAATATTCGCCAAGAACATTTTCAAAATAATAGGCTTGCCACTTATTAACGTCAGCTAAAATAGCCGAATAATCTTTAGCTTTGTTAGGGCTAGCCGTCGCTGTTGGCACAGGGCTTTGCGGTGCTTCAGCCTCTTGCGTTGCAGGGCTAGGTTGTAGCGCTTGGCTGGCGTTTTGCAGCTCGGCAAGTTTGTTATTCCTTATCGCTATTACCCAAGTTACTCCGCCGCCAATTAAAACAATTACAATAGCAATAATAATCCAAGTTTTCTTTTTCATAAAATTATCCCCTTTTAAAAGTCGCATTATAATTTATCTAATTATATAACATAATTTATAAAATTGCAAGCATTTTTTAAATTTTTGCGGAATTAAATCACAACAGGTTGACATTTTAAATAAAATATGATACAATTACAAAAATTGCGTTTTAACAGCTTGCACTTGCTAAAAAAAGGGGAGAATTATTATGCAAAATAAAGACATTTTTAATACACCAAAGCGGATAGTCGATTTTGATATTCTAAAAGCTCACGATACTTACAGAAGTAATTTAGCAAAATACGAGGCGCAACAAAAAAATCCTGAGGCATCTGACGATTTAGTCTCTGAAACCGATGTTAAAGAAAGCCTGCGTGAGGCAAGGAATCAAATAGTATTAGCACTAGATGCCGATGCTTATTTAACCGAAATGGCAAAAGAGATTTACAAAAAAGCTAAACGTTATATAAAAATTTTGTCAAAAAGAAGTAAATCGGGTTCGCCTATTAAAAAAGAGGTATTAAAAACCGATGATAAAGGGAAATATATAGAGTATGAGCGAGATGGTATTCTGCATCATTTTTGCAAAGATGGCACAGGGTGGATTGAATCGGACGGCAAGGTGATTCTGAGCCTAGGCGCAGCCGACGAAAATATCATAAACTCTGGCGCGAATTTTGTTGCAGTTAGGCAAATATTTTTTGACACATACTCTAATATCGAAAAAAATATGGAGTTTTTAAAGAACTCTAAAAAGCTAGCAGCGAAGAGTAATCTTGAGGGGAAGACCATTGCAGAAGAAGGTAGGACTCCGATTGAAGTTAATAAATTCGCGTCGCACCATGCAAAGTTGCCTATAATTAGCAAGCAAGCCGATTTCGACGACAACACTCACGCATTTGATGACGCAACAGGCAAGGTCGTGCCGACACAAAATAAATCTAATAATATTAAGATAATAAAAAGGTAAAACCAAGGGGAAAGTATAATGGGTAAATTTTATGATGATATTGTAAATGCAGAGAATGTTTATAACAAAAACATGAAGCTTTATAAATTGGATAAAAAAAGTGTTTCTAAAGATGAAATAGCTAAAAGCAAAGAAAAACTTGACGCAACATTTAAAGCTGCTAAAGATGATTTAGCCCAGGTTGGCAGACGGATATACGAAAGAATTTCTAAAATAGCTAAAATTAAGTACGAAGCATCTAATAATAATGGCGAGCCACCAGTTATGCCTATAACTTTTACTACAACTTCGGGGATTCAAGCAAAATACTTCCCTGTTGATAGTTCTGTTGTGTTTGGTAATATAGATGCTACACCAGGCGAAGGGATAGGCTTGCACTTAAATAGCGAAGGCTATGGATTAGTGTTTGACGATAAAGAATTGATTTTTTTTGAAAAAAACGGCGCCGATGGTATTAAAGACACGCAGAATTACATTAATGTTAAATCTTGCCTAATGACTGCATCTGCCCACGTAACTGATACGTTAGAATCGCTTAATAAGCGGCAGCAAGCCGTTGCCGAGGCAAATGCAGCTAAAAAAACTAGTATTATATCTAGCGTTGTAAATAAGCTTTTTAAAAATTCAAACAAGAGGAATCAACCTGCACAGCCTCACTTCAATAGCCATCAAAGCATTAAAAAGAATCCACAGTTTAAAAAGTTTAGGTAATGTTATTTAGAAACAGATTTTTGCGAGCTTGTCCGCAAAAATTTCACAATAGCTTTAGAAGCGCAGGCGGATTCATTCCGCCGAAGCGTCTTTATATTAAATAAAATCAACCTTTTGGAACATAATTTTATGTTCTAAAAGGTATTTTTTTATGTCTAAATTATTATCTAAAATTAAATCGTATAAGTTCAATTCGGGCGGGCAAATCACCCAAAAAGTGCTGCCGCTTCCGCTCATTCCATAAGGCGCATTGCCAAGTTTTGCAGCAACTAACCGCGCCAATTGTGCCACCGATTCTAGCTTGGGGTAAACATTTAACGCAGGTGCAAGTAAATCATTAGGCGAACAATTTTCGGCAAATGCTGGTGTTACAGTTGGCTCTAGCATCTGAGTTTTAAGCCTATCATACTCGTTATATACCTTTTTAGTATCGCAATGAACCCGCTTTGGCATAAAAATGATAGCGTTTTTATACTTGCTTGTCGTTAAACTAAGCTCATCGCCAATACCACGCACGCGACAAGGCTTATTAATAATAAAAAACGGAACATCTGCCCCAACTTTAGCAGCAATTTTAAGCATGTCATCGCTAGATAAATTAGTATGGTAAATTGTATCTAACGCCTTAATAACGCCCCCTGCATCGCTGCTGCCTCCACCTAATCCACCACCAGACGGTATGCGTTTAACAAGTTTAATATCTACATTGCATTCAATATCAGTAAATTTACTAAACTCTGTAATTGCTTTAATGCAGGTGTTATCAGCAGTTTTAGGGATATAATCAATAGGCACACCGTTAGGGTGCATGATAGAAAATTTGCCCGACCCGCGCGATATAGTTAAGGTGTCATGAAGCGATATCGGCACAAAAAGGCTATCTATAAGGTGGTAATTATTCGACGCCATACCAACTATGCTTAGCGAGATATTCAGTTTTGCATTACAGAAAAGTTTCATAAAAAACGACACCTTTTATAAAAAAATTGCGACACAAAACACATGCCGCAACTAAAATAATTAAAAAATAACGTGCTTAACTACTCTTGGTTTGCAGCCGAAACAGGGCAAATATCGCCACAAGCGCCACATTCTATACATTGTTCTGCATCAATAACAAAACGCTCTTCGCCTTTTGATATGCAAGAAACAGGACATTCAGACGCGCATGCACCGCAGCTGATACAATCTTCGTTAATTTTAAAAGCCATTGTTTTTAACCTCCTACAAAATAATATGTAAAAATTTTTACAAGATTATTGTATCATCATTTAAATTTTTTGTCAACATCTATTGACAAATTTAGTAGTTAGTGGTAAAATTTTAATGTAAGCATATAATGATTAATGAATTAGAAAGTTTTTGGCAGCTTGTCGCCAAAAACAACCAAATAACTTTAGAAGCGCAGGCGGATTCACTCCGCCGAAGCGTGGTTTTATTAAAATAAAAGGCAATGGCGCCATAAACTTATGGGGTGTAACTTCCCTTAATAAGTTTATGCGTTTTTTTATAGGAGGCAAAAAACATGGCTCATGTAACAGAAATCTTCGGCTCGATGACTTTTAACGACGAGGTAATGAAGCAGCGCTTATCTAAAGAAGTGTACAAACGTCTTAAGCATTGCACGCAAAACTTGCAACCTATTGGGGTAGATATTGCCGATAGTGTCGCAAATGCAATGAAAAACTGGGCGGTCGAGAAAGGTGCTACGCATTTTACGCATTGGTTCCAGCCTATGACGGGTATAACTGCCGAGAAGCACGATAGCTTTATCTCGCCCATCGCTAACGGAAAGGTAATAATGGAGTTCTCGGGTAAAGAATTAGTTCGTGGTGAGCCCGACGCCTCTAGCTTCCCATCTGGTGGTTTGCGCGCTACTTTCGAGGCTCGCGGATATACCGCTTGGGACCCAACAAGTTACGCTTTTATTAAGGATGATACGTTGTGTATACCCACCGCCTTTTGTTCATATAGCGGCGAGGCGTTAGATAAAAAGACTCCACTCTTGCGTTCTATGGAAGCGTTAGATAACCAAGCCCTGCGTATTTTAAAACTATTTGGCACTACTAATGTCAACCGCGTAACCACAACGGTAGGCCCCGAGCAAGAATACTTTTTAATCGATAAAAAGACATATTTGCAACGCCCCGATTTAGTCGCTTGTGGCAGGACATTATTCGGTGCGCGTCCGCCTAAAGGTCAAGAACTTGACGACCACTATTTTGGCTCGTTAAAGGGCAGAGTTTCTGAATTTATGAAAGAGCTAGACCAAGAGCTATGGAAGTTAGGGGTATATGCTAAAACTAAACATAACGAGGTTGCCCCCGCTCAACACGAGCTTGCACCAATATTTACATCTACTAATATAGCAACCGACCACAACCAAATTACCATGGAACTTATGCAAAAAATAGCTAATAAGCATAACATGGCATGCCTATTGCACGAGAAGCCTTTTGCAGGCATCAATGGTAGCGGAAAGCATAATAACTGGAGCCTATCTACCGACACAGGCATAAATCTACTCGAGCCAGGCGACACTCCGCACGAGAACGCGCAATTTTTGCTATTTTTAGTGGCGGTTATTAAAGCTGTCGACGAGCATCAAGATTTATTGCGTATATCTGTTGCCAATGCAGGTAACGACCATCGCCTAGGCGCAAACGAGGCACCACCTGCCATAATATCCATCTTTTTAGGCGAAGAGTTAGAGGCCATATTAAAAGCCATAGATAACGGTGATGAATATGTAGGTAAAGAGCGTATTCATATGGAAATAGGCGCCAGCGTGCTGCCTAAATTCCCTAAGGATACAACCGACCGAAACCGCACATCCCCCTTTGCATTTACCGGTAATAAGTTCGAGTTCCGTATGGTTGGCTCTACCTTCTCGATATCTGGCCCCAATGTTATTTTAAACACTATAGTTGCCGAGAGTTTAAGTCAGTTTGCCGATGAGTTAGAGAAAGCCGACGATTTTAATGCTACTTTAAGTGACATCATTAAGCAAGAAATTGCCGAGCATAAACGGATTATCTTTAACGGTAATAATTATGCCGACGAGTGGGTTGCCGAGGCAAAAGCGCGTGGGCTGCTTAATTTGCGCACAACCGTGGATGCTCTTCCTTACTATGTTAAAGACGAGAATATCGATTTGTTTACCAAGCACGGTGTGCTTTCACGCCCCGAAATGTTGGCGCGTTACGAGATTATGCTAGAAGAATACGCTAAAACTATCCGCATAGAGGCGCTTACCTTTATCGATATGGTCAAAAAAGGCATAGTTCCATCTACCATTAGCTATGAGGCAGAAATTGCCAAAGTTATGCGATTAAAGTTTAAAGCTGATATTAGTGAAAAATTAGAGCATAGGTTGCTTACTAAGCTAAGCCAATTGCTAGATACTCTTTATGATAAGCTAGAAGTGTTAGAGGGTAGTTTGCTTCAGGAAGATAGCGATAACTCGCTGGAAAATGCTAAGTTTTATAGAGAAGTAGTGTTCTCACAAATGAATGAGTTGCGCGCTGTGGTAGACGAATTAGAAACGTTAGTTGCCGATAAATATTGGGAATACCCTACCTATGCCGAAATTTTATATAGCGTAATATAAAATATAAATGCGCTTCGACGGATTCATTTCGTCGCAAAAAACAACTTATATTACAAAATAGTTAAATTATTATTACTATTGTTAGTTTTAGTTGATATTTATGAAATTTTTTGGTATAATACCCATGGTAGTATTATAAAGGGGATATTCAGCTTGTGACGGTTGGCTTCCTTGCTATTGATAGCAAGGGGTGGTGCCAATGAAGAAGCTTATAATTGCTTGCGTAATTATACTTATTCTGATGGCATTCTTTGCTACTCCGGTAGTTTAGAGTAATAAAATAACCGTCGCACCCTTGTAAAGCCGACGGTTATTGTTTCAACAATAAAGAATTTGCAAGGAAGCCGACCGAAACATTCGGTTGCCCCTTTTGTTACTACCATTATACTACATATTTTATCATTTGTCAAGCGTTTTTATGCTTGGCTTTTCTTTTGCTAAAATATTTTTTAAAATAACTCTTGACAAATAATACTATATGTGATATAATATTGTTATAATAATTAATAATGTTTTAATTTCAATATTAAAAGGGGTGATACATTTGGCTACTTTTTCAAGTTCTACATTGCTAGAAGCTTGCATTTTGCAAACTTTAGTTAAAAAAGATGCTTATGGCTACGCTTTAAGTCAAGAGATAGAAAACGTAATGTCTATCTCTGAAAGTACGTTGTATCCGGTATTACGTCGATTGCAAAAAGATGGATTTTTGCAGACCTACGACCAACCATATAACGGGCGCAACAGACGTTACTACAAAATTACGCAAAAAGGTAACGACGTTTTAGCACTGCACAAAAAATCTTGGGAAGCTTACAAGCAAAAGCTAGACCAAATTTTAGGGGGTATATCCAATGACAAAAAATGAGTTTATGTCACAATTAAAAAACAAATTGCGCAAGCTTCCACATCAAGAATATATCGATGCAATTAATTATTACGAGCAATATTTTGAAGATGCCGAAGATGAGCAAAAGGCTTTAGATAAACTTCAATCGCCCGACAAAATTGCGGCGCGTATCTTGGCAGACTTTGCAGACGAAGCACCTGCGAAATCGTCATTTAAAGTGTTATGGATAATAATACTTTCGTTATTTGCTGCGCCTATTGCCATACCTATAGCCATTGTTCTTGGTTTTATTGCCATTGCAATTATAGTAACAATTATTGCTATAGTATCGGCTGTAATTCTATCTGGCGGCGCAATTATATTCGTCGGCATAGTCGGAGGAATCGCCAGCCTAAGCTTTATTTTTAGCAGCTTTCCTACTACTTTATACTTTGTAGGGGTAGGGCTTTTAACACTATCGCTTGGGGTATTGTTCATTCATTATACTATCTGCCTTATAAAAATTATATTTAAAGGGCTAAACAAACTCTTCAGCAAAATTTTAAGGAGGAGCTCAAAATGAAACATTGGAAACTTTTCGCAGGCACAATAATACTTTCGCTTATACTAATTACAATCGGCTTATCGTTTGGCGCGCAAACAAGCTTTGATATTAAAGATGGTAATATAATATTACCAACCGATAGAGCTTACGAGCAGATAAAGCTGGACGAGAGTTTTAATTCTATGCAACTTAACTTAAAGAATCAGCAGGTAGAGGTTAGTTATGGCGATAGCTATGCAATAGAGCTTAGTTATACCGACCAAAAGCCAAAATTTGCAGTTAGCGAGGGCGTGCTATATGTTAACGACCCAGACTTTGCAGAAAATTCAGAAAATTCAGATAATACAAAAAGTGTAAAGGATGAAGATAAAGGCTTGCGCATTACAGCCTCTATATTTAATATGAGTTTCGGTTTTGGTGATAGCGAGGAAGACTACGTTAAAGTGCAAGTCCCCTATGGTACCGCGCCATTAGATAGCATTATAATCAGCAATAAAAATGGTGTAATCGAGTGCGACGTTTCATCAATTAATGCACAGATTAGCAATAATAACGGTGTAATAGATATTAGTGATAGTACCTTTACTAACCTTACAGCCTCTAATATTAATGGTGCTATTAAGGCCGAAGATGTCAAGGCAGACGTCATGAACCTAACCAACGAGAACGGTGCAATTAAAACCGATGACGTATTTGCTGCAAAAAAGCTAGATGTTATTAATCAAAATGGTGGCATTATGCTAATTGGTGCATTTATTGGTGAGAGCAAGGTAACTAACAACAACGGATACATTGATGTTACCAACCAAGATTTTAATAACAATGCAATTAGCGAAAGCCAAATTTATAAATACTTTAAGATAAAAAATGGTGGGCTTAGAGTGTATGATGAATCTTATCCTGATAAAGTTTATGAAAATGGCGACCCAAACGCAACCTCAAAAATGTTTATAGAAAATACCAACGGTGCCATTAAATATAATGTGGAAGTAGAATAATGTCGCATTAATTTTACTTGACATTGACGTAAATAAAATGTATAATACCATTAAAGAAAACTAACTTTAGTGGTATTATTTTGGGGGTGTTTGTTCATTGACCGAGAATCAGCTTTTTAGCATATTATCTACCTTTACAAAATATTGCTTTGTTATTCTTTTGTATGTGTTTATAATTTCTATAGTTAAAATGATATATAAAGATATGTCTAGCATTTTAGAGGTAGAGAAAAACTTGCCCGACACAGTTTCACCTTTTTTAAAAATACACGATATTAACAACGATGAGGATTCTACCATTGTAGATTTAACCAAGCGAAGAGTATTAATTGGAAGAAGCAAGGCTTGCGATATTAGACTAGACGATTTATTAGTTAGTAGCAAGCATTTTTTGCTATGGTGGGATAAAAACGAGTGGCATATAAAAGATTTAAATAGTAAAAACGGAACGCTATTAAACGGTGAGCGAATAGATGAGCCTTATTTATTAGACGATGGCGACCGCATACGTGCTGGTGAGTTTGAACTAGAGTTTAAAACGCACTTGAACAAGAAACAGAACGCGTAGAAAGGGTTATTATGACAAAACATCCAATAATACTTTTTATAATAACTAATATATTAGCGTTTGGGTTAATCTTTTTTTACCTTCAGCCGCACGACACCTACATTCTAATTGCAGGTGCTGTTGTTTTGTCTATGTCACTTATTACTTACTTTTGCATATCTCACTTTAGATGGGGCGATAGATATTTATTTATAATAGCATCTATGCTTGTAGTATTAGGCGTTGCTATGCTATGCCGAATTAACTATACCATTGGCGTAAAACAGATAGTTTGGTACGCCATCGGCATTATACTATTTACCATTAGCTACATGTTATACGCACACTTCCATTTTTGGCGTAACTTACAATGGACATATTTTGGCGCATCTGTTATTCTATTTATCCTTACCTTAATTTTAGGTCAGCGCAGAGGCGGCGCAACTAACTGGATTATTTTTGGCCCTATTAGCGTTCAGCCTTCTGAGATTATAAAAGTACTCTTTGCAATGTTTATATCGTGCGGTTTTGCCCGGCAGACCGAAAAACGCTACCACGAGATTAAAGAAAAATACATAATCAACGCATGTGTTGCTATATTTTGCGGCTTCTTAATTTTGCAGCGCGAGTGGGGAAGCACAGTTGTATTTTATATTACCTATTTAATAATGTTATTTATATATAGCGATGGTTGGGGTTTAATCTCGCTTAATGCCGCGGCGTTATGCGCAATGTCTGCTTTGGCGGTTAAATTTGTGGCGCATATACAAACGCGTGTCGGCAATTGGCTTAATCCGTTTGCCGACCCGTCTAACCTAGGGTACCAAACAACTCAAAGCTTATTCGCTATAGCAACAGGCGGGTTCTTTGGCACAGGTTTAGGCTTGGGTCACCCTGTCTTTATCCCCGAAGTCCACTCCGACTTTATCTTCTCGGCTATATGTGAAGAGATGGGCGTGCTAGGCGGTTTTGCCATCATCCTCCTTTTTATGGTGCTGGTGTATCGCGGGTACAAAATTTGCATTATCGCCCAGGGGTATGATAAATGCGTCGCCACTTGCATCACTACAATATTTGGCATACAAACCTTTATAATAATCGGCGGTGTTGTTAATTTTATCCCCCTTACAGGCATAACTCTCCCCTTTATCAGCTATGGCGGAAGCTCGCTTACCACCACATTTATAAGCCTAGGGCTATTACAAGCCATCAGTCGCAATGCTCAGCTTAAGTATTACTCGCCAAGCTCGCAGGCCACCGACGATAACGCATCGGAGGTGACGCCTTAAAATGAGACATAATACACGAATAGTAATAGCCTTATGTATCTTCTGCTTATTATTCCTTAGCATTATAGTGTATTTAACGCATTTTACATTATTCCGCGCCGAAGATGTCAAAAAAAGCTCGTTCAATAAGCGTTTATGGGCAGACGAGAACGCTACCTTGCGTGGCAAGATTTATGATGTAAATGGTGTATTGCTTGCCGAAAGCACACGTGAGGATAATGGCTACCAAACGCGGCGTTACTACTATGGAAGTTTGTATGCGCATGTAATAGGCTACAATTCTACTATATATGGTAAAAGTCAAATAGAAAGTACATTTAACGATTTATTACTAGGTAAAGATATATTGCAATCTACCTTTAATATAAATAGCGTGGCAGAGAAAGGTCACGACCTCACCCTTACGCTAGATAATTCCGTCCAACAGGCGGCGGCAAAAGCAATGGGAACTAAGCATGGTGCGGTTGTGGCACTAGACCCTAAAACAGGCGACGTAATTGCCTGCTATAGCTACCCAACGTTCGACCCTAACGATGAAGTGCTTACTAATACATGGACTACTTTAGTAAACGATGAAGATTCGCCGATACTCTCGCGCGCGACAAATGGGTTATACGCCCCTGGTTCTACATTTAAAACCATAACAGCCGCGGCGGTTTTAAAAGAGGATTTAGAAAGAATGACCTTTAATGATACAGGAAGCGTTGTAATAGATGGCAGACGTTTTAAAAACTATCAGAATAAAGCCATGGGTAATTTAGATTTAACTAAGTCGTACGCGCTATCATCTAATGTAGCCTTTTGCCAATGGGGCTTGCAAGTAGGTGCCGATGCTTTGCGACAAATGGCATATAACTTTGGGTTTGAAAAAAATTTAGAAAGCGATATAAATATAACAACATCTCGCTTCCCACAAAAAGATATGTCTAAGACAGATTTAGCTTCGGCAGCTATCGGGCAATGGCAGGTGTTATCTACACCGATCGAGATGGCAATGGTAGCAGCCAGCGTGGTGAATAGGGGGCAAATGGTAACGCCTACCTTTGTAAAACGCGCAACTAATGCCGCGGGTAATATTGTTTATGATGCAAAAAAGAAGAGTACTATGACGGCAACGGATTATACAAAATCCTTGACTATCGAAAAAATGATGACAGAAACCGTTAAAACAGGGACGGCAACAGCATGCGCTATCGACGGTGCAATAGTGGGTGGCAAAACTGGGACGGCAGAGAATGAAAAGCAGGGCAAAGAGCATGCGTGGTTTATTGGGTTTGCTATGGATGAAAATAGAGATTCGGATAAAAGCATAGCAGTTGCTGTTATAGTTGAATATAGCGGCGGCACAGGCGGAACGCTTGCCATACCCGTCGCCAGAAGCGTAATGAAAACATATTTAGGAAAGTAACAGGAGTTTGTTCAAATGCAAAAATTAAAAGAAATATCTAAAATAGTATGGAACTTTATCTACACAAACGGATTATTTATCTCGTTTGGCATAGCAATTTTATTAACGCGCGCAATTATTGGGTTTAAATACCTACCCTTCGCCGATGATTGGTTCTTGTACATGGGTGACGCGCCAATTATAACGCCAGAGAAAATTGCTATCCGCCCCCTAGCTGCGTTAGTAGATGTTTTTGTACTTATACCGTTAAGGAATCACCTATGGATTCCCTCGCTGTTTTTAACATTACTACTAGCCTTAACCGCCATAATGCTAGTTAAAATTTTGCGCAAAAATAAAGTATATGTAGGTGGATTGTTCTTAATAATACTAACCATATTCCCGCTCACCATAGAGGGTACATATTGGTTATGCGCCGCTATGAGGATTATAATCTCGCTGTTTTTAGTTACATCTAGCGCATGGTTTATTGTAAAATGGAGCCAGAGCGATAAAGTTTGGTGGCTTATACCATCTTTAATTTGTGCCATTGCTAGCGTGTTTTTTTACGAAACTTTTTTACCGGTAATGATTATATTTTTAATGTATTTAGTATGGCAGACTAATGGCAAAACGCTTGCCTGGCAACGAATTCTCGCGTATTCAATACCCCTAATTGCCACCGCCTTATTTTTGGCATGGTATACAAATCACACCAACTCGGCAGAAATATCTACCCGCGGAGGGTTTATTAAAGGCGATATAATAGGTCATACAATAGATGTATTATTTGCACTTAGAAGTGTTTTTGTAACGGTTGGTAAGAACATAGTTTGGCAAGGGTTTATAACCTTTATGCGCCAAGGCTACTACGTCTTTTACATTATCACAGCAATAGCATCAGCAGCTTTAGGATACTTCTCGGCACTATATATGCGCCAACGTGGCAAGGGCTTGCGCGGGATAATAGTGGCAATTATATTAATAGGCGCAGGGCTTTCTATGCCATTTGTTCTAGAGTTAATCCGCATGCCAACGCGCATGGTATACTCGGCATTTTTTGGTATTGCTTTATTGATAGACGTTGTTTTAGGTTGGGTATTGCATGGCAAAGTAGGCAGAATTATATATGGTGCGATTATAGCCTGCACCTGCTT
The DNA here is from genome assembly GCA_031261985.1 of Clostridiales bacterium. Taxonomy (GTDB): domain Bacteria; phylum Bacillota; class Clostridia; order Monoglobales; family WRBX01; genus JAISIR01. The sequence goes on along the minus strand of JAISIR010000004.1, from coordinate 36,021 downwards.
TATTTGCGTGTCGGCAACATCGTACCAAGTAGAACTATACAATCGCGCAAGCAATATAGATTATTACGTAGCAGAGCAATTATGCCAAAAGGATAAAATAATAGACCCCGATACGCTTAGCTTTTTACTCGTGCCAAAAGGTATGGAGTATATGCCCGATTCCGCTGAATATTTAGAGAGTATTAAGCTTTCGGTCGAAAATTATGCCTGCGTAACAGGCGCGATTAAACATATGAAGAACGTGCGAGAAATTAATAATATCCTAACCGTTAAAGTAGACGAAGAGATGGGCTTGCATGGTGTTCATATAGGTGTAAACAGTAATTTTTATATATTAACACCCGAGTATAAAGTTGTAGATGCCGTCCTTACAGAACATGCAAAAGGTTATAACGTTAGCTTTACAAATGGCAACCGTTTTGGTGATTTAATGTATACAATCGAGGGTTATGTAAGGCTAGTGCAATAGCCGCTTTAATCAAAATTTAAATTTTCAATTATATCCAATGCACGTTGCGAGATTTTTAAGTTCTTCTCTTGCTTGCTTTTAATGCGCTCATTTAAACTTTCCATTATACCAAAATTAATATTCATCGGCTGAAACCTGCCATTATTGCTCGCATTAGATACATAGCACCCTAAAGCACCCATGGCGGTCTGAGGCGTCCAATCTATTTTATCTTTACCCATAATTTGCCGCGCAATGTTTATTCCCACTGCCAGCCCCGACGCGCTGCTTTCTACATATCCCTCTACGCCCGTTATTTGCCCGGCAAAATATACCTCGCCACCACTAGGCAACGCATCGGGTAAATTATTTTTATACCATTTATCTAAATGCGCAGGCGAGTTTATAAATGTATTGCGGTGCATTACTCCATACCTAACAATTTCGGCGTTACATAGCCCAGGGATAAGCGAAAAAACGCGCTTCTGCTCGGCAAATTTAAGATGAGTTTGAAAGCCTACTATATTATACAAGGTTGCTGTGGCATTATCCTGACGCAATTGCACAACCGCGTATGGAATCGTACCTCCTGCATGAGGATTAGGCAAACCCACAGGCTTAAGCGGGCCGAACAACATGGTATCATGCCCTCGCCTCGCCATCTCTTCAATTGGCATGCAACCCTCAAATACATTACCTTCAAACCCTTTTACCTCGGCACCCTCAGCAGCTATTAGCGCATTGTAAAAAACATCATACTCCTCACGCGTCATAGGGCAATTTATATAGTCATCGCCACCCTTGCCATACCTTGCAGCCTTATACGACACGCTCATATCTATAGTGTCGGCATCTATAATAGGCGCAATTGCATCGTAAAAATGTAGGCTGTCGCTATCTGTTATCCGCGCAACCTCGTTTGCAAGTGCGCCATTAGTTAACGGGCCGCTCGCTATAACTAAATATGGCACATCTGGCAGAGTTTCCACCTTTTTAGTCATGATATTAATCTTAGGGTGCGATTGTATTTTAGACGTTATATATCCCGAAAAACCATTCCTATCCACCGCCAAAGCACCACCAGCAGGCACTTTTGTACTATCTGCTGCTTCGATAATAAGTGAACCTAAAGAGCGCATCTCCGCTTTTAACAGCCCGACAGCGCAGGTTAACTCATCGCTTCGTAGCGAGTTGCTGCATACAAGCTCGGCAAAATCGGGCGAGGTATGAGCATCGGTATAATCGTTCGGCTTTTGTTCAATTAAATCTACCTCTATACCGTGTTGTGCCAAGTAATAGCTAGCCTCACAGCCCGCCAACCCTGCACCTATAATAGTAACTTTCATTTGTTATTCATCCCTTTTTAATAGACGATTATTACTAAATTATATACTAAAAAAGCTATCATGGCAAGAGAAATTTTAAAAAAATGCAAAAAAAGTTAAAAAAATTCAAAAAAACACTTGCATTTTATTTTAATGTGTGATATAATGCTTGATGTATCATTATATGTGGTACATATTTATTGTAAAAATGAGGTTTTTAAATTATGTCTAACATTTTAAACGAACTTACAACCGAACAAATTCGTACCGATTTGCCTAATATCCAAATTGGCGATACAGTTAAGGTTCATCAAGAAATTCGCGAGAGTAAAACTAGCGATAAAAAGCGTGTCCAGATGTTCGAGGGCATTGTTATTGCAATTAAAAACGGCAACCAAATTAGCAAACGCATTAAAGTGCGTCGCATTGCTAGTGGTGTAGGGGTCGAAAAAACCTTTATGGTTAACCACCCTTCTATTAAAAAAATAGATATCGTGCGTCATGGTGTTGCACGTCGCGCTAAGCTATACTTCTTACGCTATCGTGTTGGTAAAGCTGCTAGATTAAAAGAAAAACTAGGCAACTAAAAATCATAATTGCTAGCATTGCAGCCATATAATTTATCAGGAGGCGCGTAAAATAATGGAAGAGAACTCTAATATCGAACAAGCATCTACGCTACCAAGCAAGCAAAACTCTACTTTAAAAGAAATTTTAGATTGGGTTATTGCCATTCTTTTAGCTATTGTATTTGCTTTTGTAGTGCGTACTTATGTATTTAAACTTGTATTAGTAGAAGGTCCGTCTATGCAGCCAACATTGCAATCGGACGATCGCCTATATGTCAACCGCTTCTTCTATACCCCTAAAAATGGCGATATTGTTGTCTTTAAGCCCGAGAGTTACCCTAACACCCCATTCATTAAACGTGTTATTGCAACCGAGGGGCAAACTGTAGATATTAACTTTGAAACCGGCGATGTAACCGTCGATGGCACAGTTATTAGCGAGCCTTATATTAAAGATGCAACCCATTTGCGTGGGGATATGACCTTCCCTCAAATAGTTCCTGCAGACCATGTGTTTGTAATGGGCGATAATCGCAATAATAGCAAAGATAGCCGTCGCACCGAAGTTGGTATGGTTAGTAAAAAAGAGATTATTGGGCATGCCCTGTTCCGCTTTTGGCCATTCGATTCGTTTGGTGCGCTGAACCAATAATATAAGAGAATTTAAAGTTTAAATAATATAAGCCGTCGGGTACGCGTTTGGTTTTTAAAAATGCAATCGACGGCTTAGGTTTTTATAAAGCAAAAAGCAAATGAAAAAGGTGATAGATTATCATGAAAAGTGTAGGGATAATAGGTGGAGTTGGCCCAGCAACCACTGGGAAATTCTACGAAAAAATCATTCAAGGCTGTCAAGAATTAGAACGTGGTTTGAATAATCAATACAGACCACATGTTTTTATTGCATCTGTTCCAATTTCTTACGAAGAAGAAGAAAACGAAATTTTATATGGAATAATAAGTAGACACAAAGAATTATTAAAAGATGAGGCTGTAAATTTAGAAAAAGCAGGTAGCGACTTTATTTGCATGCCATGTAATACTCTACATAGGTTTGCATCTGATATACAAGAAGCTATTAATATTCCGTTTGTAAATATAATCAACGAAACTGTAGATTTTATAATGAATAACAAGTTATCAAAAATAGGATTGCTTTCAACTGGCTTAACTGCTTCAAGTAAGCTTTACGAAAGCGTGTTCAATAAAATAGGTATCAATTTTTTATCCACAAATAAAACCGAGCAAGATGAACTAAATAGTATTATATTTAGATTAACCAATAATAAACAAACTAAAGAAGATAAAAAATATTGTGAAGATATAATAGAAAAAATGTATAATAACGGAGCAGATTCAATAATTTTAGCCTGTACCGATTTACAATTATTAGGTTTGCAATCGACCAATATTAAAATCTACGATACTTTAGAGATATTAGCAAGTTCGGTAATTAAAAAAATTATAAACGACTAAAAGGAAGCCCTACACATGAAAAACAAATCTGCGCCTAATAATGTATCCGAAAAACAAATACAATGGTACCCAGGGCATATGGCTAAAACTAAACGCCTTATTACCGAACATCTTAAATTGGTAGACGTTGTTTTAGAATTAGTCGACGCGCGCATTCCTATATCGTCGCGCAACCCCGATATCGACTCGATAGTTGGCGATAAACCGCGCGTAATTTTATTGAATAAAGCCGATTTAGCCGATAGCGACGTAACCTTACAATGGAAGAAATTTTTTACTACAACAAATTCGTCTGACGATAATCTGTCGGATAAAAAAACTCTTTGCGTTCCAATATCCTCTACCACGGGCGCAGGGTTTAGCCAATTAAAAGAAGCAATTATTGCTGCCAATAGTCTAAAAATAGAGCGTGATAAAGCCCGCGGGATAACGTCACGACCTACTAAACTTCTTATCCTAGGCGTTCCTAACGTAGGTAAATCGGCGTTTATTAACCGCTTTACCAACCGCGCAGCAACTAAAACGGGCGATAAAGCAGGCGTTACTCAGCATCTGCAATGGGTGCGCATAGATAGGCAGTTCGAGCTGTTAGATACCCCTGGGATATTATGGGCTAAGTTCGACAATCGCAAAGTTGCCCTAAACCTTGCATACACAGGCGCAATTAAGGGCGAGGTAATGGATTTAGTAGACATCGCCACCAACCTTTGCGGATATTTAATATCTAACTATAAAAACGCTTTGTTGCAGCGTTATTCACTAGCGGAAGATACCGCCTACGAAACCGATTATGATATTTTGCTAGATATTGGCAAAAAACGCGGTTGTTTAATGCGCGGTGGCGAGATTGACGATGAACGCGCCGCCAAGCTTGTGCTAGACGATTTTAGAAGCGCGCGTCTAGGCAGGATAAGTTTAGAGAAACCATGATTAAATGAACTTGAACAAATTTCATCATGGGCACTTCTTTCTGTTGACAAATGTCAAATTATGTGATAAACTAATCTCACATAATACTAACACAAAAACTAATTTAATTGATATGAGGGAAACTTATGAAATCTACCGGTATTGTTAGAAAAATTGATGAGCTAGGGCGCATTGTGCTTCCTATGGAGTTACGCAAAACTTTAGATATTTCTGTTCGCGACCCAATGGAAATTTTTGTAGAGGGCGATGCAATTATACTTAAAAAATATCAACCTACTTGCATTTTTTGCGGCTCGTCTAGCAAAACATCACTTTTTAAAGATAAATATGTGTGCGAAAAATGCCTAGCCGAGATTTCGGATTAGCATAAAAAACTATGTCACGCAATTTTTACAAAATAAAAAATGCAAATAACCCTAACATGGCACAGTTTACCTTGCCGTTAGGATATACTAAAGAGGATTTAACCTATGCTATCACACGTGTTGCTAATGGTCGAGAGTATACCATTAAACGAGCCATAGATGCGCGTGATAAAAACCATATCCTCTTTATTTTTACGCTCTATTTTAACGATGCCGCCACCAGCGCGGATGATTTTGCACATAAACTAGAAGAGATGCGCTCCGCTATAGACGATAAAACAAAGCAACAAAAAGTTATAATTGTAGGTGCGGGGCCGGCTGGTCTTTTTTGCGCATATATTCTTAGCAAAATGGGTGTATCACCTTTGGTAATCGAGCAAGGTGCCAAGGTAGAGCAGCGCGTCGAAGATATCCAGACCTTTTTTAAACAAGGCAAGCTTAACCCTTTAAGTAATGTGCAATTTGGCGAAGGTGGCGCCGGAACATTCTCGGACGGGAAGCTGACGACTAGGGTAAAATCCCCTTTTGTTAACTATTGCCTTAAAGTTTTAGTCGAAAATGGCGCGCCCGACGATATTTTAATCGAGTCCAAGCCACATATAGGCACCGATTTATTACGCGATGTTGTCAAAAATATCCGACATAGCATAATAGGCATGGGCGGTAAGTTTTTATTTAATACAAAAGTAGACGATTTTTTATTCCATAACAACAAAATTGTTGGCGTAGTAGCAGGCGTTCAACAGATAGTTGCCGATAAAGTTGTGCTAGCTATTGGTCATTCGTCGCGCGATACCTACCTTAAACTTTTTAATTTAGGCGTAAATATGCAGCCTAAAAGTTTTGCTGTGGGTGTGCGAATCGAGCATTCGGCAGAGTTTATTGGTAATGCACTATATGGCAAAAACTACACTCACCCAATGTTAGTGAGCAATTGCGGATACAACCTGGCTGCCCAAGTAGGAACGCGCGGATGCTTTACATTTTGCACCTGTCCAGGCGGCGAGGTGGTTAGCGCGGCAAGCCAAATAGGTCATGTGGTAACCAATGGAATGAGCAACCATGCGCGCGATAACGCTAATACCAACACAGCAATATTAGTCTCGGTTACTCCTGCCGATTTTGCAGATAACACCCCCCTAGGCGGCATTAAGTTCCAACAACACTACGAGGCATTGGCATATAAAATAAGCGCAGAAGCCGGGCTGGATTATTGCCCGCCAGCTTGTACTTTGGTCGAGCTGACAAGCTTTATAAACGGCGTTCCGCCTAAAACTTGGGGCGCGTTTGGCGATATAAAGCCAAGTGTCCAGCGCGGGGTTGTTGGTGCGAATATAGCCGATTGCCTGCCCAATTTTGTAACCGAAACTATTGTAGAAGGTATAAATAAATTCGATAAAAAAATTAAGGGTTATGCAAACCCTCTATCGCCTATAATCGCACCCGAGATGCGTTCTTCGGCACCGCTTAGAATTATGCGCGACCCCAAAACGCTACAAAGTATTAGCCATAGTGGAGTTTACCCCATTGGCGAAGGAAGCGGATATAGCGGCGGCATTGTATCATCAGCCATTGATGGAGTGCTATGTGGGTTAAGAATTTGCGGAGGAGTGAATTACCTTGAATATTAACTACAATTACATAAACGAATATTTAGACTCGCTTATAGGTAACGAGTTAACGCTTGCGCTAACCGAAATGCGCGATTATGCAATAAAAAATGGCGTGCCAATAGTATCGCGCCAAGTAATGCAATTTTTAGTAACCCTTTTAACACGTCATAAACCTAAAACTATGTTAGAGATAGGAACCGCCATAGGCTACTCGGCATTAGTATGCCATACCGCTTGCAAAAATATCGGGCAAGAGCTTAAAATTACAACTATCGAAAAAAACTCTGAGATGATATATTTTGCCGAGCAAAACTTCCAAAAAAATAACGCCAGCAATGATATAAAGCCAATGCTAGGCGATGCAAGCGATGTAATTACAGAACTAAATAATACCGAACAAAAGTTTGATTTTATATTTTTAGACGGTGCTAAAGGTCAATATCTATCTATGTTGCCAATACTAGATAATATGCTTAACACAGGCGGAGTTTTAGTGTGCGATAATGTATTGTTCAGCGGCATGGTGGCAGGCGATAAAGAAACACGCGAGGTAGAGTTTAACCCTGCAATACTAAAGCGCAAGCGTACTATAATTGCTCGCATGAAGAAGTTTTTATCAGCTATTTGCGCCGACCCACACTTTGTTACAAGTATCATTCCATTGGGCGACGGAGTGAGCATAAGTATTAAAACAAAGTAACCGCTAAAACAGCCTACAACGCCAATTTCTTTTTAATTCTAATATCCTCGCCAAACATGTTAAAAGCTTTATACTCGCCAATTACTCGGCTGGCAACACGGTCAGAATATACGCTAGCCAATTGATTCCCCTGCAAGTTAGTGCTAATTATAGTGCTTTTATTACCCAAAATGCGCGAGTTTATAATATCAAACAAATAAGTATCGGTAAAAGCGGTTCTAAACTCGGTGCCTAAATCGTCTATCACTAATAAATCGGCATTATATATAAGGTCAATTATCTGCAAAGTTTGGTCGCTCTCATCGCGTCCAAACTTATTATTATCTAGTAGAGTAAACATTCTGGGGCTAGATAGATAGCACACCACACCGCCGCTTTTAGCAAACTCGTTGGCTATGCAACTGGCAATAAAGGTTTTACCTATCCCTGTCCTGCCATAAAACATAATATTCCCGCCATTAAAACTTTTGGCATAATCAAGAATACTCTTAGCATTATCGCGCGCACTTACGCCATGTTCTAATAATTCATCGCTATATAAATCTAAATCAAAATCATCAAAATTAGCAAACTCAATGCTAGATAATCCACTTGCCGAATACATAGCCTTACGAATTAATTGCTCGCGGCATTGGCAATATTTATTCTCAGGCGTAACCCCGCTATCTTTGCAAATTTCGCAGGTATAGGTTGGGTCAAAGTTAGAATCGGTAAGACCATACTTATCCATCAGCTTATGTTTTTTAGTTATAAGCTCGTTAATCTCTTTCCGCGCAGTTTTAATAGAGGTAACTTTTGCATTAGCCCCCTGCTTAATTAGCTTTAAACCTATAGATTTAATCTTATCATCAAACTCTAAAATATCTGGGTACTTTTTATAAATCTCGTTAATACGAACTTGCTGTTGCTCGGCATTATGCTCGCGCCGCTCTTGCAACCAACGCTCTGCCAAAGTAATAGCCTTTTGACGGTAGTTATTATTTTGCATAAGTTTTATTAAACCACCTTAACCTATATTTTCTTTAAGTAAGCACCGATTAACTAAAAAAATGATAGTTAGCCAGTGGTTACTTTAGCAAGCACCGCGTCATAATCCGTCCCGCTTGGTGTAAAATTACTAAACCCAGTGGCTTTAATCGCCCGCTCATTTATTACGCCATACTCAGGCGTTATTTTTTTACCCTTGCCACGATTCTCTAACCGCTTTATAAACTCATCGGCTTTATCCACTGTGTCTATATGCTTTTCCTTCCAATCGATAGCGGTTTTTTGGATATATTTCATTCCTTTTTTTGACCCATTACCACGCGCATAACAAATTAGCATGTTTGTAACATAAGGGTCTAGCTTAAGTTCGGAGTATATCCACACCAGCGTTTGCATATCCGACGCTGTTAACGAGCCGCCAAACTGTTGCGAGGTTTGATTGCACAACCACTCTAACATTGCATCACTCTCGCCATTTTCGCTGCTCGCTTTTGGCATTAACTCGGTCAAAATTACTTCGTCGCCATCTATTGTTGCCAACCCTTGCGATACCCAAAATATCCATGCACTATACGCGTCCGAAGGGATAAGCCTTAAATCGTTAGCCATATCGGTTATAGAGGGTATGGGTGAGGAATCCATAAAAAACCTTAGCGCATACAAGTATAAAAGCGAGTATGTAGGGTTGCTTTTAGGCACATACTCGTCGATAAATTTTTTGTACATGTAGCTAAAGTTTAACAAGTAAATATTCCTCCAAAGAACTATTTTGCAACGTTATAGTTAGGTCTAACATAGCCTAAAATTCGTTTATCGTCTACCTTATATTTTTTAGCAAACACACCGCCACCGTTAGGCTCTACATCTGCACCTGCGCTAGTGTTACCCTCGACGGTGTAAACATACCCACCATAAATATCGGTAACTATCCCTGTGTGGTAAGCCACGCCATCGCCATTATGGAACATTATGATATCACCAATTTTACCATGACCGTTATCATACCAATTACCTGTTTTTTTAGCAGCGTTAACGCCAGATGGGCAATAGGCATAATGCGGGAAGAGCTTTTCGCAATCGCGCTCGCCATATACTTCGGCAAATACAACAGAAACATACATAGCACACCACGGTTGCGCTTGCAAATTACCCCAACCAAAATCGTCATACTTCTTGGCAAAATAAGTGTAATTATTGTACCCTGCATTGGCAGAGAAATCGCCTAACTGGTCGTTAGATTTTTTCTCAAGGTAGCCTATCCACACATTAGCACGAGCAATTAATTTATCGATAGTAGCTTGATAGGTTTTATAATAAGTATCGCTCTTAGCCTCGTAATTAAGTAAAGGGTTAGGTGTAGGAGCGGGGGTAGGTATAGGAGTAGGAGCAGGAGCAGGCTCTACACTAGGCACAGGCGTAGGTGCTACACTAGGTTCGGGCGTAGGCTCAGGCGCCACGGTTGGTGACGGTTCAGGCGAAGGCACAGGTGGAGGTTCAGGCGAAGGTTCGGGTTGAGGAGCGTTATCCACCACACCAAGTACACGCTCAATAAACACAGCTGTCTCTGCTCTATTGGTTAAATCAAGCGGGCGCAGCTTGCCGTCGTCGCCTTTTATCAACGATTTTATATTATCTATAGGTTCTTTCGCATAATCTGCAATTTTATTATAATCGGTATATTCACTTGCCGAAGTTGCATTGCCACTATTTGCATTAACCTGCATTTGCTCTAAAATCCGCGAGGTTAGCACAAACATATCTTGCCTAGTAATATTATTTTTAGGGTTAAAATTACCTAGATTGTCACCATTTACTATACCAAGCGCACGAGCCTCGGCAACTGCATTGTAAAAATAATCGCTTTCTTTAACATCTGCAAAATTATCATAAGCCTCGAACGACGAATCTGGGCTGACAATTCGCATAATAGTAGTGACATATTCAGCACGAGTAAGTTTTTTTTGCGGCATAAACAAACCATCGCCCACGCCTTGCATAATGCCTTTTTCAGATAGCGCGTTAATGCTAGACGTTGCCCAAGAGTAAACGCCAGACACATCGTCAAAAGAGGTTGCACCAACTTTTTGCAACGGTAAAAACGTAAAACTAAGGGCTATTATTATGTATAAAGCGACAGTTTTCTTCATAATATACCACCTATTTTAATAATAGCATATTTAGAAGCAAATGTCAACAAAAATTATCGACAATCGACATTATTTTACCAAGGAATGATTTTACAATTACATCATTTATCTAAACTATTATAAATCATAATAGCGGCAGCACCACGAATGGCAGGAGTTTTAGCGTTATACCCGCCTAAATCGGCAAACAGCCCTAAACTCTCGGCAACTGTCATATATCCCGCAGGGTAACCGCCATTGCTTATCGCCTCTTGCTCTTTTTCTGTGTCGATAAATCGTAACAAAATAGTTGCAACTTCGGCAAAAGATATATTACTATCTGGGCGGAAGGTGCCTTCGACATCGCCCTTTAAATAGCCTTTTTCTACCGCTAAATTTATATACCCGCTTGCCCAATGTTCAGCCGGGACGTCTGGGAATTTAGTCGCTTGCCCTGCCACAACTGTCGCCTCTAAGCCCGAAAGCCTAACGGCAATAGTTGCAAATTCCGAGCGTTTAATGTTATCTTTAGGTCGAAACTTACCATCAACATCGCCCACCATAATATGTAACTCGCCCAAGGTGTCGACTGCTTTGACATACTTAGTGTCGGCAACATCTGGCGGAGTAGTATACGCATGCGCAGGCATCACTACGAGAGTTAACATAATAACGGCAACGAACGCTGATATAATCTTAAATGTATTGAATTTGTTCAAAAAGATAGAACTGTTCTTCATATATAAAACCTACCTAGAATATTTTAAAAACATTGTATCACGTGTGAATCAAAATGTCAAGGTTATGAATTGAGCAACAAAAAAAGTTGACATATATTAAAAATTGGTGTATAATGTATAAATCAATGAAGTACTTAAGGATGAAAATGATGGCAAAACGGAAAATTATAACCGAAGGCAACCCAGCTTTAACAAAAGTGTGCCGCGAAACCGATATTACACCAAAAACTATCGAATTATTAGACGACCTTGCAGAAACTGTCATAGATGTTGACGGTGCAGGCCTGGCGGCTCCTCAAGTTGGCATTTTGCGACGCGTGGCTGTGCTTTATGTAGATGATGAAGTCATAGAGCTTATAAACCCTGTCATCATCAAGCACGAGGGCGAGTCTGAAGAACAAGAAGGTTGCCTATCTGTCCCTGGCGTGTTTGGTATGGTTCCACGATACGAAAAAATTTGGGTAGAAACTTTAAACCGCGATAATAAGCGCGTGGTGCTAGAGCTAGATGGTTTAAAAGCCCGTGCAGCACAGCACGAGATGGACCATCTAGACGGTGTGCTGTTTACCTCTAAAGTTACAAAGTTTACCGAGGCACAATAAGTGTGATAAAAACGCACCACAATAACAAGGGGTATTTTAATGAATATTTTATTTATGGGAACTCCTGATTTTGCCACCGCTACTTTAAATAGCTTGGCAAATAAACACAATATAGTCGGCGTGGTAACTCAAACCGATAAAATTCGTGGCAGGGGGAACAAAATTATACAATCTAATGTTGCGCTTGCCGCTGCCGAGCTTGGGCTAAAAGTATATAAGCCCGAATCGCTTGCGTATGAAGACTTTGGCGAGGTTGTAAATCAATCTAAGCCCGATATAATCGTCGTTGTAGCGTATGGACGCATCTTACCTAAATGGTTGCTCGAGCATCCGCCTATGGGTGCAATTAACCTCCATGCTTCAATTTTACCACATCTGCGTGGGGCTGCACCTATCCAACGCGCTATTATAAATGGTGATACAAAAACAGGTGTCACCGTTCAAAAAATGGCAGAACAATTAGATTCAGGCGATGTTTTAGCTTGTAAAACGCTTGATATTTTGCCAACCGATACCTCGCAAACTTTATTTGATAAGCTCAAAATAATTGGCGCTAAGTGTGTAGAAGAAGTATTAGACAATTGGCAGAATATTACCCCCGTCCCTCAAGATGAATCAAAAGCAACGTATGCAAAAATGCTATCTAAAGCCGAGGCATATATAGATTTATCCCACCCAGCTGCCCAGGTAGAGCGTCACATTCGCGGGTTTAACCCCAACCCCGTTGCTAAGTTTAACCTGTTTGGCGAGGATGCAAAAGTGTACGAGGCAAGGCAGATAAATGCAACAGATAGCACCGCCGAAGATATTAATAACCCTCTTACTTTTAAATGTGGTGATGGTAATTATATCCACTTTAGCTTGGTGCAAATGCCAGGCAAACGCGCCATGAGCGATGAAGAACTCCTCCGAGGCAGACAGAATAAAAAGTAATGTGAACCAAATAATCAATAAGGAATGATATTAAATGTTATACAACCCACAAGTTATAGAACGCAAATGGCAGAATAAATGGAAGGAATCGGATGCTTTTAAACTAACTAATGACAAGGCAAAGCAAAGCGATGCTAAAAAATATTATGTGTTAGAGATGTTTTTCTACCCCTCTGGTAAGCTTCATATGGGGCATGTGCGCAACTACACAATTGGTGATGTTGTAGCACGTTATAAGCGTCTTAAAGGTTTCGATGTACTTCACCCAATGGGTGCCGATGCTTTTGGCTTGCCCGCCGAGAATGCTGCCATAAAAAACAAAATGCCGCCAAAAAAATGGACGGAGCAAAACATATCATCCATGTATGAGCAATTGGCAGGTTTAGGAATATCCTACGATTGGGAGCGTTCGGTTGAAACGTGTAAGCCAGATTATTACAAATGGACTCAATGGATTTTTACTCAGCTATATAAAAACGGCTTGGCGTATAAAAAGAAGTCTTACGTTAACTGGTGCCCCGATTGTGCAACCGTTTTAGCCAACGAGCAAGTAGTAAGCGGCAAGTGCGAGCGTTGTGGCTCCGAAGTCGGTAAAAAAGATTTAGAGCAATGGTTCTTTAAAATTACCAATTATGCGCAAGAGCTGCTAGACGATTTAGATAATTTAAAAGGTTGGCCCGAGAAGGTTCGCCTTATGCAAGCAAACTGGATAGGACGTTCTGAAGGTGCCGAGATAACTTTTGATATAGCAGGAGGCGAAGGAGATACTAAAAACCTAACCGTTTACACTACCCGCCCCGATACAATTTTTGGTTGTACCTATATGGTAATAGCCCCCGAGCACCCTATTGTTGCCGAGCTTATTAAGGGTACGCAGCAAGAGGACGAGTGCAAAAATTTCATCAATAAAATTAAATTTATGAGCGAGATAGAGCGTACATCAACCGACGAAAAACTTGGCGTTTGGACGGGTAGATATGTAATTAACCCTTATAATAACGAGGAAATCCCCCTATATTTAGCCAATTATGTATTAATGGATTATGGAACAGGCGTGGTTATGGCGGTTCCAGCACATGACCAACGCGATTTTGAGTTTGCTAAAAAGTATAATCTGCCTATTAAAATTTCCGTTCAGCCAAAGGGCGAGCAAGTAAAAAGCGGCGATTTAACCGAGAGTTTTGCCGCTGATGGTGTATTATTTGAAAGCGGACAGTGGAGCGGGATGCCTAACCGCGAAGCCTTGACTAAAATGATAGACTATGCACAAGAAAATAATTTTGGTAAAAAGAAAATTAATTTTAAATTACGCGATTGGTTAATCTCTCGTCAGCGTTATTGGGGCGCACCAATACCAATTGTGTATTGCCCTAAGTGTGGCGAGGTATGTCTAGACGAGCAAGACCTGCCCGTTATATTGCCCGAGAATGTAGAGTTTACCGGTAAAGGAACCTCTCCGCTATTAACTTCCGAAGAGTTTATGCACGCTAAATGCCCTAAATGTGGCGGCGATGCTAAACGCGAGGCAGATACAATGGATACTTTCGTCTGCTCTTCTTGGTATTTTTTAAGATATTGCGACCCTAAAAATTCAGCTAAAGCCTTCGACCGTGACGTTGTCGATTCGTTTATGCCTGTCGACCAATACATCGGCGGGGTAGAGCATGCTGTGCTTCATTTATTATACGCGCGATTCTTTACCAAAGCCTTGGCAGATTTAGGCTATTTATCGGCACGCGAGCCTTTTGCTAACTTACTAACGCAAGGCATGGTGCTAAAAGATGGCTCTAAGATGTCTAAATCTGTTGGTAATGTTGTTAGTCCAGAAGAAATTATCCAAAAATATGGTGCCGATACCGCGCGCATGTTTATAATGTTTGCCGCTCCACCCGAGCGCGATTTAGACTGGAATGACTCGGCTGTTGAAGGCTTGTATCGCTTTTTAAACCGCGTGTGGAGGCTGGTGACCGATTACGATTCTGTAATAAAAGATGGCAACTCTAGCGAGAATAAAAAACTAGATGATGAACTGAATTTTGCGCTAAATAGTTGCGTTAAAAAGGTGTCGGACGATATCGAGCGATTCGCGTTTAACACAGCAATATCATCTATTATGGAGTTAGTAAATGTCGCCTATACGTATCGCGCAAATGGCGGGGCTAATGTAGCCTTAATGCAGCAGGTTGCGCAAAAAATTGTCGTTATGCTAGAGCCTTTTGCCCCGCATATAGCAAACGAGTTAGCCGAGATTATTGGCTTCCCAATTACCGAGTGGATAACCTACGATGCCAGCGCGTTAGTTCAGGCAAATATCGAGGTTCCTGTGCAAATTAATGGTAAATTAAAAGATAAAATTGTGGTGCCTACCGGAAGCGACGATGATGTGATAAAAGCCGCCGCCTTAGAGAGCGACAAGGTTAAAGCAGCGTTAGATGGTGCAGAAGTTCGCAAAGTTATTGTTGTTCAAGGCAAGCTTGTTAATATTGTTAAGTAAGCAATAAATCCTAAGGAAGCTTTAAAATGTACGAACTAATAGTAAAAAAATCGCGTTTTTTGGGCTATGTTAAGCAGATAGAAACCGCACAACAGGCAAAAGATTTTATAGCCGATATAACCACGCAAAATAAAAAGGCGCGGCATGTGTGCTTTGCCTATGTACTAGATAACGCCGAAAAATATAGCGATGCAGGTGAACCAAGTGGGACGGCGGGACTTCCTATTTTATCTGCCATTAAACGCCGCGAAATTAAAAATGTATGCGTGGTAGTGGTTAGGTATTTTGGCGGAATTTTGCTAGGCAAAGGCGGGTTGTTGCGCGCCTATGGTAAGTGCGCAGGAAAAACGCTAGATACCTTGCAAGAGTAATAGATAATAGAGCATTTTAATATATAAAAAAACAAATTGCCAGCTTGTCGGCAATTTGTACAAAATAACTTTAGAAGCGAAAGTGCGATTCATTCGCACTGTAGCGTTTTAAAATCAAAAGCTAAGGCGGATTCACTCCGCCTTAGCGTTTTTAATATTTTACAAACGATGGGTTTAACTTATATGGCTTTGCAGGTAGTTTTGCATCACTTTTAACACTACTACGCGTTTGCTTCAATTTTTGCGCAGGAGTATTCTGCTCCGCTAGTTCTTGAAGCAAATCATGGAAGTGAGTAACCTTTATCCCCGTTATTGCACCATGAATATCGCGAGTTTGAGTGCGAAGCGGGTGCTTACCACCATCTGTTTTTGCCAAAAATTTATCAACCAGGCGCATTTGACTTTTAGACAAGCCCTTTAGCATGCCACTATATAAAGTTTTAGTTTGAGCGATATTTTCATCCAAAGCACGAGCGCGGTCGTTACGCAATTTAGCCTTAGTGTACGATACCTTACGTTTTATAGCCTTTGTAGGTTTATCCACACCATTAGACGCCAAAAATTTTTTGACGCGTTTACCAAATTGGAAAATATCCTTAGTGGTAAGACTGCCTAAAAAGGTTACCAGTTTTTTATCAAGCTCGGGTGAAATTGTTTTGTTTAGGTCCTTCATTGTACTCACTCCCTACAAATTACAATTCATTTATATATTTATTATAGCAGAAACGTTCCGGCGGAATTAATCCGCCTTCACTTCTAAAGATATTGTGTTCAAATTGCCGACAAGCTGGCAATTTGTTCATATCTTTATTATACCATAAAAATTAGCGGATTACAACATTAAAATCCGCTTTTTTGTTAAATGTTTGTTAAATTTTTTTGATAAACCGCTTAAAATTGGCAAAAATTTACTCTTCGCTTCCAAAAACCGCTCCTTTTGCTTGCATAACAATGTCGATATCATCTAATAAATTAATTACTTTAAAATCGGGCATGCCCCATTGCCTAGTTCCAAATAAATCGCCACCACCACGAAGCTCTAAATCCTTCTCGGCAATTACAAAACCGCTATTTGTCTGCGTCATGGTTTTAAGGCGTTCTAAAGTTTTTTCGTTCTTAGAGTTTGAGAACATTACGCAATAACTCTTCCACTTGCCACGTCCTACTCGTCCGCGCAATTGATGAAGCTGCGACAGCCCAAAACGGTCGGCATCTTCTATTATCATTAGGTTAGCGTTAGGCACATTTATTCCTACTTCTATAACGGTGGTAGATACCAAAACATCAATATCGCCCGCGGCAAACTCTAGCATAATCGAAGATTTATCGCTCGCCTTTAACTTACCATGCAATAAAGCGATGCGCAGCTTGGGTAATTTTGCAGCTAAATTTTCAACATAATCGGTCGCGTTTTTAGCAGAAATTGCCTCGCTTTCTTCTACTAGCGGGCAGACAATATACACCTGACGCCCCTCGTCCACTTGTTTGGCAATAAAATTCGTAATCCGCGCGCGATACCCCTCGTTAAGCGCAAAAGTGTCCACCGTTTGGCGGTCGGGTGGCATCTCGTCTATAATGGATAGATTTAAATCGGCATAAAGCGTCATGGTAAGGGTGCGCGGGATAGGCGTGGCTGTCATAAGTAAAAAGTTAGGGTTATAGCCTTTATCGGTTAATTGCTTGCGCTGGTTCACGCCAAACCTGTGCTGCTCGTCGGCTATAACTAGGCTTAAATTATCAAACTTTGTATCGTCCTGCAATAACGCGTGCGTGCCAATTACAATTGCATCAGGAGTGTTTAAAATATCCTCCTTTATCTTACGTTTAGCTGTTGCGCTTAGGCTACCAGTTAATAAAAATACATTGTTAAATATGGCAGAAATTGACTCGTAATGCTGCTTGGCAAGAATCTCGGTTGGTGCCATAATGCACGATTGCGCATTGTTTTGCTTAGTTATATACATAGCCGCCATGGCGCAAACCGTCTTGCCACTCCCTACATCGCCTTGCAATAATCGGTTCATGGCACGTTTAGACGCTAAATCCTTGGCAATATCATCTATCGCCTTTTTTTGTGCATTAGTTAAGGTAAACTTAAGACGATTATAAAAAGGCGTTAAATCGGCAGAAATTGGTGTGTTATACTTAGCAGAATTATTGTTTTTAAGCTGCTTTATATTAGTTAAGTACTCGTAAATTTCATCAAAAGCCAGGCGACGGCGCGCATCTGCAAAAGCGTTAAAATCTAGCGGGAAGTGAATGTTTTTTATCGCAGATTGCTTGCCAATTAAATTATATTTTGTTATTATATCGGGCGGAAGAGTCTCGGTGATTGCGGTTATATATCCCATTGCCTGACGCATGCAATTGCGTATAAAAAATTGCTTTATGCCATGTGTAAGCGGGTAAATGGGCAAAATATCCTCAGTTGGGTTATGCTCAATCTCAGGCGATATCATAACAATTTTAGAGCCTTGAAGCTCGACTTTACCATAAAAATAATACTCGCGCGATGTACTAAAATGTTTAGTTAAATAAGGCTGATTAAACCAAATTATATCGATATCGCCGCCTTCATCTGTCACTTTAAGGCGTTGAATGCTTTTTTTGTTAGGCAATGGCGAGTTTATAACGCTAGACGCAGGGGTGGCCTTAATGGTTATAGATTTTTTGGCAATAACTTCTTCGGCAGATATCTCGTCAATAGAAGTAATTTTGCTTCGGTCTTGATAATCACGCGGATAGGTATTAAGCAGGTCGCCAATTGTATACACGCCAAGGTTGTTAAGTTGCTTTTGCTTGGCTGCGCCTACGCCTTTTAATATCGAAATTGGTTGAGAGAGCAATTATAAACACCACCTTTGGTAAAATGTAACGTGTTACCGAACAAATGCGCGATGTTGCTTTTTTTACGCTGCCCGAATGAGTTTTTCGCCGCAAACCTGGCTAGCATTTTTCCGTTGCGAGTCAAGGGCGATGCGAAGCATCGTGCATTTTACCCTTGACTAAGCAAGCGGAACAAATGCTAAGGTGAGGGTGCGAAAAACGGTCGGGCAAGCGTAAAAATTACGCAGCTTGAATAGATTTAGAGCTTTAAAGGTTCTAATTATTTTACCCACTAATATTTTTTAAAATGGGCAAAGTAAGCAAAGGTATAAAGAGCGCCTTCCTCGTCCTGCCTTTGCGTTTTGACCGTTTTAAAAAATATTAGATAATTATACTTTAAATATTTACATCATTTCTGGCTTCTGGCTTATTGCTTCTGGCTTATCATCTTACTCAAAAATTGTGGGCTAGTGTTATCCCAACTTTTGCAATCAATGGCTATAACAAGGCAATCTTTAGCCCTACTTATTGCGGTGTTCAAAATATTTAGCCCGCCAGACCTTCCATTGCAACTATCGGTAAACCATTTATCGCCAAAAGTATCACAGACCGAAAGTAACACCGTCCCAAACTCTCGCCCTTGGCTGCTATGCACCGTCATAACATTCTCGCGCTCATAATAACTCATTAACCCACTAATTGCCCCTACCTGTTTACGATATGGCGTAAGAATAGCATAATCGGTAAGATGATTTTGCTTGACATAGCTTACCACTCCGCTGGCTTCGTTAGCGTTTGTGCGCTTGTCGTCGGTCGCTTGCTTAGGGCTATCTATAACGACAATTTTAAAGTTAGTCTCGCCAACCGCGCTTTTAAACCCGTTTTTGTATACGCAATAGTTAAGGATATCCGATAATCGGTTGCCAAACCTAAAGCTTGTGGTTAAATCTACCTTTTTTAATAAGTTAAAGGTCGGCGGGGTGGCATTAATGTAATTACGTCGCAGAACAGCCCTGTCGTCGGCAAATATCTCTTCTAAATGAATGGCACTTTGCGCCCACATAAAAACATTCTCGTTCTCGCTTTGATTAAAGGCAGAGTCTTGCATCTCACACACAGGCGGCAACTGCATGTGGTCGCCTAACAGAGTTAAAGGCGCGTCCATACCCAATAATGTGGCAGCCTTAATTAGCGATAGATATGCCGATTCGTCTATAAATACATGCGCAGCGTTAAAGTCATAATTGGGGAGGGTGGATTTCTCATCAATCTCGGCTTCGTTATCCATACGATTTTTTCGCTTGGTATCGCCCTCTATGCTGGCTCCGCTTGGCTTAATGCGTGCAATATACCCATCTACCGTGCAGGCTAAAACTTGTGCCTGCTCCATTCTATTTTTAGCGTTAGAGTTCTCTAACTTCTCTTTCTCTTCTTTAAGCGATGTAACATACTCAAATAACACATCAGGAGTCCATTTGGCAAACTCGCCTATTTTACGCGATTCAATCTCTTGCTCTACACTCTTTTGCGCCAATAACGCCCTCACGCGCATTAAACATACCTTGCAATTTTTAGATGTTAACTTACCCAACAATTTTTTAAGCTCTGGGTCGCTCTCGGCAAGTTCCTTAGCTTCTTTGCGCGATGCTGGCGTATCATCTTTAAGCCGCGGGATAATCTCTTCTTTAATAAAACTAATATATTCTTCCAATCGCTCCATCTCGTCTAATTTATCAACATTTTTAAGGGCAGCGTTAATTTCTTTAATTCGCTTTGCCGAGCCTATCTGTTCGCAAATATCAGGGAACTCTAGCCCAAAGGCATGCGACGGAGTACCCAGGCGAAACATCTGACTATCGCTTATCCCAAAATCATGCAAAGCAGGAACCAAGCCATGCAACATTTGCTCGACAGCGTTATTAGTAGGCGCGCAAATTAGCACACGCTCGCCTTTTAAGATATAATGCAACACGCTTGCCGCCAAAACTTTTTGTGTCTTACCCGTCCCCGGGCCACCCCATACATAACTAAAGGGGTTACTAAGCACATGGTCCACTGCTTGTTTCTGCTCGTCAGATAAATTCATTTTAGATAAATAATCCAGATTGTCATGCTTTTTAGGCTTATCTGGGAACATTATATCGTCGCCATAATCTTCAAACCAAGTTTGCACGCGCTTAACTAAAAACTTTAAATCGCTTATAACCATTATATCGCCATGCGCATTCTTTTTCTCGTTTAATTGCGTAATATAACTTTGTGCATCTTTACATTTAAGACGCAGCTGCATAATATTTTGCTTGTCGTCATAGTTTAACACTTTAAAATCGGCTGGCTCAATCTCTTGCTCAAAAATTTCTAGACCTATGCAATCAATATCAAATATCCGCCGCGAAAGTTTAAGTGATAGCATATCACCATCGCTAGCAGATTTTTGATAAGTAGCATTAATTCTAGCGATTCCGCGGTTCGTTTCGTCTAAAAAAGTATAATACTTATCGCTAGCATCTATTGCCATATTTACAAATTCTTCGTTAATGTTTTTCATAGATATATAATATCAGATGTTGGGGATAATGTCAATATGAAAGAGAGATAATGAAGAATGAAGGTTTACCTAAAAACGTGCGCTTATTTTTTTACGCTGCCCGAATGAGTTTTTCGCAGAGAATTTCATCCGCATTTTGCTAAGGGAAGTGTCAAGGTCGGCGCGTAGCGTCGTTCATCTTAACCTTGACAATTTCCTGCAAAATGTTAGGATTAAATCGCGAAAAACGAGCGGAGCAGCGTAAAATACGCAGCTTGAATAGATTTAGAGTTTTTAAGGTTCTAATTATCTACCCCACTAATATTTTTTAAAATGGGCAAAGTAAGCAAAGGTATAAAGAGTGCCCTTCTCGTCCTGCCTTTGCGTTTTGACCGTTTTAAAAAATATTAGATAGCAAAATTAATAATAAAAACCAAGTTTTTATAGAGGTGTTCCCATGAAAAAACTCCTATCCGTCCTTTTCATTATCCTTTTTGGCGTGTCGGTTATTGCGCTTGGCATTACACAGTTGCTGCTTGTCTTCCCCGAGGGTAGAGACGCCCTATACTCACGCGCCGAGAATGTTGGCAATGCAAATAATATCGCACTAGGCGAGCTTACGCTAGCCTTAAATGGCGAGCCTTCTGATAATATTAAAGTATTGCAAAATGGCAAAGTTATCGCTCTGTTTAATAAGCCAACAATCACCATTACCGTCAGCGATAACTCTGTTATCGAGATAGACTCATCAGCCGATATCGCTAAAACAGATGAAAACAGTAAAAGGCAAGTGATGTTGCATGATGTCTCGGCTAATGTGATATTGGCGTATAATTACTCACCAATAGAAATTAAAAGCGGAGTTAGCACCTTATGCCGAGTAATAATAAAAAATTAACATAGAATTAACATAGAATTAACATAACAGCCAATTTACATGTTGCAATTCATCTAATTTTGTGGTATAATGGTATTAATAGGGGGAATAGCGCGCGATGAATATGATGTTTTTTAAAAGTGATGAGCAAATTGCCGAAAACAGCGATAAAATTAACGAACTAATTAAACAATATAAAAACAATAAGTTCATCAGCGACGCCTTGCGCAAGCTTAAAAAGAGCAACGATGATGGCTTTATTGACTATGGAATCGAAGAAATTTTAGACCAAAATGCCTTTAACGTATCCCTTATGTGCGATTTATATGCCAATAAACTTATAACTCTAGATATGATTCTTGACAAAGCCATCGAATCCCCTAACGAGGGTATCGATAATATCTATAACTTTATAGCCGATAACTTGAGCTTAAGTAACCAGGCGCGTGCCGATTATATGGATAGTTACTATGCGTATAAGCACGAGCCACCCTTTTTATCGGCTAAAACTTGTGATATAAACTTTTATATGTACGAGTTGTTTGGCAAGAACGATTTAGACGCTAACCTTCAAAACGAAGTTTTTTTATGTAATAAATCGCTAGAAATTTTAAGAAAAAGTAATTTCATGAAAGATATTTTTTGTAAGGACTGGACGCATAAAGGTACCGTCTTTAATTTTGAGAATGTATTAAAATGGATTAAAAACCCAAGCCTGCGCGCATATTTTTTGAGCGAAACACTTGATATTTTAAAAAAGTGGCAGCCACAAGATGGCGAGGTTTATGGAACACTATCTGCCACTAAAGCTAAAAAAGAAGCAATCGAGTTAATAAAAGCAGAAATCTTTAAACTACCATCACTAGTGCTATCCGATGAAGAATTAGCTGGCGAAAATGGCTGGCAAAACTTAGCTGATTGGCTTAAAAATATACCGGACGATAATATAAAACGCCAATTTTTAATAGAGTTTAATGACGAGCTAAAAGAGTACATGAAAGATTACATAAAACAGATAAGCAATCGTAATAACGCCAATGCAGGCGCGGCAGAACAGCCCGCCGACTTAAATGAAAAAAAGCCAGAACCCCAATTTGGTCCTAACTTTATTGTTATGTAAATGATGTAAATGTCATTTAATAATCTTTCCGCCGCCTAAGTATGTAACGTTCTTGGGCGACTTTTTTTGTGTATCAGAGTTTAGTTTTTGCCTAACACTTAACGCAATTTTAACGCGCTTTTTAGCTGCCTTAACTAATTTATTATACTCGCCATCCTTTGCTCGCGGCAAGTTTTTTAAGTTATCTAGTGCATAGGCTTCTATATAGTACATGCCATGTCTTTCTACCTTGCTAATTATCCCACTTGTCACCTTAACATTATTTCGAGGAGTGTTCTCTGCCATGGTTATAAAGTCCTCTAACGCCATTCGGTCAAAAACAGACCTATCCATTTGGGCAAACGTATAACCAGCACCTGCGGCGGCAGCATTAGCTAAAAAACTTTTAAAATCTGATTTAGCAGACGCAACAATTACGAAGGCTGACACTGCAGCAAGCTGAAGTATATGCTTGCTTAAAGGTGAAGGTACGCTTGTTTGCTCTATGCTATAATTCACTAACCTAAGGATATCAGAGTTTTGCGTCGTCATAAACTCTTGCTCAGAATTATTTTCCATTAAAAAAACTCCCCTCCTTTTAATTGCTAATTTTCAATTCAAATCTAATAGTATTTGCATGTGTCAACGCAATCGCCAGCGCATCGGCAACATCATCGGGTTTAGGAACCTCGTGCAACTTAAGCATAAGCTTAACCATCTGCTGGACCTGGTTCTTATCCGCCCTGCCATAGCCAACCACCGCTTGCTTTACCTGCAAGGGGGTATATTCGGCAACGTCTATCCCTGCATTCTCTGCCGCCAGCACCAAGGCACCACGCGCCATGGCAACATCTATAGCGGTTTTGGCGTTATTGTTAAAGAATAATTCTTCTATCGCCATGCAATCGGGCTTATATTTATTAATGACATAACTAACATCGTCATAAATCATTTTAATCCGCTTAGGTGTAGGCGTGTGAGCAGGCGAATTAATCTCGCCATATTCAATAACGCGACGGTTATCGCCTAATACTTCTAGCACGCCAAAGCCAACAATAGCTAAGCCAGGGTCGATTCCTAGGATAATCATATGCGTCCCCCCTCCTCGCTATACTTAAAAAATGCTAAAATCAGGGCTTCGGCAAAAGCCGATTTTGCTTTATTCATATAAAATTGCGTTTCATGCAATTTTATTACAAACTATTCTTGCGCATCAAAATACTCAACAAACGCATCAGAATTATCGCTAGCAGGAAGTATAGATACCAAGCCTTTGTATATAGCTGTGGCAGCCATGGCAACGGGCTTATCCGTCTCAAAATTATGCAGCGTTTGACCTGCGTTATTGCATAACATGCGTGCATATTTAGCTGTGGCAATTACTAAAGCGTATCGACTGTCGATATCATCGCGCTTCATAAGCTCGGTTAATGGTGGGTAAATAATCATGTTTTTTGTTTCCTTCCTTTAGATAAGAATAGTAGTGATATTTATATATGTGATTGAGAACTTCGTACTAATTGAGAATTATGGTCAACATGATGTTGCGCAAAATGTTCAATGAATTATAAACACACTGATGCTCACGTTGCCCTGTTTTTTACGCTGCCCGAATGAGTTTTTCGCCGCAAACCTGGCTAGCATTTTTCCGCTGCGTGTCAAGGGCGATGCGTAGCATCGTGCATTTTACCCTTGACTAAGCAAGCGGAACAAATGCTAAGGTTGATAGGCGAAAGGCTCGTCGGGCAAGCGTAAAATACGCAGCTTGAAAAGATTTAGAGCTCAAAACGCCTCTAAAATGGCTCCCCACTAATATTTTTTAAAATAGGCAAGGGAAGCGAATGAATAAAGAGTGCCTTTCTCGTCCTGATTGAGCGGCTTGCCTGTTTTAAAAAATATTAGTTAATAGACTTTGAATATTATGCGCTATCAACAAGGCAAAGAGGCGAAACTAAGCGAAGGAATAAAGAGCGACTTCCTCGTCCTGACTGAGCGGTTTTGCCAATTTGCCGCGTTGATAGCTTGAAACAATACAATAAGTTTTCAGAAAAACAAGCCCCAAACCACACATCAGCCTATTCCCACCGCGCCCATGCTACCAAAAATTTGCGAACAACGCGCAAATTTTCTCTCTAGCAAAAGTAAAAACCAACTTTTGCTAGAGGCTTCCGTTTTAAGAAAAACCCTAAAGTGAAGCTGAAGCAAAATTGCATAAAGCGCAATTTTGCGTAATTAAAAGTCTTCTTCAATTATTTTAACAAACTCATCAATGGCTTTATTTAAATTATCGTTTACTATAACGTAGTCATAATCTTTAGTATGCTTCATCTCACCGCGGGCACGCTCTATCCTGGCTAAAATCTGCTCCTCGCTCTCGGTCCCGCGCTTGTGTAACCGTTCTAGCAAGGCTTCTTCATTTGGCGGGGCAATAAACACGCGAATCGTCTCGGGTATCTGGGCTTTTACCTTCTCGCCACCTTGGACGTCTATCTCTAGTATAACATTATTCCCATCTGCTAGTGCGTACATAACGTCTGCCTTTGGCGTGCCATACCTGTTGCCGCCATATACCGCCCACTCTAATAATCCGTCGTTATCTACAAGCATGTCAAACTCGTCTGGTGTTAAAAAATGGTAGCTACGCCCACCAGTTTCGATGGCGCGTGGCGGACGCTCGGTAACAGATACCGAAAGCATTGTGTTATGCAACCGCGCCACTGCTCTATCGCAAATAGTGCCTTTGCCAACGCCCGAAGGCCCAGATACAACTAATAATTTACCTTTCATTTGTATACCCACTTTTAATATTCTCCCCCAAAAAAAATGTTCTAATTACCTCACGCGTTCTGCCAATGTTTCCATCTGCAATGCAGACATTACAACATGCCCAGAATCCATAACAATAACGCTGCGTGTGCGCCTACCACACGAGGCATCTATCAACATATTTTTATCTTTAGCCTCTTGCGAAAGCCTGCGTATAGGCGCGCTATCGGGGTTAACGATAGATACTATTCTTGCGGTGTTTACAAAATTCCCATAACCTATGTTAAGTAATTTTCCTTCGTTTGTCATATTTACTTACCCCTTAAAGTTTTTCTTTAGAATTATTCAACTAACCATTTATAAAATTGTTCACATACGCAACTAATTCGTCAATCGCAATACGGTCTTGCTGCATAGTATCACGATTTCTAACCGTTACACAACCATCGTTTTCGGTATCAAAATCTATCGTTATACATAGCGGCGTCCCTATCTCGTCTTCGCGACGATATCTCTTGCCTATGCTTCCCGCCTCGTCGTAATCAATATTAAAGTGAGGAGATAGTAAATCGTACACCTCGCCTGCTTTATCGCTTAACTTTTTAGATAATGGCAATATGGCAGCCTTAAACGGTGCTAGCGTTGGGTGCAGGCGCAAAACTACGCGAGTATCGCCCTCACCTACCGCCTCTTCATCATACGCATCTACTAAAAACGCAAGGGTAACACGGTCGGCTCCTAGCGATGGCTCTATTACATAAGGAATATATTTCTCGCCACTTTCAACATCCATATACTCTAAGTTCTCGCCACTATGCTCGGCATGCTGTTTTAGGTCAAAATCCGTGCGGTCGGCAATACCCCAAAGCTCGCCCCAACCAAACGGGAACATAAACTCGATATCAGTCGTTGCGTTAGAATAATGCGATAACTCTTCTTTAGAATGGTCGCGCGTGCGAGTGTTATCTTTCGACAACCCATGATTCTCTAGCCATGCCAGGCAAAAACTCTTCCAATACTCAAACCATTTTAAATCTTCGCCCGGCTTACAAAAGAACTCTAGCTCCATTTGCTCGAACTCGCGCGTGCGGAAGATAAAGTTACCAGGCGTTATCTCGTTCCTAAACGATTTACCCACCTGCCCTATGCCAAAAGGCACCTTTTTGCGTGTGGTGCGCTGGACAGCTTTAAAGTTAACAAATATACCTTGAGCCGTTTCTGGTCGTAAAAATATAGCGTTTTTAGAATCTTCTGTTACGCCTGCAAATGTCTTAAACATAAGGTTAAATTGACGGATATCCGTCCAATCCTGCTTGCCACAATCAGGGCATTTAATGTTATTATCAGAGATATACTCTTGCATCTGTGTGTTGCTCCAGCCTTCTGGGTGCCCGCCTGCCTGCTCTATTAACGAATCGGCTCTGTGGCGCGTTTTACAAGCCTTGCAATCCATTAACGGGTCAGAGAACCCGCCAACATGCCCACTTGCTACCCATACTTCGGGGTTCATTAAAATAGCACTATCTAAGCCTACATTTAGCTTATTGCCTTGAACAAACGCCTTCCACCATTGCTGCTTAACGTTGTTTTTAAGCTCGACACCTAACGGCCCATAATCCCAGCTATTAGCTAAGCCACCATAGATATCCGAGCCAGGGTAAATAAACCCACGACCCTTGCACAATGCAACAATTTTCTCCATTGTTTTATCGCTATTTTTCATATAATTTATTCCTTTTTAATATTATTATATCATTATACTATAATTTTTGGGGGAAGTCAAGTGTTAAAATTAAAAAGTCCAAATTTTTCGGATAATTTATTGTCAGTTAAAAACTCGATTAAAATATCGCTTGTGTACATAGGCATAATAATCGGTGCAGGCTTTGCCTCTGGGCAAGAGATTTTACAGTTTTTTAATACAAACAACCCAAAATCAATTATCGGCATCATTGTTTGCGCCTTTTTATTCGGATTAATCTCGTTTTGTGTGTTAAGCATTATTTTGCGCACTAAAGTTACGTCTACCACACAATTTTTTAACGACGGAACTTTTGCCACAATAATAAATTGGCTGATAATTGGGTTTATGATATGCTCATACGTCGCCATGGTTTCGGCAAGCGGTGCTATTTTTAAAGAATATTTTAATTTCCCGCAAATTTTAGGTGTCGGCATATTCTCGGCATTTTGCCTAATCATATTTTTGTTTAACGCACGAGGGATTATTATATTAAATTCAATTTTAACCCCAATTATGATTATCGGCGTGCTGTTACTCGGTGTCTATAAGCTATCAACCGCGGCGGTGCCTACTATGGCAAGCATGCAAATGATTCATCAAAATTGGCTGATATCTTCTATAGTTTATGCAAGCTATAACGTGCTTACTTGCGTCTCGGTTATGACAGCCCTGCGCGCTTATATCATAAACTTACGAACGGTTATTATATCTTCTATAATTTCGTTTATTGTGCTGCTTGGGCTGTTGCTTACCATGTGGCTTATGCTTAAAACATCAACAGGCAATTTAGGCGAAATCCCCATGCTAACGGTATTACATAGCCTGCGTAACTTTTACCTACCGCTGCTTTATATTGCTATGCTTACAACGGCAACGTCTAATGGTTTTGGTGTGATACATAGCCTGCCAATTAATAGCAAAATATCGGCAATTGTTATTGCGCTAATAGGCGTTATATTGGGCATGCTACCTTTCTCGGGTATCGTTGCAATAGCCTACTCGATGTTTGGCGTGCTAGGCCTAGGGGTAATGGGGTATATATTATATAAACAAATTTTCGGCAGCTTGTCGCCGAAAAATTCAAAATAACAAAAGGGCTCCCGCAAAAGCCGATTACGCTTTTGTGGGATAAGAGGAGCAACGCGAAGCAAAGCGATATTTTTACGATTTTTGTAAAAATGAGCTAAGCGCAGCTGTTGCGACGAGCGCAGGCGGATTCATTCCGCCGAAGCGTATTTATATTATAATGAAAACAATAAAAGAGGCTAGTCGGCATTAGTTAATCATATACGCCGCTAGCCCTTATTAGTTTAACAATTATCCCTTAAGTTTCTCCAATAAATATACTAAGTTCTCTGCCAAACGAGTAATCGTCGCCACACCCTCGTCATCCTTCTCAAAATCACCAATATCGCGCGATAATGTCATGTTCCAGTAGGTAGACCCAGGCACTATCATATCGTTTATCCCATAAAAATGATTGATAGTATCTAGCGTGTGCATGCCTCCACAACGTCTAACCGATACCACCGCAGCTCCAATCTTGCGCGAAAGCGGACGACCATCTCTGCCAGAGATAAAGCCTATCCTATCCATTAATGCCTTAACCTCGGTGGTTACATCACCATAATATGTAGGCGAGCCAATTACAATCGCATCTGCCGCCTTAACTTTTTGGTAAAGTTCATTAATAAAATCGTCGCCAAAGGTGCATTCCCCCTTATGCTCGGCACACTTGCCACAGGCTATACACCCATGCACCATATTGCCCCCCGCTTGAAAGAACTCAGTTTCCACTCCAGCTTTATCGCAATAATCTGTAATGGTTTTTAGCATGCGCGCCGTGTTGCCATTCTTACGAGGCGAGCCATTAATTACAAGTAATTTAGACATCTTAAACACACTCCTTATTTAATTTATAGTGTCAAAAGCGACGCTAGGTTAGCATCGCTTTTTTATCGTTAGTAGTTAAATCAGCTTATGGAACGTTTGTTAAAAGGGGGTAAACGGGTTGGCAGGGTAATCAGTCTTGCCATCATCACCATCATCATCTTTTTTAGTCTTGCCAAAATCAAAATCAATAGCATTAATATCAACATCAAAAGCAGGCGAATTTTTAGCCTTACCACTGGTCGTAATAGTAGAACTTGCATCCGCGCTTGGCTTAACCTCAGGCTCTAGCATTAAATCTGCATCTAAAGCAATATCGTCAAACGCCACTGCCCCTTTTTTAGTTATTGCACTATCAGCCTTTTTAGCAGGCTTGCTTGCTGGCACCTCATCAGCTATCGCAATATCAATCTCTAACTCAAGCGGTTCAACAATCGGCTCAATTACAGGTTCAATCACCGGCTCATCAACTGCCTGCGCTATAGGTGATATCGGTTCAATCGGCTTAAAATCTATCTCGCCCGATTCAATATCATCTTGCCACCTCTCCACCTGCGCAAGCTGACGAATCATCTGCCTAGACCGCACGCCAGTTAAATCGTCTAGCTTAGACCCCGCCTCGTTTATCTTCTTCTGTGCAGCCTCTAAGGCAACTGCAAACTTCTCAAACTCAGTCTTAACGCCAGCCAATACCTTCCATACCTCGCTAGACCTTTTCTCGATAGCCAGCGTGCGGAACCCAAGTTGCAAGCTGTTTAATAAAGCCGAGAAGGTAGTCGGACCTGCCACTATTACTTTATATTCACGTTGAAGCAAATCTAGTAGTGATGACCGCCGCGCAATCTCGGCATATAACCCCTCAACAGGAAGAAATAGCACGCCAAAATCGGTCGTCGCTGGTGGATAAATATATTTTTCGCTAATATCCTTCGCACATTTTTTAATAGCTGCCTCTAAACTTTTACCACAAGTCTCTATCGCCGCGGTATCCGCCTGCTCATACGCCTGCTGCAGCCTAGAATAATCCTCTAACGGGAACTTGGCGTCAACTGGTAAAAAAACGGTATCCCCATGTTTGTGCCCAGGCATTTTTATAGCAAACTCTACATTCGCACGAGTGTTAGGGTTGGTAACAACATTCTCGGCATATTGGTCAGGCGTCAAAATCTCTTCTAAAATATTCTTTAGCTGAATCTCACCCATCGTCCCACGCGTTTTAACATTGGTAAGCACACGCTTTAGGTCGCCAACATTAGTAGCCAAGCCCTGCATCTCGCCTAACCCCTGCTGAACTTTATCTAGCATGCCCTGCACCATTTTAAAGTTATCAGTCAATCGCTCTTCTAACGTTTTATGTATATGCTCGTTAACCGCGTGTTGCATCTGGTTGATTTTCTCGCCATTATCATGCTGAATATCCGTCAGCTTTTTATCTACCATCTCGGATATCCTTAAGATTTTATTGGTAGACGATGTGTCAAACTCGGTCAAAGCTTTAGCCTGTTCCGTCCTAGTAAGCGAGAACTCCTCGCGCACCGCCGATTCTAGCTTGGTAAGCTGCTTTTCGGTATTCGATAAATCGGCATCATTGCCCCTAAAGATTAGTATGAACACTAAAGCAATGTTAAAAAACCCAATTATTATTAGGATAATGTCTAACATAAACCTGTCCCCTTTAATTATAAAATTTTTCTTGTTTGTGGATTATTGTTTAATCCTATCCGTCCCCATATACTTAACCAATGCCTCGGGTATAATTACGCTGCCATCTGCTTGCTGAAAGTTCTCTAAAATTGCCGCCGTCGTGCGCCCAACCGCCAAACCACTTCCGTTTAATGTGTGAGCATACTCCGCCTTTTCATCTTTGCTGCGTTTAAACTTTATGCCCGCCCTGCGCGATTGATAATCCTCAAAATTACTGCAAGACGATATCTCTACATACCTATTATAACTTGGCATCCATACTTCAATATCGTAAGTTTTAGCAGAAGAGAAGCCTAAATCACCACTACACAATTGCACCACCCTATACGCTAAACCTAAGCCCTGCAACGCACGCTCGGCATCGTTAGTAAGAGTCTCTAGCTCGTCATAAGAAGTATCTGGGTTAGCAATTTTAACTAGCTCTACCTTATTAAACTGATGTTGACGTATTAGCCCGCGAGTATCGCGCCCCGCCGAACCAGCCTCTGCCCTAAAGCATGCAGAATATGCACAATGCTTAATAGGTAATTGGTCAGCCGCCAAAATTTGCTCGCGATACATATTAGTCACAGGCACCTCGGCAGTCGGAATCAAAAAGTAATCGGTATTAGCAACTTTAAACGCATCTTCTTCAAACTTAGGCAATTGCCCCGTGCCTTGCATGCTGTTTCGATGCACCATAAAAGGAGGGAACACCTCGGTGTAACCATTAGATGTATGTAAATCTAGGTAATAGTTAACAATCGCACGCTCTAACCGCGCACCTAGCCCCTTGTAAAACGTAAACCTTGTCCCGGTAACCTTGCCAGCGGTAGGAGCATCTAAAATATCAAACTTATCACCAATATCCCAATGCGCCAGTGGTTCAAAATCAAACTTAGGCGGCTCGCCCCAACGCCTTACCTCTAGGTTGGCGCTATCGTCTGTGCCTATTGGCGTGCCTTTGCTAGGCGTGTTAGGAGTAGAAAGCAAAATATAGGTAATCTCGCGGTCTAATTCCTCTGCTTTAGCAGCCAATTCTTTTGCTTGATTAGAAAGTTCTTTCAACTGTTCAAAAACTTGGGTGGTATCCTTACCCTCTTTTTTAAGCTGCGGAATCTCTTTAGTAAGCAAGTTTTGCTTGTTCTTTAATTGCTCCGACGCAAAAACCGCCTCGCGTCGTGCATTGTCAAGTTCTTGAAAGTGTTTAAGGTCAAACTCGAACCCGCGCCAAGCCAAACGCTCCACAATATCTTGCGGATTCTCACGTAAATCTTTAATGTTAAGCATGTTTATCCCCCTTAAGGAAAAAGTAAAATAAAATCGAATAACGATTATGTCTTTATATAGAATTAGCAGCCTATAAAATTTAGATAAATTGCTTCAATGGAGGCGAAGGCTATATTAATATATGCCGAGACGACATTGGAGCAAAGCCAATTTTAATTGGCGGTTTAGCAAATTTTAGAGGCTGCGGCTAATAACCTTTTTTGACAAGTTTCGCCTTAATACTATCATACTCTAAATGTATACTCATTGTCAAGATGTTTGGGTCAATTTTATTAATTTTTTCTCTGCATTCTTTATATTTTTTTTGCTCAAACAGGTTTCGCACATCAATCACTGCCTCTTGATACTCCACTTTTTTCTCGGTGATTGCAAGCTTTTCTTGCAATTGTGTCACCTGCGCATTCCCTTCTTCTTTTAAACTTTTATTTTCTTCGGTCAATTGTGCCAAACTACTCTGAGCTGATTGATTAAACACCTGAACTTTGCCATACTCCTGCTGCTCGTTAGCTAATATTTTGCCATAAGTCTGTTGATACACCACCGCCACTAGCGTTAAAACTAACAAAGTTGTCACTATTGTAATGAAAGATTTTAATATATGTTGTTTCATTTTTATTCGCCTCTTTAAGCAATTACTGATTAACTAGCGTTTAGCTATTTTTAGAATAAATTTTTCTTTTTGAAATAACCGAGCAAGGCAAGGTGACGCCTGCCACAGTGAGGTTATGCACAAAAAGGGGAATTTAACTAAAAAGAGCAAATGATAGTTGATTAGTGGTTGCTTTAAAGTAATTTTGCGCCAATACATAGATTTTTAGTCAAAAGTTACAAAAATTTAACACAAATTTTACATTAATAGGGTCAAAAGGGCTTGAAATGCGCCTTTAAATATGTTATAATGTAAATGTAGTAACATTAACTTCTTAACGTTTAGGAGTGTTTAAAATGGCTGATACAATCGCAACCGAAAAAAAGGGTCATACATACACACAACTTTTAGAGGCTCATCTTGCCAAAATTCTAAAAGACACCCCAAATGTAGACTTAGAGTCTGCACGCAAAGATGCAGCTGCGCTTGCTAAAGAGGCGTTTTTAGGTGGTGCTGAAGCTGCGCTTGTTAACAAGGGTAAACAGCAAGCAGACGTTCAAACTGATAAATCTCAGCCCGAGGCTACAACAGCGAAAATAAGTGAAGAAGACTTTGTTGCCACGCAAAAGGCTAAGTATAGCGAGGTTTTAGATGCTGTGTCTGAAGCTTACGATTTAAGCGAGAAGCAGCTAGCGCATAACGATAAGCAATTTTTAGCACTAGTCGATAAATTTCAAGATTACGCAACTCAAACAAGTAACCAATCGCTTCAAACAGCTGCGCGCAAGGCTTTCGAGAAGTGCAAGTTAATCTCGTACGCTAACGGTAACGATAAACCTATATTTTTAACCGAGTATAATAGATTAAATCCAGCTCAAGTGCTAGATGCAATTACAAGCACATTTGAAGATTTAGATATTGCTATAAATGGAAACAACGCTCGTAAGTTTAAGTTCGAGCTTAAAAAGTTCGATGTAAAAGCTTTTAAGGAGCTGCAAAGTATTGTTAATAAGCCTAAAAATCTTACGCAAACAATGAAAGATTTACGTAAGAATCATGATAAACATGCAAAGAATAGTAATTTAAAAATAAAAGCAGAATTGCTAAAACGAGCTAAAATTGAAGTAAATAACGGCGGGCAGAAACTATAAGGAGAGCGAAGCGATAATGGCACGAGAGTTAGAAAGAGCTAAAAGGATTTTGGCGAAATATTATACAACCAAGAATAAAATAGAGGCTGATAAGAAAGAATTAAAAGTCTTAATGGATATGCTAGATGAGCCAGACTGCGAAGCCTATAGATATGAAGCTGGCGAATGGGATATCCCTTATTACTCAATTGTAGAGAAGAATACTATGGGAGAAGATTCGATCAAAAAATTATGCAAAGCTTCGCATATAAGTGCAGACCAATTTTTGCACTTTGATACTAATTTGAAACTAAACGATGAGAGTTTGAAAGCGAGACTTGTAGAAAAGGTTGCGCAATTACGCAAATTTGCTGAAATCCAGTTTCAATACTTAATAGGCAAAAGTATAGAAAATTTTCATGACTTAGATGAAAAGTACGATAAGTTGTATAGTAAAGCTACCGATTATTGGCAGAAGAGATTATTTGAATTCTGTCATGATGATATTATGGCGGAGAGGGAATTTAGATGTAATCAAAAGAACGAAATTAAATTTCCAGAGCCAAGCCAAGCTGCCGGCTCTGTTAGTGTTGATAAAAACATCGAAGCAAATGCTGAAAAAATTACGTCACGCGATAGTGTAGCATCACGCCTAAAGCCAGGGGACGTTGCGCAAGCAACGGGGGAAGCAATTGGTAATAAGACAGAATTAACTAAAGTTTAAAATGAAGAAATGCAAAATTGTAAAAGCAATGAAGAATTGAAAATGAATGAAATAAATCCTCGCTAACGCTCCAATTAATAAATCAAGCGTTGTCATTCCGCGCCGCGACGCGGAATCTATACGCTAATTAGGAATGATATCAGTCGATTACAACTTAGCGTGTAGATTGCGGGGCAAGCCCGCAATGACAGGGTTTTTAAGAATATCATTTGTGCGACAAACAATGGTCTTATTCAATAAACATTTTGCGAGGCAAAATGTTGACCATAATTCTCCATTCTCAATTATTCATTCTGCATTAAAACTCTTTCCATTTTCTACCATTAAATTTTGCATTCCACGCTTGTTCCAATACTTTATCAACTGACACACTAGAAACCGTTGAGGCGAAAGGTGTCGTTTTTAATTTTTTTTCAAAAAAGGTATTGACAAATCGTTTTAAAGGTGCTATAATAGATTTTGCGCCTGAGGAAATGACGGAAAAAGTCGAAAGGTAAAAAGTGGTAATTTTTTAAGCGAAATTCTACATTTTAAACCTACCGATTTTAATTGAAAACTCAATATGTGGAGCATTGATTCTTAAACTTTTAGTTTAAATCAAAAACAGAGGTTTTTCAAATAACTTTTGAACAAAACCTTGCTTGCTTGAATAGTTTATACATATATACTATTTAAGTTCTTGATTATCAGCTTTACAAACAGCTTGAAAAATGAATAGGCGGGTAATATTTATATTACCTTTTAAGAAAGAACGGTTCTCGTAAATTTTTTAAAAAACAGTAAACACGAATTATTAAGCTAGATTTCTTTTATGAGCTTTCAAAGCTCGATTGAATATTTTAATCGAGAGTTTGATCCTGGCTCAGGACGAACGCTGGCGGCGTGCCTAACACATGCAAGTCGAACGGACTTAGCGGAAGCTTGCTTCTGCGAAAGTTAGTGGCGAACGGGTGAGTAATGCATGAGAAACCTGCCTTTGAGTGGGGGATAACACAGGGAAACTTGTGCTAATACCGCATAATGTATTTAAAGGACATCCTTTTTATACCAAAGATTTATCGCTCAAAGATGGTCTCATGTCTGATTAGTTTGTTGGTGGGGTAACGGCCTACCAAGACTGCGATCAGTAGCCGAACTGAGAGGTTGATCGGCCACATTGGGACTGAGATACGGCCCAGACTCCTACGGGAGGCAGCA
>JAISIR010000011.1 GCA_031261985.1 Clostridiales bacterium | reverse complement strand
ACCATACGCATAGGATTCTCTAAATTATTAGTAGCCTGTTGAAACCGCAGGTTGAATAATTCTTGTTTAAGCTCTAACAGCTTATCTTGCATTTCAGTAAGAGAAAGTTCCCTAATTTCTTTAGCTTTCAACGGTTTCACCTACCTCTTTTTTAACAAACTTACAACGAACAGGAAGCTTATTCGCCGCCAAACGTAACGCCTCGCGAGCAATCTCTTCCGGTACACCAGAAATCTCAAACATCACACGCCCTGGCCTAACAACTGCAACCCAAAACTCGGGGTTACCTTTACCTTTACCCATTCGAGTCTCGGCAGGCTTTTTAGTAACAGGCTTATCTGGGAATATCGTTATCCAAACTTTACCACCACGTTTAATGTAACGAGTCATCGCTACACGCGCCGCCTCTATTTGGTTAGCCGTTATCCACGCTGCATCTTGCGATTGCAACCCATACTCGCCATAAGCAACTTTGTTACCACGAGCAGCCTTACCCTTCATTCTACCACGAAAAACTTTCCTATGTTTAACACGTTTAGGAGATAACATTATTTGTCACCCTCCTTAACACTATTTTGATTATTAGCTCTTGCATTATTGCGTCCACCATTCGCACCGGCATACCCGCCTGGTCCACGTCCAGCACTGTTACGCGCACCACGGTTATTCCTTGCATTATTAGGACGGTCACCCATCGCGGAATTAAACGAAGAAACACCTTTTTTACCATCGTTTAATACTTCGCCTTTGTATATCCAAACCTTAACACCTATTTTACCATAAGTGGTGTTAGCTTCGGCAAACCCATAGTCAATATCCGCACGCAATGTTTGTAGAGGAATCGTCCCCTCGTTGTAATGCTCACTACGCGCAATCTCTACACCGCCTAAACGCCCAGAACAACTGGTTTTAATGCCCTTAGCCCCAGATTTCATGGTACGCCCCATCGCCTGCTTCATAGCCTTACGATAAGATATGCGACGCTCTAGTTGCGATGCAATGTTCTCGGCTACTAATTGCCCTGATAAATCAGGATTCTTAACCTCGACAATGTTAATTCTAACATCTTGCCCAACCATTTTAGTAACTTGCGCACGCAATTTGTCTATCTCGCTTCCGCCACGACCTATAATTATGCCTGGCTTTGCGGTGTATAACAAAACAAAGATTTTATTAGCTTTACGCTCGATATCAATCTTCTCGATAGCGGCTTGGTATAAAGCTTTCTTTAAAAACTTGCGAATTTTATAATCCTCTACTAGGGTATCGCCAAAATCCTTGCTATCAACAAACCATCTAGACGACCAATCTTTGATAACGCCAACGCGCAACCCATGTGGATTAACTTTTTGTCCCATTAAACTCAACAACCTCTCTAACAGCAACGAATCTTTACTCTGTACTTCTATATAATACACAATCAACACATTTAACACAAGCTAGCCAACAACAGCCTCAGCCGCTTTACGCGAACCGCACCTCAGCCATCACTAGAGCAAAAACGCCAACCAGCCCACATTACTCGACCAACCGCGCCACAACTCAGCCACTTCAGATGAATCATGCCACAACTTAGCCAAATCAGCTCGGCCACTTAACTCAGCAACCACTCAGCCAACTTTACTCAGCCGCTTCGGCAACCACAATATATATATGGCTAGTACGCTTTAGTATAGGATACGCCGCGCCTTTAGCCCTCGGCTGAATACGCTTCATAGTAGGCCCTTGCCCAACATATATCTCTTTTATAAATAGCTTGTCTTCATCTAAATTATAATTATGTGTAGCATTAGCAATCGCCGATTTTAATAACTTCAAAACAGGCTCAGATGCCGCCTTAGGCGTATGCTTTAAAATAGCTAACGCTTCGTCCACTTTTTTACCGCGAACTAAATCTATAACAATTTTTACTTTAGAGGACGAAATCCTAACAAAAGTAACACTTGCCTTCGCTTCATTATTCTGCATTTCTATTACCCTCCACTCAAATAACATACTATCAAAAACAACTGGCTAATTAATCAATTTGAATTTAAATAGCATCTCACATGCAACTTACTTCGTCGCACAACGCTGTTTTTGCATATAACATTTTTTATGATAATACCTTAGGCCTTTTTATTAGCTCCATGCCCAGTGTATCGCCTTGTAACAACAAACTCACCAAGCTTATGCCCAACCATATCCTCAGTCACATATACCGGAACATGCTTACGCCCATCATGCACTGCAAAAGTATGCCCTACAAAATCAGGATAAATAGTAGACGCCCTAGACCAAGTTTTAAAAACTGGCTTATCGTTTGTTTCGTTAGCCTTTTGAACTTTAACTAACAATTTAGGGGCAACAAAAGGTAATTTTTTAGAAGAACGACTCATTATTTTTTCCCCTTTCTAGGACGAACAATATACTTATTAGTACGCGCTTTTTTATTACGAGTTTTATAACCCAACGCTGGTTTACCCCAAGGAGTAACTGGCTCGCTACGCCCGATAGGCGACTTACCTTCACCACCACCATGTGGATGGTCGTTAGGGTTCATAACAGAACCACGAACGGTAGGCCTAACACCCATGTGACGCTTACGTCCTGCCTTACCAATACTTACATTTTGATGCTCTAGATTACCCACAACACCAATCGTCGCTTTGCAATCTAAAGAAATCAAACGTACCTCGCCCGACGGCATACGCACTTGCGCATACTTACCTTCTTTAGCCATCAGCTGTGCAGATGCACCCGCGCTACGCACTAACTGCGCACCCTTACCTGGATACATCTCGATACAATGTATCAATGTACCAACGGGTATATCCTTTAGTTGCAACGCATTCCCAGGAATAATATCTGCCCCTTCGCCAGAAACAATCTTGCTTCCGTGCGTAACACCACTTGGTGCTAAAATATATCTAAGTTCGCCATCTTCATACTCAAGTAAAGCAATATTAGCTGTGCGGTTAGGGTCGTATTCAACTTGAATAACCTTAGCAAATACACCATCTTTATTACGCTTGAAATCGATAATACGATACTTGCGCCTGTTCCTTCCGCCTTTATGCCTAACCGTTATACGCCCATACGAGTTGCGACCAGCATGATTTTTAAGTGGAGCTAGCAGCTTCTTCTTTTTATTCTTATTGCCTTTATCTTCGCTATCCTTTGGTGTTAAATCGGCAAAATCAGAAACCGTCATAAAACGGCGCGACGGGGTAGTCGGTTTATATGATTTAATACTCATTGTAATAATTCACTCCCATAGGAACTCGCGTTCCTTTAAATACCTTTATGTTTTAAAGAGATTCCTCTTCCTTATCATTCAACTAAACATCAGCCAGCTCTCGCAATGGCAAGACCGCTTAGTTTAATCCGTCAAAAAACTCGATAGACTTGCTAGTAGGTGTTAGCTTAACCAAAGCTTTCTTCCAGCTAGCTCTACGTCCTACATACTTACCTTGACGTTTTAGCTTGCCTTGCATGTTCATTGTATGCACGCTTTGCACCTTAACGCCTTTAAACAAAGTCTCTATCGCCTGTTTAATTTGAATCTTGTTAGCCCAAGTAGGAACCTTAAAAGCATATAAATTCTCTTGCGCCATTGTTTTTTCTGTAATAAGAGGCTTAACTATAACATCATACACTGTAGATTGCATTATGCGTATACCTCCTCTAACTTACGAACCGCATCTTGGGTTAAAACTAATGTATCATATTTAAGCATATCATAAACATTAACAGAAGTAACCACAGCAGTTTTTACATTTTGTATATTTTTAGCAGATTTTACAAAATTACTATCGACGCTTCCTGCAACTATTAAGGCCTTACCCTCAATATTCATAGATTTAAGCATCTCTACCGCTAGCTTAGTCTTTATCTCGTCGTAAGATATCTTATCAACAACTATCAACTGTTTATCAGCTAATTTAGATGTTAACACGCTACGCATAGCCAAAGCTCTCACCTTTTTGTTAACACTAAAACGGTACGACCTAGGCTTAGGCCCAAGCGCAACACCACCATGCCTCCATTGCGGAGCCCTAATGCTACCTTGACGCGCACGTCCTGTCCCTTTTTGCCTCCAAGGCTTGCGTCCACCGCCGCGAACTTCCGTCCTTGTAAGGGTGCTTTGTGTACCTTGACGTCTGTTTGCTAAGTAGTTAAGAACCATCAAGTGAATGCAAGACATGCTAACCTTAGCACCAAAAACATTCTCGTTTAGTTCAATATCTTTAATTTTCTTACCTGTTTGGTCTATCATAGGAAATTTCATTTTTTCTTCCACTCCATTACGATTTCCATCGTTGTTACTTCTATAAATGTCAGTTACTAAAACTTATATTACATCTACAACTCTCTAATTAACTATGCCGACTTTTTAGCCACGCATATAGATACCAAACCTTTTTTAGGCCCAGGTATCGCACCGCGAATAATAATTAGGTTCTTCTCGGCGTCTATCTTCAAAATTTGCAAGTTTTGAATTGTTACGCGCTCATGCCCCATGTGCCCTGGCATCTTCTTACCTTTAAATATACGTGACGGGTCAGAACAAGCACCCATAGAACCAGGCCCACGATGATATTGAGAACCATGAGTCATCGGCCCACGATGTGTACCATGTCTTTTAATAGTACCCGCGTAACCTTTACCTTTGCTGGTTCCAATTACATCTACTATATCACCTTCGTTGAACATGTCAACTTTTATCTCATCACCAAGGTTATAGCTTTCTACTTCGTCAAAGCGAAATTCTTTTACAAACCTCTTAGGCGCAACCTCTGCCTTTTTAAAATGCCCTTCAACCGGTTTAGTAACTTTTCGTGCAGGTAAATCAATGTACCCAAGCTGAATCGCATTATAGCCATCTGTCTCGCCTGTCTTTTTTTGAACAACAACGTTCGGCACGCACTCTATAACTGTAACTGCTACAACCGAACCATTTTCTTGGATAAGCTGAGTCATTCCAATCTTCTTACCCATAATCCCTTTAGACATTTTGTTTCTTTCTCCTCTCAGCGGTTGACGAAGCAATTATCCACGCCAACTTAAGCAATAATTACATTATATAAGGTAAAATCTTACACCTAACTTCAAAGCCTAGCCCAATCAATCTTGCGGTTAAACTCTCAAGCCAAAACCAATCAACTAATTTTGCACTTGAACCTCAAAGCTTACACCTGCAGGCATGTCTAGCTTAGTTAAAATCTCGATAGTTTTTTGAGTCGGGCTCACAATAATTATCAAACGCTTGTGCGTGCGACGTTCAAACTGCTCGCGACTATCCTTATTAATATGAGTAGACCTCAAAATAGTGATAATCTCTTTATGAGTAGGAAGCGGAACCGGCCCGCTAACCGTTGCGCCTGTGCGCTCGGCTGCTTCTACTATATGACGAGAAGTTTCATCTATAAGTGCCGAATCATACGATTTCAACCTAATTTTAACATCGCCTTTTTTTACGCTAGTTGCCATATAACTAACCCCTTCAATAATTCTACAAAACTACTATCTTAAATATTTTTTAACGCGCCTTTAAAATTAATCGGTTATTAAAGTTGCACAACCCTCAGTTTTAAAACGATTTCTGGCACACAGCCCAATTTCTACAAAACACGCCAAGCTTTGCTTACACTCACTCGGGCGTATCGTAAAAACAAAAAATCAACGCTCAAGTATTATATATCATTTCCCTAACTTTGTCAAGTACTTTTCCACATTTTTATTTATGTAAACAATGCCATAAAAAAAGCAAAAAGGCAGCTAATGCATTTTGCTTCATAAATTCTCCATTTTTTCATCAGTAAATATACAACGTGTAGTTTTTTACGCTGCCCGAATAAGTTTTTCGCCGAGATTTGTATCTGTTTTTTTGCCAAGGGCTCCCGCAAAACGCGCTTTTCGTTTTGTGGGATAAGAGGAGCAACGCAAAACACGAGCGATGTTTTTGCGCTTTTAGCAAAAACGAGCTACGTGAAGCTGTTGCGACGAGTGTCAAGGTCGACGCGTAGCGTAGTTCATTTCAGCCCTGACATTTTCCTGCAAAGGGTTATAAATTAAAAATGTATTACTCACATTTTCGCCTTATCTTTTCAACATCTTCCCGCCAACAAACACCGCCGTCGGCCTAGCACAAATCTCTAGCGGGAACTTATCGAATAATAAAATATCCGCGTCCTTATCCGGCTCAATACTCCCTACCCTATCCGCCACGCCACATACCTCTGCCGCGTTGATAGTTATAGAACATAACGCATCAAGCGGCGCCAATCCATCACGCATGGCAAGGCTGGCACATAACGCTAAATTCTCCGCCGTCGTCTCGGGGTGGTCGGTCGTTATCGCACACTTAACACCATTAACTGTAAGGT
Organism: Clostridiales bacterium; assembly: GCA_031261985.1. Lineage (GTDB taxonomy): Bacteria > Bacillota > Clostridia > Monoglobales > WRBX01 > JAISIR01. The sequence goes on along the minus strand of JAISIR010000011.1, from coordinate 82,991 downwards.
ACGCCGCCAACGCTGGGTCATGCCCCGCTAACTCAAGCTTATTCTTATGACATAATTGCGGCCCACAAATTACGTCTACCCCACGCTCTTTTATCTCTGATGCCATATCACTAGAATCCGTCGCATGAATCAGCTTTATATCAATGTTAAACTCATCTGCTACACGAAAAATTGCACGAATATCGCCCTGGGTATGGCAATGTACATATAGCGGTTTCTTCCTATTAATAATATCAAGCAACGCATCGCTAGCTAAATCAACATCTTTATTCCGCTTGGTCGCATACTTCTTCGCCTTAGCCAAAGCCTCGCGAATCAACGCCACCACCGCCATTCTAGTCGATGGCGTACCATTTTTATGTTTAGGATTATCCCCCAACGCAACCTTTACACCTATATTCTCGCTCATTACTTCGCCACTCGTCTTAACCATTGCAATCTGACCGCCAAATACACTAACACTCGCTGGACTAATCGCAGCCGAAGTCACCCCATTTTTCAGAGCAGTCCTAAAGTAAGGGTCACTAAAATCGACACTATCTATCGCACGCAAGTGCGGAGCAATCGAAAGCGCATCCTCGCCCGCCTCGTTATCTCCATCGGCACGGAACAACCCTAAATGCGTGTGCGCATCGATAAACCCTGGCAAAGCATATTGCCCCTTGGCATCGTACACCTTCTGCCACTTAGGCGCATCTTTCATATCCCCAAGAGCAATTATCTTCCCTTGGTCAAAAAATATGAACCCACGCTTAATCTCTTGTTGATTAATCGGAAGTATGTGTGCGTTTATAATAAGCATGTGCAAATCCCTCTTTTAGTACAAGTATTTATAATTAAAGTGCTACATATCATTCAGACACTTGTTTTTCCACATTATCCCTAACATATTCACTCGCAGCGCTTGCCGCCACAGCCCCATCACTTGCCGCCGTTATAACTTGTCGCAAAGGAGTATTCCTCACATCCCCGCACGCAAACACACCCGGCACACTCGTCTGCATCTTCTCATCTGTTATAATAAAACCGCCGCCATCTAGCTCAAGCACATTACGCACCAAGCAATTACTAGGCGTTACCCCCACGGCAACAAATACACCGCTTACATCTAGCTTCTCGCCTGTGTCTAGCACTATCCCCTCAACACTATCCTGCCCAACTATCTCCGACACTTTAGCATTCCACACCGGCTGGATTTTAACACAATCTAGTACGCGCGCCACCAAGCTTTTATCCGCCCTTAACTCATCACGACGATGCACTATATATACTTTCTCGCATAGATTAACCAGGTACAAAGCATCCTCCGCGGCGGTGTTCCCCCCACCTATTACCGCAACATTTTTACCTTTAAAAAACATACCATCGCAAGTGGCACAATAACTTACCCCACGCCCACGCAACCGCCTCTCGCCCTCTACCCCAAGCTCACGCGGTGTCGCCCCCGATGCAATAATAATACTATCGGCTGTGTACTCTTTATTATCGGTGCAGATTTTTTTAGGCACAGCATCAAAATCTATCGAGCAGATTTCTTCGTAAATTAGCTCTGGCTCAAATTTCATAGCATGATTATAAAATCTCTCCATAAGTTCCATACCACTAATTTCATCAGGGAATCCGATGTAATTGTCAATATCCGGTGTCGTTGCCGCTTGCCCGCCTGGCATAATCTTCTCAAAAATTGCAACGCTTAAACCTGCTCGCCGCGCATATATACTAGCCGAAAGCCCTGCCGCCCCCGCACCTATTATTGCCACTTGATAATGCAAAATAATACCACCCTTAAATTGTTAATCTTCAACACTCTTACCTCAACTTAAACTTATTATTACTTATCTTTATCTCTTCCGGCTTCATATTAGATGTAAGCACAACCGTCCCATCATCTAACACAAGTATCCCCTTTGCATTCTGCTGTTCCACTAATTTAAGCCCATTCTCCCCCATTATATAAAGAATAGTAGACATCGCATCAGCATCCATCGCCGAACCCGCCATAACGGTAGCACTTGCCACATTATTATCTATCGGCAGCCCCGTCTTTGTATCATATATATGCTCGCCACGTTCGTACTTACCACTCGTCGCAATATTAGCATTACTCGCCGTTATCGTCGCAAAAGTATCATCCGCATCGCCAAACGGGTCACGTATCCCTACTTTATACTTCTTGCCATAAACCGATACATTGCCACCAATATCTATTATGTAATTAGTCATAGCCTCTTGCCGCAAAATCAAAGCAACTTCATCAACTGCATACCCCTTAGCTATCGCCCCTAAATCTAACTGCATGCCATTACTAAGCGGCTGATTCTCCACCAGTTTTTTATAATCCACTTTAGCCCTAGCCAAGGCAATATCCGCCGCCTTTGGGTTAGAATCATTAGCATATAAATCGACTATCGGCTTAATCGTAGCATCAAATATCCCGCCCGATAGCCAACTAAAATACCTGCTTCTGTTGATAACTCTAATGGTATCGTGGTTACCCCACGTTTGCCCACCATTGTTAAGCTTATATATATCAGAATCCAAAATCGTCGCCGACATTCTATTCTCTACCTCGGTAATTTTATCGATACCTTTAGTAACCGCGCGTTCGGCATTTAATCCATGCGCCGTGATATTATACATTGTATCCATAGCTGTCCCGGTTTTTTTATAATCAAAAGGGTTGTTGGCAATTAAAATAATTAGCAAAACAAACACTAACAAAAATAAAGCTCCTGCCCATTTAAACTTCATTATAATCACCGCCATTTAACGCAAATTTCCCCTTGTTATATCATTATATATTATTACTAAAATAATTGCAAGCACTTTTTTAATTTTTTTATATATAATTTTACATCAAAACATTTTACCTTAACTTTTTCCTACATTTTTCTACAAAATTTATATTTTTCCAATTATTGCTCTTGACAACGCTCCCGCTTTAGAATATAATTAGATATGATAGATTTAGTTTGTATTATAAAAGTAAATTTTTGCGTGCTAGTCCGCGAAAATATCCGAACTACTTTTAGAAATGTATTAATAACAATGGGGTCTTTCCATGTCCGCAAAGCAAATTTTAATTTTAATAATAACATCTCTTTTAATATGCGTCAGCGTTGTCGGCGGTGTATATGTCGCAACCTCCTTTTCATCATCGTTTAACCCCGCCTATACAGATGACGGCTCAGAAGTAACTACCAAACCCATCACTAACGGTCGCGTAAACGTGCTATTGCTAGGTGTCGACGGCTCTACAAATTTAAGCGATACCATGATTATCGCCAGCCTAGATACTAAAACCAAAACCATTTCCATGCTCTCTATCCCGCGCGATACCCGCGTTAAAATAGATGGCTACTACGCAAAAATCAACTCGGCCATTGGCCATAAAGGTCGCGAGCAAACAACAATCGATACCGTTATAGCCCTAACCGGCATACCCATTAACTACTACGCACGTGTTAATTTCGAGGGCTTCCGCAATATAATCGATGTCCTAGGCGGTGTCGATATCGACGTGCCTATGAACATGTATTATAACGACCCCGAACAAAACTTGCATATCAACCTAAAAAAAGGTCTTCAACATTTAGACGGTAAGCAATCCGAGATGTTCGTTAGATATCGCGCTGGCTATGCAGAAGGTGATATCGGTCGCGTTCATGCTCAGCAAGACTTCTTAAAAGCCCTTATTCAGCAAAAGCTAACACTTGGCAATATAACCCGTGCAAAAGATATATATAACGAAGTAAAATCCAATGTAACCACTAATTTAACAATGAATGATATTCTAGGCTATGCGCATATACTTAAAGGGATAGACACCTCTACTATTACACAAGTTCAAGTGCCGGGCGAGCCTCAAATGATAGGCGGCGTAAGCTATTGGGTAGCAGATGTCGAAAAAATGGACGCATTAAGAACACAATATTTTATAACGAAGTGAAGGTTTGCCCAAAAAACGCAAGCCGATAGGCACAGCGTTTTAGGCTGGCAAAGCAAACAAAAGGGTTCCCGCAAAACGCGATTTCCGTGTTATTTGTATAAAATTGCGGTTTATGCAATTTTATTACTTTATCACTTTAGCAACGCAGGCGTGATTTACTCACGCCGGAGTGCCTAGGCTTTATTAAAAAGGGCTCCCAAAAAGTTGGTTTTACTTTTTGGGAAAAAGAGGAACAACGCGAAATAAGGCGACGTTTTTGCGCTTTTGGCAAAAATTAGCCGAATGAAGCTGTTGCGACGAGCGCAGGCGGATTCACTCCGCTGTAGCGTATTTATATAATAAAAACAAACAAATTGCCAGCTTGTCGGCAATTTGCACAAAATAGCTTTAGAAGCGAAGCGCGATTTATTCGCGCGCAGCGTATTTATAAAACTTAAAACGAGGTAATACATTATGGGTAAATTATTTGGAACAGACGGTGTCCGTGGGGTAGTTGGCACCGAATTAACTCCCGAGCTCGCGTTCTCACTCGGTCAAGCAGGAAGCACCGTTTTAGGCGAGCAGGAACATCATAAACCACGCATATTAATAGGAAACGATACTCGCATATCATCTGGCATGTTAGAGGCAGCCCTTTCGGCAGGCATTTGCTCAGTAGGTGCCGAGGCCGTGCTAGTCGGCGTCGCCCCCACCCCCGCCATTAGCTACCTAACACGCAAACTAGGGTTCGATGCCGGCGTAGTTATCTCGGCTAGCCATAACCCTGTCGAGTACAATGGCATTAAGTTCTTCAATCGTCATGGTTATAAGCTAGACGACGCATTAGAAAGCGAAATCGAAGATATAATTTTAAATAAAAAAGACGTCGAACGTAAAACAGGCGTGGAAGTAGGCAGAATCGTCAACCGTCCCATCCTTTTAGACGAATATATCGACTTCTTAAAAAGTACAATTAACGTTTCACTATTCGGTCAAAAAATAGCTCTCGATTGTGCAAACGGTGCGAGCAGTTACATAGCCGCCAAAATTTTTACCGATTTAGGCGCCGAGGTTATTCAAATAAATAACCAGCCAAGTGGCGAGAATATCAACCTTCGCTGTGGCTCTACCCACCTTGCCCCGCTTAAAATGTGCGTCACGCAAAATTGTTGCAACTATGGCTTCGCCTTCGATGGCGATGCCGATAGAATGCTAGCCGTCGACGAAAATGGCACCGAAGTAGATGGCGACCAAATTTTGATGATTTGTGGCGGGCATTTAAAACGCGCAGGCAAGCTAAAAAACAACACAATCGTCGCCACCGTTATGAGTAATTTAGGCCTTACCATTGCAGCTAAAGAGCAAAACATTTCAATCGCCACTACCGATGTAGGCGACCGCTACGTTATAGCCGAGATGTTGCGTGGCAACCATTGTTTAGGCGGCGAGCAATCGGGGCATATTATCTTCCTTGATTATAACACAACAGGCGATGGGCTTCTAACCGCCCTTCAACTAGCTTCTACCATCGTCGCGTCTAATAAAAAACTAAGCGAGTTATCCGAGGTTATGACCATTCTCCCCCAAGTCTTAGTAAACGCAAAAGTTCCTAACGATAAAAAGTTCAACCTTTCGACCGATGCCGATATCTCTAAAAAAATCTCTCTTTTAGAGAAGAAAATGCAGGGTAACGGTAGGGTTTTAATCCGTCCAAGTGGCACCGAGCCTTTAGTGCGCGTTATGCTAGAGGGCGCAGATGTAGATTATATTCGCAACGAAGCGAAAATTTTAGCCGATTATATTGAACAAAAATTGGCGTAATTTTATCAAATTTAAAATTTGCAATTAACGGTTTTTTAACATCACAATCTTAAAATTTCTGTTTGTCGCACTTAATTGCAAAATTTCGGAGGTAACATTTATGTGTGGTATAGTAGGTTTCGTCGGTCGCCAACAAGCGGCTCCTGTATTACTTCAAGGTCTAAGCAAACTAGAATATCGCGGATACGACTCGGCAGGCATCGCTGTTTTTACAGATAAAAATAATATAACGGTCGAAAAATGCAAAGGCCGCCTTAAAGTATTAGAAGAAAAAGTAGATGGCGGTAAATCTATAAAAGGTGAGATGGGCATAGGCCATACCCGTTGGGCAACCCATGGCGAGCCTAACTACATAAATTCACACCCTCATGTAGGTGGTACCAACGGTTCCGATAATGTCGCCGTCGTGCATAACGGAATTATCGAAAACTATATCGACCTTAAAAAATATCTTCAAACACGTGGATATAACTTTGTTTCCGATACCGATACCGAAGTGGTAGCTCAATTAGTCGATTATTTCTATCAATCTACCAATGGCAATTCAATGGAAGCCGTCAAAAAGACTATAAACAAACTAGAGGGCTCGTTTGCACTAGGCATTATGTTTAATAACGACCCCGAGCATATCTACGCCGTCCGCAAGGATAGCCCTTTAATTGTGGGTCTTGCCAAAATAGGTAACTTTATAGCGTCCGATATCCCTGCCATTTTACCTTACACGCGCAATGTTTATCTGTTAGAAGATAAAGAAATCGTCGTTCTAACTAAAGATAACGTTGCAATTTATAACATCGATGGCGAGCCTATTAAAAAAGAGGTCTATATAGTCGATTGGGACGTGTCTAGTGCCGAAAAAGGCGGCTATGAACATTTTATGTTTAAAGAGATTATGGAACAGCCAGACGCCATAACCGAAACCATTAGCCCACGCATTAAAAACGGGCAAATAGTATTAGACGATGTTAAACTTACTAAAGAAGATATAAATAACCTAGATAAAATTTACATTGTAGCTTGTGGCAGCGCATATCACGTCGGCGTTGTCGGAAAATATATAATCGAATCTCAAGCACGCATCCCCGTCGAGGTAGATTTAGCCAGCGAGTTCCGCTATCGCTCGCCGATAATAACTAAAAATACTTTGGTTGTAATTATAAGCCAATCGGGCGAGACGTTAGATACCCTTTGCGCCCTTCGCGAGGCTAAACGCCTAGGCGCGCGCATACTTTCTATCGTTAACGTTGTCGGCTCATCTATCGCACGCGAGAGTGACGATATTTTGTACACTTGGGCAGGCCCCGAGATTGCTGTTGCCACCACTAAAGCATATAGCACTCAGCTATCCGTCGTCTACCTTTTATCGCAATACTTAGCTCAGCAAAAGGGCGAGATGACGCAAAAAGATACCGACGAACTTCTTCAAAACTTGCAACTTATCCCTGCCAAAATTCAAGATATGCTAAAAAATTGCACCGATATTCAGTACTTAGCATCTAAGTTCTACAACGCAAAAGATATATTTTTCATCGGCAGAAGTCTAGACTATGCAATCGGTCTAGAAGGCTCACTTAAACTAAAAGAAATCAGCTATATCCATAGCGAAGCGTATGCCGCCGGCGAGCTTAAACATGGTCCAATCAGCCTAATCGAAGATGGCACTTTAGTTATTGCCCTTGCAACTCAACCTCGGCTTTACGATAAATTATTAAGTAATATAAAAGAGGTCAAAGCGCGCGGTGCCGTTGTGCTAGCTATTGTTCAAGAAGGTATGGATACCGCCTCGGAAGTTGCCGATTATGTAATAACTATACCTAAATGCGACCCACTTTTAGCAGCCTCACTCGCAGTTGTTCCTTTGCAATTGTTTGGTTATTACGTAGCCGCCGCCCGCGGTTGCGATGTAGATAAACCCCGCAATTTAGCAAAATCGGTTACTGTAGAGTAAAGGTTTGCCCCAAAAAAGCAAGCCGATAGGCGCAGCGTTTTTGGCTGGCAAAGCGAACGCAAGGCTTGCCCATAAATTTGGAGCGTGTTTTTCGCGAACAAATTTTGGTTGCAAGCTACTACGCGTAATTAATTTTAGCAGAATCTCGAATTTGTTTTCTGCATTCTCAATTCTTCATTAAAGCAAAACACAAAGTAACAATGATGCAAAAATACACAATCCATGTTTTGCTGTTTTAACTTTTACCTATGTCAAATTATAAAATATCCTTTACATCTCTTGGCTGCAAAGTCAATTCATACGAAACAACTAAGCTTCAAGAAGCCTTTGCCTCTCGTGGCTTTATTGTTGTTCCACACACTTCCCCTGCAGATATCTGCATCATCAACACCTGCGCCGTCACTTCTATAAGCTCGGCTAAATCACGTCAAGCAGTTGCAAAAGCACGCAAAATCAGCCCCACCGCTATCCTAGTAGTCACAGGCTGTTACACCGAGCTTTCGCCAAACGATATTAACGCCGATTTAGTATTCGGTAAAGATAAATCTCATATAGTCGATACCGTTTGCGAATTTTTAAGCAAGCATGATATCCCTGGCTCGAATCCTACCACTCCCACCATGCCTGCCACTTCTGCGCAATTCCAAAACACCGAGCATCATACTCGCGCATACCTAAAAATCCAAGACGGTTGCAACAATTTCTGTTCCTATTGCATTATCCCTCACGCCCGCGGCCGCGAAACTTCTCGCCCCTTCAACGATTGCCTTACCGAGGCGCATACCCTTGCCTCACAGGGATATAACGAAATTGTCCTAGTCGGCATCAACCTATCACACTTCTGCAATGACAACCACCCTGCTCTGCTGGATTTAACTCAAGCGATCGCCGAAATCCCCACTATAAAACGCATCCGCCTTTCCTCGCTCGAGCCTAATATTATAACAGAGCAATTTGCCGCCCGCGCCGCCTCTATCCCCAAACTCTGCCCGCACTTCCATATCTCACTCCAAAGCGGCTGCTCTACTACCTTAAAACGCATGAACCGCCACTACGATTTCCCTCAATACCTAGCCGCTATCCGCCTACTTCAATCCGCAATGCCTAACGTAAATATCACTACCGATGTAATTGTCGGCTTCATCGGCGAGACGGAATTAGAGCATCAAGAAAGTATGGAAAACGTTAAAAAATGTGGTTTTGGCAAAGTCCATGTCTTTCCTTACTCTCTTCGCCAAGGCACCCGCGCCGCCACGCCAAGTTTTATCGAACAAAACGGCGGATTGGTTCCAGATATCATAAAAACTACTCGCGCGAAAGAAATGCGCCAGCTTGGCATTAGTATGGAATCGCAATTTCTGCTATCTCAAAAGGGAAAAAAATCTAGTATATTAGTAGAGAAAGACAACGGTGGCTATACTCCTAACTACATTTATGTAAACTTAGATGATGGCAAAATTTACCCACAAAACTCTATCGTCGATGTGATAATATGAACCAACTATCCCCATCCACAATCCAATCCATCGCCAACTCCCTACATCTTAACGCACAAGTAGGCGTGGCACAAGCGCGAGTTTTTACCGAGCTCGAGCCTATTTTGCACGCCCGCCCCACCCCCTTTGTCCGTGCCGATATCCAGCAACGCATCAACCCCTTTTTAGTGCTGCCCGATGCCAAAAGTATCATCGCCCTCGCCTTTGGCTACCTTTGTAATCAACCCGATTATATTCCTGCCCCAAGCGACGACACCCTCCCTAAATTCCGCCGCGGCGGTAATTATCGCAATATTTGCAAAGACCGCCTTAAACTTTTATGGAGTAAAATTGAATCTCAAATTACTTGCGACCCCGAACCTAATCCAAACCTCGCACCTGGCGCCGCTACTTCTTTTAAAGCAAAATTCCTGGTCGATTCTGGACGTCTTCACGAACGCCATATCGCCAAAATTGCAGGCTTGGGCTGGATAGGCATGAACAACCTTTTGTACAACCCACGCTTTGGTTTCGAGTGCTACCTCGGTCTTATCGTCACTAACCTCGATATCGCCCCCACCTCACCCATCGCCTCTGGCTGCACCCATTGCCGCGAGTGCCTAAACCGCTGCCCCACCCACGCTCTAGGCGAATACTCGCTCGATTATACCAAGTGCATATCATATCTCGCCCAAACCGACGAACGTTACTCTCACCTCTCTTGCGATAAATGCGTCTGGTGCAAATGGGCTATTAAAAATTAAAATACACCCTATTTTACTTGTTTGTAATTAAAATTCCGCAAAAAATCTTTTTTGTGGGCTTAGGACACAAGTAAGGGCTAGCGGCGCAGCGAATGAACTAGTGCCGACTAGCCTCTTTAATAAATTCTCCATTAAAAAAAGGCTGCCACGATAACCCATGGCAACCTCTTTTTTATCTTTAAAAATCTTTCTTAATTTCAAGCGTTATTACGCGCTTTTTTCTTCTTTCTTAGAAGCTTTATCGTTCACAACTGCTTGTGCAGCCGCCAATCTTGCAATCGGTACACGATAAGGCGAACAAGATACATAGTTCAAGCCAATATTGTAGCAGAACTCAACTGTAGATGGGTCGCCACCATGCTCACCACAAATACCAAGCTTAATGTCAGGACGCGTCTTGCGGCCTTTTTCAGCAGCCATCTTAACTAATTGACCAACACCAACTTGGTCTAATCTAGCAAATGGGTCGCTCTCGAATATCTTCTTAGTATAGTAATCATTCAAGAACTTACCTGCATCATCGCGTGAGAAACCAAATGTCATCTGTGTTAAATCGTTAGTTCCAAAAGAGAAGAACTCTGCCTCGGTAGCAATCTCATCAGCTGTTACCGCCGCGCGAGGAACCTCTATCATTGTACCAACTTTATAAGTTAGGTTAACGCCACTATTAGCGATAACTTCGTCAGCTGTTTTAACTACAACATCTTTAACATATTTAAGCTCTTTAACTTCGCCAACTAGCGGAATCATAATCTCTGGAACAACATTCATACCCTTTTTGTTAACATTTATAGCAGCCTCTATTATAGCACGCGCCTGCATAACAGCAATTTCTGGGTAAGTAACATCTAAACGACAACCACGATGCCCAAGCATTGGGTTAAACTCGTGTAGGCTCTCAACTGTGCCTTTTAGTGATTCAAAAGTAATGCCTAAATCAGCTGCCAATTCGCGAATCTCTTCATCTTTATGAGGAAGGAACTCGTGCAACGGTGGGTCTAACAAGCGAATAGTAACTGGACGTGCGCCCATCGCCTCGAATAATCCCTCAAAATCGCCACGTTGTATAGGAAGCAACTTAGCCAAAGCCTTTTCGCGACCTTCAACATCGGTAGCAACTATCATCTCGCGAACAGCTTTAATCCTGTCGGCTTCAAAGAACATATGCTCTGTGCGACATAAACCAATACCCTCTGCACCAAACTTAACAGCTGTTGCAGCATCTTTAGGAGTATCAGCATTAGCACGAACGTTAAGGGTACGAATCTCGTCTACCCAAGCCATGAACTTACCAAAATCACCAGTCATCTCAGCTTCCTGAGTTTCGATAGCGCCCTCGTAAACATTACCTGTGCTACCATCAAGCGAAATTATATCGCCTTGATTGTATCTTTTACCATTTAGCTCAAAATACTTCTCTTCTTCTACAACTTTAATTGCGCCACAACCAGCTACACAACATGTACCCATGCCACGTGCAACTACCGCTGCGTGCGAGGTCATGCCCCCGCGCGCCGTCATAATACCTTGCGCCGCGTTCATACCTTCGATATCTTCAGGAGATGTCTCCATACGAACTAATATAACTTTTTTGCCACCCTCTGCCGCTGCAACTGCTGCCTCGGCTGTAAAGTAAACTGCGCCATAAGCCGCCCCAGGTGAAGCCGCCAACCCAGTTGTAATAGGTGTCGCGCTCTTTAATTTATCTGGGTTAAAAGTAGGATGTAACAAAGTATCCAATTGCTTAGCATCAACCTTGTTCATAACTTCTTCTTTAGTAGCCATGCCTTCTTCTACTAAATCAACAGCAATTTTAATAGCAGCTTGAGCTGTGCGCTTACCGTTACGCGTCTGAAGCATAAATAACTTACCACGCTCAATAGTAAACTCCATGTCTTGCATATCTTTAAAGTGATTCTCTAAAGTATTAGCTACCTTTACAAATTGCTCATACACTTCAGGCATAACATCTTTTAATGTAGATATTGGTTGAGGAGTACGAATCCCGGCAACAACATCTTCGCCTTGTGCGTTCATTAAGTACTCGCCATAAAGCGCCTTTGTTCCAACAGATGGGTCGCGAGTAAACGCAACGCCTGTGCCAGAAGTCTCGCCCATGTTACCAAATACCATTGCTTGAACGTTAACAGCTGTCCCCCAAGAATAAGGGATATCATTCATCATTCTGTACACATTAGCCCTAGGGTTATCCCACGAACGGAACACAGCCTTAACTGCTTCTATCATTTGCATCTTAGGCTCTTGAGGGAAGTCGCTACCCAATTGCTCTTTATAAAAAGCTTTAAATTTAGTAATAAGCTCTTTTAAATCTTCGGCTGTAAGCTCGGTGTCTTGCTTAACGCCACGAGCCTCTTTCATCTCGTCAATGATAACTTCAAATCTAGATTTTGGAAGCTCCATAACAACATCGGCAAACATTTGAATAAACCTACGATAGCTATCATAAGCAAAACGTGGATTATTAGTAAGCCTAGATAACCCCTCTACCACTTGGTCGTTAAGCCCAAGGTTAAGGATAGTATCCATCATTCCTGGCATAGACGCGCGCGCACCAGAACGAACGCTAACTAAAAGCGGATTCTCTACATCGCCAAACTTCTTGCCTAAAAGCTCTTCCGTATTTGCTAAAGCAACATTAATTTGCTCTAGAATATCTTCAGAAATCACTTTTCCATCTTCGTAATACTTAGTACAAGCCTCGGTAGAAACGGTAAACCCTTGTGGAACTGGCAAACCTAAACGAGTCATCTCGGCTAAGTTAGCGCCTTTGCCACCTAAAAGGTTGCGCATTCCTCCGTCGCCTTCACTAAAAAGGTAAACATACTTTTTTGACATTTTGTTACTCCTCCTAATTTATCTAAGTTTAAAAACAAAATTTTTCCAACATAAGTGAGTATATCACAACTAATTAATCTTGTCAAGGCTTTTGATAAAAAATGTGGAGCAACAATGGACAAACCGCAATTTTGCATTATTTTCTGTTTTCCTCTTGACAAACCAACCTCTTTAGTGATATAATATAACCGACCATAGTCTAGGCACTCGGCTTAGTTTACTACAAACCTAGCGTTTTGCGTGGATTTTGGATTATTTTATAAAGGAATGTTTACTACATGTTACCACAAGAAAAGCAACAAATTATCAAAGATTATCGCCTAAGCGAGACGGATACCGGTTCTCCCGAAGTCCAAATTGCTATTTTAACCGCAAGAATTAACGAGCTTACCGAGCATCTTAAAATTCATAAAAAAGATAATCACTCTCGAAGCGGTTTGTTAAAAATGATAGGTAAACGTCGCAATCTGCTTAATTACCTAACTAAAAATGATATCGAGCGTTACCGTTCTATAATTGCAAGACTAGGTATTCGTAAATAGTTTTTTACTAAAACATCTATATAACTACCTATTATATTGCACTAATTTTAAGGAGAATATTATAACTAATGACAAATAAATTTACCACTACCTTTGCAGGTAGAGAACTAACCATAGAAACAGGAAAAATGGCACAACTAGCAAGCGGCTCTTGCCTTGTTCGTTATGGCGACACAGTTCTGCTTTGTAACGCTACAATGTCCGATAAACCTCGTGACGGAATCGATTTCTTTCCATTAAGTGTAGATTACGAAGAACGTCTTTACTCTGTCGGCAAAATCCCTGGCGGTTTTCTAAAACGCGAGGGTCGTCCGTCCGAAAAGGCCATCCTTACTAGCCGAATGATAGACCGCCCCATGCGTCCTCTTTTCCCTAAAGATTTACGCAACGACGTCAGCCTTGTTTCACTTGTTTTATCTGTCGAGCAAGATAATTCTCCTGAAATTGCTGCGATGATTGGTTGCTCTGCTGCAACTACCATCTCTAAAATACCCTTCAACGGCCCTATCGCAGGCGTTTCTGTTGGCTTGGTAGATGGCGAGCTTGTGCTTAACCCTACCGAAGTTCAGCGTCAAAACTCTGACCTCGCCCTAACCGTTGCCGGCACTAAAAACAAGGTAGTTATGATAGAAGCAGGCGCTAACGAAGTCGACGACGATAAAATTATCGAGGCAATCACCCTAGCACACGACGAGATTAAAAAAATGTGCGAGTTTATCGAAAATATTCGTGCAGAAATCGGTGTTCCTAAAACTTCATACGAATCTCAAGAAGTCCCTGCCGATATGTTCGCCGATGTTGCCGCTTTTGCTACCGATAAAATCAAAATAGCTCTAGACAATGCCGATAAAGAAACCCGCGACCAGGCTGTTAACGCCGTCGAGCGCGAGGTTAAAGAGCATTTTGCTGAAACCTACCCCGATAGTGAGTCAAAACTTGGCGAGTGCTTATACAAACTTCAAAAAAAGGTAGTCCGCAACTGGATATTCCACGACGGCAAGCGTGTTGATGGACGTGATTTAAATACTATTCGCGAGCTTTCAGCCGATGTCGGCATCCTTCCACGCGTTCATGGCAGCGGAATGTTCTCTCGCGGTCAAACTCAAGTGCTAACTATTGCAACTTTGGGTGCGTTAGGCGATGTTCAACGTCTTGACGGTTTAGACCACGAGGAAGAAAAACGCTACATGCACCACTACAACTTCCCTTCTTATAGCGTAGGCGAAACCCGCCCATCACGTGGCCCTGGTCGTCGCGAAATCGGTCATGGCGCACTAGCCGAGCGTGCTTTAGAACCCGTTATCCCTTCCGAGGACGAGTTCCCTTATGCAATCCGCCTTGTTTCCGAAGTATTATCGTCTAACGGTTCTACATCTCAAGGTAGCATTTGCGGTAGCACCCTTGCTCTAATGGACGCTGGTGTTCCAATTAAAGCCCCCGTCGCAGGTATTTCTGTTGGCTTAGTAACCGAAGGCGACCAATTTGTAACCATGCTAGATATCCAAGGTATAGAAGACTTCTTTGGCGATATGGACTTTAAAGTAGGTGGCACCAAAAAGGGCATCACCGCCATTCAAATGGACTTAAAAATAGACGGTCTAACGCCAGAAATCATTCGCGAGGCTATATACAAAACTCGTGATGCACGCTATGGAATCATCGACGGTGTTATGCACGATGCTATTGCTTCCCCTCGCGCCGATTTATCTCCTTATGCACCTCGTGTTATCACCACTACCATCGATGTAGATAAAATCCGCGACGTAATAGGGCCTGGTGGCAAAACTATCCAAAAAATTATTGCAGAAACCGATGTTAAAATAGATATTTTAGAAGACGGTCGCGTTCTTATCCTATCATCCGATTTAGAAAAAGGTCAAAAAGCCTTAGATATCGTTAAATCTATTACCGACGAGCCAGAAGTTGGCAAGACATATAATGCTACCATCGTACGTATAATGAACTTTGGAGCCTTTGCCGAATTCGCTCCAGGTAAAGAAGGTCTTATCCACGTCTCTCAGCTTGCTAAAGAGCGTGTTGAGAAGGTTGAAGACGTTGTAAAACTTGGCGATAGCATTAGTGTTAAACTTATGGAAGTAGATGCCCAGGGTAGGTACAACCTATCACATAAGGCTACTTTGTAATTCTAAAAATTTGTAAGGTGGTCTTGACTATGCAAAGAAAGCATAATCATATTAATACCAAAAAGAATAGCAAGCATTCAAGCAAAGTAAAAAGCAATACTATGCAAAAGAATAAAGATATCCGTCTACTTATGACCTTTATCATACTTGCTTTTTCTGTATATATAATTTCTGCCTTTGCTACCACAGCCATGACTATATCTGATAATTCTAAGAAAATTGCTGATTTAAACAGCAAAATTGTAGCAGAGCAAATTAAAAACGACCAACTTAAACAAACCATGCAAAAAATTGATACGCCCGAGTATAAAACTCAAATTGCTCGTCAGCGTGACGGTCTTGTTTTACCAACCGAAGTTATATTTGTAAACGTCCTAGCCGAGGATAATGCAAAAAAATGACTTTATTATTGTTATAAATTCATATCATAAAAAATAGATTACAAATAGGAGTGGAATTGTTTGTCAGAACCAATTAGTAGCCTCGATGCAGTTCAAAAGGCAGAAGTCGGTGCCATACTAACCGGCAAAATAACAGGTATAACCAATTTCGGAATCTTTGTCACGCTATCCGACAATACCAGCGGATTAGTCCATATTTCCGAAGTTTCGCACTCGTTTGTAACTAACATCGCCGATGTTTATTCTGTAGGCGACGAGGTTAAGGTTAAGGTTTTAGCTAAAGACGAAAAAGGTAAGTGGAGTTTTTCTATTAAGCAATCTGAACCCAAGCCCGAAGGCGATAATTCCGCCAACTCATACCGTCCTGGTTCTAACTTTAAAAAAGGAAAGCCTAAAAAAGAAGAACTTTCTGACTTTGAAAAAATGATGAATAAATTCCTTAAAAATAGCGAAGAAAATCTGCGTGATGCTAAACGCAACTCTGAAAGCAAGCGCAATTAAATTTTTTTAACTTATATCTGTGTTAAAGGAGTGATTTTTTGTTAAAATTTTTGAATAACCTTTTCAATAAAAACAATAACCAAAAATCTCTCGATAGTAGGCTAAACCTTAACCTACCGCAATATAAATTTAAAAACCCTTTTGCTAAACATATTTCTTCGTCTAATAACTTAAAATCAAGCAAATTAAAGCCACGCATACCCTCTTTTAAGCTTAATTTCGGCTCTAATTTAAAGATAAAACCTCGACTGTATAAGCGTTTTAGCTTCAACATGTTCTTCCATAAAAAAAATAAAGCGCTAAAAAGTAAATCTAATAAAATAGATACTTACAATGTAACATCATCAAAAACCGATGGCTCAACCTACGTTAAACAAATCCTGTCCCCTATGCAAGTCATCAAAAAAATCAGCAAAGCCGCCGCTTGTTTCGTCATTCTAGTTTTAATGGTTACCTCTACCTTTTACTACTTCCAACTACGCCTAGGTAGCGAGATAATCGTAAACGGTGCATCTATCGGCTTCGTAGGCGATAAAAACGACTTCTACTCTACTCTTAACGACGTTAAAAATCTAGAGGCTTTAGCCTCCGAAACTGGCACAAATTCTACTAGCTTTAATGTAGATTTTGTACCTCGTGTTATAAAAGCAACGCAAATAACAAGCGATTTCGAGCTTAGGCAAAAACTTCTCGCTGGATGCGAAAAAATGGTCGACGCCTACGCTATTTATGTAAACTCTCGCCTTATTTGTGCCACAGTTAACGAAACCGACGCGTTTTTCGCGCTAGATAAAGTAAAAACCGAGTACTCTATCGGCAAAAACATCGTTTCTGCCGAATTTATAGATACCATCGCCGTCCGCCCAGAACTTGTTCCATTAACACAAATTTTAAGCACAGACGAAGTTGTTGGCGCACTAAGTGGCGATAGTCAACATAGCGAAATTTATACTTCTGCAATAGACGATACACTATATAATATAGCCGAGCGTTTTGGTATGACATTAGAGCAAATAACTCAACTAAACCCTGCGTTAAACAGCAATGTACCAATCGGTCAAAAGGTAAATATAGTTAAAACCGAGGCTGTCGTTCATGTCGAAACTAAAATGCTAGAAGAATATACCCAAACCATCGCTTTTTCTACAGAATCGACCGACGATAACACCCTTGCCAAAGGTAAGGAAGAAATTATCAAAAAAGGCATCAATGGCGAAAACAAAGTAACCGCCAGCGTTACACGCATCAACGGTGCCGAGCAAGACCGAGTTATCGTCTCAGAAGAAGTTGCTAAGCCTGTTCAAAATCAAGTATCTCGCATTGGCACAAACGTAGCGTTAGCTAAGGCCGAAACTAGCGACCAAGTCCCTGCCGGTTCAAAAACTATGATTCGTCCTACTTCTGGCGTTGTTTACTCTGGTTATGGCTCACGCTCAGGCGGCGAGTTCCATACAGGAATCGACTTCTCTCCACCTTATGGCACTAATATCTATGCCGCAATAGGCGGCCGCGTAATAATGTCAGATTATAACGGAAACTATGGTAAATGTGTAAGGATAGATAGTGGCAATGGATTAATCGAAATTTACGCCCATTGTAGCCAACTTTTAGTTAAAGAAGGTCAAGTAGTTAAGCAGGGCGAGTTAATAGCAAAAACAGGTAGCACAGGCCGAAGCACAGGCCCCCACTTGCATTTTGAAGTCCGCAAGAACGGTCAGTTCGTCGACCCTAACCTCTACTTGTAATCGTAATGGTAGTAAGCACTGATTAAATATTCAGTGGTTACTATGGTCACAAATGATGAAACAGATTGGAGTAATTCACATGTCAAAAAAAATCCTAGTTGTAGATGACGAAACACCCATCGTTGATATTCTCAGCTTTAACCTAAAAAAAGAAGGTTACGAAGTTATCGAGGCTTACGACGGCGAGGAGGCTATAAATATAGCACTTTCTCAATCACCCGACCTTATCTTACTAGACGTTATGCTTCCTATAACCGATGGCTTCACTGCCTGCCGCAAAATCCGCGATAAGACCGAGATACCTATCATTATGCTTACCGCCCGCGAAGAAGAAGTCGATAAAGTACTTGGTCTAGAACTAGGTGCCGACGATTACATAACCAAACCTTTCTCTATCCGCGAGCTTATGGCACGTGTAAAAGCTAATTTACGCCGCACATCTATTATAAAAGATGATGAGAATCCATCAACCTCTCATACTATATCTAACGCAAACATCCTTAAACAGGGCGATATTACTATGGATTTACAACGCTATATAATCACAAAAGCTGGCGATGTTATAGACCTTACCCTGCGCGAGTTCGAGCTATTACGCTTTTTAATTACTCGCCCCGAATCCATCTTCACGCGTGAGGAATTACTCGAAAAAGTATGGGGTTACGAATATTATGGCGATGTCCGCACCGTCGATGTAACCGTCCGCCGCTTGCGTGAAAAGCTAGAAATCGACCCTTCTAACCCACGCTATATCGTAACTAAACGTGGTATGGGCTACTTCTTCGTGCCTAACGAGGTTGCTCCAACTATCCCTTCCCCTGTTAACGCTTAGGTAATTATTGCTTACTTAAATTTAAAGTTAATGCTTAGAATTTTCGGCAGCTTGTCGCCGAAAATATCCAAATAACAAAAGGGGTCCCACAAAACGCGTTTTCCGTTTTGTGGGATAAGAGGAGCAACGCGAAACACGCGCAAAGTTTTTGCGTTTTTAGCAAAAACAAGCCACGTGAAGCAGTTGCGACGAGCGAAAGCGGATTCATTCCGCTGAAGCGTATTTATATTAAAAACAAAAGGATAATTCTTTATGTGCCCTTATCTTGATGATATATTTTGTGAAATTTCTGGTCGCCGCCTACTCGAAAGCAAAATCGAAGGCATGTGCGATACTTCTAGCTATGTCTCTTGCCCTATTTACAGCAAGCATATAGATGACGATGATGGCGACGGCGATGAAAACGATTAAACTCGAGCGTTAGCGAAAATTTATTGCCTTAATTTATCATTTTTCATTCATCTTTTATTACTTGCCTTATCCGGAGGTTTAATTTTGTCTACCACTTACGATAATTATAAAAAAGAACAAGAACGAAATCTATTCCCTTCATACAAACCCTCGCCCAAACGCGAGGGTTCAAATGGCTATGGCAATAAAAACTATAGCCCCAATTACGATAGTTTTGGTGGCGGATACAACTCTCAAAACTATGGCGGTAGCAACTATGGCAGCAAATATGGTGGCAAAAGCGGCTATGGCAATGGTGGCAATGGTGGTTATGGCGGCTATGGTGGTGGCGCAGGCGGTGGCGGCAACAATTACAGACGTAACAATGGCGGCGGTTACAAGCGCACCTCGTCAGGCGAAACTCCTACAACAGGCGATTGCATTTATGGCTCATTAAAAGAGGGCAATGCTGTCTCTTGTGGTCAAATCACCGATATGACCGGGAGTTGCATTTTTGAAGGTAAACTGTTTGCAAAGCCCGATAAACGCGAAATTTTTGCCGGCACAATGCTTTATAAGTTCGATATCGCAGGGATTGACAATACCGCCATAAGCTGCAAAATCAAGCTATCCACCGCCACCGCAAAAAAGAACGACCTCGACGGCAAGCTAAAAATGGGTAAATCGTTCCGCGCTTGTGGTGATGCGCAATACGATAAATACTCTCGCGAGACGGTTGTAAATATCACAGGAATCAAAGAAATCCCTACCCCTCCCGTGCGTCAAGACATGGCAGAAAACAAACGCGTCGAACTTCACCTGCATACTAAAATGAGTTCTATGGACGGCGTGTCAAATGTAAAAGATTTAGTCTCTCGCGCAATATATTGGGGTCATAAAGCCGTCGCAATTACCGACCATGGCGTTGTCCAAGCCTTCCCTGATGCACATATTGCTGCTAAAAATGCACCCGACGACTTCAAAATAATCTATGGCGTCGAAGGGTATTTAACCCAACTGCCCGAGTCAGATATCGAAGTAGGCTCTAAACAAGCAAGCAATCATATCATTATTCTTGCAAAAAACTATGTCGGGCTGCAAAATTTGTATAAGCTTATTACTTATTCGCATACTCAAAACTTCTATAAAAAACCTAGAATCCCTCGCAATATCCTAACCCAGCACCGCGATGGACTGATAATCGGCTCTGCCTGCGAGCTTGGCGAGCTTTATCGCGCTATATTAGACGACATGCCCCAAAGTAAAATCGAGGAAATTGCTAGCTTCTACGATTATTTTGAAGTCATGCCACTTGGCAACAATAAGTTCATGGTCGAAAATGGCACGGCTACTATTAACCAATTAAAAGAGATTAATAAAAAAATAATCGCCCTAGGCGATAAAATGGGTAAGCTTGTTGTTGCCACTGGCGACGTTCATTTTATGGATAAAGCCGATAGCCAATTCCGCGCCATTCTGCAAGCGGGCATCGGATATTCAGACGCCGACAACCAAGCCCCACTTTACTTCCGCACTACTAAAGAAATGCTAGACGAGTTTAATTATCTACCACCAGATGTTGCCGAAAAAATTGTTATACATAACCCTCAAAAAATCGCCGATAGTATAGACAAAATTAAACCAATCCCCGACGAAACTTGCCCACCAGAGCTAGACGGTAGTATCGAGGCAATCGTCGACGGAAGCAAGGCGAAGGCTAAGCAAATCTATGGCGACCCGCTCCCCGATATTGTCCAAAAACGCATTGATAAAGAACTAGAAAAAATTATAAAATATGGCTTCTCGGTGATGTATTACATCGCACAAAAATTAGTCCAAAAATCTAATTCCGATGGCTACCTTGTAGGCTCGCGTGGCTCTGTCGGTTCATCTTTCATCGCCTTTTTATGCGGAATTACCGAGGTTAACGCCCTTCCTCCACACTATATTTGCCCTCATTGTAACTATAGCGAGTTTATAACCGATGGCACCTACTCATCTGGTGTGGATATGCCTAATAAAGAATGCCCTCATTGCTGCAGGCCACTTCAAAAAGACGGTCACGATATCCCCTTTGAAACCTTTTTAGGCTTTGAAGGCGATAAGGAACCCGATATCGACTTAAACTTCAGTGGCGATTATCAATCTACCGCCCATAAATTTGTCGAGGAATTATTCGGCGAAGGCTATATTTTCCGCGCAGGTACCATTGCCACCATCGCATCTAAAACAGCCTATGGCTTTGTTAAAAAATATCTCGAAGCACGTAATATAATTACAAATAGCGCACGCATCAATCAATTAGTTGCAGGCTGCACAGGCATAAAACGCACCACGGGTCAACATCCAGGCGGCGTTATGGTCGTGCCTAAAGGTCGCGATATCCACGAATTCACTCCATTTCAACATCCTGCCGACGATAAGGATAAAAACGTATTTACCACTCACTTCGATTATCATTCTATCAGCGGCCGCCTGCTTAAACTCGATATCCTAGGTCATGACGACCCTACCGTTATTCGTATGCTAGAAGATTTAACCGGTGTCTCGGCTAAAACTATACCCATTGACGACCCCGAAACCATGAGCCTGTTTACATCTACCCTTGCCCTAAATATCGAGCCAGAAAGCATTAATAGCGAAATTGGCTCGCTAGGCGTGCCCGAGTTTGGCACTAAATTCGTCCGTCAAATGCTGATGGATACCCAGCCCACTACTTTTTCCGAGCTGGTCCGCATATCTGGGCTATCTCATGGCACCAACGTTTGGCTTAATAACGCGCAGCAGCTTATAAAAGATGGCATCGTCCCGCTTAAAGATTGTATATGTACTCGCGATGATATCATGCTCTTCTTACTTCATAAAGGTTTGCCTGCCAAAAATGCCTTCGATATTATGGAGCGTGTGCGTAAAGGTAAACAGTTAACCCCCGATGACGAAGAACTAATGAAAATATATAATGTTCCACAATGGTATATAGATAGCTGCAATAAAATTCAGTACATGTTCCCTAAAGCCCACGCCGTTGCATATGTCACTATGGCATTTAAAATAGCTTGGTTTAAGGTGCACTACCCATTGGCTTTCTACCTTACCTACTTAACCGTCCGCGCCGACGAGTTTGATGCTAACCTTATGGCTACACCTTTAAAACTAAATAATACTATCCGAACACTCGAACCTCAAGAGAACACTCTTAACGCTAAAGATAAAAACGTCCTTACCATCTGCCAATTAGTTAGAGAGATGTTCGCCCGCGGCTTTAAATTTTTACCTATAGACCTTTATAAATCGGATAGTAAAAAGTTCTTACCCGAAGACGGTGCCATTCGCCTTCCGCTTAATGCCTTTGCAGGTTTAGGCGGCAGCGCAGCCGAAAGCATCGTTGCCGCACGCAACGAAGAACCCTTTAGTAGCATAGAAGATTTACGCATTCGCGGCAAAGTAAACAAAACTGTTATAGAACTATTCCGCGAGCATGGCTGCCTAGACGGTATGGACGAGAGTAACCAAATATCTTTTTTTAACTAATTAACTAAGTGCCAAATATCATAAAAGGGGGCAATCAATATGCAACAGATTTCACTAAGCGAGATAATCAAACATTTTAACCTCCAAGTTATAAACCAACCAAATAACCCCGACGAATCCTTTATCTACACCCCTAATATAAACCGTTGCGGCTTGCCCCTTGCAGGCTTTTTAGTCGATTATAACAATCGCCGAATGCAAATTATAGGTCGCGTCGAGGGCGATTACCTCCGCTCGCTTGATACTCGCACCCGCCATACCAACCTAACTAATTTTTTAAACGCGGGTATGCCAGGCTTAATCGTCACTAATGATGCAAACTTACCGCCCGATAGCCTAGATTTAATCAAGAATTCTAATATTAATTGCTATAATACGCAATTGTCTTGTTCTGTTTTTAGAAGCGAATATTATACATATATTAAAGAATATTTTGCCCCTCGTTCTAGCGTGCATGGCGTGCTGCTAGAACTTCATAGCGAAGGCGTGCTTCTAATGGGCGAAAGCGGAATCGGTAAAAGCGAAACCACTCTAGAGCTTATCAAACGTGGTTACCGCCTAGTTTCAGACGATAATGTCGATATCACACTAAATGCAAACAACCAGGTAATCGGCACCGCCCCACCTGTTATAAAAAACTTGCTAGAGTTACGTGGCATAGGCATTGTCGACATCCGCACTATTTTTGGTGCCAGCGCTGTTATCGATAGCATCCCTATTACATTAGTTATTCACCTTAAACAGTGGGAAAATACCGATACCTACGACCGTCTAGGGCTAGACAAAACTTACGATGAGTTGCTTGGCATAAAAATCCCTTGCCTGCATATCCCGGTTAAATCAGGGCGCAATTTGGCTATAATTATCGAAGTCGCTACCATTAATAATCGTATTAAAATGCAGGGCTACAACGCCGCCTCTGAACTCAACAAAAAATTGATGGAAAACATGAAAAAAGATAATTGAGAATTGAGAATTAATGTCAATATCAGCAAGACAAAGTGGCGAAACTAAGCGAAGGAATATAAAGTGATTTTCTTTATCCTGACTGAGCGGTTTTGCCAATTTGCCTTGCTGATAGCCTAAAATATAGAAATCAGTTATTCAAAAAGCTTCCCGCAAACACGCATTCTGTCATCCCAAAAAAGGTGGTGTTCCCTATGCTTCATCTAACCAACGCGCCCATTGCCCAATACTCAACCTTCAACATCGGCGGCATAGCAAAAGATATATACATACCTCAAAATATCGATGAACTAATAGATATCGCCACCACCTACCCAAACGCTATTATCCTTGGCAACGGCTCTAAAATCCTCTTCCCCGATTCCCCTCTTACCACCCCCTTAATCCTAACCAACCACCTTAAAAATATATCTGTAACTAATAATACTATAACAGCCGATTGTGGCGTCCACCTTGCAAAGCTTAACCAAGTAGCTCTCAAATATTCACTTACTGGGCTAGAGTTTTCGTACGGAATCCCCGGCCGCTTAGGCGGTGCAATTTTTATGAACGCCGGCGCACATGGTGGCGAGTTTGCCGATATTATCCACTCGGTCACCTACCTTAAAAACGGTAAGGTTATGTCAACTACATCCCCCAGTTTTAGCTATCGCTCCAGTCAGTTCAAAACAGATGGTGGTATAATCCTTCAAGCCACGCTTAAACTAAGTAATGGCAATGCAAACGATATTAAAGCAAAAATGTCGCAGCTTATAGCCTTGCGCGTCGCCTCTCAACCACTTAACCACCCTAATTGCGGCAGCACTTTTAAGCGCATAAATGGCGAGGCTGTCTATAAATATATCGACGGCGTTAACATGCGCGGCGTAAAATGTGGTGGTGCCCAAGTTTCTACCAAACATAGCGGTTTTATTGTCAACCTAGGTGGCGCAACCGCACGTGATGTTACCACTCTTGTTAAAACCATTAAACAAAAAGTAAAAGATAAATATAATATTAATTTACAAGAAGAAATGATTACCATAAGTTAAAAAATCGATTATAGGAGAAATTATTATGCGCTTTGTTATTATCACAGGTCTATCTGGTGCAGGCAAAACCAATGCCGTCCGCAGCCTAGAGGATATCGGCTACTATTGCATAGATAACATGCCCCCCGCCCTTATATCAAAGTTTGCCGAAATCTGCTATTCATCTCAGGGTAAGCTTGATAAAGTCGCCCTTGTGTGCGACGTCCGCGGCGGCGAGCTATTTAACCAACTGTTTAATCAGCTAGACGAGTTAACCGAGAATGGCTATAATTACGAAGTTCTATTCTTAGATGCGCGCGATGATGTCTTAATAAAACGTTTTAAAGAAACTCGTCGTAAACACCCCTTCTCTAACGAAGAGTTGTTATCCGAGGCTATTATCCACGAACGCGCTATGCTAAAAGCTATTAAAAAGAAGGCTACACATATAATCGATACCAGCGATAAACTCCCTCAACAATTACGTAGCGAAATCGCAGGCATATTCTCGCCCGAATCTAAAAGCGGCAAGCTGTTTATTAACATTGTTACTTTTGGCTTTAAATACGGAATCCCGCTCGATAGCGACCTTGTATTCGACGTCCGTTTTTTACCCAACCCATTTTATATCCCCGAGCTTAAAAAACTAACTGGCATGAACCAAGAAGTTAGCGATTACGTTATGGGCTACTCTCAAAGCCAAAACTTCCTTGCTAAATTAATAGATATGATTACCTACTTAATACCACATTATATAGACGAAGGCAAGGCTCAGCTAATCGTGTCTATCGGTTGCACAGGCGGACGTCATCGCTCGGTAACCATTGCCGAAGGTTTATACGCTTACCTTAAAGAAAATGGGCATAACGTAATAATCTCACATCGCGATTACGACAAAAAGTAAAGCAATCACTAAACAACTATCAGCAATGCCTGCTAGATTTTACCATTTAATTACCAAAAAATACACTTGATTTTAGTTTTAATGTATGATAGAATTAAAAAATCACAAATAAAATCCGGAGTGAAACATCCATGAACATCCTACTAATAGGCAACGGTGGGCGCGAGCATGCCATTGCCGATAAAATAGCCAGCAGCCCCAAATGCACCACCCTCTACATAACCAAAGGCAACTATGGCACAAATAAAATAGCAATCCCTATTGATATCTCCCCCACCGACGTCCCTGCAATAGTCGATTTTGCTAAATCTAACGCTATCGATTTTGTCATCGTCGCTCCCGACGACCCGCTTGCCCTAGGCTTAGTCGATATGTTAACCGCCGCTGGCATTCGCGCCTTTGGTCCTACTCGCCTTGCCGCAAAAATCGAATGGAGCAAGGTTTATTCCAAAAATTTAATGAAAAAATATAATATCCCCACCGCCACTTACGAAACTTTCGATTCTGCCGATGACGCAATAGAATACCTTAAAACTCAAACCTTCCCTATCGTTATTAAAGCCGAAGGTTTAGCGTTAGGCAAAGGCGTTATCATCGCGCAAAATTTTGAAGAGGCAAATATTGCTATAAAAGATATCATGCTAGACAAAGCCTTTGGTGAAGCTGGCAATCGCGTAGTTATCGAAGAATTTTTATCAGGACGCGAAATCACCGTCCTTGCATTTACCGACGGCACTACTCTAAAACTTATGCCCTCTAGCCAAGACCATAAGCGCGCGCTAGATAACGACCAAGGCTTAAACACCGGCGGCATGGGAGCGTATTCGCCCAGCCCTATCTTTACTCCCGCGCTAAAAGCTAAGGCAATGGACGAGATTTTCACCCCTACACTAAACGCGCTCAACAGCGAAGGCATTAAGTTCAAAGGCGTGCTATACTTCGGGCTTATTTTAACCGATAATGGCTTAAAAGTAATCGAGTATAACTCACGCTTTGGCGACCCCGAAACTCAAGTTATCCTTCCACAATTACAAACCGATTTACTCGAAATTTTTGAGGCAATTGTAGATGAAAAACTAGATAGTATTGATATTAAGTGGAACAACTCACCTACTATGTGCGTTGTTATGGCAAGCGGCGGATACCCTAAAAAATATCAAACAGGTAAAGAGATTTTTGGAATAGACGATGCCACTGCCAATAACAACAAGGTGTACATAAGCGGTGCGTTAGAGCAAAATGGCAAGCCAGTTACTTCTGGCGGACGTGTGTTATGCGTTGTCGGTCAAGGTGAAACTTTAGCAGATGCCGCCACTCACGCATACTCTGGCGTTAAAAAAATTAGCTTTGAAGATATGCACTATAGAACAGATATAGGGAAAAGCAATGAATAATTGAGAATGCAGAATTAAGGATGTTTTAAAATTGAAAAATACCAACCCCAATACCCCAAACAAAGAATTAAAAACCACATATACCGAAACCCTCCCCGTCGCCCCTCTTAACGGGCTGTGCATCTTCCCCCTTATCCCCCTTCACTTCGATGTCGCACGCGAGGAATCTATTAAAGCCCTAAACTTTGCCATGCGCAATACACAAAGGGTTCTGTTACTGTCCCAAAAAACTGATGCAAAGCACCCCTCGCCCGACGATTTATACGATTTCGGAGTAATCGCCGAGATTAAGCAATTAGTCAAATTAGCCAATGGCGGCGTCCGCGTTTTAGTCCGCGGCCTTTGTCGTGCTAAAGTGCTAGATATTACTCAGTCCAAGCCATTTTTACAAGCAACCGCTAAACCCATAACCGAGCATCATGCACGCAACACTATCGAGGTTAAAGGCTTAATCCGCAAAGCACACGACGAGTTTGAACAATATTGCGAACTTCTAGCAAAAATCCCTCAAGAAATCATCACCGAAGTGTTTTCGCATAATGACGCAGGAAGAATTGCCGATAAAATTATGTCAGCCGTTATCGCAAATGCAGAAACTAAGCAAAAAATTCTGTCTACGCTTAACGCAAAAACACGCATTATTAAAGTTATCGAGTTTTTAGAGTACGAGAACTCGCTTTTAGAAGTAGGTGCTAGCGTAATGCGCAAAACCAGCGATAAATTACGCGAGAACGAGCGCGCATACTTTTTAAGGGAGCAAATGAACATAATCAAGCGCGAGCTAGGCGAAGATACCGACCCCTTTACCCAAGATTCTGAAATTACCGAGTATAAAGCTAAAATTGACGAACTAAATATAAGTGAAGAAAGTAAAGAAAAACTAAATAAAGACTTATCACGTCTGAATAAAATGATGCCAAATTCTCCTGATAGTAGCGTTATTCGCAATTACTTAGATACCATTTTAGAACTTCCCTTTGGCAAAAAAACTACCGAGAATACTAACCTTTCTCACACCGAATCTATCCTTAAAAAAGCCCATTATGGTATGGAAGATGTCAATCAACACGTCCTTGAATTCTTAGCAGTCCGTCAGCTTTCGGCACATAAACGCGGTCAAATCCTATGCCTGGTCGGTCCTCCTGGGACGGGTAAAACTTCGGTTGCATCTACTATCGCCAAAGCTATGAACCGCAATTTTGCTAGAGTTTCGCTAGGTGGCGTTCGTGACGAGGCAGAAATCCGCGGCCACCGTCGCACTTATATCGGTGCCATGCCAGGTAGAATCATCAAAGCCCTAACCTCCGCTAAAACCGATAATTGCGTTATCTTACTAGACGAGATTGATAAAATGAGTAGTGATTTCCGCGGCGACCCTGCGTCTAGCCTGCTAGAAGTTTTAGATGCCGAGCAAAACACCACCTTTAAAGACCACTATATCGAAATCCCTGTCGATTTAAGCGATATCTTCTTTATCGCCACCGCCAATACGCTAGATACTATCCCCCGCCCACTGCTAGATAGATTAGAAATCGTCGAGCTTTCAACATATACTCCGCAAGAGAAGCACGCCATCGCCAAAGGTTTCCTAATCCCTAAACAACGCACTTTTGCCGGCCTAACAGCTAAACAACTATCCATAAATCTTACCGCAATAGACGAGATTATTAACTATTACACACGCGAATCTGGCGTCCGAAATCTAGAACGCTCTATAAGTAAAATTTGCCGAAAATGCGCGCGCAAATTAATCGAGAACCAGGCTAAAACCTTTAAAATTACTAATAAAAACATTGCCGATTTTTTAGGCAAACGCAAATATACGCTAGACTTAATCCCTAAAACCGACCAAATTGGCTTAATTAATGGTCTTGCCTGGACGCGCGTTGGTGGATGCATTCTGCCTATCGAGGTTAACGTTGTAAAAGGCACCGGCAAGCTTCAAATAACTGGCAACCTTGGCAAAATTATGGATGAAAGCGTTAAAGCCGCCCTAAGCTACGTTCGTAGCATTGCCCCACGCCTAGGTCTAGACGATGAGTTCTATAAAAATACCGATATCCACGTCCACGCACCTCAAAGTGCTACTCCAAAAGACGGTCCTTCTGCTGGCTCTGCAATTGCTACCGCCATAATTTCTGCACTTGCAAATATACCCACCCGCCATAATGTAGCCCTAACAGGCGAGGTCTCTATCCGTGGCCGCGTGCTACCCATTGGCGGATTCAAAGAAAAAGCCCTTGGCGCATACACCGCAGGCGTTAAAACAATAATCCTGCCCGCCGAAAATAAAAAAGATATCGACGATGTCCCTCAAGAGGTCCGCGATAATCTTGAATTTATATGTGTGCAAAATATGGACGAAGTGTTGCCTCAAGCACTAAATATTAACCCTTATATAATTGCGCATATGCACGATGAGCAAAAACCCACCGCACTTAGCGTACCCCCCACCCCTATGACCGATTATATGCCAAGCGATGGGAATTTAGCAAATACTAACTAGATTCATCGTCTGAAATTAGCAATATACCAAAAAATTTAACATTTCCTTAACATAACGACGGATTTCTCTATTGAAATCCGTCACTTTTTATGGTATAATAAAGATATAGGCATGTAGAAAGATTGTGTCACAAAAAAGTTACTTTATAATAGACACATTCGATTAAACGGAACGTTTAAGGAGTGATTCCGATGAGCAAAGAACTAAATATTATCCGACAAGATTTTGAAAGCTATCTTCAAATGCTATCACGCAGGCAAAACAAAACGGGTAGGATTTTCCACAATAATATTGCTCTAACGGGTTTAGATTCCGAAGAACAAGGTAAAATGATACAAGAAATTACCGAAAAATATAAATCACAAGGCTTAGCAAACGATGCAGAACCTATTGTTCTCGATTTTGCAGATTTTGATATTGGCAATTCTGACCAAATTTTAAAAAGCTTAACCAAGCGTCTTGAGAATATAAAAAAAGGGCAACTGTTGATTATCAAGGGCGTTTCTTACGATTCCAAGCCACAGTCTAATAGTACATCCAATATGCGAATGCGTGCCCATTTTGATTCTATTTATAATAGTTTCAGTGGAAACGATAGCACTAATAATAAAGATGAAGAAAAAACTCGAATCCTTTCACACATTCTAAAAGAGGCTACAAACCTAGAAGCTCCGACTGTTTTATTTGGCAAAGGCGAAACTATCGACCATATAATGTCAAACGGTATTGTGCCTCATTCTTATATCGCAAAAATTATTAAGAAGGCGGAAAACGACAATACAAAAAAGGCAGAAATTATTTCAGAAAAATTAGCAAAAGAGGGTATCAAAATAGACCAAGCTGGGCAAAAACGCATCGAATCGCTTTTGATTGATTCCTCAAGCTGGGATAAAATTTATAAAGACCCTGAAGTATTAAACAATTTTGCCGATGAGCTTGCTAAAATTTATTGGAGTAATCATAGCGATAATAACGAGGTAATGTCGGTTGATGAGATTCCTAAAGGGATACAAAATTTATTTAAATATATAAACAAAAACGATTTAGGCGTTTTATTAGCCGAGGTTAACTACGATGGAACGGATATCGAAGAATTAGTCGATTTAGCCCCTGTTAAAAAAGCACTTGCCGATATTAATAGAAGTAGCAAAGTCAATAAAAAATTAGGCGTGGTCGATGACGATAATATTAGCATTGTTCTAACCGGCAACCCTGGATGTGGTAAAACAATGCTCGCGCCTTATATTTCTAACTCGTTATTCCGCTCGGGTAAAATTGAGGAAGATAAAATTTTTAGACTAACAGGTCAACAAATTGCATCTAACGACAATAGTGATTTTGTTGAAGACGTAATTAGAGTTTCAAAAAAAGGTTTGCTATTTATCGACGAAGTTCAAGGCGCTTTAGGTAGCAAGGATGGAATAATGAGGTTGCTGAAGATTTTAGAACTATCGCCTTGTAGCGTAATGGTAGGGTACCCAGGGGTAATGAAAGACTTGATTAAAGCAGACCCAGGTTTCCAATCGAGAATGCCTTATATTGTTAATATCAAAGATTATAACGCCGAGCAATTATATGCTATATTCAATAAACGTATGAAAAAATATAATAAGCATTTTATTGTGACATCGCGCGCTAGACAAAAATTGATAAATATATTTAATATTGCAAAACTATTCCCCGATTTTGGTAACGGTAGGTTTGCTAAAGCGTATGCGCAACAGGTGCAACTTCAGCACTCGTTAAATGTAAAACCTATAGCGCATAACAAAGGTTGCTACACAATTACCGAAGATGATATCACGACACGTTTGCTAAAACAAGTAGCTTCGCTTGATAATATAGCTAAAAGGATTGCCGATGTTTCTAGTAAAACAGAGGTCGTTCAAGGATTGTTAACGATAGCTTCAACATTGTATTCAGGCAAGGTATTAGCCAGCGCAGGGATACAAACATCAACTGATAATGCGCATAAAAATAAAGCTATAGATGCTTTAGGTAAAGCAGGTGCAATTGCAGGAGTAGTTATCGGCGCAACTCAACTTGCCAACGGTGTGTTGAACTTAGTAGGAGCTAAAAAGTAAAAAACAAACAAATTGCCGGCTTATCAGCAATTTGCTATAATAAATTTAACGCTTCGCAGATTCACTCCACCGAAGCGTTTTTATTTAATGTATCACAATTTATCGCACAAGCTCTGGCACAAAATATTTCTGAGCGGCATAATAAACCAGCCCGTCATAAGTCTTTAAGCTGCCTCGCGCGGCATAATCCCCTCCTAATTTAGCAGGTGAATTATTCGCCCCATCTCGCGGTGCAATAAGCTCAACATCCGATTCCCCAATATTCCCCAGCTTAGCACTTACATTCCCCCGCCTGGTTATCGCATTTATCGTCATATCATTTTGCGCGACAGTTTCTACATGTATATTCCCCACACTAGCTTTTAAATCTAATTGCTTAAAGCTCCCGTTATATTCCTGAAACCCATTCCCGCTAATAGAAGTAATCTCGTCTATATCCAATCTTTCACCCAAAACATGACCATCAGCAATCCTTACATCTAAACGCTCTGCATTAGTATTGTTCATATCCAAGTTACTCTTACCTTCTATAGCCAAATCCATTTGCCGCGCCGCAATTTTTTCTAGCTTAACATCCCCACTTATCGTCTCAATATCTAAACTATCTAGCACCTTTTTAGGGATATAAACATCTAACGTTACATCGTTAACACCATTATGCGTTAACTTACCTTCTTCTACTCGCATATTAGACGACAACGCTGTAGACGTGTAAAACTCAAAGCTAGACCTATCGTTTAAAGGGTACCTTAATTCAAGCTCTAATTTAATCTTTAGCTTCCCGTTCTCTATATCCGTGGTAAAGTTAACGCGCCCATCGGTGCTCCCATTTAGTCTTACGTTAACGTAAGGATACTTCTCACCAATTATATTTATCTTCGCCGCGCACCCTGTAGAATCTATGCCCAAGGCATTGATATTTCTTTCATCATAAGTAAGGTCTTGGTCAATATCAAATATCCCCCTACGCTGATTCTTGTTTAGAATAGGATTCATAAATAAACTCCCCCCATTAATTATTCATCGTTCATTACCAAACTTGCTCCTAAAAAGATGTAATCAGTGAAGTTTCATGCTGCGCATAAAGTGAAGTTGTTGGCTTTCAGCCAACAGTGAAGTATAGCGCAAACGCTAAGTGAAGTTAAGTGCTTTTCAACGTGCCGCTAGGCACACTTCACGCGCGTAGCGCACTTCACTATCGAAGATAACTTCACGCGCCAAGGGCGCACTTAGTTGCAAATGGCTTCGCCATTTGCATGGCATGCCCGACAGGACTTGAACCTGCAACCTTCAGAACCGGAATCTGACGCTCTATCCAATTGAGCTACGGACACAAAAGCATATAAAGCCAAGCATTATAGAAAATCTCTTAACTAAGCAACATTCTATAACACCGGCTTTATATGATATATATGTGATTAAAACTCTTTACTCAGAGCAGAAGTCTACTCGTCGTCAGAAGTAACTTCGGCACCTTTCTCTGCTTCAGAATCTGCCTTTACAACTGGTTCAACAGGAGCCTTTTTATCCTCTACAATTACACTATTTGCGATTGCAGAAGAAGATGAAGTAGCATCACCAGAAGCCTCTGCGCCACCCTTACCACTTACTTCTAAATAAAACTCTGCTAAAGCTGTTTGCATATATGGCCCTACCCAAATAGCCGCTATACCAAAAGTAATCACGGTTAGTATCCCCCAGCCTATAAAGCTAAGGTTTAAAAGGAAGTATTTCATTTTATTGCCATACATCATCTTTTTACTCTCATTAATAGCTTCGATAGGCGCAATTGTTGGGTCATCTGCCAAAATAAATTGTGCCTGCGAATATTCGATACTCTTGATTATACCAGGGATAATTAAAAGCATCGTCCATAATAGAATGAATATATTAAGTAAAATGTTCAACACAACTACAGGCACAAAATAATTATAACCGTTGTAAATATCTGTCGCTGCAACGTCTTTATCTTTACGCGCAAAATTAAGCATAAACATAATAAAACCAAACGCTATCGGAACAGAAAGCAGGAATGTCAATAGTTGTAATACAAATAATCCTACTAAATTTTCTTGCCCACCAAAAATATTGGCAACAAAGGTACAAATAAAATTGATAACAACACCACTAATTACAAACAGAACAAGGGCACCTATAGCAGAACCCCATCTGCCTTTTAAATCTTCACGCGCACGCGCACGAAACGTTGAAACTGGTACGTTTATCATTATAAAGCCTCCTTAAAAAGTTATGGTGAACATTCACCATACTTATATAGTAAGCACTGATTAACTCGCGTTTAGGGATTTTCGAGATAAAATTTTGTTTTAGAAGGAAACGAGGAAAGCAAGGCTGACGCCTGCTTTACGAGGCTGACGCACTAAAACGGAATTTTAACCGAAAAGCACAAACGAGAGTTATTCGGTGGTTACTATAATCCATGTTACTATATTTTACTAAAAATGTCAATAGTTATGAATAAATTTTTTTAATTCTGACAAAAATAACTTAAATTGGTTAAATTTACATGAATATTGGAGTGACTCTTACAACTATGAACAAAAATATTTACTTAAAAACCCTTTGTTGCTTTGCAGCTCTTGCCCTGTTCATAAGCCTTTTATCACTATCAACCGATAATATCTCGGCAAGCAATTCTAGCTCTAACAACGATACCCAATTGCTAGCCCGCTGCGTAAATGGCGAGGCGCGCGGCGAGCCATATAAAGGTCAGGTAGCCGTCGCAGCTGTTATTCTAAATCGTGTTAAACACGCATCATTCCCCAACACTATCTCTGGCGTTATATATCAGCCAGGTGCTTTCACCGCCGTCAGCGATGGTCAAATTAACGTCCCCATAGACGAGAACAGTAGCATATATAAAGCCTGCGCCGAAGCAATGGCAGGCAGCGACCCAACTAATGGTTGCATTTATTACTATAATCCCTCAACTGCTACAAGTAGTTGGATATGGTCCCGCCAGATTCAGCTAACAATAGGTAAGCACAACTTTGCTATATAAATTTGAATAATATAAAAAGGAGCATTTAAAACATGACTAAGTTTCGTCAAAAATTAATAGACTTTAAATCTAAACTTCAAGATAGGCATATATATAGTGCTACATTAATTGTTCTAGCTATAATTTCTGCCATTGCTATATACCAATATAAACGTAGCGTCGATTACAAAAACCTAGCCGAAAGTAATTACCAACGCGCTTTTTTCGAGATGTCCGATTATATAAACAACGTCGATACCTCTCTTGCTAAAGTCATGCTAAGCCGCGACCCTAAACAATTATCCGCCCTGTCCGTCGAGCTGTTTCGCAACGCCGCCTTCGCACAAAGCTCGCTAGGGCAACTCCCCTTAAATAGCGTCGACACCGAGAATATCGCTAAATACCTAACTCAAGTGGGCGATTACACCTATAGCCTATCACGCAAGGTATCATCTGGTGAATATTTAAGCGATGAGGATAGAGCCAGCCTTAAAACTTTGGCAGATTACTCTACTACCATAAATACAAGCGTGCAGCAAATAGAAAGCGAATTAGCCAGCGGCGTCATCCACTTTGGCGATACAAAAAAAGCAAGCGCCTCTGCCAATAGCCAAAGCCCTACTTTTAATTCCGAGATGGAAAAACTCCAAGCAGAATTCTCTAATTATCCAAGCCTAATTTACGACGGCCCATTCTCTCAACACATGTATGGTCGCGAGGCTATATTTATTAAGGATAAAGCCGATGTAAGCGTCGCCGAGGCAGAAGCTAAATTGCGCGCCTTCATGCGCCTTAATAACGATGTAACCATTACCCTAGGCAGCGAGGTCGCAGGCTCTATCCCTGCCTACTCCTTCGATATTACCTTGCCCGACGATGACGCGCGAGAGATTAGCGCAACAGTCACCAAACGCGGCGGCGAGGTTCTAATGGTTCTAGATAATCGCACCAGCGAAAACGCTAATTTAAACGCCGAGCAAGCCGAGATTAAAGCGCAAGAATTTTTAGATTCCAGCGGCATAATCGGCATGGCTCCAACTTATTTTGAGGTGCAAAACAATACCGTTTTGGTTAATTTTGCCTATAAATACGAGCAAGTAACCTATTACCCCGACCTTATTAAAGTTAGGGTAGCACTAGACGATGGCGGAATAATCGGCTATGAAGCACACAGCTATATAATGAATCATTATCAGCGTAGCCTTGCCACACCTATTCTAACGCAAGAAGATGCTCGCGCCAAAATGTCAAGCGATTTGAAGATAGATAATATTAAGCTAGCCGTTATCCCCGACGATTCTGGCACCGAGCTTTTGTGTTACGAAATTAGAGGCAACGTCGCCGACCATAATTACTTGGTGTATATCGATGCCCTAACTGGCGCCGAACGCAAAATTTTAGTGTTAATTGAAAGCGAAGATGGAACATTAACGATGTAGACGTGAAATGTAGATATAATAAGATGTATATATAATTATGGTATAAAAACAGGAGTGCATCATATGCGCTCCTGTTTTTTATTATTAATTTTCCTACTCTTCTATCCCAAACTTTTCTTTGTTCCTGTCATTATTCTCTAGCAAAATCCTAATTCCACCGACAATTCCAAATAACACTAAGATATCAAATATAATCCCTGCCAACGATGTATTATAATTAACCAAAAATCTTCCCGTTAAAACTATCGGCGCAACTAAAGCTAAAAACTCTATCACGCTTAAACACGCAAGCAACCCTGCAAATTGCCTAGTCGAGTCCTTCCGTGTTCGGTCGGACGATACATATATCGAAACTCCAAAATATATTAATAAAAACAATACCATCATTGAGCGTGTGGCAGGCGCAAAAATAGATTTTAGCAGCGCATATAACCTAAAATTTCCAGGTGCTTCTCCACTTATATCCAGCCCTCGCATGCCGAACGCATTTTGAACCGAATACTTAATTTCACTGAATAAATCACTTGGGTTACGCAAATAATAAGTAATAATACTTTTATAGTTCGCAACTTTGTAGAACCCGTTGTCAATTGGATTATCAGACGAGTAAAAATGCTCGGCATACCCATTAAAACTATCCGGCAGCGCAATACTCTCAACCGATGTAACATCAGTTATACCAAAAAATACACTGTTGTATAAATCTTGCTTATAACTCGCCCCTTGGACAAAAAACGCGTTGTACCCACCACTAGCTATAATAAGTATTATAAAGAAGCCTAAAATAAAGCTTTTATCAGGAGTTCGAGTATGCCTAGCTAAAAACGCATACGCTAAAACGCCAATCACAACCGCTAGCCACGCACTTAATTTATCACCTAAAAACGCTAAGGATACACCAATAATCAGCAATAATGCCATCTGCCAATAACGTATGCTTCCGCCCTTTATTACAGATATAAATATAGCGATAATTGCCATTAACGATACAAATAAAATTGGCAAGCTAAATAATGTGTTAAAAAAGGCTAAGTTAGAATAATCGCATAATATTAATACGCAAAGCAAGGCAAATAAGTAATTGGTCCACCTGTGCTTTATTGTATTAAAGCCCTTGCAAGTATTAAAAACGCAAATCAGCAATAATATGCAATAAATTGCACCTAATACACGCGAATCTAAAACACTCCCAGCAGGGATAACTTTGTGTATAAAAAACGTTATATACCCTAAAACAGTGTACGGTATAGGTAAAACGGCAGCGCGCCCAAGCCATCCATATTTAAGCGGATTCTCGGTAGCATACATGCCCATACTTTTAAACGAGGCAAAAAGCGCACCATTTGACGGCTGAGCAATTGGTATAATAAAAATTGGTATAATAACAAGTATAGCTAAAAGTAAAAACACCGATTCGGGTTTAATGTGTGTAAAAAAGTGCCTAAACTTTAGCGAAATTTTAGACGGTTTTGGCGCATCTTCTTTAATAATGACCATTAACACAACCTCCTAGTATATCTTAGCATCAACATTGTATCACACTAATTTAAAATAGTCAATATTAAATTAATGTAAAATTTTCTAAATTAGTATGCTAGCTTCAATGTTACAAAAATATTACAATTGATTAAGATTTTATTACAATTTGATGAAATTTGTTATTTTTTATTGACAAAAATAAGTGGTAGGTTATAATTAAGGCGAATAGATTTCCGCATTTTTATTTGAAGCCTATTCATGTACAATCTAGACGATATCGAACGGTTTATAATCGAGGTGTTTAAATTTTGAAAAGACGAATAGATGCTACAGTTATTCTTGTATTTTTAGTAATATTCGCCATCACCGGCGTGGCTTATGCTGCCCTTTCAGGCAATCTACAATTAGGTGGTACCGCCAGCGTCGCCTCATCATTAGATTTAGACCTCGGCATCCCTGCAGAGTATAACACTTGGGGTAATAGAGTTCCTTACGAAATTAGCGGAAATGGCGATACCATTACCTTCGATATCGATTTCTCTGCCGCGCGTACCTTTCACATTCCTTTTACAATAGAAAATGTTGGTTCCGTCTCGGCAGTTATTTCTACTACAGGAACCATAACTAGCGACTTCCCACCTAACACCGTTAACATTAAAACAAGTTTTAACGATAACGCATATCAATTGCCGATTACAATTGCACCAGGAGAAACTCGCGATAACGAAGCCATCGATATAACTTGGATTAACGACACAGAAATCCCTGGCGGCGATTATACCTTTAGCGTTACCATACCTTATACACAGGCAGATTAAAGGTAAATCCGCATTATCATTACTTCGTATAATTTTATATTATAAATATTTTTTTAAAAAGGAGAGTTTTTAAATGACAAACTCAAAAAGAAAAACCACCGCTATTATTCTTGCGATCATTGCTTTACTAGCACTTGCAGGGATAGTTTACGCCGTAACATCTGGCTATTTAACCATTACCGGTACAACGACAGTTTCTGAGAACATTAACCTAGACATTACTGACGCCGTTAGCAGCGACGAAGCTATCATTAGCTCAGCTGTTATATCTAACGAAAACAACACTTTAACACTTACAGCAACAATGGAAGAGCCAGGCGACACAG
Organism: Clostridiales bacterium; assembly: GCA_031261985.1. GTDB lineage: Bacteria > Bacillota > Clostridia > Monoglobales > WRBX01 > JAISIR01. The sequence continues at coordinate 44,186 of JAISIR010000011.1, read as the reverse complement.
CTTACGTAACTTTTAATGTAGACAACGTAGGTAACGCATCTGCTACTATTACCGACATTACAGTAACAAATAACGACGATATCGAAGTAACAGGCACGTACACCGAGCTAGAAGGTCAAGCAATTGCAAAAGGCGCTAGCATAGACGGTAAAACCGTTGTTCTAACATGGCCAGCAGAAGAGTTAGCTGTAAAAACAGGTGCTAACACATTCTCAATTCAAATAGACTACGAGGCAACATCTGCACAAGGCGTGTAATTTAGCCAAAAAAGCTATATCTAAAGTCCGTCATTGCGGGCTCCGACCCGCAATCTACACGCTAATTAAGAATGATATCAATCAATTCCGACATTGCGTATAGATTCCGCGTCAAGCGCGGAATGACAAATTGTTAATTAAAATTTAATTTTTCAGGAGGTATTTCTATGCTTAAGCAAGTAATGTTATGGTCGTACGCCATATTCATATTATGTGTCGGCGTGGTATATGCCTCTCAAGAATATGCAATGGGTTTTGAAGGTGCGGCTTCTGTTCCAGAATCCGCATCTACACCTATTGTTATGCTAGCCGAAGGCGTCGACTTTGTAGAAGAAGAACCAACCGAGGAAGAACAGGGCGATTCACTTATTGCATTAGACGAATCTATCGATGAACCCATAGCAGAGTCTTCTAGCCAAAGTATAACGGCAACCACTAGCAAAGGAATAGTCTTTGTGCCTATCGAGCCCGAACTAGACGGGCTTAAAGTATTAAACCAATATTGGCAAGGTAATACCTTTTATCTAACGCTAGATAAAAAATCAGCTATAAGTAAAGCTGGCGATTTATCTCTAAACTTTGTTATTACCAACCCAACTAAAGATGTATGGGCACTTACCCCCGCCGACAAGTTTACCAAAACAATTGGCGACGGCGTTATAAATACACAGTTTTCCGCACCCAATGGCAGCCCTAACTCGCTATTTAACTCTAAGTACAATATCACAGCTGCCGATTATATTTATGCCGATTCTAACGGCAGGCTTACACTTAACTTTAAAGGTAAAATCGACCCAAGTGTTACCGACGCGTTAGAGTTTTACTTGCCTTATTATTATACCGAGAATGCCCAAAATCACGAGAATAATATTGTATTTAAAATAATTTTCACTTCGGATATCGCTCCGAATTTTAATTGGACGTTATAAGCATGGATAGATTAAGAACCAAATATTTAATATTAGCATTCATGGCAATATTTCATCTGTTTTCCATTTTTTTGCCACCTGATGCAAATAATATATATTTATTAATAATCCGCCCGCTTGTATATATAACAGGTTTGGTTGTATTTTTATCGCTTAAATTGCACCACGATACAACCGAGCTAAAAGGCTACGACAGCATTATTTTGGCTATATGTAGCGCAATTATTTACTACTTTGCTCTATTTATTTGCATACTCATTTTTGGAGCAGGTGCAAATGCAACTACGCCAAGCTTTAATGTATGGCTTAACAATATTTGGGTGTATGTACCTTTTGTAATAGCACAAGAATATTTTAGAGTATACCTTGTTAAAACATCAAAGCAATATACTTTTAACCAACGTGCGGTTCTCTATTCAGTAATCGTCGTTGTTTTCACCTTTATCCGCGCCGAAACCCTTTCGTCGTTTATTGGATACGCTACGCAACAGAGAGTAGATTACATTATAACCTCGGTAATGCCTAACCTTATACTAAACATTATACTAATACCAATTGCAAGCTATAGCGTGCCTCTTGGGTGTATAATTTTAAACATTATATTTACCTTAACCTCAATTTTATCGCCTATTTTACCAAATGTAAAAAGAATACTTTGGGCGATTGTAATTTACCTTTCACTATTTGTCATCTACTTTTTATATAATAAGTTTTTATTTACTCCTAGGATAATGCGCCGCAAATCTCGCGCACGCCGTCATGGCATGCGTTGGGAGGTAAAACACCCAATACGAAGCAGCGTAATATCGTTAAGCATAATTTTACTTGTGGTTTTGTTCGCAACAAAGTCACTACCATACTTCCCTGCCGCGGTGGCAAGTAATAGTATGAAACCCGCAATATCACGTGGAGCACTTGTGTTTATCAAAAAAATTAACCCTAAAAAAATTGAAGGCTACGTCCAAGTAGGCGATGTAATAGATTACTCTAAGGGTAAAACAGAAGTTATACACCGAGTAATAGAAATAACTGGAAACGAAAATGGCGAAACACTATATATTACCAAAGGCGATAATAATCCAAAAGCCGATACCGAGCCAGTCACAAAAGACAAAATTTTGGGCATAGCTTCTGCCCATATACCATTGATAGGCTACCCCACAATTATGCTACAACAGTTTTAATCAACAAGTTTTTAAGTTCAGCGGTTACTTAATTTAAATTAGGAGAATGCGTGGCTTATGAGGAAAAAAACGATTCTTTCCATTGCTATATCGTTTTTATTAATAATTACCACATTAACATTGGCGTTTAGCTACATGTTCTTATTTAACACGCAATCAGTTAAAGGTACCGCAACACAAACAGTTGGTCATAATGTAGTTTATAAGCCCAACACATCCTTCACACAAAATAAAATTCAAGATAATATCAAAGGCTCTTACTTACTTAGCTATACCGATTATATACAAGTTAATGACAGCTTAAATTTAAATCTCGATAAAGCTATGGATGTTACTTATTCTTACAACGCATACCAAAATTTAATTATAAATTACGATAGCGGCAACTCTACAACCCCTACTCAAGTATTAAATGTCGTTTATCCGCTTAAAACCGTAACTCAAACCGCCAACGGTAAAGATTTTAGCTTTAAACCTAACCATGGCGCCGAGCCTGGCGGTTCTTATAGCATCGACCCATACCAATTTATTAAAACATATAACTCGTTTTTACAAGAAGAAAGTAAAATGATTAAAAATCGTAACCTTATTTTTAGCCGCAGCCCTAGCTTCTCAGCCCAATTAGTCTTAACCTTTGAATATACTTTTGTTAACGCTAAAAATAACTTAAACAAAACTCTTTCACGCACCGTTACCATACCTTTAACCAACGAGGTGTATAGCGTAACATATTCTGGCGCACCTACCATTGCATTAGATGAAGGTGCAAAAACCTCTCGCAGCCTACCTTTAGGCGCAACCTTCCTTATGTGCATAATAATTGCAAGTGCAACTTGTGTTATCATCGTTGGCGTTAAAAGCCTAAAACGCAAGGGCGGCAAAAGTACTAAAAAAGAAAATAAATATAACGAAGATAAAATGATAGAGCGTCACTATGGCAGAAACATTGTTAAATTGCAATCAATGCCAGATGCGCGTAAGGTTATCCAGGTTAAGGTAACCAGTTTTGACGAGTTGCTTAAGATTGCCATTAGCGGCGATAAAGCTATAAATAGTTATTTTAGCGACGACGGTACCATTATCTACCTTGTGTTCAGCGACGGATTTATGTATAGGTATCAAAAAATACAAGATGCAGATTATTAGTTTTTAGATATATTCAATCCTCATCTCGAAATCAAAAAAAGGCATCCCTAAACGGATTGCCTTTTTTATATTTAATATATAAACACGCGCGCGCGATTAACTCGCGCGCAGCGTGTTTATTACTTAACCCCTAGAATTGAGGTTGCGTAGCCACAGGTGCGACCGCGGTGGGTTGCGCAGCATTGATAGGCGGCTCACCACCAGACGCATTAGCTTTCGCCGCGACCATTTGCTTTGCCAAGCTTTCTTTTTTAAGACCAGCCTCTATCAGAAAATTTTCAGGAATCTGTTGCACTAAGGCAATAATAAGCTTATTTCCGCCAACAGAATTCGCAGGGCTATCCAAGGCTTCCCCCATATAGGTTTTATTATTTAAAATATCGGCAACATCTGTTTTAGATAATTTTTGATCCAGTTCTACGCCTATAGATGTTTGAACCGTGCAAGTAAATTGCTCATTTTCAGGCGAATATATATAAGTTTTAGAGCGATTATAAACCATATACTCACCAAGGGTTTTCAAGCCCGCTTCGGCTAAAGTTTTATCATCTATGCTCATTATCTCTTTATATAATAGAATATCGTCTCTGTCAGAATTAGCAGTTACTTTTACACCGTCAATTTGTTCGTTTTCAAGGCAATCTTTAACTGCGTCTACTGAAAGAAAATTGTTATATATATACAGATTAGAATCCCCATCAGATTTCACTGTTTCTATTCTTTGAATTAGAAATTCTTCCCTCTCAGCAAAATAAGCAATATTATATCCCATTTCAGAATCGACAAGGTTAGGGATTTTAACTCCCGAATGTTCAGTTTGTGTCCCAGTTGCTACAGTCGTTTCAGTTGGCACAATCGTTTCGCTTGGCGCTGGGGTCGTCGCGGTTTCCAATACAAACTCTTGCTCTGGATTAGGAACAAGCGCACCAGACGGCACGGTTGTCATGGCCGTTGACGATACAACCTCTTGTTCAACATTAGTAACAACCTGGTCGTTTTCTACAGTTGGCTCAATAGTCATAGAAGTCTCCTGGCTTTGCGAATACGGAGACGCGCCTCCTTGCTCTGGCGCATCTGGTACGCAGGCGGCAGAACTTCCTATTGTAAATATCGCAGCGATTGTTGCTACAGCTTTCTTTGCTAAGTCAGAAAATTTAGGCATAATATTTATCTCCCTTTTGTATTATAATTACTCTTACTAATACAATTATAACATATATATATATATATATCAAGCCCTTTTGCAACTGTTTATGTTAAATTTGTGTTAAATTTTCATTATTTTGGGGTAGTCTTATTTTTTACGCATGCCCGAATGAGTTTTTCGCCGAGATTTACATCTGCATTTTGATTAAGGATTTGTCAAGGCTGGCGCGCCTTTTGCGCCATTCATTTCAGCCTTGACACATCCTGTCAAAATGCTAGGATTAAATCGCGAAAAACGAGCGGAGCAGCGTAAAATACGCAGCTTGAATAGATTTAGAGCTTTAAACGCCTCTAAAACGCTTACCCACCAATATTTTTTAAAATGGGCAAGGGAAGCGAATGAATAAAGAGCGTTTTTCTCGTCCTGATTGAGCGGCTTGCCTGTTTTAAAAAATATTAGTTAATTATACTTTAAATATTTGCAATGAATTCGCTACTTGTTTTTTATTTTAAATCAGCGTATAGATTGCGGGTCAAGCCCGCAATGACGAGCTCCCCTTTGTTTTATAAAAATTACATAAAGCGCAATTTTGCATGATTAAATTCTGCATTAAAACAAAAACCCCAACCTTTTAGATTGGGGTTTTTAAATCGCTTATATACTATAAACTAATATTCTTAAGGCACACCGTCGTCGCAGCTGACATTACATAATAGTAAGCCCAATGCCCCTTTGGCACGTCACTAAATGTAGGCAATTCAGGCAAAGCATCAATAAACTCAGGCGACATATTCCTGTGCATTAACCTGTTCAAAGTAACAACAACCTCTGCCCTATTAACAGGACTATTCGGCCTAAAGGTACCATCGTCATAGCCAGACATCCAACCACGCTGAATTACATAGCTCATACTATCTATAGCCCAATGTCCTTCCATATCACTTAAAATAGTTTTACCATTTACCGCTTGAGTACTATTACCTAAACGAGTCAACATAGTAGCGAACTCGGCACGAGTTATAGCCCTATCTGGCATAAAGGTTCCGTCTTCGTACCCTTTAACTATGCCAGCCGTTTGCATTGTAGCAATAGATTCCTCACTCCAACGCCTTTGAGAATCTTTAAATTTTGTTAACTTAGTATCAAACTTGGCTACACTATGAGCAGTTAATAACCTAAATAACATAGCCGACATTTCCTCGCGCTTTATAGCACCTTGTGGGTCAAACGAACCATCATCACGCCCAGATACATAACTATTATGTTCATACCAAGTTAAATAAGGCAACTTATCATCAGGGTCTGGGTTTTCAATTGGCTTCACGCTAGGAATTGGGCTAGGTTCGCCGCCTCCACTACTAGATGAAGTAGGTGTAGGCTTAGGCGAAACATCTGGGCTAGGGCTAGCACCGCCGCCACCACCGCCACCGCCGCCACCAGGCTGAACATTAGTTGTAACCGCCAATTGGCTAGAAGGTGAAGATTCCTTGTATGTTTCGTTCCCTAAACGCTTTGCATAAAGGTAATAAGTGGTGCTAGCTTGCAAGCCTGTAAACCCTGTCCCGCTCTGCCATGTTGCGGGAAGAACGCCTTCTTGGGTCGAAATACCATATACAAACTCGCCTGCTCCTTCAGTTCCGCCCTCCGCTGGGTTTAGAGTAATCGTATCATGGGTCTTAGCAGCTAGTGTTACATATACCCTACCCTGACGTAATTTACTTATATCATCAGTCGGTATTTCACCTGGCTGCTCGGCTTTTTCAGATACATTGATGTTTGCAATAACCTTTAAATTCTGCGGATTAGTTACCAGCGTATCAGTCAAATCTAAAGCACCATTTATTATATATTGCCCTGGCTCTAGCTCTGTAGTGTCATTTAAGTTTAACGCATTATTTTGCCATACCCACGCATTAGCATTAAATGCTCGCTCTGCTTCCGTCTTAACATTATTCTTTAAAATCGAAACCGTCGCAGCAATCGAACTAGGAAGAGCTCTATTAACATCCCTTACCTTCGTCCCCTCCACTACGCTGATGTTAATAGCCGGAATCTTGCTGACAAAAATCGCGCCTCGCCCTACTTCTATCTCAATTGGTGGTGTAACATAATCCTCGCCTACACTGTCTTTTTTAGTCTTCCACATACGCGCGCTAATTAAAGTTTCGGCAACCCCTGGCGGATAATCTGTAGGGTCGTAAGTATACACATTATTCTCTGGCACAAGCTCCCATATCTCGATATCATCAATTCCATCGCCATCTGTGTCGACCGTCTGCATAGCTTCAAGGTCATTCGCATCATCTACAAAATGAATGGTCGCTTTTCGCGTGTAGCTCTGCATGTTTTTAATACCCGTCAACGTTAGCTCAACATTCAAGTCCGCTACAATATTGTCTAATACTATAGCACTCGAGCCTACGTCTTGTATAACGGTATGGTCTTCATCTTTTACCAAGTCTACATTTACATTGACACTTGCTAACACATTATCTGGGTTATAATATTTATCCTGTAGTTTTAAAGCACCTTTAAAGGTATACGTCCCCAGCGGCAAAGGATACTCGCTCTCATGCTCTCCACTCCAGCCATTCTCTAGTATGTCGATGTTATAATTTCTATATATTAGAGAATCGCGCTTTTTAATAGCAACTTTAACCATAACACTATTAGGCAAAGGAAGGTCAATTAGAGTAGTCCCCTTATAAATACCACTTATGTCTGCAATTGGGTAGACAGTATCTATAATCATCTGCCCCAAACCAACATTATCGCCTGGCTCTTCACCAGCTGGAGGGTCTGGCTTAATTACAATCTCCTCACCAGGATTCTCTGGGTCTTCTACAATCACACCAACATCAATAACAACAAATCCATCAGGGATATCTATAACAGGGTCCTCATCACCATATTTGACTACCCAAATTTCTTTAGGGATATCCGCATTTAAGCCATCACCGCCTGCGCCCTCTATAAGCATGCTATCAGTCTCATCTATTACTCCGTCAGCATCGACATCCTTACCTATTAAGGCCGTCGTGTCATCACCATCATCTTTAATGATGATTTCTGGCGTTAAATCTGCATTTTCATCTATAAAGATATAATCATAAATAGCATCACCATCAATATCTACTAATATCTGGTCGCTCTTTGCATCATCATTACTATCAAAGAATAAAACTTCAGATATCTTTTCACCATAAGGCGCGATAACGTCATCCACTTTTCCGTCACCGTTTGAATCGAAAAGTGAAAAATCAGAGTTACCATCTTTATCTATATCAACAGGAATCCTAACAACTTTATCGCCTTGCTTCTCAACACTAAACCTCTCGCCATTATCGCCCCTACCAATCGGAACAACATGCACCTTTATCTTAGGCTCGTCCGTCCCATCTGTAACTATCACTTCTAAATCAGTAGGCTCATCATCGCTGGTGCCGCCAATTACCGCCTCGCCACCATTCTCATCTTGTATCACGGTTAAATCGTCAGGATTAGTCTTTTCTACCTTAACCCTTACATTTGCCACTAGATTATTAGGGTTCCCTACTTGACTATCAAGTGCCAACACACCAACATAATCATACGCACCTATCGGTAAAGTCCCAACTGTTCCATACCAGCCCGATTCTTTACCCAACCCACTTTTTATAACTGACGCCACCTTAATTTTAACATCACGCATAAGCTTTTCGTCGTCAGTCGCTATCTCTATCTTCGCCCCTACTTCTTTAGGCAACATCTCAAGTAGTTCATCAGCGTCAACACCGCTTGTCAACCCAACTATATCGGGGATGCTATTCACCTCTGTTAAAGTGATAACCGCCTCTTTTTTATTCTCTATTACCGTCGGGTCACTAATCTCTTTCTCTGGCTGCTCTATCTTACCATCGCCATCGGTTTCAAGTGTTACAACCTCTACTTTAACAAAATCATAGCCATCAGGAAGTTTATATACATAAATTAATCCACCTGGCTGATACACATAAATTTTTTCATCAGTCGAAGGCGTCAATGCCTCATCTTGCGTGCCTACAAAGTACACTTCAACCTCTTTTTCCGCAACGCTTTCCGTCTCTTTTAAAGTAATAGTCGCCTTACTCCCTGCAGGAACATCGCCGATTATCACTTCTCTAGATGCAGGCTCCTCTATTACAAATATCTCATCGCTACCCTTAGCCTCACCATTTTTAATGACAAAATCTACATCACCAAAAGTAATATCGCCCGCCATAAGTACATCCTCAATTGTAGGGCTCGAGCAAAATTCACCGCCCGAAAGTGTAAATATCGGGTCTGCATTTGTCTTATCAATATTAAAAGGTATCGATATCACATCATACTTAGTCTTTACTTCGTCTATGTTAATACCATAGACAGAAAATTTGAGAGAATTGCTTCCTAATTCATAATCAGCTCTAGCTTCTATCGCATCGCCTAATTTCTCGGCAAGCATATAATTATGTCTTATCGCACTATCATAATTTATATCAAATGATAACATCTTTACACGGTTAGCTAACCACGCCCCTGCTTGAATATTCAAATACGCAATCTTATCTTTAGCACTAACAAGTGAATCACCATCTACATTAACAACTTTAGTCCCAAAAGGTTCATCTTGCGATACATACGCGCTCATAGTGCCATCTGCAAAAAACTCCTCTGCCTTAACTTTATCTGTCTCAGAGTATGTATTAAGCACATCATCTGGGGTTTTAAACGCAACACTAAGCTGTTGTAGCTCGTCCTGCGCGAATATGCTATCCGGGATATTTTGTATATACCAACTACCATTACTGTTGCGCCCAAACGTTTCACCAGCAATATCAGCTAGCGTAAGCCTAGTTCCGTTGGGGGTATATAATATCGGCTCTACATCAGCAGAGTATACACCAGGACTTTCCTCGGTCTCGGGCAACTCACTTATATATAAATCGTGTGTTTCGCCATTATCTCGGCTTATAACCGTCGGCAAATCCATAACTGTTGGTTTATAACTAGCCTTTAATCTAGGAAGCAACACCCCACCAAAACTTGCACTACTTAAAAAGTTAGATGGTTGAGGGTCGCCATCCCAATCAGGGCAAAACCATTTTGCGCGATTGATTCTATATACACTAAGCCCGTCTAACCCTTCTAAATCGGCACGCGGAATCAGTCCATATTTATCGCCCACTATTACGTTCTCATTTGTCTCCTTTGCATCTTCTGCATCTGTTTTAGAAACTACTTTATACTCCTCTGGATTATACGAAACCGTGCTGTTATTAACCTTTAATGTCGCTGTCTCGTGCGAGATATACACAGGCACACGCTCCGATAATACTCTGTTCCCTGTACCATCTATATTAGAGGTTCTAAGCCATGTTAATTGGTCGGGAGTAACCGAATCACTCCGCTGTAAAAGTTTAAAGCTAGGCTCGCCCTCACTAATTATCTTAAAATAAACCGAGTACACACTTTGCGTACCAACTACATCGCCATCTAAGGGACCATCGCCAAAATAAGTAGTCGCGCCGTTGCGCCCCTCTACACTTAGCGATACCTTACCCCAATTAGAGCTAGCTAAATCTGCGTCATTATTAGTAATCTCTGGAAGGTTAGACTCATTAAACGGACGTGCCGGCTCGCCTGTCGGCAAATCATATCCATAGCTTTTATCATCACTTGCACCTAAAAGCGTACCCTTAAAAATATATTTATTAAGTAACGAAGCGCCACCATTTTTTTCCATAGAAATATTATTAGGCGCCTCTAACCAAGTATCTTTTTCTACAACTGTAGCCACCGAGTTATTATACGATAGCGGCAAATTCGCCCCGCCTAAACGCTCTACATCTTTTAACGCAACCGTTACACGAACAATACTGCCTACACCTATGTTTTGCATGCCCGCCAACGGAGTTTTATCTGCATAAGTAGTCCCGTCTGCCATGTTAAGCGTCTTACCATCAACGGCATACGCATCCACTAAAATTTGATTCTTCTCTGCTGCGTTTAAATCTGGGTCATAAGTAGCATAAGATTCATACTCAGCGATTACAGGGTCAACAGCTGCCGCCGCCCCAGTTTCAGCCGCCACAACTGGTGCAGCCTCTGGGTTAGCAGATGAATCTTGCGCAGCACTAACAAGGGTAACAGGCGTAAAACTGCTTATTACTACCCCTAATGTTAGTACAAAAGATATCGCCCTAACAGCTAAAACATTTTTTAATGGATTCATACCAAACACCTCTTATTAATCATTAACTAATTATCTTTTTTCCCTGTTTACAACTCACTTTTTTTGCATTTCCTATATTCGGGCAGCATTTAAAAATAGATACACCGCCACATTCTTATTATACTAAATGCTTATCACATTCGTCTATAGTAAATTGCAAATTGCAACATAAAAATACATAAAATGTAAAGATTCTGTAACATTGCATAATATTTTGTCTGTGATATTTCTCGTCATTACATAATATAGAGGAAAACTCGCCTTTCACACTAAAAAAATGTACAAAAAAACGAGGCGTTTCGCGCACCTCGCTTTTTGTATTATCACTTAAAATTATTTAGTCTATTACAGGATCTTCAGGAACAACTGGAGCAAGTTCTTCAACTAGCATACTAAAGTTATACTCATCAGCGGTGCCAGCCACATAAGACCTCTCGTTAACATTCTTTTTAACCTTAGCTAAATCATCAGGAGCAACTTTTGCATCTAAGTTGATATCTTTATCATCATAAGTGTATGCTGCTGGCAATGTCTTCGCGCCTTGGTCACCCTCAAGCTCAACCGCCTTACCTACAACAGCTCTTATTCTAGCATAATCGCTCTCGGTTGTAATTGCCTCACCGTCTGTAAACGCGCCAGCATAAAGAATAATATCGTTTACATCTGTTTGCCCAAGATTACCAATAAATACGTTTTTATCTATTTGCGTATCATTGTCCGAATCACCTATTGTATTAGTAAGTTTAATTTTCTTCCTCAAATACATGCGATTTCCATCATGCTCGCTACCCGTCGCTCCGCTATAAACATAATTTAAATTGCGTGCCTCGAACAATAAGTAATAATGATTCCCATCAGTATAATCTACTTTATCATTATTATTGCGTGTGAACACTGTAAAGTATCCTGTCGAATCTGTTTTAACACTAGATATTATATCAATTTCTTCGTTATCTTTTGTGTAATCATAACCAATATAAGGGTCGTCCGAAACTTCGCCCGATTCAAACATCTCTCTTTGAGACTCTGGAACCCTTACTAACTTGACATTCACATCTTTGCGGAATGCGCCTTCTGCTTCAAGTGAACCAAGCTCGAGCCCTCTGCCATCATAACCTTCTAACATAACGCGCCCACGGATAGAACCTTCTTCTTTTAACTCAAAGTAAACGGTGTATGTCCATGTATCATCATCTACGCCCATGCCTGTTCTAACGCCACTAAGCTCGGTTAAGTAACCATTTGCATTTCCCGCGTCCGATGTTACAATTAGCTTATATACACCAGTCGAAGGAGTTGTCCCGTCTGACGCCAAGAACGCACCTTTATTAGTTGTCAATAAACTTTTTAGCGATATCCCCCTGCCAAAATCACCTTCAGAGTCTGTCACTATTGTTTTTGCATCCGTCTCTGTCGTCCAAGTGCCACCGTCGCCTTTTTTGATTAATGTATATGTAGTTTTAGGCCCCTCATCACTTACAAACGCTTCGTTATCATCACCTGCAACACCCGCTTGGTCGTCCGTTGCACCAGGGATAGAATCACCAGCCGAAACATATTTAGTTTTGTCAACCGTTTCAACTGTTTGGTCGCCTGCCACAGCTCCGCCAATTGTAGAAATTATTAAATCGTCAGACTCTTGCAACATACTTGTGGCAATTATACCTGTGCGAACACCGTCTACATCTCTTATGCCTATTTCACTCGTTGGCAATGCTAGCTCACCAACAGATGTAGAAACCGAATACCCTACACCATAAAGCGTAATGGCTTGTTGCACTTCATAGTTAGATTTTGGGGTATTATGTTTACCTTTAGCAACCGCTACAAGCACTATCTGCCCTTGGTGTGTGCCAGGAGTGTACTCCCAAATTGCACTTGTACCTGACGTTTCCAACGCTATCGTACCATATTCCTTTGCAAAATCCGAATCTTCGGATAAATACATCCCGTCGTCATAAAACAACAAACTCCTATAATTATAGTCTAAATCATCATCGTCGGCAACTTTCTCTGGAACCGCAACATACCAATCTAAAATTTGTTCATAACCAGCCTCATCTATAGTCTCACCGTCATCATTAATATCGCCAACTTTAGTAGTTATGTATGTTTTATTTAATTGCTTTCCTTTTGTAATTAATAAATCGTAAGCCTCTTGGTCAATACCATATTCTGTAGTATCAGCAAGAGTTGCCTCACCTAAAGTATCAATAGATATCCCTGCGTTATACTCAACTACTTGCATTGGCTTAACAGTGTCACTACCCTCTACTTCAAAATTATAAGATAGATTAGTGTACGAAACCATAGTGCCATCGTCAGAAATTATATCCGCCTTTGCAAATATAGAGTTCGCATCCTCTTGAGCATACATGTTACGCCCTGCAAAAGTTGTAGGATAGTAACCATTAGCAATTCGAGCTGCATCTAAAGCCTTACTTGCAGTTACAAACAAGCCATAATTTGTTTTTAGTGTTTCAAAATCAGCAAGAACGCCTTTATCCAACTCGGTATAATAATCATTACGTTTCTCTGCATAAGTGCTAGCAAGTAGCGCTAGTGCGTCTTTTGCAGTTGCAAAATCCGTGCCATCTTTATCAGCCTTATCTTCTGCCGCTTCAATCAAACTTTCTTCCGTTGTCATAGAATCGGTAAAGTTAGATGTAATCCTAACGGTAAAGAACTTCTCGCCTGCGCCCTCATTATTGCCTATATCAGCATTTTTAGGGTCATCGTCAAGGTTCGCATCATCCGCACCACTCCACACAACACTAAATACCATTTTACCGTCTGCATTGATGTCCGATTGAACGGCATCATCTATTGTGCCAAGGTCAATTACACTATCAGAAGCACCGCTTAACACATAAGGCGCAAATTCGCCCTCAGAGTATGGCAATAACTCCCAACCGCCTGCTGCGAACTTATCGCTTAGCGTAACGCTATCAACCTGCACAGTTTTAGGGTCAAACTGTAATGGTAACTGAAAAGCAAATACATTATCGATATCTTTAAGCGATACCTCAATGTCATACACACCTGTGTTGTCATAAGTTGCAGCCTTAGCCTCAACTCCGTCGCCCTCTTCTACCGCCGCTGCCGCCACGTTGTCTAGCGTTCCGTCCGACTTCTTTGGCGCATGGTTTTTATCGATATATGTCTTATTCAATGTCGGGTCCAAAGTCTCCACGATATTACCATCTGCATCTTTTAATGGAACTAATTTAAATTCCACATTGGGTGTAGTAGTAAGCGAGACCGCTTGCGCGCTCAATGGCGCATCAATAGGCAATGTATTATTGCCTTCTGCATTTACATATCCTAAAGGCGCAAACATAGATAGCATCATTGCACCTGTTGTAACTATAGATGTCAGTCTTCTTTTAACACTTTGTAACGTACTCATAACAGATTACATCCTTTCATTCTTGGGTATCCAAGATATATTATATATCAGGGAAAATAAACAAATTAGCGCTAATCTAAAACTACTTTTAAACAACTTCATCTTAGTTTATTAAACATTAATAATATTAACTAGATTAATCAGTAGGCGGGTATGTTACAACAGGCACAACTGGCTCTAAAGTATCAAAATTAAGCATTTTACCTAAGTTGATACGCATTATAGCTAAATCGCTTGGGTCAATACCATTTACTTCGTTTATATCATAGTAAGTCTTGTAAACTCTATTACTAGCCCCTGCTCCTATGCGGTCACGAACAGCATAATAATCTTCGGGTTTTATAATGGTCGATTCGCTAAACGCACCAGGCGATAACGTAGTAGTTAGCAGGTTTCCACTTCCATCTTGCAACTCACTCTCTTCTGCACCTGTTAACCCAGACGTATCCAGCTTAATTAGATTCAACAAGTAACGCTCATCACGCAACTCACTTGTGCCACCCCTACGCGAGTACATAACAGCATAATATAAATAGCCCTTATCAGCTGGGTCGCTTAAATCGTAACCCTCTAAATTATTAGTAAACAGTGTATAATTGCCATCTATATCCGTCGTCGTCGAGTTCATGATATCCACTTCATATCCATCTTGCCCTACTTTAACTCCTACCAAATCGACAGTTATCCCCTTGTCTATATTAGGGTTTTTATCCCACCCCATTATATACCAACTGTTATCTCTTACTTTACCGCCTAAGTTTACATTAGCACTTAACGTCTCACCCTTTTGAAGCCTAAACTCTACCGAATTATGCCATGTCTTACTTAAAAGCGTCGGGTTAGAACTATCAAACGCAATATCAAAAGTTATTCTGTATCTTCTTTGCTCTCTATAATCATCTTCGCTAAAAACATTAGTTAAATCAAATGAAATATTCTCGTTACCTATCGTCGAAGTCTGATTATGCTTAAGCCCACCTATCGGCGTGCCACTAGAGTCTATCTCTTGCAACGTCCAATCGAACCCTCCCGCTATCAATTGCGCAGGGATATTTTCTAAATCCCCTATATTAATCGAAGCCATTACAGGTGATATCTCGAACAAATAACGATGTGCATAAACATTTCTGCCTTTTAATCGTTGACTCCATGGGCTGCTTAACTCTGTAGCTATAGACTGATATTTAACATGCTTAACTAAGTCATAACCTGTAAAGGTAAAGATAATATCGCACTCGCCAATATATTCCTCGCCACTAATCGTCGCCGATGGGTCATAAGTGTATAGCTCACCAACTTTAGATAACGTCCCCATAGCACTCGGCTCGCCTAAAACCATATTAGTAATTGTTACAGTTTGGTCATCAGCGTACGTGCCATCATCGCTATTGCGCGCAGATATTGTAAACTTACCAACGTTTTGGTTGACATGCGCATCAACGTAATCTAGCTTTATGTATACATCGTTCTCTTCTATTTTAATTTTACTAACTACCGAGTCGCTATTTATAAAATACACAGGAACTATGCCGCTTCCCTCTATCGCCTCACGCGTAACCGATGGTGCAGCAATTTGATTAATCATCTGCATACTTAAAAAGTTATCTGCGACTGCTAAAGCCTTAACTGTAATAACTGCAACTAAATTACCACCAGCTGTTACATCTACAGGATAATTCTCGTTCTGGTCAAAAGCCGAGTAGCCAATAATAAGTTGCCCTTGTTTATTTATAGGGTCGTCCTCCGCCACCATGTGCAGCCCTACATCGTTAGGAGTAAACTGAATATCTACGTTCTCGCCACGCTGATAAATAGGGTCTCCGCTAAACTTGTATCCTTTTCTAATCTGCGTAATCTGCATTTTAGTAGAATCAAAAGTAAATGGTAATTGCATACTACTTACGTTAGATATATTTTTAACATAAACGCCTATGTTGTAAACACCATTATTCTGAGCTATATCAATAACATCTTGTTCAAAACTAGGCACATGCGCCGCCACTGGCAAGCTATCCAAACTCTCTGCTGGGGTAACCTCTAACGCTAGCCTATCCTTTAAAATAACACTTGATGTATTGTCAAACTTCATGTCATTTATGTAAACAACTTTATTTTGAACTATCGTTTTATTATTATTTAATACTACAATCGTGCTTGTAAGTGTCACATCTTTTGCTATACTACCAGCCAGCCCTAACGTTGTAGGTAGCAATTCAACTTCGGTACCATCTATACTAATTACCGCCCCCGCTGCATTATCTTCTAAGCCAGTTTGCGGCCAATCAACCTCTTCCCCGCTAGATACATCTTTAACCTTAAGCGTCGCACTAATAATAAACTTCTCGGTACCCTTTTTTAAATAAAGCCCGCTTAATATATTTTCTTTAGTACTATCACCATAAGCAAATATCATAGTGGTATCATCAATTACTATATCTTTCGATATAGTCGCCTTACCAGATGTCATCGGCAATAAACCACCATCGCCAATTTGCACCCAAGACGGCGTGGTAACAACATTATCATCCTCATCAACTAAGGCTATATTAACAATTTCAGGGTTAGAGCTAACAATAAACTCATCGTTAGCTTTTGTTACGCTATTATAAACGGTAATGTGTTTACCTGCCCCAAGAGCATATTGGCGCGCACCATTATAATATAGCAATATTGTGTTTATATCATTTTGCTTAGGAAGTTTATCCATAGTAATATATGCAGCCGTCGATTCATCTACCGCTTGCACAATCGGCGCAACTTCCCCATTAATAGTAACCGATACAAAAGACTTATATGTGCCATCATCATTATGTCTTGGCACTTGCACAACGCCTAAACCTATCCAATTGCGATTACCAATAATAACTTTAGCATTAGATATAAACTCGTACTTTTGCCCCTCGTTAGTAACAATTATATCGCTCTCTTGCGAAGGCGCCGTTGCATAGCTAGATACATATCTTATATCGCCTTCTGTTTTATCAACTGTTATAGGTGTTTCACTTACGCTGCCTGCATCAGAGGCTCTTTCTATAATATCAACATCATCAATAGGCTCACCATCTATGCTACTAACAACCGATATCGGTGCATAAATTGGTAAACTACCTACCCCTAAACTTGTCCCATCTAAATCTGTTATAGTTATGTTCTTTAAACTATCTGCCGGTAAAGCATTTATTCCGTTTGCATCTTTAATCTCTACAAATTCCGCATCGCCAAGCCTATAATTATCATAATCATAGTCAAGGATATATTTAGTCCCCTCGGCAAATTCTATCTCGCTTAAAACATTGCCGTCACTATCACGTGCAATTATTACGCCGCTAGTTGCACTTACTTCACTTGGCACATTTATCTTGCCATATACATCAGATATCGAATCGTACGCCGTTGTCGGCGCAACGCCATTACCTGTTTTAAACATAATAGTAGATAAATCTACCTTTATAATTGGCCTAATAATATAGTTATAAAATATGCCGCTATAATTATATTGGTCTGTCCCTACGCCTGTTTCGGTCGCCTTAGCCTCGCTTACTTGCTCAAACGTCAGCTCTTTAGTGGCACCGTTAATATTAGCAGCCAATCTTTTAGCTTCACTTGTCTTTGGCTCGCCCTCTGGCTCTGTCTTCGTTACATCTAAATTACCCGCCAAGGCATAATATCCATTGGCAGCAGCAGAAGTTCCTGCACGATAATAAAGCGGAGTAGCAGCATCTGCATTTATCCCTTCCGCCTCGGTTCTATCTAATAATCTAACATAAGTATCAGCAGCAGCTAAACCGCTAACATTCTCGACATTATGGCTCTTTTCTAAAAGCTCCCCCGCTTTACCATATAAATAACTACTTTTAAAACTATTATTTAAATATGTATATAAATCAGATTCATAATATTCAACCGTTTCGTCAATCCCGCTTTGTTGAAAGACTTCTGTTTTTGCATACTCTCTTTTTGAAGATAATGGCTGGTCTAGCATTAAATATGTACCGCCTAAGTAGTCTTTATCGCTGCTACTAACCACTCGCCAAGTATTACTATTTAGCTTAATGTAATCGCCAAAATTAACGTCAGCCCCTAGTGTTCCAGCATTCTCGGCATAACTAATAGAACTATTAGCGGGACAAAAACCTACAACCATAGCTATAACTAATATAACGGCTACTATTTTTTTGGGAAGAAATTTTATACGCATAAAACATTGCCCCTTCTGTTAGAACTGATTAATCAATTACTAACACGCTTTTTATGCCGAACAACCTAAAGATTCTTTATCAATAAAAGGCTTTTTAAACAATAAAAGAATTTTTACTGCCTCATAATCTATTATAGATAAACTTTTTATAAATTGCAATAGCAAATCGAAATTTGTAATAATTTTGTTACAAACTTGTTAAAATGTAGAATTTAATCAAGAAAATCCGTGTTTCTATCAGTGTTAAATCTTTCCAAATATTAAAGAAGGCGCGGCTTTTTTATCATGCCGCACCCTCTTATTTATATTTACTTTTTACTCAATTAAATATCCCTTACATCGCCACGTTGATAAATTGTTTTGTTCATGTTACCTCTTACAATTACCAAATCGCCGACGTCTATACCATTGTACTCGTTAATGTCTACACCTAAGTTATCAGCATAGTCTTTGCTAAACTCGCCTGCACCTATTAGCCCCTTAACCTTGTTGTAGTCATCTGCGGTTATAACTTCGTTGTTATAAAACGCACCTGCCGCCAAATAATCTACATTATCTATGCCATTGCTTAGTGTAACGTTATCGCCTAATTCATAGTTTACAATATTAAGCGGGATAACCTTATCTAAATAATACTCCTCGCGCGTGTTATAATCACTAACGCCACGCCTAGAATACTTAATCGCATAGCTCCAACCATCTGGCAAACTAGATGTTAAGTTTATATCTTTAAGTGAAAGCCTATACTTACCATTGCTATCGGTGTAAGTCTCTTTAGCTCCAGTTAAGTCAATAGCCCCGCTAGTTGCGTTATACTTAACTAACTGTACTAATATTCCACCATGGAAGTTCCTGCCTGCAGGATAATACCCAAACGCTGGTATAGAGTTTTCTTCCTTACTACCAAGTTTTACATACCCCTCTATAACACCATTAGTAACTACGTTAAAGGTGTATGGCTTAACCCAGGTTTCGTCGTTAAATCCGCTGCCAAACGCTGCAACTGTTAAACCGTCTGGGTTGGTATACGCACTTTCTACGCTTAACCTAAGCCCCGTCTCGGTAGGAAGCGACGATAGCGACATTCTCTTACCGGTCGAACTAAATATAGGAGTCCCTCCAGAGGTTTTTACGTTATACTTAACGCCCGCCTCGGCAAACGCACTACCTAAAATGCCACCGTAAACAACTTCTACATCGTTAAGCTCTTCGCTATCATACCCTGGCTTTAAGTCATCAAATATCGGTACGTTAAGCGATACCACATTAACCGAAACCGTGCTAGAAACAGGTTGCGCAATGCCATCATCATACGTTGCTTCTAATATAACCGGAACAGCATCTTCATCTACTACACCATCACCTGCTCCAGGGGTGTAAGTGAACTCACCATCTGCATCAATCGCACTTACGTTGCCATCATCAATACCTCTAGCACTTACATTTAATTGGGCAGAAGAAGCATTAACTAAGTCACCGCTTGCGTTTTTAACTTGGATATCAAATTTAAGCTCAGATGCTTGCTCACCCGCACTTAGCGGCACAATTTTAACCATGTAATCGGCTAGGTTTATCACAAACTTATTCAGCTGCGCCTTATAGTTAACGGTCGATAATTCATCACGCCCTACCAAACCAATTTGCGCTGCAACATCGGCACTTAACGACCCAGTCTTAGGCAGAACTATTTGGTCAAACGGCATAGCATCGCCCGCTTTTGCCTTAAACTTAACTGTAAATATAGGCTCGTCAAATTTAGCATAATCATCTGGCAATGTAGTCGTTAACAATACCCTTCCTCGCGCATTAACAACGCTGGCATCAAACCCTGCCTCGCTAATCTGATAATAAGGATGGCTATCTGTCAACATCGTCTCGCCTTTTGCATCAATTGCTGTTACTTCAACTGTTTGAGTGTTAAAGCTAATCGGCAACATCATTCGATTAACATTACCTTTAGCATTATTGCTTGCTGCAAACACATTAAGCTCATATATCGTTTCATCGTCCGCCTCAACATCTATACGCCCACCATTGCCAAGCTTAAACTCAACTAGCTCGCTTAAATCCTCTGGCGCGCTGCTGGTCCACTCTCTGTTACCAAGCATTACTTTGGCACCAACTTGTATTACCCCTGCTAAATCGGTAATCGTTACCTCGTCAACATCAGGGTCTAACGGTATTGCATAACCAGGAACAACACACATTCCATCTTTATATACAAATGTATTCCCGTTTATAATTAGCTTATACTCATCTGTTATTTCAGACGGAATCTCGGCAGTCCTAATCGTTGTCGTCTTATCCCCGTCTTGCTCTACAATTATAGTAGCTAACGGAAGAATCTCTTTGCCTGAGGTATACACAAATATAATCGATTTCTCGGTCAAAGCCTTTGCCACAGCACTAGGAACAGATGTAACGCCTTGGCTACTAATAGGATATTCCACACTATTTATAACCAGCGTACCACCGTCAGCCGGTGTAGAGCCATCTCTATTATCATATACACGAACCAAGTTACCCTCTGCAACATCGTAAGTAGTAAACACGATTCTATTAATTGTAACCGATAGCCCTAACACAGCCGAAGCACCTTGCTTAACCGTCACCACTTCGCTAGAGCTTTGTGGCAACTTGCTACCTGGAACAATTACCTCACCTGAGCTATTAGTCGTCCCAATTTTTTTAGCGTTAATGTAAAGGTCTGCTCCCTTAAGCGGTGCATCACCATTTTTGATAGTTACTAAATCGGCACTTCTATATGTCTTGATATCGCCTGTCAAACTACCTACTTTTATCACTTCGTTCGGCATTACAACAGATTCTTTTTTAATAATAGCTCTGTCAAACGCTACATCGTCAAACACTCTATACGTTTGCCCGCCTTCAGACACTTCAGCAAAAGGTGCCACCATCGCCTTAACTACACCTACCGTTGCATTAACAATCATACCACTAACTTCGTCTTCTTGAGTAATCGGCATTAAGGTGATTTCGTCATCTGCATCTAGGTACGTCGTGGTATCTTGCACCGTTACTAATTTAGAAGTAACATATTGACGTCCTAAAATTCGTATAGGTTCGTCTACAATATACAACCCATCTTTAATAAGCATAGATGTATAAGTCCCAGCTTCAACCGCTTCAGAATAATCAGTCGCATCAGCTCTAGTTAGTGTTATATCGCCATTTGCATCTACTAAATAACTATCCTGATAATCCGTCTCGCCTGTTGCATCTACAAAGTATACATACGCACCGCTAAAGTTAGATTCGCCAGCACCTACATGCACCTTAACCTGTTGTTCTTTAGCCCCATAATAACATCCTGCAATATAAACACCGCTTGCTATTGCCTCACCCGGGCCACTTATTGTAACTAGAACATCATCGTCATCTTCAGTTGGGTCGTCATAGCTTGGCAAGTTACAACCTAACACATCCGCCTCACCATTCGCGTTTAACGAGATTACAATTTCATCCCCTGCTTCGCTTGTGTAAGCAATCTCGCCATTAGCCAATGGCGTTGTCGCATCATCGCTCATAGCTTTAACATGCGTCGCCGATACATATTCGATATCCTCTGGCCCCCACGTTATATACGCACGTTCGATAACCTTGCCAGATTTATCAAGTATCCACATCCAATCGGTAATGCTAGGCTCAAAATCGTTAGGAATCTCTACTATATACTTTCCATCATCTTCTGTGATATAATAATCGACAGCATCATCTTCGCCTGGGTTAAAGCTTACACGCCCACCAATAATTTGGTTGGCAACTAAACCTTTCCACCCTAAAACATCATGCGCCTCTACTTCTACCTTCTCTAACACATCAACTTGGGTGTATGGCACATTAGAAGTATAATAACTTACGCTGCTTATAACAATCTCTATTCCAGGAAGGTTCTTTCCCTCTGCATCACTTGCAAACACGCGCGCGCCTTCTTCTGGCAAGCCTGCCTCATCTGGCACTGGTATTACGCTTGAGTCTTCTATAGTTAACGGAGCAGGAATAACCGCATACTCGTCTTTAATACTCACTTCAGTTATATCATCCGCTGTTAGAGTTTTTACACCAAAAGTACCTAAAGCCACTCCATCAACATGCACAATCGTCTCGGTAGCAAAAGGCGTTGTTAGCTGTGTCGTCCTTGGCACGGTAAAGTCGTTTACATCAACCGCCACGCTTTCAACAACTTCCTCTATACTATTACGCGCAACGTCTGCTGTTTTTTGGTACATAAACGCTTCGCTTGTTGGGATATAATCAACATACACCCTATCGCCATATACTTTTAATTTATCGGCGTAGGTATACGCGCCCTCTTGCGGACGTTTTAAAATACTAAGCGACCC
This sequence comes from Clostridiales bacterium, assembly GCA_031261985.1. Taxonomy (GTDB): domain Bacteria; phylum Bacillota; class Clostridia; order Monoglobales; family WRBX01; genus JAISIR01. Next base: position 21,320 of record JAISIR010000011.1, on the reverse strand, counting down.
GTTTGTTAACTCTTTAGCTGCTAAGCCTAAAGTAATCTCTATACTCCCGGCAATATTTTCGGCATTAACTTCGCCAATTGTAACTAGGTCAACCCCTGCGCCACTATCTGGAAGCTCATAGATATCAAACGTTCCTTCTACCTGCGCCTTAGCAGCGTCTAGTATAATTATGCCGCCCTCGCCTGTGTACATTTCACCATCGGTTAAGATAGCCTTACCGTTTACTAAAGGTATCACACGCTCGTTAGCATCACTAAACTTAGGCTTAACAACTATGTTTTGCCCGCCCGATTCCGCTGCGTATCCATCTAATACAAATAACTGACCCGATTCAAACACTTCACCTTTATCACTCGTAACCTTCCAGCCAGATATCGGCACACTAGTGAACGCCTTATTATTAACATGCACCTCGTCGCCTTCTGTCGGCACGCTATCTCTAGTACTAAAGTAAGCATATCCATTATCTACCAATACATTTGTCGCAACTTCAACATTGTCACGCACTACGCTCAAAATACCTTTAGGCTCAGAATCGCTTATGCTACCTGCAGGAAGCTCTTCAACTAAGCCGCCCTCGTCTAATACCCTTGTTGTAACGTCCGTCTCTATCATCGATACAAACGCACCATTTTTACCTACAAGCACTACGCCAGGATATTGTAGCCCCGCTTCATCTTCTACTATTAAAATATCACCCGCGCGTGGCATTTTGTCTGGCGGCAATGCAATACGCCCATTAGATATCTCTTCACTATATCTGTAATCGCTGGTATAAGGTCGTTTAATAGTCAACGTTAAATCACTATCTACGCTAGGTAAATTCATCAACGTCGCTTCTCCACCGCTTTGGAATATCTGCCCATTTATCGTGGCTTGTCCAAACGCAAGCAAGTTTTCACTGCTGTCATATATCCTAATACCCTTTGTGGTGTTAGTTGTAACCTCACCTGTCATCTTTTTATAATCGGCACTTACAATTAATGCTTTACCTTTGGCATCTGTAGCGATAAACTCCTCATCTACCTGCCCATCTTTAAGCGAGCCACCTACTTTAATTTTACCACCAGCTAAAGCTACACCCGCAGGGTTAGATGAATAATTATATACACTTACCATACCCTTAACAGGCAGCCCATAAGTTTCGCCAGCTAATTTATATGTAACTATCGCATCTAAGTATTGAATGCCAGATAGCGAACGCACAATCGCGTACGAAGGCTCTGCATCAAGTGCTATCCCGCCAGAAACATTCGTCCCACTAAATGGCAAGCTAGCAATTGCAGCGTTTGCTTCATTATATATGGTTACCGTACCACTTGTAGGTAACACGCCACCTATACCTACTTGCCCGCCTAAATTAAGTGTTTTAAGTGTAGAAGAACCTGCACCATTAGCCACATTCGCACTAATCATTGCATTGCTTACTAAAGTACCCGACGAGCTAAACACCCTAGCCACTTTAACATCTTCTAATTCTGCACCATATATCTTACCATCATAAGTATTATATTCTTGTTTAGTGTTGTCGGTAAATGTAACTTCTACCTTACCATTTATAATAGGCACATCATTTGCCGATGCAACCGTGTACTCAATACCACTTGCAGGATAATCCCCTATTGTTACTCCTACATATTGTACATAATCATCATCTCGAACAATTACTCGAGCAACTGTGTCCGAGAACCCTTGCACATAAACCTTTCCATCTATAATAGGTACATCTCTTAAAATAGTAGAGCCATCTGCCTCTTTAAACGTTACATAGTAGTTTTCAAATTCACTACTAAAATCTGCAAACGATTCGTTCGCCAAAGCTGTTAGCTCGCTACTATTAGATATTGTGTCAAACACACCCCAATATTGAAAATAAAGCGGCTTATTTTTAGGTAAGTTATTATCCGATGTCAGCGTAAAAGTCGTTCCCGTAACATACTCGCTTACATATGCCACACCGTTTTTATTAATGACTAATGGGCCGATGACATCTTCATCCGCCTTAAAACTAAAATATAAAGTGTTAGCTAGTTCGCTAGCAGGTATGTACTCTTCCTCACATAAAGGGTCTTCATACACCCTAATAATAGACCTACCCTGGTACATTCCGCTTGATGCACCTATATACCAATCAGGACGTTGTACACCGCCACTTTTTATAACAAAATATAAAGACGCATCACTCGCTACAAAATTAGCTATATCGGCTTCTAACTCTCCGCCTGTAAAAACATAGTCTTCTGGCACAGCTCGCTCATCAGTGTCCGCATCATACACGGTTACAGTGCTATCGGCAACTACCTTCTCGTACGACGCATTAAAAATAGCCAGCGTCTCAGCATCCGAAGCGACAGGATTATTCCCCTCGACTTCAGGCACATCTGCTAAAGGTGCACCCGCTTGTGTAGTTTGATTCTCGCCATCAGGCATCTCACCCGCTGCACTAACCACATCCATAGGCAAAGTACCAAATAACATATTAATAACCAATATAAAACTGATAACCGATTTGCTAAGTTTTTTAGTCATAGCAAGCCCCTCCTAAATAATTCATCATAAACCCATGTTCTGGGTCAAAACATATAGGTATTTCTTCGATGTTCAATATTATTCTTGATTTAGGGCATAAAAACCCCTATAATTACACTCATGTAAATACATTATAATCTATTTTTTCGACAATTTCAACCTTTTTTACATGACGTTTTTGTTACAATTATATTACAATAACTTTAAAGTTTCATTTCGCGATAACCTTATCAAAATCCTAAAACCAATACTTTACAATTAAGGTACATCTTGACAAACCCACATTTTAGTGTATACTATTTATTATGAATAAACTTTTTAAAAACTTAAACCCACACACGCGCATTAAAACTTCTATTTTAACCAAAATCGCGCTATCGGTGGCAATTTTAATAATCCTGTCGCAAATAACCATCCCCCTTGGCACTATCGCCATAACCTTTAGCCTGCTTGCCGTGCTAATTATCCCCGCCTTTGTCGATGCCCCCTTTGCATCTATCGCCTGCATCATTTACATAGCCCTAGGCGCGTTCGGTCTTCCCGTCTTTGCAGGCGCAAAAGGTGGGCTTAGCGTGCTGCTCGGTCCAACTGGTGGATACATCATCTCCTACCCATTTATGTGCATGTGTCTATGCCACTTTATATCTATTTACCGCACACAAAAAAAGCCTATTTTTATAATAATAGGGCTAATTCTTTCCTTTATAATATGTTACACATTTGGCGCAATTGGTCTAAAGCTATATCTCGGCTGTTCAATAGCAAAATCACTAGCCGTTGGTGTGCTACCCTTTATAATCCCCGATACCATCAAAGCAATAATAGCGTATTTTATAATTAAGCGTGTCAGATAAATGAATATTCCTCACCTCTTTTGGGCAAAATTACCACATAAGTCAAAATGACCGGAGGGGAATAATGCGCACCATTACTTTTAAGAATCCGCCGATAATCTCTGCCACTTGCACTGTTTCTGGCAAAATGGAAGGTGAACGATTAGGCAATCACTTTGATAAAGTACTTACCGATGCAAAACAGAATAAAAAGTGTTGGGAGCAAGCCGAAAGCGCGCTTCAGCAACAAACCGTCCAACTTTTGTTAGATAAAACTAATAAAAAGCAAGAAGATATCGACCTTATTATAAGCGGTGACTTGCTTAACCAATGCACTGGCGCGCACTATGGTCTGCGCGATTTTAACATACCCTTTTATGGCATCTTTGGTGCGTGTGCCACCATGGCAGAATCGTTAAGCCTAGCCGCCTTAATTACAAGTAGCGGGTATTACAATAACATAATTGCAGGCACATCTAGCCATTTTTACTCAGCCGAACGTCAATTTCGTCAGCCAATAGAGTATGGCGGTCAACGCGCACCCACCGCTCAATGGACGGCGACCGGCTGCGGAATGGCTTTAGTTACTTCTGCTAGTCAAAATAAATTAGAAAAATCCAAGACAAATAATGATAGTCTGATTAGAATAACTTCTATCACCCCAGGTCGAATCATAGATAAAGGCATAACTGATGCAAATAATATGGGCGCGGCAATGGCACCTGCGGCCATAGACACTATCGTTCAGCATTTAAACGAAACAGGTCGCGATGCCGAGTATTACGATATGATTCTAACGGGTGATTTAGGGCTTTTAGGACGTAAAATTGTAACCGATGACTTAAAAAAACAAGGCATACCCACTAAAACTTATGACGATTGCGGTTGCATGCTGTTCGATTTTCAAAAACAAGACGTTCATTGTGGCGCAAGCGGTTGCGGTTGTAGCGCGCTTGTAATTTGTGGATATATTTTAGATTTAATGCGCCAAGGCAAAATAAATCGCGTACTCTTTGTAGGCACTGGCGCACTTTTAAGCCCCACCAGCGTGCTTCAGGGCGAAAGCATCCCGTGTATCGCCCACGCCATTGTAATAGAAAAGGATTAACAATTAATAATTTTGAATTATGAATTAAAAACAGAGGTGACCCATGCAATTTTTATACGCGTTTTTAATCGGCGGCGCCCTTTGCGCCATCGCTCAAATACTAATAGATAAAACTAACATGACCCCCGCCCGCATTCTAATAACTTATATCTGCCTCGGCGCGCTGCTAACCATTGTCGGCGTTTACGACCCACTAATTAAACTAGCAGGGTGCGGCGCAACCCTGCCTATATCTGGCTTTGGTAACTTGCTTGCTAACGGAGCAATGGACGCAGTAGATAAAGACGGCTTCATGGGTATTCTATCAGGCGGGCTTTCGGCAGTCGCCATCGGTGTATCTTTTACCTTGCTTTGTGGCTTAATCGCCGCCCTGTTCTTTAATTCAAAAGAAGAAGAAAATTAAAAAACAATGCAGAAATAATAATGCAGAATGCAGAATGAACAATGCAGAATTATTGTTAACATTTTGTTTTGCAAAATGTTCATTATGTTAAGACAACTATCTATATATTCAACATTCAGAACATATTCCGTCATTGCGGGCTCGACCCGCAATCTACACACTAATGAAGAATGATAATAGACGATCTAAACTTTGCGTATAGATTCCGCGTCAGGCGCGGAATGACAAGGCTTTATTTGTAAATTGGAGCGTTAGCGAGAATTTATTACCATAACTGTTCATTTTTCATTGTTCATTATTTTATTCCCACATACCCCTCGTGTTCTATCGCCGCCTGCCCCTTAGCCGATAACGCTAGCCCAAGCATCCTTCGCGCAAAACTATCCTCCGCCGAATCTTTCCTTATAAACGCATAATATTGCACCACTTCTGGGTAGGTTTTATTCTTAATTGTTTCATTATTGGGCTCCACGCCATCTAAGGCAAACACCTTAATATTATCGCGGACATATTGATTATTCACATAGTAATAATACGAGTACGCAATAGAATTCTTCGCATCGGTATACTCGTTATTTGTAACCATATCAATAGTCGAAGACATCGTCCACATCCTATATTGCGTCGGCGGCTCGGATAATTTTACCTTACCCATAAACCGCTCCATAGCACTTTGCGAGCCCGAGCCTTCGTTCCGCTGATAAGCTATAATTCGCGAGTCTTCTCCACCTACCTCGCTCCACTTTACTTTAGTGCCAGAGTATATCCCCCGCACCTGCTCACTTGTTAATCCCGACACCGTGTTCGCCTTATTCCCAAAAAACACAAACGCATCATTTGCCACCGCTGCGCTCTCTAGCTCTACCCCTGCATCTGCCGCCGCCTTTAATTCAGCTTCCGAAGGATACGTTATAAACGCAATATCCGCCTTACCATTTGTTAAATTCATAAACGCATTATGTGTTTTATTATGCGTTATCATCTCGCTGGCATCGTCTATCCCTAAACTATCCTCGGCCAACACGCAAGTTAAAGGAAGTGTCGCCGTCGAGCCATCAACTCTAGCTAGCTCATCTTGAGTGATACTATATTCCTTCTCTGGCACAATTTCCTGCTCTGGCGCCATAACAATACTCGCTATCGCCAAACACACTAGCGTTAATACAATTGAAACTATTACTTTAGCTTTCTTCATTTCATACACTCCCTTTTTATCTACCATAAGTTCAAATAATCAAACGGTATCAATGGTTCTAGCGACATATTTAAAGAATAAATACCCATATCTATAGTAAATGTCTCGTTAAATATAAATAATCCATACTCAGGCTCTACAATAAAGTTAATCTCGTTTGGCGCATCATCAAACCATTCTTCGCCCGACATCTCCATCATAGCTTTAAAATCCGCCTTCTTACTTAATATATCCTTAACCTTTAGCCTAGCACCTTTAGAATTAAACGACGCATAATGCCTGCCATACTCTTCACCCATTCTATAATCGTTTATCTCATCACTTTTTTTAAGCTCATCTGTGGCAGTAATCCTTGCGCTATATACATTCCCCGTCCGCATAGCCTCAATAAATATCACTTTCGCCTCAGGGTAGCTCTTAGCCGTCCACCTAGCCTCTGCCATAAAATTCTTTTGCAGCGCACTATCACTCGGAACATTACCTACATACCTTACGCCATCTATTGTTTGATTAACTCCTACCTTAAAAAATGGCGGCTCGTATACATCAATAATAAAATCATACGTATCAAATTCACCGTCACCAGGGCTAATCACCGCCTTGGCATTCTCAATCGGGAAGCGTTTAAACGCAGCGATATTCCCATCAAACTCGGCAAGCGAAATTTTAACAGGTATATACTTTCGCACATTATCGTTAGTTTTAATGTATACTTCTAAAGCACTATACGCCTTGCCAGCGCCCATATCCCCACCATAAGTTAAGCTATATAAAGTAGATGATATATCTATCCCCTTAAACCTAACACTCTCCTCGCCCATAAGCTGCAGCGATATCAACGCGTTAAGCCTGTTTTCTACATCATATCCATCGGTGAACATATACGCAATAGGTATGGCATTGCCTGTTTTTAAGTCAAAGCACGCATTAATAGAATATCCATCTTTGCGATACTCATCTGCATTATAATCATACTCGTGCTTGCCGTTATAATCCATACCCCTAATTTGCATTATGCCATTAAGTGTAGATATCTCGTATACAGAATTCGCCTTTAGCCCACCAAAGGTGGCATCTATTCCCTTTAAAATATTATCTCTAACTTTAGACGTTACAACCGCCTTAGTTACTTGGCTTTTAAGTGCAGGAATTCCTACAATCGGCTTGTCTGAAGCACTCCACTCATGATACCATACCGACTCATAATAAATAGGAAAGTTCTGCGGCGCCTCTACCTTAACACTATGTGTCTCGATAGTCTGAGGCGTTTTAGTCGGCTCAGGAGTCGCCTGCAATATCGGTGTCGATTCAGGGGAGTGGAAAGGTTTTGGCGCGTTAAAAATAACTCCCCTTTGGCATAAAACAATAAATATTCCCGATATAATAATCAAACTAATAACTACCGACCATATAATTATCTTCTTACGTTTAGGCTTAGTTTCGAGTTCAATTTTAGGGTTCATTTCTTCCAAAATAAAAATCCCCTTTCGGCAAATAGATATCTTAAGCTCATTATATAGCTTAAGTTACCCATTGTCAAGGGGAATCTATTCATTTTTACTTTCTCACACTTCTATTTTTTTGAATCTGTTACTATCTCTGTCAATCTCTTCTTATCACCATTTACGCCAATGCCATATAGCATTAGTTGCTCCATAGACATTGTCTTTTTTTGTGTATTGTCAAAATTTCTAAGACTAATTTTAGCTTCTAACCCTCTACCCTCAACTTCTTCAACAAACCATGCTCTAATATCTGCACTTTCCAAACCGTCTTTGTTGAGGAGGAATCGTATCGGCTCATCTATCTTCATCTTCCATAATTCTTCGCGAATACTCATTTAACCTTTTATCCCTTCAGTAACTTCTTTTGTTCAACTTATTTGTATTGGTTTTATTGCACTTTGTCTTACGTCGTTGCTCTCGGCACGCACACCGCATACGAGGTCAACGTTATAGCATCAGAGGTATTATTTTTAGCATTTGCATACCAGCCTGTTGGCGGGTTAGTCCCCGAATATACAGGGTTGCTCGCCAAAATATCCAAACCATTAGGCAGCTTCGTCATACTCTCCGCCCCGCCAGAAATCGCTATCGACCCACTTGGACACGTGGCACTTATCCCCGCTCCTTGCCCCGCTGTGATAGAAACTGTGTTGGTAACAACGGTTGGAGTAAACATGGGTCCCGTCGCTCCCGTTGGACCTGTTGGACCTGTTGCCCCCGTTGCTCCCGTTGCCCCTGTGGCACCTGTAGCACCTGTTGGACCAGTTGCTCCTGTGGCACCTGTTGCACCTGTAGCACCTGTTGGACCCGTTGCTCCTGTGGCACCTGTTGCACCTGTTGCTCCCGTTGCCCCTGTTGCGCCCGTTGCGCCGGTGGCTCCTGTTGCTCCTGTAGCACCCGTTGCTCCTGTGGCACCTGTGGCACCCGTTGCGCCCGTGGCTCCTGTGGCTCCTGTAGCGCCCGTGGCTCCATCCACACCAGCAGGACCCGTCGCCCCTGTATCACCTTTTTCTCCCGTTGGCCCAGTTGCGCCTGTTGCGCCTGTCGCACCATCTATACCTGCGGGTCCTGTCGGTCCTATCTCGCCCATCGCTCCGGTATCTCCTGTGTCACCCTTAACACCTTGCAAGCCTTGAACTCCTTGAACCCCTTGCTCGCCCGTCGCACCCGTTACGCCTTGCAATCCTTGAATCCCCTGAATCCCTTGCTCGCCTCTTGGGCCTGTAATCCCCTGCTCACCTTGAACGCCTTGAATCCCTTGTATCCCCTGTGGCCCTGCAATCCGCCCAACATTTAACCACTCTTTAGCATCTTCATCCCAAATATATAAATCAGGGTTGACATAATAGGCATCTCCTGCCTCACCTGTCGGATGCGCCGCGATTAAGTCGTCATAAGTATCAAACGCCCCATCAAGCGTACTAACCGTCCCCGCTACACCTTGAATCCCCTGTGCTCCCGTTACTCCTGTCACGCCTTGTATCCCTTGATTTCCTTGCGCTCCCTGAACTCCTTGCGGTCCCGTCGCCCCAGGCGCACCCGTCGGCCCCATTGGACCCATTGGCCCCGCTGGACCCATATCGCCTTGCGGTCCCTGTGGCCCTGTCGGCCCCGTCGGTCCAACTCCTCCACCGCCACCGCAGCAACACCTTTTGCACTTGCATATATTACAACAACTCATTTATATGTCCTCCCTTTAGTCCTATTAGTCCTATGTATTAGTATTATATGCTCCCTCACCGCAAATTGCTAATACCATCTCGCGATATTGCTCCCGCGGTCTAAAGCCCGCCCGCTCATCTACCAACTTCCCTCCTTTTATCGCATACGCCGAAGGCACACCTATTAAATCAAACCTATCACATGTTTGCGGATTTTTCTCAATGTCTACCTTTGCAAATATAAGCCGCCCCTTAAACTCAGCTTCTAACTCCTCTAGATACTTTATAACCTCCAAGCACATTTCGCACCAATCCGCCCAAAGCAAAAGCATAACATCTTTGCCCTCGATACTTTTTTTGTAATCAGAATCTTTTATATCTATCATTTTTTCATCACCATTAAATTGTATGCTTTGTAGTAATCATTTGACATCAAAAAAAGATTAAGCTATATCATACTAGCTTAATCTTTTATATCGTTTCGCTTACTTTATCGAGTATACTCCCGCGCTTTATCAAACATCTCTGCCGCCTCTAATCGCATAGCCGCTGACTTAGGCTCAATCGATTCCCCGCGCGTTCTAATCATTCCAGCATGAAGCATAGCATCTATCGCATCCGCCGCCCAATCGCTTACTTGGTCGATATCATTCACAAAATAATTATCGTAAATCTCTAGCCGCGTAACTCCGCCATTATTTAGCAAATACCTGTGCGCAATAACATACATCTCTTCGCGCGATATATTATTATTCGGCAAATATGCAAAATTACCATTAGCTAAAGGATACCCCATTATTAGCCCCTGCTCTGCCATGTAATTAACTTCGCCAATGTACCACGATTGATTCACATCTCCGCTTTTTATATCCTCGAACCTCTCATCGTCCAAAGACTCATCTTTATCAGCACTATACCCCATCAGCCTGGCAAACATCACGGCAAACTCCGCCCTGGTAACATCTCGGTTTGGCTCAAACTTGCCATCGCCTACACCCTTGATAATCCCCTCACCATACATTCGCGCAATTGCAGATGTATCAAGTGTATTGTCAAGGTCACTAAAAATCCCCGCGCGCGTAATATCTAGCTTAAACCCCGTGTGACCATTCCCCTTTAAAAATCTAAAGGTGCAATCGCCCACCGTTTTTTCCTTCTCGCCTGATACACCAAACTGAGTATAATCAAAATTATCGCGTACAAAAGTAGCTTTATCTGCATCAAAATACGCCTCGACTGCATTGGTTAGCGTTATAAAACTATACTCTGGGTTAAACGCATATCCATCAGCTTTTATTGTAACTACATCACTAGTCTCAGTTTTGGTTAAATTATAACTATCCTCAGCCGTCGAAACCGAGTATGGCACATAAATACTCGGGCTGATGTAACTTTTACCTAAGGTCTTAAAGTCTGCATCAAAATCATCAACACTCATGTATAAATCATAATGCCCTTGAGTATCTTGTGCATTTACCTTTACTACATCTGATAAAATAGGAATCGTCAAAACACATGCTAAAATTAAGCCCAACAATTTTTGCATAAATACCACTCCTTTTTTTATTATACAAACACGCTGCGCGCGAATAAATCGCGCTTCGCTTCTAAAGTTATTTAGATATTTTCGGCGACAAGCTGCCGAAAATCTGTTTCTATTACAAACTCTATTCAAACAGCTCGGCAATATCGGCATTAGATAATCTCTCACGCGTATCCAATACAATCTCACCGCGTCGCATAAATATAAACCTATCTCCATATTTAGCCGCCGAAGGTATATTATGAGTTATCATAATTGTAGTCAGCTTATTCTTCTGCACAATTTCCTCTGTTTTAGCTAAAATCACCTTTGCCACCTGCGGGTCTAACGCGGCGGTGTGCTCGTCTAAAAGTAGAATCTTTGGCTCACCAAACGTCGCCATAATAAGCGATAACGCCTGCCTCTGCCCGCCGCTTAACGTCCCTACAACCTGGTCTAAACAATCCTCTAGTCCCAAGCCCAAGCCTTCCAGACGTTCTTTAAATATTACATCATTATCTTTTGCAACCGCCCTTTTAAGCGATAAACTTTTGCCCTTGTTAATAGCAAACGATAAATTCTCGCGAACCGTCATATCGCTATTAGTACCAACTTTAGGGTCCTGAAAGACATGCGCAATATACTTAGCCCTAGCATGTTCGTTTTGCTTAGTAACATTTGTCTTATCAAACAAAACCTCGCCACTATCTGGCAAAAGCGCCCCCGAGATTAAATTGCAAATAGTACTCTTACCTGCACCATTATCCCCCATTATTACAACAAACTCGCCAGATTTCACTTGCAAATTAAAGTTATTAAACAGTTTATTATCGCCAAAAGAATGCGTTATCCCTTTTAAATTAATCATGCCACACGCTCCTTCCTAAGGGTTAAGACTATCACTAAAATTACAGCCGTCGAAAGCTTCATGTATATAGTTGGCAACCCTAAAGTTAAAGCCGTGCCTATAATCGCCTGATACACTATCGCGCCAATCATTACGCAAAACGATACCTCTAACTTTTTAAATACCCTTTGTAACGATATACCCAATATTACCATCGTCAGCCCTAGAACCAATGCCCCTGTCGACATCCCAATATCACAATACCCTTGATATTGCACCAGCACCGCACCGCAAAAAGCTACTAATGCGTTAGATAGTGCAAGCCCTATAATCTTTAACAGCCCAACATTGCCGCCCATTGTAGATACTAAGGCGGGGTTAGAGCCAACCGAGCGCGTAAAAATCCCTAGTTTGCTATTAAAAATTACATTAAGGATAACTTTTGTTATTACCACAATTAGGAGGATTAAAACTATAAAACCAATAGCCCTAGGCATATTATTTATAAATAAACTAAATATAGTGTTTTTCCCAGATAGCGACAAATTAGGCTTTCCACCCATAACAACTAAATTAATAGAGTATAACGCAGTGGTGGTTATTATCCCGCTGATTAAATTATTTATCCTAAATTTTACATGTAGTAATCCCGTTAGCACGCCAGCTAGCGCACCACAAATAACCGCCAATAGCGTGGCAATATAAGGGTCAACGCCACTTAATATCGCAACAATTGCCACGCCACCGCCTAAAGTTATGCTACCGTCTACCCCTAAATCGGGGAAGTTAAGCAGCGAGTATGTAATATAAACGCCTAGTGCCAACAAGCTATATATTAGCCCTAATTGAAGTATTGTGTATATCATTCGATTATACTTGCCCCCTCTGGGATGCTTATACTAAACTTCTCTGCTACTTTTTTATTAACAACCATTTTAGTTTTAGTACAATTTATAACAGGGATATCATTAGGACTTTCGCCTTTAATCACTCTATCAATTATCGGTGCCGCCTCGCCACCTACATCAAATTGGTCAAAACTATCCGAACCTAAGCATCCGCTTGATACCTGCTCACTAGTAGAGCCTATAACAGGAATATTTTTAGCATTTGCTTTGTCTAACTCTACATTTAATGCAGAAACTAACGTGTTGTCTAAAGTGTTCACGATAACATCTACATTTTTAGAAAGTATCGCATCCATCGCAAGTGGAACATCAGCCGTCGACGAAATCGTTTCTGACTCAAAATTCAAACCTTCTTTCAACGCTTTAGCCTTTAACAGCTCTGCTTCTTTAACAGCATTAGCCTCACCGCTAGAGTATACAACCCCAATAGTTTTAGCCTGCGGCAATAACGTCTTAACTAACCCAATCGCCGAGTCTACATCTAATAGATCGCTTACTCCCGTTACATTTGTATTAGGTTTCTCGCTGCTTTCTACCACGCCTGCACCAATAGGGTCCGAAACCGCTACAAAGACAACAGGAATATCCGTCCCTCGCGTAACATTATATGCCGCCTGAGCCGCCCCCGTTGTAACTGCCACAATAACATCGCACTTATCGGCAACAAACTTTGTTGCTATTGTGTTTGCAACCGCGCTATCTGCATTAGCTATCTGAAAGTCTATTATTGCATTTGAATCATTGTACCCCAAGCTTGCCAACCCATCTTTTACACCTTGTGTAATATTATCAACCGACGGATGATTGACAAACTGTAAAATACCTATTCGCACTTTACCATCTTGTTTTTGAACGCCACACGCTGTCAAAGATATTGCTAACATTGCTACTAATATAATTGATATAATTTTTTTCATTTTATTTTTCCTCCATTGATTTTTTTAAATTTAATTTGTTTTGGTATTACTTATATTGCCAATAATCTTCGCCAACAATGGATACCACCAAAAGTTCCTTTAAACATATAAATTCCTCCATAAATTAAAATACACTCGTGAATAATAAATATTTCACAAGTGCCTATACTTTGTTTAGTTTACGGATTCTGCTTAAAAGAACTTAAACTAGACCTGGCTTTGTGAAATACAAAGTGCCACGCCATTGCCAAGTGTTGTTATTAATATTTTTAAGCATTGTACCTCACCACCTAAGTTTTAGAATTATTAATACTAACTACTTTACTATATTCTTATTTTAACATAAATATAATTATATGTCAACCCCATTTACCACATTTTTTTAAAAAATCCAAAAAAACTCTTGCTTTTTAATTTTAACAATGATATAATATCAACAATATAATGTCAACAAACAAATTGCCAGCTTGTCGGCAATTTGAACAAAATATCTTTAGAAGCGCAGGCGGATTCACTCCGCCGAAGCGTATTTATAATTAAATCAAGGGTGTTGTGTACAAATGAGTAAGATTGTTATGGAATGTTTATCGGTTAAAGGCGACCAATTATTTATCGGCGGGGCAGATGTCGAAGCTCTAGCAAAAAAATATGGAACTCCCCTTTATATAATGGACGAAAACACCATCCGCAAAAACATAAAAGAATATAAAGACTCGCTTAATAAATATTATAAAGGTGAAAGCCTAGTTTTATACGCTGGGAAAGCTTTTTGTTGCAAGCAAATGTACAAAATTTTAACCGACGAAGGCATCGGTGCCGATTTAATGGCAGGCGGCGAAACATATACCGCCCAAGCAAGCGGGTTCGATATGTCTAAAGTATATATCCATGGTAATAATAAAACCGAGCAAGAAATATCTATGTTATTAGATATCGGCGTTGGTGCAATTGTTGCAGATAATATCTACGAACTAAAAAACATTCAACAAATTGCCGAGCAAAAAGGTATTATCGCCCAAGTATTGCTTAGAGTTAAGCCAGGTGTAGAAGCTCACACGCACGAGTTTATACAAACAGGGCAAATAGATAGTAAGTTTGGCGTGGCTATAGAAAATGGCGAGGCAATTTTAGCTGCAGAATATGCTTCTAAATGCCCAAACATTAACCTAAAAGGTCTGCATTGTCATATCGGCTCACAAATATTCGACTACCCACCTTTCGAGCTAGCCGCACGCAAGTGTCTAGAGTTCGCAAGCTTAATTAAATCTAAATTCGGCATTACAATAAAAGAGCTAAACCTAGGCGGCGGCATAGGCATTAAATATACTCAAGCCGACGACCCAATAGATATATCTAAATTTATCCAAGGTATATGCGCAGCGGTAGAGAGCAATTGCGCTCGTCTTGATTTACCTCTACCTAAAATATTGATGGAACCTGGCCGCTCTATTGTTGCCACAAGTGGTATTACAGTGTACACTATAGGTTGCGTTAAACAAATCGAAGGCGTGCGTAAATACGTAAGCGTAGATGGCGGCATGAGCGACAACCCTCGATACATTATGTACCAAAGTATGTACGAGGCTGTTCGTGTTCGCAAGCCAATAGATGACGATACCGAAACGGTTCGCGTTGTAGGTAAGTTTTGCGAAAGTGGCGATATTCTGCTTCCCGATATTAAAATGCCAGAGCTACAAGTTGGCGATTTAATAGCAATAGAGGCAACTGGCGCGTACAATTACTCAATGTCTAGTAATTACAACCGCGTCCCCCGCCCGCCTGTTGTTATGGTCCGCGACGGCAAGGATTATATTGCAATTAATAGAGAAAGCTATGAGGATTTGGTAAAAAACGACGCATAAAATATAATTGAGGAAAGAAAGTACGAGGTCCCGCCTATGATTTATTTGCTCTTTCAAGGTGTATCATTACCAATATGTATAATGACGTTTGCCATACTATTATTCTCGCTATGCGTGCACGAGTTTGCGCATGCCTACGTTGCATATAAATTAGGCGACCCAACCGCCAAAAACCTCGGGCGCATGAACATATCCCCCCAATCACATTTAACATTGTACGGAACCATCGCCATGCTATTTTTACCCATCGGCTGGGCTAACCCTGTGCCTATAAACTCTCGCAACCTAAAAAACCCTACCCGCGGCTTTGCATGGGTATCGGCAGCCGGTCCACTGTCTAATCTTCTTATCTCATTTGTCGCGCTGTTACTATTCTATCAAGTTTTCGGCAGAATCAACTCTGCCAACCCACTTTTATCAAGCACACTTTTGTTTTTATACTACTTCGCAACCGTCAATGTCGGCTTGGCAATATTCAACTTAATACCCATCCCCCCACTCGATGGCTCGCGGCTATTAATGCTTGCCTTCCCTAACACCGCCCGCCGAATCATGCTAACATACGAACGATATGGTTTTTTTATAATCATTGTGTTAATCTACTTTTGCTCACCCATTTTTTACCAATTGATGGAATGGGTAATGTCTGGTCTAATATGGTTAGTAAATATAGTATAAAGGAATCTAAAATCAATGAACTTTACAACCGATAAATTTAGCGGCCCGTTAGATTTATTACTAGCTCTTATACAAAAAAATAAAGTGAGCATTTACGATATCCCTATCAGCACCATTACCTCGCAATTTTTAGATGTAATCGCCTCGAGCAAACAACTAGGGTTAGATATATCTAGCGAGTTTTTAGTAATGGCCACGCGGCTGATGTATATAAAATCGCGCATGCTGCTGCCTAAACTATCTGACGATAATGACGAAGAAGAAACCGAAGCCGATTTAATCCGCGAGTTAGAAGAATATAGCCAAATAAAATCTGCCCTAGCTGCCATTAGCGATCGGCAACACATTGGCGATAATATCTTCACTCGCACTCAAAGTAATATACAACCCAATATTATCGATAAAACTTTTGAAGGCATAAACGCCAACCTCTTAGCTGAGAGCTTATGGGCAATATCAAAACGACAAAAACAGAACGAAGCACCGCCTAAACAGGTTTTCACCAAGGTAATGGGCAAGCAAAAAGTATCGGTTTCATCACGAGTCGAGCATATCCTAGGTGTATTGCGTCTAAATAAAAGCTTTAAGTTTTACGAGTACTTTAATAAATTAAAATCAACTAGCGAGGCGGTCGCATCATTTTTGGCGGTCCTAGAGCTGCTAAAACTAAACGAAATTACTTTAGACGATAACGGTAAAATAGAGTTGGTTGGTTAAAATAATCGCGTAATATTAAAAGGTGGATACAATATACAAATGGAAAACATTCAATATGCTATCGAATCAGTATTATTCGCAAGCGGCGAGCCTATAGAACTATCAACATTGGCAGACGCTTTAAATATAGATTTACCTCGCCTAGAATTCGCCATCGATGCCCTGTCGAACGAGTATGATTACTCTAAACGCGGCATTAAAATAAACCGCCTGGGCAATAAGGTTCAAATGTCCACCCGCGAGGACTACGCCGAGTTCGTCAAAAACCTAGTCCGCCCGCAAACTAAACGCCCGCTATCTAGTGCCATGCTAGAAGTTTTAGCCATAGTTGCATATAAACAACCTATTACTAAACCAATGATAGAACGCATCCGCGGCTTAGATTCTGCCTATAGTATAATGAAATTACTAGAAATGGGCTTAGTAGACGAGTTAGGTCAAGCAGAAGACTTACCCGGCAGACCTATGAAATATGGAACGTCCGACACATTTTTGCTACAATTTGGTCTTAATAATCTGTCCGACCTTCCAGAATTATCAAGCCTGCCAACAATGGAGGAAAACTTATGACTTGGATATTTTCAATCTCTTGCGTAATACTTCTTTTGGCTATAATTGCAATAGTTCTGTATACTTGCGTGTTAACCATAAACCTAGGATATATCCACGACAAAGCATTTATAAATGTGTACTTAGGCAGGCTTAAAATATTCGGTAAAACTTTCGACGTGTCTAAAAAAATCACCAAGCCAAAGCCCGAGTTTAAAGATATTATAAAAGCATTTAAAAATATAGAAGACAAAATCAAACTAAAAATTGCCGATATCCGCGATATCTTAGAACGCGTCCGCGGCGATATAGATATTAAAAGCTATAGCGTGTTAGTAGATGTCGGCGTGGGCAATAGCGCATTAACCGGCATTGCAACAGGCACCATTTACGCAACAATAGGTTTAGTTAAAGCCATAATTGGCAATATTTTTGATGTAGGTAACCCTAACATCATCGTTACCCCAAGATACGATAAAAAAATATTCGATATATCGGCAGGCATAGTAATAAAAGCCAGGCTGTGCAAGGTACACAAAACCGCTAAATTCCTAGCCGATAAATTTAATTTGTAATTTTTATAAAAAAACTATTTACAAATATTTTGTGTTATGGTATAATGATATTAATGTCGGGAACTAAAAGGTGATTACAAATGAGCGAAAACACTAACAATAGCATTAAAGAAGCAGTCGAAACAGCCCTAGAAGGTCTTAAAGGCATAGCCAACATAAACACTATTGTAGGTCAAGCGTTAGAAACTAAAGACGGAACCGTCATTATCCCTGTCTCTAAAGTCTCACTCGGCTTTGGTTTAGGCGGCAGCTCATTATTCCCTAAAAACGATATATCAGATAACGGCATGGCAGGCGGTGGCGGTGGCGGAGTAACTATCGACCCGGTCGCATTTTTAGTAGTCTCTGGCGGCGATGTGCGCCTAATGTACATGCAGGGCGATAATAAAATTAGCTCTAACTTAATAAGTGCTATCCCTGGCGTGGTCGATACTCTAATCGACGTTTTTGCTAATAAAAAAGGCAGCGCCGATAAATCCGATACTAACGATTTAAACTTTGAAGAAACTCAAGAATTCGACTTAGACGATATTTTGCAATAAACAAGATGTATCGGATGGGGATTCATCCACGCCTAGGGCTCCCACAAAACGCTCCTCCGTTTAATTAAAATAAAATTGCGCTTTATGCAATTTTATTACTTAATAACTTTAGAAGCGTAGGCGTGATTCATTCACGCCGAAGTGCAAAGCCTTCATTAAAAAGGGCTCCCAAAAAGTTGTTTTTACTTTTTGGGAAAAACGTTTGTTTACACTTATATTACCATTACATAAAAATTTTATTACATTTTTCCATTTTTATCTTGACAAGAAATAATTTATATTATATAATAATATTGACTTTAAGATTATAAAGTCTTGCGTTGCACAACTTCTGACGCAACTCATTATTGGCACTTATCTTTGTGCTGGCGTAGCTCAATTGGCAGAGCAGCTGATTTGTAATCAGCAGGTTGCGGGTTCAAGTCCCATCGCCAGCTCCAAACGTATTCCAAGGGTATCCAACGTGGAGGGATTCCCGAGCGGCCAAAGGGAGCAGACTGTAAATCTGCCGTCACAGACTTCGGTGGTTCGAATCCACCTCCCTCCACCACACGCGAGAATGGCGGAATTGGCAGACGCGCACGGTTCAGGTCCGTGTGCTCGCAAGGGCATGCAGGTTCAAGTCCTGTTTCTCGCACCATAGTGCCTACCATCGGTTGATAAACGACCGATGGTTTTTAATATCTTTAGATGATTCCGAAAGGAGGATTTCAAATGCCGAACATCAAATCAAGCACCGACTTGCGTAACAGGTATAACGAAATCTCCGCTCTCTGCCACGAGCGAAACGAACCCATCTTCATCACGAAGAACGGGCGCGGCGACCTCGCGGTGATGAGCATTGAAGCGTATGATAAAATAACAGGCCGCGATGAACTATACCGATTGCTTGACGAGGGAAGGCAAGATCGTCTTGCCGGGCGCACCATGCCTTTTGAAGATGCCATGAGTGACATCTACAAGGAAATGGGGAACTGGAATGTTCAAGCTGAATCTAACTGAGAGCGGCAAGCGGGACATTCTCGAAATCGGTCGGTACATCTTCGACCAGTTTGAAAGCCCCGTAGCCGCCGTCAATACCGTGAAACGAATAGAAGCCACGATCCGAAAGATTCCAGACAACCCATATATCTACCCGAAGGTACGCGACGACCGTCTCGCCGCTATGGGCTACCGATCGGTGGTTATCAATAACTACGTCGCGTTCTTTGTCATTGACGAGGACGAGAAGATAGTCAGCGTTGACCGCGTCCTGTACGGCAGACGCAATTGGGTTCATATCCTGTAAGGTAGAAGGAATCTCGGCGCTCGGCGTGAAGCCTTGAATGACATTCAACCAATTTTGCCAAAACGCTAAAGGAGCGGTAGCAAAATGCACCGCCCCTTTTTTGTATCGCTAGGTTATGCGAGGTTTTCCTTAGCCAGATCGACCATCTTTTCAAAGGCCGAAGCGTCGTTGACGGCGATGTCGGCCAGTATCTTGCGGTTGACCGTAACGCCAGCGCGCTTTAGGCCATTGATAAAGCGGCTGTAGGATAGATCGTGCTGGCGGGTCGCCGCGTTGATGCGAGCGATCCACAGCTTGCGGAAGTCGCGCTTGCGCAGTTTGCGACCGATGTACGCATACCGTAGGGAACGCATAACCGACTGGTTAGCGACGTGATACAGCTTCGAGCGCGCGCCGAAATAGCCCTTGGCCAACTTCATGATCTTTCTTTTGCGCTTATTGGCGTTGACCGCCATCTTGATTCGTGCCATGAGAATTGCCTCCTTCGTTGCCTGTGATGGCGGTTCTTACTTGTAGGGGATCAGCTTGCGGATCGTGCCAGCTTCGGTTTCGTTGACCAGGCCGCCCATGCGCAGCCTACGCTTGCGCTTGGTGGGCTTATAGTTGGCATAATGGCTCTTGTTCGCGCGAGCACGCTTGACTTTGCCGGTGCCGGTCAGCGAAAATCTTTTCGCCGCGCCGCGGTGTGTCTTTTGCTTGGGCATTTGAATACCCCTCCTTCAGTTTACTTATCGCTTGCGGACGCCTCGTCCTGTTTGGGCTTTGCTTTTTTTTCAGGCGCTTCCACCTTGGGCGAAAGCATCATGGTCATCATGCGGCCTTCGGTAAGCGGTCGGCGATCCATCACGGCATGATCCTTGATGCGATCGAAAAAGCTCTGCATAACCTGCACGCCGATTTCCGAATGCGTCACCATGCGCCCGCGGAAACGGATGGAGCATTTGAGCTTGTTGCCCTCCTGCAGAAACTTGATCGCATTGCGAACGCGCACGTCGATGTCATGATCCTCGATCGTGGGCGACAGGCGGATTTCCTTGACCTCGATGACCTTCTGGTTCTTCCGCGCCTCTTTGTTGCGCTTGGACTGCTCAAAGCGGTATTTGCCGTAGTCCATAAACTTGCAGACAGGGGGCCTGGCCTGCGGGGCGATCTTGACAAGGTCAAGGTCTTTTTGTTCGGCCATTTCCAGAGCCTGCCGGGTTAGCATGATGCCGAGCTGCTCGCCGTTTTCATCGACGACGCGCACCTCTCTGTCGCGGATTTCCTCGTTGATCATCCATTCCGTGTTGATGCTTATCCACCTCCGAGATTCATGCAGAAAATAAAGAAACGAGCGGCACAAGCCGCCCGCAACAATGCGTCATTTGTTAAAATTGCCTAACCACGCTGGCGGTGCCGCATGGTGAGAAGCGGGCAGCCTCTACTTTGCTGACAAAGCATACCATGCAAACAAGCCCTGTGTCAACGCTTTTTAGTTTTTTTCCAGCAGCAATTCCCTCTCCTCGCCGGAAGGCGGGTCGATTTTGACGCGTATGGTCTCGATGCGGTTGGAATCTACCTTTTCGATGATGAAAGAGATGCCGTCCTGCCGTATCACGGTGCCTTCTTCGGGCAACTCATTCGCCTGACCCAGTAGGTACCCGCCGATCGACTCAAACTCGTCCGTTTCGACGCTCGAACC
>JAISIR010000010.1 GCA_031261985.1 Clostridiales bacterium | reverse complement strand
GTAGCGTTACAATTCACGCAGCCCACGCAGGGCTGCGACATTATCTTGTCCCATTCAAGAAAAAGGCTAAAAAAGTTACAATTCACGCAGCCCACGCAGGGCTGCGACACCGTTGTGAGCGACGTTTCCAGCGGCGGGTGGATAGTTACAATTCACGCAGCCCACGCAGGGCTGCGACTTCCAACAAGCAGATATTGCTGACGGTGGTGTTGTGTTACAATTCACGCAGCCCACGCAGGGCTGCGACCCGAAAAATGAGCAGGTCGATTTAACAAGCGAAGGTTACAATTCACGCAGCCCACGCAGGGCTGCGACAACATTGAGGAAATCAAAAACGTCGCCATTGAAGGTTACAATTCACGCAGCCCACGCAGGGCTGCGACTAAATACCTCCTTGTAATATGTTGACAGACTAATTGTTACAATTCACGCAGCCCACGCAGGGCTGCGACCAAGCGAGGG
Source organism: Clostridiales bacterium (assembly GCA_031261985.1). Taxonomy (GTDB): domain Bacteria; phylum Bacillota; class Clostridia; order Monoglobales; family WRBX01; genus JAISIR01. The sequence continues at coordinate 164,723 of JAISIR010000010.1, read as the reverse complement.
TTAATATCTCCACCGTCTGCAAAGTTACAATTCACGCAGCCCACGCAGGGCTGCGACCGTGCAGTTATTGCGGTTGCAATCTCGATACTACCGTTACAATTCACGCAGCCCACGCAGGGCTGCGACTTGCGACTATCACCACTTTGGAGAAAAGCCTTGGCAAGTTACAATTCACGCAGCCCACGCAGGGCTGCGACCGGCGGGATGGAGCAAGAAGCCCGAAACATTCTATGTTACAATTCACGCAGCCCACGCAGGGCTGCGACAGTAAGTTTTCTTCTCGATTATCTGCAAAATATGGTTACAATTCACGCAGCCCACGCAGGGCTGCGACCGGCAAAAGAGATAAACTCGATGTTGAAGTTAAAGTTACAATTCACGCAGCCCACGAAGGGCTGCGACGTCCTCTATATGTTTCTCGTCATATTGTAATTGCGGTTACAATTCACGCAGCCCACGCAGGGCTGCGACATAATACATCTGGTGGATTTTGCGGTGTATACGTGTTACAATTCACGCAGCCCACGCAGGGCTGCGACCGCGGATTCTATCGAATCTGCTTACTTTTATTATAAACCAAACTTTTCAAAATTGCAAGGGTTTTATTAAAAATTTTATTCACTCCTCAAATTTTCTCTGCAAAATCCAACGTTATTTTGAACAACCCGCTTGGTGCGAATATCCCTCATATTACATGTTCACATATATTTCGCACCAATGCCCAACAACGCCAATTTAAAATATTAACGGATTATTAGGGTTAGGCGTAGGTTTTGAGCCTATATGCTCAACCTTCGCATCATAATTTTTACCCAAAAAGTAGTACCTAATACTATCTAACTCGCTATCCATGGTGTTTTCTATCTGCTCGCGAACTTTGCGAAACAATGCAGAATCGATATTGCATTCAAACACAGAATTTTGCACGCGCTGACCATAATTGACACAAATTTTACTAATTTGCCTAAGACGTTTTCGCCCAGCAGGAGTTTCGGTATTAACATCATAAGTAATTAGAACAAACATTATATTCCCCCTTGGAACAAATACAAATAAAACGAAATTACTTCCAAAAGAATGGCGGATACTCATCAATATCTCCACGCAAATACCTAGCTAATAACATCGATTGTATATGAGGCACTATGCCCCACTCGATTTTTTCGTTAGTAAATGGGTGTGTTAAGGTTTCGTGCTTACGCTCTTCCCATTTAGTAAAGAACACCTTGCGCCCCTCGTCCGTTAAAATTACGCTGCCGTTTTCTTTCTTTAAAAAGTGGTCATTGCAGATAATGCGTTTGTTAATTAAGTATAGCACAAACCTATCGGCAAAGCAAGTGCGCATCTCTTCCATAAGGTCTAACGCAAGCGATTTTCTACCCGAGCGGTCTTTGTGGAAGAACCCAACGTAAGAATCTAGCCCAGCGCCTTCTAACCCCGCCTCGCACATATGAGCTAGCATTGTATAAGTAAGCGAAAGCAAGGCGTTTACGTTATCTAACGGCGGGCGTTTATTACGCGAATCAAACTTAAAATCATCTTTTTGCTGTAGTATCATAGTGTTAAAGACGGAAAAATACACCGAAGCAGCCTCGCCCTCTAACCCACGCAATTGTGCATCGCTCTTAGCGTTTGCTACAAGCGACAATGAGTTTTTTAAGTAGGTAGATTTTGCTTTTAAGGCTTCTGCATCGACTCGCATTGCATGGTCGCGTATCGTCCGCTCTATAACCCATCTAGCATTGTAAATTTTGCCTATTATAAAATTTTTAGCAATTTTAAGGCTGTCTGTCGCACTATCTGCCACGCGATATTGCTGACGTCTAAGAAGTACGTTACCATTTTGTAAGCCTGTAGCTCTAGCCATAAACCTACCACTAGGGCGGAAGAAGTTGAGCGAAACGCCATGCTTAATGCACGATTCCATTAAAGCAGGGCTAACTGCACGATACCCAAAATAATTAATCGATTCAATCTCGTGCAGGCGCACGCGCCCAACCACCTCATCATCACGTTGGACAACAATGTTTTCGCCATCTAAACCTATCATGGTATCGGGGTTAAGAATATACAAAGAATTAAGAATTTTTTTCATATAGTTATTAACCCCTCACTCTGCCTCGTTTATATGGCTATTAATGTATTGCCTGATATTGGTGTTTTTCATCAGAACAGGAAGACAAATTTCGTTTAAGGAGCAAGCATTACACGATTTACTCCGCTTAACTTTAGGCACGTGCTTCCTATCGTAATAACCACGCATTTCGCTTAAAACATTAGTCAATTGCAAGCGTAAATCCGCATCAATCTCTACCGCAACACGATGCTTAATCTCGCCATAGTACAAATAAGCGAGCGGGATTTTGCAACATAACATCTCTTCTAAACACAATGCCTGCGCTGCCAATTGAAGCCTATCGGCAGGATTCTCTTTAGGCGCACCGCGCTTATACTCGATAGGGAATACATTGTAAGTGCCATCTCTTCCAAAAACTTCTACACCATGCGAATCCTTTACAAACTCTACAATATCGCATACGCCAAATATACCTAGTTGCGCACACTTAACGGGCATGCCACGCGAGATAAACTTATCGCCCCTAGTTTCACGCAGAAATGGGTCATGGGCTTTAGCATGCAAAATTTCACCCTCTATGGTACGCAAATTATCCGCCCATTGATTCTCGATATGTATCAAGCCCCATTGACGTTTGCAAAACACAAAATGCTGAATCGCCGATATAGGCAAAAAGTTATCTTCGTTTGTGTTAATGTTTGCCCCTAAATCCGCGCCTGTCATAATGTAATGACACTTACCGAAACACCTTCGGGGATATTTTCATCTAGGGTAACGCTATAATCCTCAAACTTACGCGCCACGCTAACATCGGGCAATCTTTCTACTTTTAACATATCAAATAAACTATGTGCCGAAGCATTGCCAAACGCGTTATCGTGCTTAAATATATACAATCCGCGCAAGGTCATTATCCCGCGAGCAGCCGAGCGGTCGAACTCGAACATATTGGTTATTGCTTCCCATAAAATCTCTAAATCACTATCCGAGAATCCAGTTATCCTCTGAGCTAAATTAGCAGATATAAACCCCTCTTGCCTATATAAAGCATAAGGTACTATGTATTTTTTACCCATTTCTGTCGACGCTTTATCGGCCTTCTCGTTAGTCGTCGCCGTTACCCTTGTTATTGATATCTCTTTTTGCATAATAGGGTCGATACTTTTGCCAAAAGCCAATTGCACCGGCCCGCGCACCTGCCCTGCAACGTTAGAAAGGCTCTTATCTTTAGTCGCGCCTGTTATAACCGCACCAAACGTACGCACATCATAATACTTTTTACACATGTAGTCTCTAAAAGATGCGCTCTTCTCTTTTTTATCTTTAGATTCTTCTAAGTTCTTAATCGCCTCATCGTCTTTAGCCTCTAACGCTTCGTCTTGCCTTATGTAAATATCAAACCCGTCAGATTTATCTTTAACCATATCGATATAATTACGAATTTTGCGCTTAATGCAGACGTCGGTAACCAGTCCCCTCATCGTCTCGGCATCTATTCTTGGCATGTTACCAGAATCAGGGTCGCCATTTGGGTTGCCATTTTCTACATCGTAAAGCATAACAAACTCGTACCTGTTTTTAATTGCATCTTCATAAATTTTCATTTTAATTATCCTCCTTATGGCTTGTGTATAAATCTTGCTCTTGATGATAATACCCTAAAATAAATTCGCCCTGTTCTTTTAAAGCAAGCGTTTTAGGGAACTCATCGTTTAGCAGATTAATAATTTTAGACTTTAAAATTTCTAACTGTTGGCTATAATTTTTAGGTGTTATATGATGTACCGATAGCCCTAACAGGGTAGGGAAAACACTCGCGGGACTGGAACAAGCACTAGAGAAAAACTTGTCGCGAATGGTAGAATTAAGTTTAGTCCCCGATTTTGCTTGAGCGGCATCCTTCTGCATTTTTTCCATAACCGCAAATAACCTTCCTAAAACGTAGGCTTGGTTGGTAGATTCCTTATTAAGTGACATAGTTGTAACCTCTCTTTCGTTAAAATTTTTAATTAATATAGCTTTTATTATCGCAGATTTAGTGCGATTTATAGGTTTGCCTGCAAAAATGCGCAGCAAAATTAAATTGTACAATGTTAAAGGGTATGGCGTGTCTGTTACTATGCTCTTCATTAGCTGACTGCTTAAAAATGGCATTACAGTAGCATTTTTACCCTCTGGCTTAGTTTCGTTGACTATTATCCATGGCGGTAGCATGCTAAACTTTTCGTCGCGTGATGAGTAAATTTCTAATCGTTTATAATGCTCTAAAATGCTTTTCTCTATATTGCCAAAAGTACTTTGATAAAAAAATCTTAAGCTAATTCGCGCGGCATTGGGCGATAAACACGCCATGTAAAAAGTTCTATCCCAATCGCAACCTTGCAAGTTAGGAAGCTTTCCTTTAGCAAAATGCTCTGCTATAGTATCCAGCTCGCTTTTAATATTAGGCGGTGCAAGGCTAGAATCTAACGAGTACTTAAAAATTTCTGCTTCATGCTCGCCATCATTATCTGCCCAATACACTAACGTATCGTTATTCCCCCAAAATTTATGATGCTTCTCGTCTTTTAGCAAATTATTTAGCGCGGAAGCATATTTAAACGCAGCAACCTCGCCAATTTGCGCAGGTGCATCACCAACGTCTGCGCCATACGAACGGAAACTCTTTTGAGCATTCATACTAATTAAAGGTTGCTTGCCCATTGTAACGCCTGACAGTTCAATTTTATTATGCAACTTTATAATACTACCCCGCTCGCCAGTTATAGCGCATAATTCGTTGCCCGCCTCACGTGTGTTTTCCTTGGAATATTCATTCCATGCCAACCGCATATCTATATTATCAAAGGTAATATATTCATCTTCTACCTTAAAGATATAATCGCCAATAACCTTAGGCTCAAAATCTTTAGCGACCTGGCTGATTTCGTTGTTAAAGTAAGCTAAAATAGCCTTGCCAACTACCGATGAATCATTTTTTAAAACTTCATGATAAAAATTACGCGCCGACTCAAACTTCTTTTCATCCTTGCCTAGCATATAACCATCATTATCACACAAAAAATATACAGTTTCGTAAGATTTCTTTCCCGACCGCCCCTTGCCAATAGCGGGCAGAATAAACGTTTCTGAAGCATTTTTTGCCTCAGGGTCGCCTAACCTTGTTATCGATAGCAACTCACCAGTCAAAGATATATTTATCGTAAATTTTACCGCCCGCCGCTGCCACCCAAAGGGGATATCCAAAGTGTCATCATAACGTTTAACCAACGCGTTTAATATCATTTTAACACCTCCACATTCTTTAAATCGATAACGCCATTATCAATAAACGCCTTAAAATATGTAGGAACAAACTTCATCATGTCCGCTTTGATATACTCAATATCGTATAGCATTAACCCTAAATCTCGTGTTTCATCTATGGTGCAAATTTCTTCATCTTTTTCTACTAATCTAACATTAGCAGGGAACTCCCTAACCCCTAAATAAGGCTGATAATAGTTCCTGCCCTGTTGCAATGCGCGAGTAATAGAATCGGCAAACTTGCCATGGTTAAAAGAACCATCGGGGTTTTTATCCCGCTCCCCTAGCTCGTCCGTCTGTTCAAAATGCGCGGTTATAACGTACTTAACATCGCGTAATAGCATAGTATTACGCTGAACGCGCATGCTGGTTGCTGCAAGATATTCCTTGTTAACAGAGGCTTTATCACTAACCTCATTACGCAAGATATTATCAAACTTAATAGGGTTGCAAACCTCTATTTTGTCGATTATGTATCTAATTGCCGGCTTCCAAAAAACCGCCTCAAGTATGCCACGCGCGGCACTAGGTGTTATGACATCATAACTAACCCTCTCAACTTTTAGTTCGGGGCGCGTAAAGCAGGCGTAATCGCCCGATATTTCAAATCTAAAACTCATATTAATTACTCCTTTACTTTAGTTACTTAGTAGACAAGCGGCTTCATCTTAAGCTCTAACGCAACGCCAATAAACTCATCATAATTCACACTATCCAATAGAACAACTTGACTATCCACAAATTCCAACAGCCCTAACTCCTCATATTTCTTAAAATCACTTTTTGTTAAAGCTACCGAGTATTGCGCTAACTGACGGAACAATCCCCTCGTCCGCTCACCATTATATATGCGCTGCCTTAACGCCGAGTTGGCATCTAAAACATAAACAGTTGCAGATATATCTTTAATAACTTTAAATTTATCGGACACTTCTTTAAAATCGTACATGCACGAAGCATCGCTAAGTTTCTCTATTATTTTATCTCTATCTAGCGCGCCACCCCAAGCATTAAGCAATTCGTTAAAATAATTCTCTATTGCTTCAAGGGTAGATACATCGTCTAATTGCTGCTGAATTTTGTCGAAAACACTAGCTCGTTGGCTAACTTCTGCAGGGATATTGCCACTTTCAAACGCAAAAATATTAACAATGGAATCTTCAGCAGCACACTTCCCCTCGCGATTACATCGCCCGCCCGCTTGAAGGATAGAATCCAGCCCCGCTTTTTCACGGTAGACGGTTCTAAAATCTAGGTCTACTCCCGCCTCTACCAGCGAAGTGCTAATAACGATACATTTTTTATCAAGCTTTAGCCTCTGCCTAATTTCACTCAAAACTTTAGACCTATGTGTAGGGTACATGGTTGTAGAAAGATGAAAAATACCCTCGTCATTGCGCAACAGCGCATATAAATCCTGCGCACGCCGCCGATTATTAACAATACAAAGCACGCTTTTTTTATCGCTACATGCGCCAATAATTTCATCAGCTAGCGATTCGGTCGAAAATGGCTCAGCGTGGTTGACATAATTCACACGTTTGAAATCGTTATAAAGCTTAGTCGGGTCGTCTGCCAACTCGGTAATTGGAAGGTCAATAATCGCTTTTTTATCATGCTTAATCTCATCCCACTTAAATTGAGTTGCAGTGGCTAAAAGGGCGGTGCAACCATAGCTTTTAATAAGTTGACAAATAGCTTTAATACATGGCGCGGCGTAGGGTAGTGGCAACATTTGCGCCTCATCAAAAATTATAACACTGTCAGATATATTGTGCAATTTCCTGCATTTAGATGGCTTGTTAGAGAATAACGACTCAAAAAATTGCACAACACTTGTTACAACTATAGGATAATCCCAATTTTCGGTAGCTAATCGCTTGCGTTCAAGCTCTGTAGCTTCCTCTTGCGCCGCGCTTTTATCATTACAATCGTACGAAATATTAGAATGGTGCTGCAAAACATTATCGCTACCTAAAATTTTCTCAAACTCTGCAGCGTTTTGCTCGATTATCGTGTTATAGGGGACGACATAAATAATCCTCCGCTTATTGTGAGTTTTAGCATGCTCTAACGCAAATGCAAGTGAAGATACAGTTTTGCCACTCCCGGTTGGAGCGGTTAGGGTGAACAATCCTGGCTCAACCGCGGATTTGCTTATGCAACTTTTAAGTAAATTAGTGCGACGTTGGTTAATTATAGGCGAGTCATTGCTCGTCGATAAATAAGGCTGAATATATTTAAATAACTTAGAATGCAGCTGGGCAATTGTGGTTTTGCACCCGCGCTCTTTTACATCAAAAAATTGCTCGGTATCTAAAAAATCGGCATCAACTAAGCACGAAAAAACCATCCGCGTAAAAAAGGCGACATCAAAAGGCGTTCTAAGCTCTTTTTGACGTGTAAGGTCGACGGTCGGGATAGCCTTCTCATCAAAATTTTTATAATAAGCAACTTTGCTGCGCAACCGTCCATCAAGTGTAGCCGAACCATCAGGATTATCGGAATTTGCTCCGCCATCTGGCAGCCCTGCGTGATGCCCCATAATACAATAAGCGGCAATATGCCCCAAAATATTTTTGTATAAGTCGCATGCAAGCTGCCCCCCAGCTGTGGAATGGTCAACCGTTATATTAGCACCATTTATACGCGCCTGAAACTCAGCCGAATACTTGCCAATATCGTGCAAAAAACCAACAAAAAAAGCCACCTCGCTAGCATCAAAATAAGAGGCGAAATCGCTAGCAAGCTGGGCAGTGTTATTTAAATGCTCATGCAAGGTTTGAACCGCGTTAGTATCGGGGTTCTTATGAGCAATATATTCAACATAAGGTTTGTTATCAAAGCCAAATTTAGTGTCAACCTTTTGCATAAATGTCTCCTTAAGATAAACTTAGATGAAATTACCGTAGGATTAGATAAAGCAAGGTTATCTATAGGATGATTCTACCATAACAAAAATTGTTTGTCAACAAATTTTTACAAAAAGCCACAATTTTTTTGTGCGCACAATACTAATAATCAGGTCAACTTCTAAAAACAGCCATAAGACTAAAAATTAGTATTAATAATATCGAAATCGCAATAACTAGAACAGAGGCCATCGGAGCGAAAAATAAGCTAATAATTAATGAAACCCCGCTTAATATCATAACTATTGCCAAACTTTTCATGGTGCTTTTGTAATACTTGTCCGAAATGCTCCTTGCCATAAGTTTTGGATTCATATCTTGCGGAATTTTAGTCAGATAATTGCCAAATATGATGAATATAACACTAACAATTAAGCAAACAATTATCCTAATATCTAGAGTTTTGCCAAGCCCAACTAAAATTGTGATAGGGTACAAAATTAAAGATATTATCGGTATAACCCAAATTGCAGCCATAACTAGCTTTGGTAATTTTTGTCCTTTTGCTTGGGTATTCGAGGTAGCGCAAGATAAAAGTTGCATAAAAGCCGCCCCAATAGGGAAGCCAAAGACAAAAGCATATTTATTTGCCCAACCGTTCGGCTCGTTATTAACGCCCCAATGGATAACGACATCTTGTGGAAGTCTGTTAAGGAAAATTATACCCAAAATCATAGGCAGCAGGCAGATAATACAGGTTATAGCAATTGTTTTAGAACTAATTTTCATCACTTTTCACATCCTCTTTAAAATTCATAATCCAAACTAAAATTTCTTCAAAAACAGATACATTCAACTCGTAATAAATAAAGTTTTTATGCTTCTGCTCATATATCAGCTCGGCTTTTTTTAGGTTAGAAAGATGATACGATATGGTCGCACCCGTTAAATCGAATTGCTTAGCAATTTCTCCCGCCGTCTGCCTTCCGCCTTTTAAAAATTCTAAAATTTGCCGACACACTGGGTTAGAAATCACTTTTAGTGTTTGCGATATAGCCACTTTTAATCACCCTCAAACCTATTTAGATAACTCTCTAAATATAGTATAACATATTAATAGATTTTTGTCAAGAACTATTTAGAAATTTTTCTAAATAACTTAGAGTAAAAGTGAATTTATTTATGGGAAAAATGCAAAAACGCCTTGCATAAAGCAAGGAGTTTTACCAGATTATTCATTATCACTTTCTTTGAGCAAAATGGTGCAAGTTTGCGAGGAGTATACAAATCGGTCGGGAAGATAACTCTTTAGAGATTCATCTTCAAATATATGATGAGCTGCTGATGGAAAAAAATCAAAAGGCAAAGGGTGTATCGCATTAGGGTTATGATACACAGATATTCCTTCCGCCCATTTCTCATTACTTTCTTCGCCTACTTCATATTTTTCCACAATTGGAACAGTTGCATTTGGGTCATTGTTGTGTACGAAAACTTGACGAATCATGCGTATCTCTGGTAAGCCAAAACCGCATTGTACACCCATCCTATTAAATTTAGATAAAGTGCCTGATGTTGAATGCAAAACAGCACTTATATTTTCAGCTCCTGGTTGAAAGAAGAAACCCGAAGGGAAAGTGTTTTGCCCGCCACCCTGTTCATGATTATCAACTTTTATTGGTTCAACGTGCAATTTACCTTCTTTGTCATGATAATGAGAGTATTCGTAGCCATATAAGTATGTGCACAAAGCAGGTGTAGACCAAGTCATTGCAAAATCATCATGGAAATCTGCTATCGCAAAAACCAAGGGCTTGCCAATCGTATGTTCAAGCTCCCAATAATGTTTACCGCCAACAAAATGACCAAGTTTATTAATTAATGCTCGTCCATACTGAACTGGCATATCATTTTTTAATAGTTTGGCCATTTCTTCTTCGGTTGGTAATTTATCTAATGGTGTTTGGCTATCTTGCCTTAGCGTTTTTCTGCTTATTGTGACCGCTTCTAACGCTACTTCGACATCATCCTTAGAAAGAAGAAAATCTGGTGTATTATGCGACCTATCTATATTGATTAGCTCATCATTAAAATAGCAAAATAGATATAGTTCCCACAATCTCTGGTCAAATCCGTCAGTTTGAAACTGTTGTATAAAGTTTCCGTCAATATCAATAAAGTGCGGCATAATTTCTGATATGAGAGTTTTAGCTGCGACATGAGATTTTTTATCTCTCAAAATCTCAAAATAATAATGGAGTCTGTTTTCATATTTCTTGTTGACCGCAAATAAGTCATATTTCTTTTTTAATGTAGCATCTAGGTTAGACACATTTGCATCCTCCAATTCACAAAACTTTTGTTCTATCCAGGCAGTCGCTTCGTCAGCAGTCGCAAAATCAATTTCAATTTTGATAGGTTTGAATCTGCCATCCGCATCGCGACTAAAAATAAGACAGTTATAGTCCCCATCAGTTAAGCAAAACAATATGGTAGCAAATAGAGTACCCGCGTCATTTTGGAACCAATTTATTTCTTTAGCAATGTCTGTAACTTCGGGCTTCCTTATAAAGCCAACAAAAACGTTAAATCTATCCCGTGATATCTCTTTCATTATTTTATTTCTCCAATCTTGTTTGCTATTTTCTATATATGAATTAACAATATAAAAAAACCGAACCCATCGCCAATCAACTTAGGCGTGGGTTCAGATTATATTGCTTTGGTGCCGGAGACCGGGGTCGAACCGGTACGGGTATTGCTACCCACAGGATTTTAAGTCCTGGGCGTCTGCCAGTTCCGCCACTCCGGCACGTGTAAACAAATGGCGAGGTAAAACAAAAAATGTCAGCAGACAGGTGCAAAATTTACGCACCAAGTTTTAACCAAACTTTTAACTTAAATAGTATATCACACTATCGAAAAAAAATCAAGTCTTTTTTTAAAAAAATTCAAAAAAATTATTTAGCACGAAAAAAGGTTACATAAAAGCATAAAAATATTGACAAATCTACTACAATAGTGTATAATGTAAGGAACTAAACTACAGGGGGAGCCAAAATGATTGAAAAAATAGCTATTTATCCGAATCCTTATCGAGACCCAGACGGTCAATTTTGCAATACAATTAAAAATAGATTAGATGCTAAGGGCGTCGCAACTACGATTATAGACGAAAAAACAACGATTCCCAACGATTCTGATATGATAATCGCCTTAGGCGGTGACGGAACTATCCTGCGTTGCGCCACGCGCGAGGATGCAATTGCCATGCCAATTTTGGGCGTTAACATAGGTCACCTCGGTTTTATGTCGGGCATTGGCGGCATTGCGCAGGCAGATTTAGAAGCTTTAGATAAGATTATTGATGGCGAGTTTGATATTTCTGAGCGTATGATGCTAGACGTTAGGTGCAACGGCGAGCATAAATTGGCGCTAAACGAGCTTAAAATTACGCCAAAAGAGCCAACCGGCATTAAAGTTGCCATGTATATAGATAGCGATTACGTAAAAACATTCTTTGGTGATGGCGTTATCCTTGCTACCCCCACGGGTTCTACCGGATGGTTTAATTCGTATGCGCATACCCCGGTCGACCCTGAAGCCGACGTTTTTGCCTTTACTCCCGTTGGTTCAATCGATGTTGGGCTGAACACGTTTATGACAAATTCTGAGCGTAGGGTTAGGTTTGAAGTGGTTTCTGACGGTGGGAATCCCGCGCTTCTAGATATCGACGGGTGCAAAGAACATAGGCAATTGCTGCACGATGGCGACAATATTTTTGTATCCTGCTCACCTGTGCGCACGCTTTTAGTTTTGCCAAAGAATCACGAGAACTTTTTCCGTCGCATTAGGTCTAGCATTAGCGATCATCAGGATAAAAATTATGATTATAGTCCGACTAAAGGCGTTAAAGTTAGGGTTAATCTAAAAAAAGGCGTGCAGCCACGCCGATAAACGTCAATTTGCGAAGCAAATTCTTATCATAGAAACAAGTTTTCGGCAGCTTGTCGCCGAAAACAACAGAATAACTTTAGAAGCGCAGGCGGATTCATTTCGGCGAAGCGTATTTGTATAATAAAGGAGAACGTTCATTATGTATATTCCTAATCATAAGCATCATAAAAGAAGCTTTAATATGCCAGATGGCTCTCAAATAACGCAAGAAATTACAATACGTAAGGGGTTTACTAATAGCGGCGAAGTTGCTTCGTCTTCCACGCGTAAAAAGATAGCTAAAACTGAACCTCGTTTAGATGAAAATGGAAATTTTGTAATTCCTCCAATACCAGAAATCCCTGAAATAAATCCACCGAAAAAACCTCTTAATGGCAGATAATGCAAGCGTTTTTTAGAAAACTATTTTAAAGTAGCCCAATATTTGCAGGCATTGGGGCTACTTTTTTGTATGAGGTTAATTATATATTAATCAAACTTCGCAATTACAAATCCCCAACCAATCTCTCAGTCAAGGCGGAAATCTCTGCCATATTCGCATCGGTTAAGCTAGAACGGATAGAAACACTCTCGTCTAGCACCGTCACATTCTTGCACTTTTCAAGCTCTGCGCGCATTAGCTTTCCACTCATCGGGAACCACGAGCCATTTTCTATCAAGCCCACCACCCTATTTTGTATGTTATGCGCAATTAAATCGGCAAGCAATTGCTCCATTGTAATAAATATCCCAGCGTTGTAAGTTGCCGATGCAAATACAATATGGCTATATTTAAAGCAGGCGGAAACTATGTCAGATGTAGGAATTACCGAGGTATCGAACAACTCCACCGCCACACCACGCTCGCGCAGCATGGTCACTAAAATCTCGGCAGCGTTCTCGGTGTGTCCATAAATCGAGGCATACGCAATACACACGCCTTTCTTTTCCGGCGCATAACTGCTCCATTTTTGATATTTATCTATAAAATACTCAATATCCTTGCGCCATACAAACCCATGTAGCGGGCAGATGCACTCAATCTCTACCCCCGAAGCCTTATTAAGCAACGCCTGCACCTGCGCGCCATACTTACCCACGATATTTGTATAGTAACGCCTAGCCTCGTCTAAAAAATCACGGTCAAAGTTCACCTCATCGGCAAATAACGCGCCATTTAATGCACCAAACGTGCCAAACGCATCGGCAGAGAATAGCGTTTTAGAAGTAGAGTCGTAAGTAACCATAACCTCGGGCCAATGCACCATCGGAGCGAAGATAAAGCTAAAATTATGCGCGCCAGAGCTAAAACTATCGCCCTCTTTAACTAACATAATTTGCGATTCAAGGTCGAAATCATCACTAAATTTAAAGAAATTTTTAATCATTGCAAGAATTTTTTCGTTGCAAATTATGGTCACATCGCTATAACGCAAAAGCAGCTCGCGCAAGGTGGCAGAATGGTCGGGCTCCATGTGATGAACCACTAAATAATCTAGTTTGCGATTCCCCAAAGCATACTCTAAATTCTCAAAAAATTGTGACGAAACAGAGTTATCAACGGTGTCGAACAATACAGTTTTATCATCTAAAAGTAGGTAAGAGTTAAACGAAACACCATTCGGCACCGAGTACACACCTTCGAACATTGCCAACCGCCTGTTGTTTGCGCCTACCCAAATTAAATCGTCCTGAACTTTACGCGTGCAATACATATTTATACACCTATCCTTTGTTAAAATTATTATGGTTAAAGCATAGCATAAAGTTGTGGAAATGTCAATAGAACAAAAAAGTTGCCAGGGCAAAGGGCAACTTTTTTATGTAGTATGTATTAAGAAATCGTCATCCCGTGCTATGACGCGGGATGACAAGATTTAGTTTATAGATTCGAGAGTAACGGAATTTGTTACCGCGCAGTAGCTTGCAACCAAAATTTGTTCGCGATAAACACGCTCCAAATTTGTGGGCAAGCCTCGTCGCAACAGCTACGCTTAGCTCATTTTTACCAAAAGCGTAAAAATATCGCTTTGCTTCGCGTTGCTCCTCTTTATCCCACAAAACGGAAAGCTCGTTTTGCGGGAGACCTTTGTTTGCTTTGCCAGCCAAAACTTCCGCGCCTAGCGGCTTGTAGTTTTGGGGCAAACCTTCATTGAGCCTTCAACGTCAAACGCAATTTATCCGAAATCATGGCAATAAACTCGCTGTTAGTGGGTTTCCCCTTGCCATGGTTGATGGTATACCCAAAGAACTTATTCAAAATTTCGGTATCGCCTCTATCCCACGCAACCTCAATCGCATGCCTAATAGCACGCTCCACACGCGTCGGCGTTGTACCAAACGAGCGCGCCACGCTAGGGTATAGCTGCTTGGTCACATTATCTATCATAGAAGTATTATCTATAACCTTCATTATGGCATCGCGCAGGTATTGGTACCCCTTAATATGCGCAGGAATTCCTACCTCATGAATAACATTTGTCACATGTGTCTCTAAATCTCCGCTTGGTTTAATGGTAGAAGCATCGATAGTTGTAAGTGTAGGTAAAATATTAACATGCTTGGCAATAAGAGCAATCCTATCCACCAACACATTAAGCGGCACAGGCTTGATTAAATAAAGCGATGCGCCTAACGAAATCATTTTATTCTTGATGTTATCGTCGGCAATGGCAGAAAGTACAATTACCTTAGGCCTACGTTTTTTATCAATAGCCTGAATGCTCTCTAGCACGCTAATCCCGTCGACATCTGGCATTATAATATCCAGCAAAACAAGGTCGATATGCGTTGCCTCAATAAAGCTTAAAGCCTCCTTGCCAGAGTGCGCAATTCCTACAACTTCTAAATCGGCGATAGTAGTTAGGTAATCGTTAATCATTCTGCATTGGTCTTTACTATCGTCCACGATAAGTATTTTTGTGACATCATTCATCATAGTTTTCCTCCATGTTATGAGATTATTTTCCCCAGTTCTCACTTGCTGTAATAATTATACATTAACTGGAAAATTTTGTCAATAGGAAATTTCCATTTTTTTACAAAAATTTTTATCAACATCTAATTTTATTTGGTTTTTCAAGGAATATATAGAATTAAATTTTTTTATATTACGTATTTTTTTGTTGAAGCTTATTACAATTTCTTGGTCATAAATATCTCTATCAAAGTCTAAAATATGAGTTTCTACAACATTATTTAAGCGTATTTGCGCATTTTTATGCTCGGTATTTTTACCAATTGAACTACCATTTAAATTACCATTTTTTAGTAGCTCATCGTCTAAAGTTTTTTCAATAGTAGGTTTTGGCCCATAATTTGTAACGCCATCATAGCAAATGTGGTTAACATAAACTTTAGATTTATAAACACCAAAAGGCGGCATAATCGGCGCAGGCGTAATGTTTGCAGTCGGGAAGCCTATCGTCCGCCCAATCTGGTTACCATGAATCACCACTCCGCTAATCATGTAATCATACCCTAGCATGGCGTTCGCAAGCTCTAGGTTGCCACAGGTAATTAGCTCGCGGATATTAGTAGACGACACCTCGATTTCTTTGGCTTTTTCAGAGACGTCGTTTGTAGTTAAAGGTTCAGGCGGTTTATAAGTCACCCTATCAACAACCTCTAAAACTTTGCCGTTATCATTGCATAGCCTACGTAAATCACCTACTCCACCGCTTGCATTTTTACCAAACTTAAAGTTATAACCTACAATAATTCTATCATATTTAATTAGATATTTATTGAAAAATTCAGCTGGCATAAGGTTTTTAATCTCGTCAAAATTTAGCCGAATAACAGGTTTATCGCCAAGTAGAAAAGTGTTAACAGTTGCAGAATTAAGCGGCGCACCTTTGTTAGGGTTTGCAATTATAAGCACGGTATCTGCAATATCTATAAGCATTTTATGCGCAATATGCAACCCGTCAAAAGTTCCAATTGCAACCGAAAGCATTTTTATCACCACCATTTTGATAATAGGCACGCAAGCTAATCAGTGATTGCTTAAAAGTTCTTGATTATTTTAAGCTGACCGCTAATAACCCTGCCTATCCCTAAAAATTTGTTCATCTTTGTATCATTACAATATAAACGAAAGCGATTATCATCTTCAATGTCAAAATTCTTTAAATCAATACTTTTAATTGAATCAATTGCCACGCTGCAACCATTTTTAAGTTTTGTGGCAATATCGTAATCTATGGTAAGTTTATCGATATGGCTAAATGCAGAATCGGCTGGCAAAGGCTCGCCTAAATCGTTTAGTGTGCGACTATCATTAATATCAAAATCGCCACTTTTTGTACGCTCTAAAGCCATCAAAACCGCGCCACAGCCTACACATTCGCCTATATCATTGCAAAGGGTGCGGATATACGTCCCCTTGCTACAATCGATTAACATAGTAATTTGCAAGGTTTTAGCGTTAACAAAGTCACTATAATTTGTCGGCGTATCAATGCCGCTAAACATGTTAACTTCAGCGCAATCCAAAATAGAAGCGTTATAAATGGTTATTTCCCTAGGCGTCCGCTCAACTTCTATACCCTTGCGCGCTAAATTATAAAGCCGCTGACCATTAACCGATATAGCCGAGAACATAGGCGGAACCTGCGAAATTTTACCGATAAAACTTGCTATAACCTTTTTGACATCATCTATAGTAACGTGAATCGACGGCTTAACATTAATTATATTTCCTGTTATATCCTGCGTATCGGTAGAAATTCCAAGCCTAAACGTGGCTTTATATTGCTTGTCATGCCCAGTCAATTCTTCCACAGCTTTAGTTGCATTGCCAACGCACACAATAAGCACGCCTGTTGCCATTGGGTCTAAAGTGCCGGCATGACCTACCTTTTTAGTCCCCAACAGATTCCGCACTTTCGCAATAACATCAAACGAAGTCCAGCCGCTTGGCTTATTTATGTTGTAGATTCCACTCGACATAACGCAATATCCTTTTGCTCAACTCTTTTTATCAGCTTGTCTTTTAAAGACCATTAACTTTACTCAAATCCCCATCATTATCCAGCCAAACTCGCGCTCCGTCAACAAATTTCGCCATCGTCTCAAAAAAATCGACATCTAAAATAGTGCAGCCCGCCGCGCGAACATGCCCGCCACCGCCAAATATAGCGGCAAAAGCATTTACATCAAACTTATCGCTATTAGAACGCAGGCTAACCTTAAACTCGCCATCGTGCAATTTGCGGAATAGCATTGCCACTTTTATACCTTGAATATATGCAAACTCGTTAACCAAACCTTCGCAATCCCCTGCCGTCGCGCCACTAATATCAAGCTCGTTTAATGTGCAATATGTATGCGCCAGACCATCTTTTATTGTGCTATTCTCGAACAAAACATTACGCAACCTAATTTGAGAAGGCGATTTTAACTTAAATTGCAGCTGAACTTTATCCATATCTGCACCTAGTTTAAGCAGCTCGGCGCCTGCAATTAAAGTAGAAGGGGTAACGTTAGATATCGAAAAATTAATGGTGTCAAAAACAATCGCCAAATACATATTAGTCGCCATCGAAGGAGTAATGCTAACGCCCCATTCTTGCGCAATATTGTACATTACCTCGCCACACGCAGGAGCATCCTTTACAAAATTAAGCCCGCCAAATTTAGTGTTCGAGTGGAAGTGATGGTCTATTACAATTGTAGATTCCACGCCCTTGCTAAAGAAAAGGTCAGACTTTTTGGAAATCCTATCGGTATTGGCGCTGTCAATTGCAACGAATAAATCGTAATCGTCACATGGGATATTGTTTTCACTACCGACGACAGAGTTAAGAATAGGCGACATTTCGTCATCCTCAAACACGACAAAAGCACGCTTGCCAAGGGATTCTAAAATCTCCTTGAACGCAAACGTGCTACCTAAAGCATCTCCGTCAGGATTTTTATGTGGAAAAAGGGCTATATTACTTGCCTGAATAATTTTATTTAAAAGCTCTTGGAACAATTTTTCTGCATCCTTTTTTTATCAGCACTCGATGAATAATTATTAATTAGATAGTAGAGAAGCAATTATAGGAATCGAGTGACTTCTGTTTTTTGATTTTAAAAAAAGCGAAATTATTCGCTCCCTTTAAGCGAATCCTTACGCTCTATTTGTTTTAAAATTTCGTTTATATGTGCGCCTTCTTGAATGGAGTGGTCAAGAGTAAACAACAACTTAGGCATCACGCGTAAGTCAATTTTTTCCGACGCCTCGTGCCTAATGAAGCCCTCGGCGGATTTTAACTGCGCAATAACTTTATTCTGTTCTTCATCGTCTGCTAAAACACTAATATATACCTTCGCCTGCGATAAATCGCTGGCGGCAGCTACATTTACAACGCTTACTAACGAGTGATTAATCCTAGGGTCTTTTAAATTACGAATAACCTCAGCAATTACTTTTTGCAATTCTTCGTTAATTCTGTTTATCCTATTTTGCATAATAGTCCTTCCTTTGCGTTTTTGTAATTTAATGTATAACAAGCCGACATTGGAACAAAGCCATTTTAATGTCATTTTAGCAAATTTTAGAGTCGCGCGAATGCCCTTACCGTGGTATTTCTACCATAGTAAAGCACTCAACAATATCTCCAACTTTAATATCGTTATACTTATCAATTGTCAAACCACATTCAAACCCTGTAAGCACTTCTTTTGCATCGTCCTTAAAGCGTTTTAGCGAGCTTAGCATCCCCTCGTGAACCACAATTCCATCGCGCACAATTCTAACCTCGCAATTGCGCATTATCTTGCCATCTATTACGTATGAACCTGCAATTGTACCTACGCCGCTTGCCTTAAAGGTCTGACGAATCTCGGCATGCCCTAGCACTTCTTCTTTATATTCAGGGTCAAGCAAGCCTTTCATAGCCAACTCAATCTCTTCTATCGCTTGGTAAATAACGCGATACAAACGCACATCAACCTCAAACCGCTCTGCACTAATAATTGCAGCTGGGTCGGGCCTAACATGGAAGCCGACTATTATAGCATTCGAGGCATTTGCAAGCATTACATCGCTCTCACTTATCGCACCTACGCCACCATGAACAATATTTATACGAACATCTTCGTTAGTAAGCTTAACCAAACTTTGCGAAATCGCCTCGACACTACCTTGAACATCTGCCTTTATGATAATATTAAGCTCCTTAACCTCGCCCTGCTTAATATGGTCAAACAAATTATCCAATGTAACATGAGTGTTAGAAGCCTTAAGAAGCTCTTGCTTTTGCTTAGCCTTGCGCTTTTCTGCCAAGCTTTTTGCAAGCCTCTCGTCGGTAACAACGTAAAACTCATCGCCACCTTCAGGAACTTCCGAAAGCCCGATAATCTCGACGGGAACACTTGGCGCAGCGTGACGAATACGCTTGTGACGGTCGTTAACCATAGCCCTAATGCGCCCTACACACGTGCCGGCAATAATGGTATCGCCTACATTAAGTGTACCATTTTGAACTAAAAGCGATGCAATTACACCACGCGTTTTATCAAGCCTCGCCTCAATCACAGCCCCTTGCCCCTTGCGTTTAGGGTTGGCTTTTAAATCCTTCATATCGGCAATCAGCACAAGCATCTCTAGCAATTGCTCTATATTGGTATGTTTTTTAGCAGAAATCGGAACGCAAATTGTATCGCCGCCCCATTCCTCAGGCACTAAGCCATGCTCGGTTAAGTCCTGCTTAACTTTATCAACGTTCGCGCCCTCTTTATCTATTTTGTTAATGGCAACAATAATAGCAACACCCGCAGCTTTTGCATGGTTTATAGCTTCAATGGTCTGAGGCATTATCCCATCATCTGCAGCCACAACCAATATAGCAATATCAGTAATTTGCGCGCCACGTGCACGCATTGCGGTGAAAGCCTCATGCCCAGGCGTGTCCAAAAAAGTTACCTTTTTATCGCCCACTCTCACGCGATAAGCACCAATGTGTTGCGTTATCCCGCCCGCCTCGCCAGCTATAACGTTAGTTTCGCGGATAGCATCTAAAAGCGAAGTTTTACCATGGTCTACGTGACCCATTACAACAACAACAGGCGAACGCGGCTCTAAATCTTCGGGCGCATCATCGCTTGTGTCGAATAAAATCTCCTCGGCGGTAACAATTACTTGCTTGGTTATAGTTGCATCAAACTCGTCAGAAATTATCTCGGCTGTGTCATAATCTATTATTTGTGTAGCATTTGCCATAATGCCAAGTTGGAACAAAGATTTAACAACCTCTGCCACCGGTCGCTTCAACAAATGCGCATACTCGCCCACGCTAATCTCTTCAGGAATCTCTAAATTAAGGTGCTGACGTTTAGGCTTTTCCTTAGGTTGATGTTGCTGAGCCTTATTATTACTTTGTTGTTTTTGTTTAATATTCTCAGACCGTTTTTTAATCTTTTGCTTTTTATCAGCAGCGTTTTCGGTATGACGCGAATCAACTAAATCGTCAATTTTATCTTCAATATCGTACTTTTCAAGGTCGACATTATCTATGCGCGTGTCAACAACAATCGGAGATTTCTTTTCATCCTTGCTTTGAATTTGCGAGATAACCTCTAAAAATTCTTCCTCTGTCATCTCAGGACGACGCTTGGTTTCCTTAGGTGCTTCAACTAACTTAGCCAATAAAAAGTCAAATTGCTCCACTTGATTTTTTTGAGTATAATACTCTAAAACCACAGATATTTCATCGGGTTCTAGGGCACTCATATGGTTTTTTGTTTTAAAGCCAAAGTCTTTTAAAAGAGAAATTAAATCCTTCCCCTGTGCATCTAAATCTTTGGCTAATTCATGTAAGCGTATTTTTGACATCAAATCTCTCCTGTTAGTTCCTAAGGTTCTATAGTTATCTGAGTTAAATCATCTATAATATCGTCTAAATTAGTAATGTTACATTTAAAAGCTCGGTTTAGTGCGCGTTTTTGTTGCGCCAAATTAATACAATCAATATTTTTACAAATATATGCGCCACGCCCGCCTAAATTGCCTTTTTCATCAATTTTTAATGCCACGCCCTTTTGCTCAGTGTTATCGTCACTAAAATTAAGCGCGCAAGTTACCAAACGAATTAAATCGGGCTTATTGTGCCTGCGCCTGCAAACACAACACATGCGCACCGGCTTGGTAACATCAACATTATCATTAAGCAATGGCTTAGAATTAATTTTGTGCAATTTAAACCTAACCTTTTAAAAAATTTACGATGTTGCTATTGCAGTTTCGCTTTTTATATCAATCTTCCAGCCAGTTAGCTTAGCCGATAGCCTAGCGTTTTGACCTTCTTTACCAATCGCAAGTGAAAGCTGATTATCGGGAACCACAACAATACAAATTTTATCGTCTTCGTTAATCTTAATATTAGTGACATCTGCAGGGCTTAACGCCTCTTTAATAAAGGTGGCAATATCATCGCTATATTGGATAATATCAATCTTCTCGCCACCTAGCTCGTCAACAATCGCACGCACTCGGTCGCCATTTGGACCAATACACGCGCCACGCGCATCAACGTTATCGTCGTTAGAAACAACGGCAATTTTCGTTCTGCTTCCAGGCTCGCGAGCAATCGCCATAATTTCTACCACGCCGCTATCAATCTCTGGCACCTCACGCTTGAATAATTCCTCTACCATAGCAGGATTATTACGCGAAATATATAGCTGAGGTCCTTTTTGCGCAGAGTTTACATCGGTTATATAAACTTTAATAGAATCGCCCTGCTTATAATGCTCGCCAGCAATCTGGTCTTGAGGAGTCAAAATAGCCTCTATCTTGCCAATCTCAACCATGATATTCCCACGGTCTACACGCCTAACCATACCTGTAACAATCTGACCTTTTTTATCAACAAACTCGTTATAAATAATGTTGCGTTCAGCCTCGCGTAAACGTTGCAAAACTACCTGACGCGCTGTTTGAGCTGCAATTCTACCAAATTCTGCTGGGTCTGCTAAAATATCAACAAAATCACCAATTTTATACTTAGCATTAATCTGTTTAGCATCTTCCAAAGAAATCTGCGTCTGATAATCTTCGACTTCTTCTACAATTTCGCGATGCGAAAAAACTTGCATGCTCCCGGTATCACGGTCTACATTAGCAATTACTTGATAATTTACATTGAAGTTCTTTTTATAAGCAGAAGCCAATGCTTGCTCTAACGCTTCTATGCACTCGTCAACCGAAATGCCTTTTTCTTTTTGAATATCCTCTAAATATTTAATAAATTCGCCAACCATTTTTTGACAATCACCCTATCTATAATTTGGTAATTTTGTAAATTTTTAATAAACCTATTTTGAACAAATAAAAAGTGGGTACAAAAACTTCTACCACACTTCCTTTTCTCTAAGATTATGCCCATTATATCACAAAGAAAATCGTTTGTCAATAGGTAAAAGCAAATTTTTTTAGTAAATTTATTGCCTCAAGGGGTTGACAAAGACGACAAAAAATGATATAATAATTCGTAGCTGTTAATTAGTTTAAAAATATGCGCCTGTAGCTCAGCTGGATAGAGTGTTCGGCTACGAACCGAAAGGTCGGAGGTTCAAATCCTCTCAGGCGTACCAAAACTTTGCCTAGCGGCAAAGAGATAAAAGATAATAGAGAAAAGTTAAAAGCTAAGGGAGTTTTGCTAGCGCAAAACAATTAAAAGGCAAAGTTTTGTACTCTTCACTTTTAATTCTTAATTTTTCACTTTTCACTATTTCTCCCCATCCCATTAAAATACTTGAACAAACGAATCAGGTATTTTTTTTATAAATTAATTTAAAACAGGTGATGAACATGAAATCTGCCTCAATCAACAAATTCAATAAATCTACGCGCGGCGCCTCGGACAAGGTGAAAATTCTCGATTCTACCTTGCGCGATGGCACTCAAGGCGAGGGGATTTCGTACTCACTTGCTGATAAAATTAGTGTAGTAAAAAAGTTAGATGCCTTAGGTGTCGATTATATCGAAGCGGGCAACCCTGCTTCTAACCCTAAAGATATGAAGCTTTTCCACGAGCTCTCTAGCCTTAAACTTAAAAACTCTAAAATTGTAGCCTTTGGTAATACGCGCCATAAAAATTTTAATGTAACTGACGATAAGACAATACAATCATTGCTAGACGCTAAGACCGACGTGATTTGCGTGTTCGGCAAAAGTTGGGATTATCATGTAGAAAACGTCTTAAAAACTACGTTAGACGAGAATTTATCAATGATTTTTGACACTATCAAATATTTAAAAAGTAAAAAGAGGGAAGTAATCTACGACGCCGAACACTTTTTTGACGGTTTTAAAGCTTCGCCCGATTATGCACTTTCTACTATCCTGTCTGCAGCTAAAGCAGGTGCCGACTGTGTTTGCTTGTGCGATACAAATGGCGGCGCATTCCCCTCAGAAGTCTACAATATCATCAAAGCAGCTATCGACTTTTTTAATACAAACGACATAAAAACTCAAATTGGTGTGCATTGTCATAACGATATCGGTTGTGCTGTGGCATCATCTATAGCTGGTGTCGAGGCTGGGGCGACGCATGTCCAGGGCACGCTGCTTGGTTTTGGCGAGCGTTGCGGCAACGCGAATTTATCGACGGTTGTCGCCAACCTGCAACTTAAAATGGGGTATAATTGCATACCTAAAACTAATATCGAGAATTTAACTTTAACTTGCGCAAAACTGGCCGAGATTACTAACGTCAGCCTAGATAAAACCATGCCTTATGTCGGTAAAAGTGCTTACGCCCACAAGGCGGGAATGCACGCCGATGCTGTTATCAAGTCAACTCAAACTTTCGAGCATATCCCGCCAAGTAGCGTAGGCAACGAGCGACGATTCCTTGTTTCCGAGATGGCTGGGCGTAGCATTATCCTCAAAAAAATTCTAAAGATAAATGAAAATATAACTCGCGATTCTGATGAGCTAAAAAATATCGTCGCAGAGGTTAAACGAATGGAATCAGAGGGCTATAACTTTGAGGGAGCAGACGCAAGCTTCGAGATTTTAGCCTGCAAAGAGCTAGGCATTTTTAAACCTAAATTTGATGTGCTAAATTATGTTGTTGTTTCGGAAGATAGGACGACCAACCGTGCCACCATTAAAATTAAAGTGGGCGACACAACCGAGACGACTGGCGAGGAAGGTCATGGACCTGTTAACGCGCTAGACAATGCGCTTCGTAAAGCCTTAATTAAGTTCTTCCCTAGCATAAAAAGCATGCATCTAAAGGATTTTAAAGTTAGAATTTTAGAGGGTAAAATTGGTACCGCCTCGGTTACTCGTGTGCTAATGGATTTTGAAGATAAGCACGAAACATGGACGACGATTGGTGTATCGGACGATATAATTATGGCAAGCTTTAAAGCCTTAATGGACGCCTATGAGTATAGATTGCAACGATTGAAATAAAGTAAAGAATAAATTTTTGGCAGCTTGTCGCCAAAAATATTCAAAAATTCTTTAGAAGCGCAGGCGGATTGACTCCGCCGAAGCGTGTTTAATATTTAATAATATAAAAAGGTGCAACTACAATTGCACCTTTAACTTTTACTCGTTTATCTACTTATAAATTTACCATTATGCTTAGTTGCTAAAGCAAAATTAGTCAATTTAGGGTTGTCGGTAATCTCTTCTAAAACATTTATACCATTAGGCGGAACAAATTCCTGCCCAGATTTTTCTAACCCTTTTAGCTCTAAAATTGCCCGCCCTTTTAGTTGTGGGAACTCGTTCTCGGGGAACACATCTAACGCAAAATATTGATTATTGCTAGGGAAGTTATACCTAGTTTTTTTAATTGGCTTTTTATTTGGCATAGCTTGCTTTAACAACAATTGATACTCGCTCTCGCTTTTTGGCATAAACTCACGGACGATTCTATCCTCGCCTTTGCCCTCTTTTTCGGTATAATAATACGAAACATCATTACCACTTTGAACTTTTTTAGCTCTGCGCTCTACATTAGGATTATCCGACTTTAAATAAGTCTGCTCTATATTTTGCACCACACAATTAGGTTGCGATTCTAAAATATTCAACCCATCGGCAGAGACTAAATACTTGCGCTCGGTTCTAATCGGCAACGTTTGCCCCATTACCGAGTAAACAGCCTCGAACATACTATTAACTTTACTATCCCAACCGTTTTTATTACCAAACGATTTTAAATTATGATGTCCCGCCCAAGCATTTTGCGTCCTATCTTCCGCCGCTCTTGCTTGCTCGACCGTTTGCTCATAGCGTTGAGGGTTATTGCCATGACACTTATCCCAAACATCTTCGGCACCATAAGCAGGCGTGATAATATCAAAAACAGCATCGTACATCTGGCGAAGATTCTCGTCTTTTAAACCTAGCTTGTTTAACAATTCTGCCCAGTCTTTTTGCGAACAATATGCTTTATTATCAAGGATACCTCTATCGTGCATTATTAATACATCTTTGCCTAACTCTCTATAACATTGCGCAGCAATTAAGGCAGCCTCGCGCGCAGCCAGCATTTTTTTAATGACAATTTCTTGGAACTTTAAGTTAGGAATATCTTGAACCTTAATGCCACTTTCCATTACCTCGGTAGCAACTTCTGGCAGGATAATAACCTTAACGCCACGCCCCTCTAGCACGCGCTTGCAAACCGAAACAAAGGTGCTTTTACCACCACAAGGTCCGCCCGTCAGCGCAATCTCCCAAAACTTTCCTTCGTTAGATATCTGCGGCAAACCATTTTTAGCCAAAGACTTATTTTTATAAGAAACATCGTTAGTAACTTCTTTACCAAACCATAACGGTGCATTAAAATTCTTTGCATCGTCTAAATTATCAAACTCAACTTCCGCTATAACTAGCCCCTTTAAAGCATCGGCATAAAAATCGATTTCGATATTATGGTTATCGTAAGGGAAGGAATAGCGAGTTTTATGTATAATATTATCTTTTCGCTGATTAAAAAGCATTTGATATTCGCTCTTAGAAATCTCGAACTCGTCTTCGCGCCTTATAGTAAGGTCCTCGTCAATTTTTTGCTTGTTTGTGACAAAGTACGAATCATTACTTTTGCGGACTCTAACCTCTAATTCTGGATTATCTACAGGAATATAAGCTTGCTCAATATCGCGCTTCTCTGCAATGCTTAATAAATAAGACGGAATCGCATCTGGATTCACCAAAAATTTTCGTTCAATTTCGTTTGCCATAAATATACTCCCCCTATATTTTATCTGACGCAAAGTATTATATCACAAAACACTAAAAAAGTCAAGACCTGCCTAATAATAGACATATATAATTACCATAAAATGTGTATGTTAGGTATAAATCGGTTGCCAAGTATCGCGCGCGCCGCACCTGTTACCGCCCAACCGCTAGACGTGCACGAGAGTATATGCTCGGCAAATTGCGCATTGGTAGGCACTAGGTTTGCAATTCGCGGATATGCCACATACTCGCCCAAAACTTCGGGTGCTAAGCCCTCGATAAACGCCCTATCTGCCAACGAAATAGCTCTATAATCATAAGTTTCGCTGCACCAAACGCATAAAAGCATAAACATAAGCACACCACAAATGATAGATTTAAACGGAATGTGGTAGAATATTGCATCTAGAATCAGCCCAAACCCAATAACGCAAGGGTAAATATTGCGCAATGCAAGGTTATGCCCCGACACTACAAATAACGGTGCTAATGGCGCAATTACCAATATAAGCCCAAGAATCAGCTTAATTTGCCATTGATGTTTTAGTATAAAATGAGGATTTTTGCGTTTGAAAAATGGTAGGTTAGATATTGAATAAGCGCACGCCGAAATTATTACAAGTAGTAAATAAGGCACATGAGTCGATAAAACGCCAATCCCTCGTGATAATCCATTAGAGAATATTTGCCAGCCGGTGGTGGTTATGGCGTACCAAAAATACCAACAAGTAGTAGCCACTTCTTGCCAAAATGGCAAGGTAGATTCTGCCCTCGAGGCAAACGCGCCCAAGCTTGGCATGGTAAGATAGTATACAATAAATATAACTGTGTTAGATATCGTCACAATAAAAGTTGCTTTGTTCTGCGCGCGCAGGGATACCAAGAAACATAAAATGACCGAGACGACAGCAATCTGCTCGTAAAACGCAAGTGACATAAGCTGAAACAAGGTAAATGCTACAATTTTAGAAGTAGTTAATTTGCGCGCAAATATTATTTTTAAAGATATTGCCATAAAAAACAGAGGAACAAGCACACGAGTAGATGCCGAAAGCCACAGGCTAGCCTCAGAGTTTATCGGTAAAAATATATAAGCTAGTGCAAAGGCAAAACCTAGGGGTAATCCGCTTCGACGTGCTACCGAAAGAAGCATAATGCAAGATAAAACGTGCATTAAGGTAACGATGAAAAACGCAGGGATAAAGGGCCAAATGTATAAGTCTAAAATCCCGGCTAGCGGTCTATAAGTAAACAAACCTAAACCAACGTAAATAGTTTGCCATTTATCAGGATAAAGCTGATACGAACCAAATTGAATCCAGTCATCTAAAATAGGGAAGTGGGTAAAACCATAAAGCCCAAGACGAACCAAGGCGCAAAGGATTATAGCAATTTCAGGAAAATATCGCTTGAACTCTGACAAAGAATGACCTCCCTACACGTTAAACCTAAACAGCACAACATCCCCATCTTGCACAACATATTCCTTACCTTCGCTGCGCACTAAACCCTTCTCTTTTGCAGCATTCATCGAGCCCGCAGCCATTAAATCGTTATACGAAACAATCTCTGCCCTAATAAATCCGCGCTCAAAATCGGTGTGGATTTTCCCTGCCGCTCCCGGGGCTTTAGTCCCCTTAGTAATAGTCCACGCGCGCACTTCTTGCTTGCCAGCCGTTAAATAACTAATCTGCCCTAAAAGTTCATAGCTAGCCTTTATAAGCCTGTCTAACCCGCTGCTTTCCAAGCCTAAATCCGCTAAAAAAGCAGACTTGTCGTCATCATCTAACGCGGCAATTTCTTCTTCAATCTCAGCCGAGATATCAATCACAGAAGCATCATTTTGCGCAGCGTATTCCTTAACTTTATTCAAATATTCGTTATTCTCGGTATTGCCAATATCACTATCCGATATATTAGCCACATAAATAATCGGTTTATCAGTTAACAGGTCATTAAGCCCTAAAACATTGCGTTCATCAGGGGTAAGGTCGCAAGTGCGGACGTCGTTATTAGCCTCTAAATGCGCCTTGATTTTTTGCAAAACGTTAACCTCGGTCATTGCATCTTTGTTGCCGCTTTTAGCGTTCTTTGTCGCTTTAGCCAACCGCCGCTCTATTGCCTCAATGTCGGCAAAAATCAGCTCTAGCCTAATGGTTTCGATATCGCGCACAGGGTCGACATTACCGTCTACATGCACAATGTTCCCGTTATCGAAGCACCTTACAACGTGCAAAATAGCATCGACTTCGCGAATGTGGGACAAAAACTTATTGCCCAAGCCTTCGCCGCGGCTGGCTCCCTTAACTAAGCCTGCGATATCCACGAATTCTACAATGGCAGGCGTAACTTTATCGGGCTCATACATTTCTACCAGTTTATCCAAACGCTCGTCTGGAACCGTGGCGATTCCTACGTTAGGCTCAATGGTGCAAAAGGGGTAATTAGCCGATTCTGCCCCTGCCTTAGTAATTGCATTAAAAAGTGTGGATTTACCTACGTTTGGCAATCCAACTATCCCTAGTTTCATTTATATTAGCCTCGTTTCTTTTGCGAAGTTGCTTTAGAATGTTTAAGTGAGTTAAACGAAAATCTAAAATTTCTCTTGGCTTTATGCGAATCAATATCATCAGTTTTTATCACCGTTACAATGGTCAACTCGCTATTGTTTATCAAGTGAATCTCGCCTGTTGTATCATCTACCAGCCTAATCGATTGAATGCCAAGTTTATCAACCCTGCCTTTAACAGAGTTTTTTACAATAATAGTATCGCCTAGTTGAAAATTGCGCCCCGAGACTATAACAAATCCGTTTAAAATATCTTTTAAAAAACCCTGCGCCGCTATCCCTAGGGTTACCCCGCTAATTCCAATTGCAGCAAGTAGATGAGCTGGGTTAACTTTGAATACAATCTCTAAAAACGCATATAGTGCAAAAATTATTACAATTACGCGCCAAATTGCTTTGATAGTAGGGTAAAAAAGCGATAAATCTAGCCACTTTTTTAGTATAAGTTTAAGCACAAAAAAACCAATTTTAGTTATAATACAAGCCGATATTATTATAATTATAGAATAAAATATATTCAGCAATGGCAACGGTAAATTTAAATTATAAGGCAAAAATCGCAACCCTCCCACTTGACAAATTATCAATTTTATGATAGTATATCATAAGAGGAAATAAATTGCAAGTAAATTTTTACAAATTTTATAAAAATTTTTGGTAAAGCGTTTTGTGTATAAATTAGAGGGATTTTTGTGAACGAAAACCTTGAACCTGCTAAAAATTCATCACATACCGATGAATATGTTTACATTTTAGGGAATAATATTTATATAAATTTAACCAATAAATGCACCAACAAATGCGATTTTTGCGTGAGAGGTGCAGGTGTCGAAGATTGGTATTTAAACGGTGCGAACCTGTGGTTAAGCCAAGAGCCTACCGCAAATGATGTTATTGAAGCTCTACAAAAAAATAACTTTAAACGTTACGATTCCGTCGTTTTTTGCGGATATGGCGAGCCGCTTATCCGCCTTGAAACGTGTATCGGAATTGCTAAATGGCTTAAAAAAAATGGTGCAAAATCTGTCCGTGTTAACACTAACGGTCAGGCAAATTTAATACATAATCGCGATGTTTCAGCCGAGCTTGTTGGCTTGTTTGATTGCATATCTATCAGCCTAAACGCCTCTAATTCTGCCGATTATCAGGCAGTTTGCCACTGTTGCTATGGCGAAGTTGGTTTCGATAGCATGCTAAATTTTGCTCAAAAATGTGTTGATAAAGGCTTGCGTGTTGTCATGTCGGTTGTAGATATTTTGCCCAAAGACGAGATTATAAAATGCGGCGAGATTGTTTTAAAAATAGGTGCCGAGTTTAAAGTTCGCGAGCTTATTAAATAGCATTACCCCCGCTTAAAGTCTCTTAAAATAAAGGATTTAATTGAACGATATATTTTACCATAAATGAATACTATAAAAAAACACAAATCAATTTGTGTCAGCTTTTTTGTGGTTTAAAAAATTAAAAAGCGCAATTTATATCAAAAACATAATTAACTTAAATACAGGAAGGAACAAATTAAAACTTATGTTCAATAGTAAAAAAACAGAAAGAATTAAAGAAAAAGAGAACGAAAACTTTATCAAAAAACCAAACAAAAATTACACTAAAAAAGCCACCACCAAGGTTCATGCTACTTCGGTTAGAGCAAATAACACCGATAATGTTCCCGATAGAACAGTCGAAAAAACTAACTCTAAGCGCATTAATATGCCTAAAATGAACGCTGGCAAGCTTAAAGTAATTTCGCTGGGTGGTCTGTCCGAAATCGGTAAAAACCTAACCGTGCTAGAATATGGCAACGATATTATCCTTGTCGATTGTGGCATGGGCTTCCCAGATGAAGATATGCCAGGTATCGACCTTGTTTTGCCGGATATATCTTACCTAGTTAAAAATAGCGATAGAGTCCGCGGCGTGCTAATTACTCATGGCCACGAGGACCATATCGGCGGACTGCCATACTTTTTGCGTCAAATTAACGTACCTGTTTATGGGACTAAAATGTCGCTAGGCGTTTTAAAAGGTAAATTAAAAGAGCATCGCCTGCTTAACTCGGTAAAATTAAATGAGGTAAATGCAGGCAGCGTTGTTAAGTTAGGCTGCTTTAAGGCAGAATTTATCGGTGTTAACCATTCTATCCCCGATGCCTGCGCGCTATCTATTACCACCCCCGTCGGCATTGTTTTCCACACCGGCGATTTTAAGCTAGATGCCAACCCAATTGCCGGCAAAATGATGGATATCGCAAGGATTTCAGAGATTGGCAAGCAAGGCGTTCTGCTGCTTTTAAGCGAGAGTACAAATGTCGAACGCCCTGGATATTCCTCAGGTGAGCGCACTATCTCTAGCGCAATCGACGACCTCTTCCGCCATACTAAAAAGCGCATTATCGTCGCAACGTTTTCGTCTAATGTACATCGCGTGCAACAGATAATCGACGCCGCCATTCGCAATAAGCGCAAGGTAGCAATTTCTGGCAGAAGTATGGAAAATATCCTTGGCGTTGCCATGGAACTTGGCTATGCAAAAGTGCCTAAAACTTCGCTAATTAGCATGGACGAGATTAAGAATTACCCGCCCGAGAAGTTGGTGCTTATTACAACAGGCTCTCAAGGCGAGCCAATGAGCGCGCTTAGTAGAATGGCAAATTCAGAGCATAAAAAAGTGCAGATAACTCCTAACGATATGATACTTCTTTCGGCTAATCCTATCCCTGGCAACGAAAAATCTGTCGGCGGCGTTATAAACGAGCTGTTCCGCAAGGGTGCCGAGGTTGTGTACGACCGTGATATCCACGTTTCGGGTCACGCCTGTCAAGAAGAGTTAAAACTAATGATTCGCATGCTTAACCCTAAGTTTTTCATGCCTATCCATGGTGAATATCGTCACCTAAAATTGCATGCTAATTTAGCTGAAGAGATGGGTATCCCTAACACTAATATCTTTATAAGCGATATCGGTCGCGTGTTAGAGGTTATGCCAACTTCCGCTAGAATCGTCGGCAGCGTGCCAAGCGGCAAGGTTTATGTAGATGGCTATGGCGTCGGCGATGTCGGTAATATAGTATTGCGCGACCGTAAACACCTGGCGCAAGATGGCTTAATCGTTGTTGTCATCGGCATTTCTAGTTCAGAGGGAATCATAGTTTCTGGCCCCGATATCATCAGCCGCGGCTTTGTTTATGTTCGCGAGGCTGAAGATTTAATGGAACAAGCGCATCATTGTGCAGAGTACGCGTTGAATAAATGCCTTAAAAACTATGTGAACGATTGGAACTTGCTAAAGACAAATGTAAAAGATGCACTATCCGAATTTTTATATAGTAAAACCAAGCGCAGCCCAATGATTCTGCCAATTGTGATGGAAGTGTAATGGCAACATTTTTACAAGATGAAAATACAAACTTAAAGCTAAATGATTGCTTAGAAGTTGACATAATAGACTATAATAGTCAAGGCGAAGGCGTTGCAAAACAGGGCGGCTTCGTCCTTTTTGTGCCTGGCGCAATACTCGGCGAGCGCGTTAAGGTTTGCGTTGCAAAGTTGCATAAATCCTATGCTATAGCAAAGGTTGAAGAGATTATCCAGCCTAGCAACGAGCGTCTTGCTCCTAAATGTAAAAATTTTGAAGAGTGTGGCGGTTGCAGCCTTCAATATATGTCTTACCCCGAACAATTGCGCTTTAAAGCACGCAAAATCCAAAGCGCATTACGCCTTAAAACGCCGCCGCAAATATCCTCTTCACCTGATACCCAAGGCTACCGCAATAAATCAATCTTTCCTTGCCAAGTGGTGAAAAACGCAGGCGAGTTCAGCATTAAAGTGGGCATGTTTGCCCCAGGTTCACATGATATCATCGAGATTGATATGCAAAATTGCATCATACATAACAACATTTGCGCTAAGATTGTGGCAATAATGCGTGAAATTACAACAACCCAAAAGCCCGAGCTAACTAGCTTTTCCCTTTGCATCCGTTCAAACAGCATGGGCGAATTTTTAGCCATAATTAATTCCAAGGATAAAATCGAAATATTGCAGGAACCGATTGCAACCACCATTGAACGTCTTAAAAACTTGCCCAATTTAAAAGGGATAGTAATAAACGGCTCAATAATTTTTGGCAACGATGAACTGACCGAAACCCTGTGTGGCGCTAAGTTTAATTACGATTCTAAATCTTTTTTACAAACTAATAAAAGCGCGACCAAAGAGCTATATAGCATTGTAGTAGACATGGTAAAAAACAATAGCAGCCCAAAGCCAATTAAACTGGTCGACCTATATTGTGGTGTGGGAACTATTGGAATTTGCGCGGCAAAAAGCCTTGATAACTTTGAAAAAATCGAGCTAATTGGCATTGAGCAAACTCACCAAGCCATAATAAAGGCGCGTAAAAATGCCCAGCTAAATGGTATAAGTAACTCACAATTTATTTGTTCTAAGGCAGAAGGCGCCGAGCTTGCCGAGATAATAACAGGCGCAAGCACTATCATTCTAGACCCTCCGCGCGCGGGTTGCGACAAAAAATTGGTTGACATGCTAAACACATCAACCGTTAAAAATATTATATATGTATCGTGCGATGTTGCTACATTAGCCCGCGATATTACTAGGCTAAACCAGGGCAATTTCACTTTAACTCAAGTCCGCGCTGTCGATATGTTCCCCCACACCCCTCATGTCGAAACCGTCGCCCTGCTTACTCGCGATTAAAAAACCCAAACGTTAACACGCTAATTAAGTAAGCACTGATTAACTAGCGTTTAGCCATTTTTAGGATAAATTTTTCTTTTTGAAACAAACGAGCAAGGCAAGGCTGACGCCTGCCGCAGTGAGTTTGTGAGCAAAAAGGGAAATTTAACTAAAAAGAGCAAATGATAGTTATTCAGTGGTTACTTAACTACCTTTTAAAAGTATTCTGACTTTTAGCAAAGGCAGCTTCGGCGGCAGCCTTAGCTTTATCGCTTGCCCTCACAGTTCTCAAACTATTCGCCACAATCCCTTTTGTACCAAAAACGTCCGCCCTACTCCTAATCTCAGCCAAAACTCTAGCAGCCGAATACCTTACTTTAGAGGCAACCATTCCTTTTACTCCATACTTAGTAAGCTTGTTGAAGTCAAAGTATCGGACTTCCTTAGGGGCAATCGCCTTCAAACTCTCCTTGCCGTCGATAACTCTGTTAGCTGTGGTAAACTCCTGACGTGCAAGGTCCAAATCTATCTTTGCCGTTTTAATCTTCTTGTTCCCCACCAAAACCTGCTTCATTTCATGCGCAACATCGCTAATTAACTTCTGTGCAAAATCCCACTTGGCAGCAACCTTATTTACCTTTATGCCTAATTCCGCACGCTTGCAATGCTCAATTGCCTTAACCGAGCGGTTTAAAAACCTAGCCAAATACCCGGTTCCTCCTCTGCCACGGAACTTCTTATGTTTATCACACAAATTTTTACAAGTATCAAACAATAGCTTAAACTCAGGCGAATTAATACCGTTTTTTACATACGATTCCCTAAGCATAAGATCTAAATTTCTAGCCGCCTCTTTATATTGCGACCGCGCTATATTAATGCCTAAAAATTTAGTTGTATAGGAACGATATTTATACATATGCGCAAAATTAGATTGCGAAAACATAAGTTTTAAAAGGTTAGGCTCGCAATTAGTTTTTACCGCAATTTTTAAAGCTAAATTTTCTATCGAATGCGTTTCCCTAGAATGCATAATACTTTTATAACCAACAATATCCTTGCAAAACTCCATAAAAAACGCGTCATCACGGTAAGCGCGCGTTTGGTCATTACCACATCTATCGGCTAAAAATTGTTCGACAAACCCTTCTTCTTGCGAACGAGCAACTTCAGAGTACATAATAGCATTTGCTCTAGAAGTTACATTAAACCCTACAGCGCGCTCATCTTTATCGCAATCTGTTGCAAGAGTGTGCAATATTTCATGGAAACGATTTGAGAAATCTAAAAACGCATCCTCATCTTTAAACGAAATCTCATATTCAAACCCGCCATCATCTAACTCTTTATTCCAAGCAGTGGCGATGTGATTATCTCTTGTATTCCCAAATGTATAAGGCACATTTTTAGCCATAAACTTTTCGCGCAAGTGGTCAATAAAAGGGTCGGTATAGTTACACTCGCGCTCTTGCGCATACATTTTTAAAACATTCTCTAAGTCATTTTTTAACAACGAGTCTAAATATTCTTTAGAAAACTCGGGATTAGCACTTTCTTTGGCACTTTTTTTAGCCCTGTTAATTGCTATCTCACCATTTTTAGATACCACGCCAAACTTGCGCAAATATTTATCGTTTAGCTTATTAATAATCGAGGCATCTTCTACTAATTCATCCTTATAAAAATACTTGATATCAAACGAAGAATCCAAATTTAAAGAAGGGGCGAAATCGTAGCGTTTAATACCTAGCCTTAAATTGCCCATGATTGCATATTTTTCATTACCAATTTTTATAATCTCTGGCATGGCACGCTCGCCTCCTTTGATTGATTTAGAATAAAACAATCCCCCTAATTTTAGTATATCACAAATTAGAGGGATTTTCAATAGCAAAATTGATTAAAATGTTAAATGTATGTTAAGTATGAAGGTTTGCCTCTATTTCTGGCTTCTGGCTTATCGTTTAAACACCCTATCACTTCAGCATTATAGCTTTTTCCGACCCTATCTTCCATTGCTGCCATTGAATCCATTCGGCAGGACGGCTAAGCTTTCTTTCTATCAGCTTCTTATCCTCTTCAGGCAAGCGCGCATCGTCTTTAATTTGCTCTAAATATCTATTAGCATCTCGTGAAAGGGTTGTAACATATCGAACACCTTGAGAATCACCTTTTATAAACCTAGCTATTTGGTTGCGCGCAACGATAGAATCGACAGGCATGCAATTAATAGACACGTAAAAAGCTAAAGTGACGATTGCATAATATAAAACAATATTCATCTTTGGTTTGTAAATATAAATAGCGGTTGCAATTAACCCAAACACCTCAAACGCAAGGAATGTCACCACCAATAGCCTCATGCGAGTTAATCCGTCGGATTGAATATAAAGCTGCATGCGATACGCCGATGACACCAATAACATAAGCGTTACCAGGCACGAGTACATTAACATCCAAGGCTTTATCTTCTTTAAAATTGCATTTTTAGGCTGAGTAAAGTTCATTATTAAGTAGATAAATAATATATTAACTATGCTAAGCCATAATAGCTGAAAGAACCCCTGCCGCGCATATTCTGCGTGAGTAATACCATTTGGAAGCACGCCAGGCGCAAGGAATAAATATTTAACTTGAACTATAACAAAGAATGTGTACACCATCAGAACTAAAATAGTGATTATATAGGTTATAAACGCATCCCACGATATATTTGATGGGCGCGAAACTACAACTTTAGGTGCTTCAGGTACGCAAACCGAGTAGGCTAAGCCAAAAAAGTATAACCCGATAATTGCGCCGACTATAATTTTTAGAACAGTTTCAAACGATATCAAATTTATCATAAACCGCCAGAAACTTTTTAAAATTTGCATAAATACAGGGTCGGCAGACGAAAGGATAGCCAAAAGTAGAATCAAAATAGGTATGGCGATGATGATGGCACAAATAATCCTCGAAACATACTTGGTTTTTTTAGCGCGGTCAGAAGCGAGCATGTTAAAAAACTCGCCGAAATAATTAAAGGGTATAAAAGCGTAAGATATTACCGCCGCAATAAATTGCCTTTCGTTATAAATATTAGGGTTGCGCAATAAAAGTGCAACGCAGCTAAACATTAGCACAATAGCAATTACGTTAAAAAAGGCAAAAGTGTCATTATGTGTAATAAATGCCCAGCAGCTAATTAAAGTAGGGAATATAAGCAGCAACATAATGCGTTTGGATACATTTTTGGGCAGCGTAAAGTATAGCAAAACCGCCTCGAGCAGCACAAAAAGAGTAATGCCTACCCCGGGCATAACCATCATTGTAAGGTAAATAGATAGTATTGCGCTAACAATTGCGAAGGCGATTAGCTTCCATTGTTGCAAAACAGGCATAGAATCGGCAGTTTTTTCGCTCATAATAATACCCCTTTTCGATTTTAAAAAATAATACATCAAGATAGTTTTAGTAAATAATGTCATTCCGCGCTACGACGCGGAATCTATATGCTAATTAGGAATGAGAGCAGTTGATTGAAATATAGCGTATAGATTGCGGGTCAAGCCCGCAATGACATAACACATTACAATTATATAATGTTTAACAAAAATTGTTCGATTAATTGATTAAAATTTATTTATAAATTTTAATTACATTAATTCTCAATTCTCAATTCTCAATTCTCCATTGCTTTTTCCTTGCGCTGCCTAACCACTTCATACATCAATAACGCAGCCGCCACCGAGGCGTTCAAACTCTCTATCTCTCCCACCATAGGGATGCTCACTAAAAAATCGCACTTTTGGGTTATGTGTCGGCTTATGCCAAACCCCTCGTTGCCTATAACTATGCACACCGAATCACTCATATCCGTTTGAGTATATACCGAGGTAACATTCGGGCCTGCACCATATACCCACACGCCTCGTTCCTTAAGCTCGTCTAGCGTTTGGCTCAAATTTGTCACGCGCGCCACAGGGGTATGCTCCACCGCACCAGCCGAAACTTTAGCCACCGTCGCCGTCAACCCTACGCTTCTGTGCTTAGGTATTATAACGCCATCGGCACCAGCTGCGTTGGCGGTTCTAAGGATAGCCCCAAGATTATGCGGGTCGACAATCCCGTCTAAAGCTATTATAAAGGGCTTATGATTCCGCTCTTTTGCATGCTCAAAAATTTCATCTATAGTTGCATAACGTTGAGGCGATGTTAAAGCAATAACCCCTTGAAACTTAGGCGTTATCGCCATTTGACGCATCTTCTCGCGCGAGACTTGCACAATAGGCACGCCCGCCTCTTTTGCCATGGCTATAATATTGCCAAATGACCTATCGCCCGATGCAATATAAAGCTTATCAACCGCGCGATTACTTTGGAACAAATGCGTAACCGCGTTGCGCCCCTCTACCTGATACTCATCTTTAATGCTTGCACTAGGGGTTTGAGCATCGGTACTAAGGGTAGAATCTTCTTCGGTTTTAAAGCTATCATTGCTTTCGAGATTATCGCCTGGAACAAATCCGCCACTACCGCGCCTATTATTTTTATGATGTTTAAAGTTTTTGTTTCTCATATCACTTTATACCTTTTCGATTAAATTATATTCAAAGCCAAAACGATTAAGATAACATTGAAGCACAGCCATTCTTAATGGCGGTTTAGCAAATTTTAGAGTTTTCAAGGTTAGTCCACATCTTGAGGGAAAGTTATCATAACCTCCGTCCCCTCGCCTAGCTTGCTATCAATAGATATATCCCCGCCATGTAACTCAACAATTTCTTTAGCAATTGCCAAACCTAACCCGCTGCCGCCTTTATCCCGCGCACGTGCTTTTTCTATACGATAGAACCTCTCGAAAATCCTAGGTAAATCCTTTGCAGGAATCCCTATCCCGTTATCGCGAACCTTTACATACAGTTTATTATATAAAAATCCCGACGAAATCTCTATTCGCCCATGCCCCTTAGGTGTATATTTTATAGCGTTAGAAACTAAATTTATTATCACTTGCTCAATTTTATCACGGTCGGCAAACAAGGGCGGCAAATTAGTTGCCGAGATATACTCAAGCTCGTGCCCTGCCTCGGTCGCCTGAATCACCATTCTGTCTGTAATTTCGTGCAGCAACTCATCAAGCGAAAAATATTCTTTTGTATCTTCGCTATTAGCAAATTTCAAGGTAGAAAGTGTAAGCAAATCCTTAACTATTCGCGTCATTCGGTCGACTTCTTTAATTATAACATTAATAAAGCTTTTGGTAGCATTATCTTCACTTTCCTGCTCCATTAATGTCTCGGCATAGCTTTTTATAGTAGTCAGCGGCGTGCGTAGCTCGTGCGACACATTCGCCACGAATTCATGACGCAATTTCTCAATCTTCTCCGCCTCGGTAATATCATGGATAACTACAATTATACCACTTAAATGGTCCTGTTCGTCCTTAAACGTTGCAAAGTAAAAATCTAGCACCGCAACACCAACATCTACGCGCCGAGTTATAGTGCGCTCCTGGTCTAAATAGACAAGCTCGGCAATGCAAATTTCTGCCCCTAGCTGGTCAAATAAATCATCAAAATCCGTCTTTTCGTTATCTGTAATGTTAAGCAAACCCTTAGCTGCGGGGTTAATGTGCATTACGCTTCCGTTTATATTAAACGCTATCACACCGTCAGACATGTGCATCAGCATCGTCTCAAACTTATTCCTCTCGCCCGATATATCTTGAATCGACTGAGTTATAACGCTTGCCATGCGCGAGAATGTTTGCGAAAGCACTCCGATTTCATCATTAGAACGGATATCTATTTTTGTATCATAATCGCCATCTGCCAATAAGTTAGCTTTATGTGTTAGTTTAGCAATGGGCTTGGTTATGGTACGCGCCAAAAATATAGAAAGTAAAATAGAAAGCGCAATGCCAAGAATAAACATCTGCCATACAATGGTAAAAATATAGTTAGAGAGCATGTTAAAATCTTGCATATTATCTTGAATATACACAATATTACCATTAGCTAACGGGTAGGCAAAGTCAACAAATTTTAGCGTACCACTTTGGTTAGAGTTGCCCACGCGCCCAGATATAGCCGATATAATGTTATTGGTAGAAGTTACGTTTTTAGGTTGCAAAGGGTTAGATGTGGATAAAACATTACCAGAATTGTCTAAAACATAATAACTCCTATTAATATTTATCCCTAAAATTGTGTAATTGTCAACTAAAACTTGCTTTGCGGCATTGCTATCTTGGGCTAAAGTAAGCTTGGTAACAAGGTCAGAGCTAAAAGCCTCAGACATCTCTTTTTGAAACTTATTGTTATAAAACGAAGACGTGTTCCACAACAAAAAGAAGCATGCCAACGAAAGAACTATAGCAATAAGCAAGACGGTGTAGGCGATTAGCCTAAATTTTATGTTAAAATTTAGTTTAAATTTTCTCATGTGATTATTTTATCTTAAATGATATATATTGTCAAGAGTTTAATTGGTATATTATAGAAAAAATTTGGGGAAAATTATTTAAACCTATGTATTCATTGAAATTAGGAGATAAGATATGTCTAAAAAATTGCTCTTTTCGTTACAAAACGCCTACAGAAATATAGTTAAAACCTATGTTAAGTTGGCTGTTAAAATAGAAAAAGACGACGAGTATATTGTAACCGGAAGCGGCGAGTGGCTTCTGGATAATTTTTATATAATCGAAGAGCAAGTAAAAGGACTAAATATAGAGCTTAAGAATAAAGAGATGAAGAACCTTCCCACGCGCGTTGGGCTAGAACGCGTGTACCATATAGCCAAGGATATCACAACAAAAAACGGGAAGCAATTTAGCGAGAATAAGGTTATAGAGTACATCGAGGAGTTTCAAAAGCGTGAATACTTAACAGATGACGAGATTTTTGCGCTGCCATCTATGATTAAAACGGCTTGCATTATACGAATCGCCGATTTTTGCAAGGATTTAACTACCGAAAAAAGCACGCTAGAGATTTCTAACGCTATATATATTCTACGAAAAATGGGCGACATAAATATATCGGGTATCTTCAACAAAGTTAGTAAAACCGAGGATATTCTAAGCCGGGACCCAAGCGGGATATATCAAAAAATGGACGATGAAAGTAAAAACATATACCGTAAGCGTGTACAAAAATTGGCTAAAAAAGCTAAGGTTAGCGCGTTCGACATTGCTTCTAATTGCATTGCAACTGCTCAAGATAGGAACCTTCATATCGGCGAGGTTTTATTCAAAACACAAAAAACCGAAAGCAACAAAAAATCGTACTATCCCTTTACCATCATTGCTTTAAGTGCGATATTGCTGTTTTGCGTAAGCATGTTTAAAAACCCCTTTATCCTAGCCGCTTGCACGCTTCCTGTTATAGATTTATCGATTAACATAACCAACTTTATTTTCAATAAAATCATTACCCCGCGCCTTCTTCCTAAACTAGATTATAGCAACGGAATTCCTGAAGATTGCGCGACTTTTGTCGTTATCCCTGCGCTAGTTACAAGTGTAGACGAAGGCAAGCGATTATTAAATAATTTAGAACGCTATCACAACGCCAATCGCGATAGAAACCTATATTTTGGATTAATCTGTGACTTCCCCGAAAGCTCACAAAGTCAGGATTATTCTAGCTATTTAAAAGAACTTAACGATTATACAATAAGTTTGAATAAAAAATATGGAGCAAATAAACACGCGCTACCCAAGTTTTATTTTATGTCGCGTCGCGCAGTTTTTAACCCTAATAGTGCAAAGTTTGGCGGGTACGAACGCAAGCGTGGGGCGTTGATAGAGTTTGCTAAGGTGCTTAAAGGCAGCACTAGCACTAGCTTTTACCCAATCGCCCCGCTGCCTAAGGTAAGGTATATCATAACGCTAGATAGTGATACCAAATTAAATATGGAAGTAGCGCGTAAAATGGTAGGTATTATCAGCCATCCCATGAATCGCGCAATAGTCGATAAAAAGCGTAAGAGGGTTATAAGGGGTTATGGGATTATTCAGCCGCGCGTTGCAACCTCGCTTGAATCTACTAATAAAAGTAAGTTTGCACAAATTTTTGGCGGCTGTGGCGTTATAGATAGCTATTCCGGCGCAATTTCTGACACATATCAAGATATCTTTGGCGAAGGGATTTTTACCGGTAAAGGCATAATAGATATCGATGCGTTTTTACAAGTGATGCAAGGGAAAATTGAGGATAACACAGTATTAAGCCACGATTTATTAGAAGGCTGCTACCTTAAAACAGGTTTGGCAACTAATGTCGTCCTAGTCGACGATTTCCCTGGAAATTACAAGGTGTACTCTAGGCGTAATCATCGTTGGATAAGGGGCGATTGGCAGTTGCTTCCCTTTTTGCGCGATAAAGCCTTGAACTCAATTTCTAAGTGGAAAATTATAGATAATCTTCGCCGCTCTATCAACCCCATCGCCTTTATTTTACTAATAATTTGTTTGGCTTCTACGCCCAATATCCCCGCCATTGCCTTTTGCGCCATAGTTTTAGCAATAATGTTTAGCCATACAATAATTGCCTTTATAGATTATTTTAAAGAACGGTTAGAGAATAAACGTCCGCCGCTTTTATATAGCGATATGGTGCATGGCTTTAAAGCTACCTTTTTGCAAGATATTATAAACTTTGGCGCGCTGCCATACAATGCTTACATGTCGCTCGACGCTATTTTGCGTACCTTGTATCGTTTATTTATCTCTCATAAAAAACTTTTAGAATGGACGACCGCTGCCCAAACCGAGGTCCAATCTACAAGTAATAAACATCAATATTTTGCCAATATGTGGGCAAACTACGTTATAACAATAATTCTTATAGTATTTGCAGATGCACAGTCGGCGCATTCGCTATCTGCCATTATTATAGGTTTATTCTGGATTATCTCGCCCTATACACTAAAATATTTAAGCAAGCCTAATGCAATTAAATCAAACGAATTTTCCGTTGCCGAAAGTTCGACATCTACCCGACGCAAAGCCAAGCACACCAAGCATAAGCACATGTTGTATCAGCTTAGCTTGCGTATGTACCAATATTACGAAGATTTTATTAATGAAGCATCTAATTACCTTCCGCCCGATAACTACCAAGAAAACCCGCCTAACGGTGTTGCCATGCGAACTTCTCCTACTAATATAGGTATATCGCTAGTGGCGCACATGACGGCATACGACTTAGGTTTTATCAGCAAAATTAAGTTATTGCAGAAGCTAGAGAATACCTTTAGCTCGATAATTAAGCTTAATATGTGGAACGGTCATTTGTATAATTGGTATAATATCGAAACCCTTCAGCCATTGCGCCCTATGTACGTCTCGACAGTTGATAGCGGGAACTTTGTTAGCTATCTAATTACTCTTGCCGAGGGGCTAAAAACGTTGGCTATGCAAGATAATTTGTATAGTGAAAATCACGATAACGGGTTAAAATCCATTTTTAACCTATGCGGAATGGAACGCGATGTTACCGAGATTACCTTTGAAACACTAGCCGAGTTAGAACTTAATAGTAAAGACGTCGCGCCCGCATGGAGCAGGCTTTTTAGACGAACCATTGCCGATTTACGCGCTGCGCAAAAGTTTCAAAAAGATAGAATCACGCAGCTTAATAAACGTTTAACCGAACTTGCTAATTTTGCACAAAAACTTGCCGAACGTACCGATTTCCGCCCGCTTTACAATAAACGCAACCACTTGTTTAGCATAGGCTTTAACGTCGAACAGCAAGAACTGACCAATTCGTATTACGATTTATTAGCATCAGAGGCGCGCACTACAAGCTACATTGCGGTTTGTAACTCTCAGGTGCCACGCAAGCATTGGAACGCCCTATCGCGTAGTATGGTAACTAACAATGGATATCGTGGATTAGTCTCGTGGAGCGGGAGTGCCTTTGAGTATTTTATGCCCCTGCTATTGCTTAAAAATATACCTAATACTTTGCTAAACGAAACCTATTCGTTTGTAATTGCCGAACAAAAAAAGTACGCAAGGGATAGAAAAATCATAGGAAGCACCACTCGTGATCCTATCTGGGGAGTCTCCGAAAGCGGGTTTAATACCTTCGATATCCAACTAAACTATCAATACAAAGCCTTTGGCATCCCCACCCTTGGGCTGTCGCGCCATATAATAGAAGACACCGTTATATCCCCCTACTCTACAATTATGGCGTTAATGATAGATTACGACTCGGCTATCGATAACCTAGAACGCATGAACGACGAAGGCTTTTGCGGAACTTATGGGTTTTACGAATCCATCGATTTTACCCCAAAACGCACCCTAGGCGATGAAAAATATGCTATAGTAAAATCGTATATGGTGCATCATTTAGGTATGTCGCTGCTTGCGTTAGATAATGTACTATGCGATAATATAATGCAAAAGAGGTTTTTAAGCAACACTACAATGCAAATTGGCGAGGAGTTATTGGCAGAGAAGGTG
Source organism: Clostridiales bacterium (assembly GCA_031261985.1). Classification (GTDB taxonomy): domain Bacteria; phylum Bacillota; class Clostridia; order Monoglobales; family WRBX01; genus JAISIR01. Next base: position 120,618 of record JAISIR010000010.1, on the reverse strand, counting down.
CCGACCAATTCTGTTTTAACTAAGGATTATAAGGCAAAAATCCGTCCGCTCTCGCTAAAATTTAACACAGTGGTAGATTACGTTCGTAATAATGTAACAGAGGGTGTCCACGTGCTTTCTAACGGTCGCTTCCACTCAATTTTTGATGCGCAAGGCAACGGTTGGCAAATGTGCGAAGACACTATGTTAACAAACGAAAGGATAGGTAATTATGTATATGTCAAAAATAGAAAGAATAATGAAGTGTTTTCGGCTAGCCCTAGCCCTTGTTTTGATAGTAAAAGTCTGTATAGTGTCAACTTCAATCCTTCGCTTGTTGAAATAATTCGCAACGGTAAGGATTGCATTGATGTAACCACCAAAATATTCGTCGATAGTGAGAAAAAAGCAGAGGTTACCTGTGTTCATATTGCTAATAACTCAGACGAAACTGTTCAACTAGATGTCGCGTTCTACTCCGAAAGCGTGTTGGCGGCACCTATGGCACACTATAGCCACATGACATTTAGTAAATTATTTGTCGAGACTGAAAAAATAGAAGATTGTGTTATATCCTACCGCCGACCTAGAGCAGAGGGCGCACCAGACGGATACATGCTAAACGTGAACCGAGTTTTTGGTAGCCAGCCAAGCTTTAGTAAAACTACTACAGCACGTCAAGATTTTTTAGGTAGGTTAGAACACTATAGCCAGCCTTTTGGCGTGACCCAAGGCATTAACCAACAAACTTTTGGCGCAGTTTTAGACCCAATTGTTGCGCATAGCCATAGCATCACTATCCCGCGCGGCGAGCATGTGGATATTTTAAGTGTTATAGCGTTTGATAAAACTAAAAATGGAGTCATCTCGGTTGCCAATAAATATGTTAGCATGGAAGCCTTTAAAACGGCAATGTCAGTTTCGGTAGAACGCGCAAAGCTAGAGAATCGCTATCTTAATGTGCATGAGAATAGTATTAAACTTGCCTTTGAGCTATTGCAAAATTGCGTGCTAGGGCATGATGCGCACAACTATAAACAGGCAAAACCTACTAACCTCAACTATAGCCAGACCAATTTGTGGGCATATGGAATCTCGGGCGATAATCCTATTTGTTGTTTTACCGTTCGCGGGGAAGAGTCGTTAGAACGCGCGTTAGAAGTGGTTCAGGCGCATAAGTTTTTGACCTATAAAGGTATCAAGCTAGACCTAATTTTAATGAGCTACGATGGCGGAGATTATCGTCAAACGCTTAATAATGGCTTGCGCGAGTTGGTTTCTAAGCAAGAAGATGGCGGGAACGTTTACATTTTATCCACCGCCAATATGAGCGAGAAGGAGAAGGAACTTATACTTTTATGCTCGTATAACATTTAAGGGGTGAATAATATGAAATTCTATAACGGATATGGCGGTTTTAGCGACGATGGCAAGGAATATATAATCAGTAATCACCCCACCCCTGCGCCCTGGTGCAATGTAATATCTAACCCTAATTTTGGAACGCTTGTAACCGAGAGTGGTGGCGGCTTTACATGGGTTGGAAATTCGCGCGAGTGTAAGCTAACCGAGTGGAATAACGACCCGATTTTAGATTATAAAAGTGAGGTTATAACAATTTCAAGCGGCGAGTTTAGCTTTAACCCTATGGATAAAGCGCGCGTTCATCACGGTTTTGGTTACACAACTTTTATAAAGGATAACGACGAGGTGCTTTCTACCTGCACAGTTTTTGTCCCATTAAAAGGTACTAAAAAGCTAGTAGTAATCGATATCACAAACCATAGCAATACCACACGAACCTTCGATATAAGTTATAATATTACACCTGTTATGGGCGTTAATCATAAACAAAACGCGCGGCACTTAAGCTACAGTTTACTAGATAACATGGCAGTTTATACCAATAATTACAATCCCGAGTTTTGGGATAAATTAATGTATATAACGCCACATAAAAGTGTCGAAATTCCTAAAGACGAGTCAAGGTCTATAGTGCTAGAACTAGGCATTGCCGATAAAACCGAGGATATAACGCTTTCAACTATTACACAAGCAAGCAATGAGCTATCTAAAGTTAAAGATTTTTGGAACGATGCCACCACAAAAAACAACTTTAAAACTGGCGACGATTATATAGACAATATGCTGCCTTGGCTAGTGTATCAGGTGATAAGTTGTAGGCTATATGCGCGAACAGGCTTTTATCAATGCGGTGGTGCTTATGGCTTTCGCGACCAACTTCAAGATTGCGCTGCGGTGTGCGATATTATTCCGCATTACGCGCGTCAACATATTTTGCGTTGCTGTCGGCATCAATTTACAGAGGGCGATGTTCAGCATTGGTGGCACCCTTCGTTAACCGACCGCGATGTAGATAATGGTGTGCGCACCAAGTTTACAGACGATAGGCTATGGCTTGTGTACGCCACATGTGAATATATTAAAAAAACAGGCGATATCACTATTTTAGACGAGGGTGAGCCATATATCCAAGATTCGCCACTTGCACAAGGCGAGTACGAAAGGTATAACACGCCACACCTTTCCGATGAAAAATCAACAGTTTTTGAGCATTGTAAGCGCGCGATAGATGCCACGTTAAACTTTGGGGAGCATGGGCTTCCATTAATAGGTAGTGGCGATTGGAACGACGGATTCTCGAGTATAGGCTTAGGCGGAAAGGGCGAGAGCGTTTGGCTGGGCTTCTTTTTACACTATTGCATCGAGCAATTTTTACCCTATTGCAATAAGCAACATTTAGGAGTAGAAGAAAGTAAGGTAGTTGCAGGATATCAGGCGATTATGGATAAGCTCAAAATATCACTTAATACCAATGCCTGGGACGGCGAGTGGTTTTTGCGCGCATTTTTTGACAATGGCACGCCGCTTGGTTCACACAATAATGATGAATGTAAAATAGATGCAATTTCGCAAAGCTGGGCTGTTATATCTGGCGTAGGAGATAACGATAAGTGCCACAAAGCTATTGAATCGTTAGAAAAATATTTAGTAGATGAAGACGTAGGCATCATTAAACTTTTAAGCCCGTCGTTCGATAAAGGCAACCTAAAGCCAGGGTATATAAAGGGTTACGTACCAGGAGTGCGCGAAAATGGCGGGCAATACACTCACGCTTCGGCATGGGCATTGTTTGCCATGCACAAACTAGGCAAGCACGCACGCGCTAGGGAATTATTTAAAATGCTCATGCCTAATTATCATAGTATAGATAAAGAAAACGCCGATATATACAAGGTAGAGCCTTATGTAGTTGTCGCCGATATTTATAGCAATAACATGCACAATGGAATGGGCGGGTGGAGCTGGTACACTGGTGCAGCAGGTTGGTTATACGAGTTTGCGCGGTTGATTTCGGAGGGCGGCGCCGATTAGTAAAATTACTTTAATTTACCTCTTGATTTTTATTTTTATGTATGATACAATAGTAAAGATAACCAAGAACGTAAAAAGGTGATTTTAAATAAATGACTACTTCTAATGCCAACTATGTGGCGAATAATCTTGATAGATTCTTAAAAAATGTGCAAAAACCTGCGCGATACATTGGCGGCGAGTTAAATAGCATCGTAAAACCAGCCGATAGCGTTAAAACTCATTTTGCCTTGTGTTTCCCCGATTTATACGAGGTTGGTATGTCTAACCTTGGCATTAAAATTTTATACGGATTAATGAATCAGCGTGCTAATACCTATTGCGAGCGTGTGTTCTCTCCTGCAGATGATTTTGAGCAAATTTTGCGCGCTAATAACTCTGAACTCTTTTCACTCGAAACGCGCACACCGCTTAAAAACTTTGATGTCGTCGGATTTTCACTAGGGTACGAGATGTGTTATTCCACCGTTTTAAACATATTAGATTTAAGCAATATTCCGTTTTTGGCAAGGGATAGAGATGATACATATCCACTAATTTGCGGTGGTGGCGTGTGCTGCTTTAACCCCGAGCCTATTGCCGATTTCTTCGACTTTTTTATGGTAGGCGATGGCGAAGACGTTTGCAACGAAGTTTTAGATTTACTCGAAAGCACTAAAGGGCAGTCTAAATCTAGCATTTTGCAAGAGTTGTGCCAAATCGATGGTGTGTATGTGCCTAGCTTGTACGATGTTGAGTATGATGGCGATAAGCTTAAAAATTTTACACCTAAGTTCGATTATGTACCTCAAAAAGTGCGCAAGCGTAACGTCGCAAGCATGGATGAAGCGTACTTCCCGACCGATTCAATTGTGCCATATATCGAAACTATACATGATAGAATTACTCTAGAGTTGTTTAGAGGTTGCACTCGCGGTTGCAGGTTCTGCCAGGCGGGAGTTATAGGGCGCCCTGTGCGCGAACGCTCGGTTGAAATCTTGCTGAAACAAGCCGAAGAGTGCATTGCAAACACAGGTTACGACGAGATTTCACTTTGTTCACTTTCGACGTCTGATTATACCGATTTAGATAAACTTTGCGACGGGCTGCTAGAACTGACCGAACAGCGCAAAATGAACCTTGCGCTACCTAGCCTCCGCCTGGATAACTTTAGCATGGAGCTTATGCAGAAAGTTCAAAAAGTGCGCAAGAGTGGTTTGACGTTTGCTCCCGAAGCAGGGACCCAACGCCTGCGCGATTGCATCAATAAAAACATAACCGAGGACGATTTAATGAACGCTTCTAAAACTGCCTTTAATGGTGGATATAGCGGCGTTAAGCTATACTTTATGATAGGGTTGCCCACCGAAACGGACGACGATGTTTTAGGCATCGCGCGGCTTGGTGAAAAAGTTGGTGAGCAATACTTTACCGTGCCAAAATCCATTCGCCATAAGGGTTTGCGCATCACGGTTTCTACATCCACTTTTATCCCTAAACCTCACACCCCCTTCCAGTGGTCGCCTCAAATTAGTCTAGACGAGACCCTGCGCCGCCAAACATTAATTAAACATAATCTAACCAAAAAGTTCATCGCCTATAATTGGCATCAGGGCGAGGTTAGTGCTTTAGAGGGCGTGTTCGCACGTGGAGATAGGCGGCTTTCGCAAGCTTTAATTCGTGCTCATCAATTGGGTTGCAAGCTAGATGCGTGGACGGAATACTTCGATTTTTCTAAGTGGCAGCAAGCTTTTGCCGAGACGGGTACAAATGTTGAATACTATTTAGGCGAGCGCGGGCTTGAGGATTTACTCCCCTGGGATTTCATAGATGTAGGTGTCAGCAAAAACTTTTTGCAGCGCGAATATACCAAGGCGGTTTCAGGCAAGACAACACCTCAATGTAGGGATAAATGTAGCGGTTGCGGAGCTTTTAATTGTAAAATCATGGAGAGTTCTGAAGCTATTTAGTTTTAAAGAGCTTACATAATTAAACTTAAAAACACTTGATGTATAAAAAGAAGAGGAATATAATGATTAAATTGCGATTTAAATATGCCAAAAAAGGACCCTGTATATGGGTTTCTCATCTAGATATTTTGCGACTGTGGCAAAGGACGCTGCAACGCGTAAACGCTGACGTTGCCTACTCACAAGGCTATAATCCGCACATGCAATTAACCTTTGCTCTGCCTATTGGCGTGGGTGTAGAATCTAGTTGCGAGATGGTGGATATCGAGTTTAATTCGGTTGACGACATGCTTAAACTTTCATCCGATATAGCAAAAACCTTGCCTAAAGGTATCGAAATCATATCTGTAGAGCAGCCAATTTCTAAATTTCCTAAATTTACTAAAGCGCGATACCATTGCCTTGTAAAAAATCAAGCAGCTATCGGTAATAAAGTTTGTGTATCTCAACTTTTAAAGAGTTTAAATACACAAGAATTAAACGTCGACAAAACTACCAAAAAAGGCACTACAACAATCAATGTCATACCACATTTATTCGAGGTAATAATAAACGATGAGGGCGATAATATTAGCTTTAACCTGGTTTTATCTGCAGGTAATGAGTTTAATATAAAGCCAGAATTATTTTTAAAATCAATCACAAATGATGAGTATTTTATACCAGAAATTATTTCGATTAAGCGGCTAGAAATTATTACATAACCTGTGTATTTTAACTTTTTAGAATTTAAAATACACAAAAACAGCGCAAAATGTCAAAAAAAAATTAAAAAAATTGCAAAAAGTGTTGATTTTATTATTTTAATATGATAGAATAGGAACAATACTTATATCGCATTATAAAAAGGAAGAAAAATTAACATGGTAAGAACAAGATTCGCGCCCTCTCCCACGGGCTATATGCACATAGGAAACCTTAGGACAGCACTATATACCTACCTAATTACGCGCAAGGCAGGCGGCAAGTTTATTTTGCGTATAGAAGATACCGACCAAGAACGCTATGTAGATGGCGCGGTAGACATCATCTATAATTCCCTTCGCCAGGCAGGAATGTATTGGGATGAAGGCCCCGATGTTGGCGGTGATTGTGGACCATATATCCAAAGCCAGCGCCGCGATATTTACAAAAAATACGCACTAGATTTAATCGAAAAAGGTGGCGCCTACTACTGTTTTTGCGATAAAGAACGCCTAGATAAAATTCGCACCGTTCAAGAAGCCTCTAAAATTGTACCGATGTACGACCGTCATTGCCGCGCCCTCTCTGCTAGTGAAATCCAAGAAAAACTAGATAGTGGCGTGCCATATGTTATTCGTCAAAAAATGCCTTTAACCGGCACTACTTCGTTTGATGATAAAGTTTTTGGTAAAATAGTTGTGGAAAATTCTACACTAGACGATAATATCCTCTTAAAATCTGACGGGCTGCCTACCTACAACTTCGCCAATGTTGTCGACGACCATTTAATGGGCATTACCCACATCGTCCGCGGCAACGAGTACCTTTCATCTACACCTAAATATAACCTTCTATATAACGCCTTCGGGTGGGAAATTCCTACCTATATCCACGTTTCTCCCGTTATGCGCACGTCTACCAAAAAGCTTTCTAAGCGCGATGGCGATGCTTCATACCAGGATTTCATCGATAAAGGCTACCTAAACGATGCCATTATCAATTACGTCGCACTTTTAGGCTGGAGCCCTGCTGGCGAGAACGAGAAGTTTACTCTTGATGAGTTAATTAAAGCCTTTGATATTAAAGGAATTTCCAAGTCCCCCGCTATATTCGACGAAACCAAGCTTACCTGGCTAAATGGCGAGTATATCCGCGATATGTCGGTCGAAGAATTTTACGCAAACGCCAAGGAGTATATAGAAGAAGCGGTTAAGGGCGACTTTGATAAAAAAGCCATTGCCACGCTTCTGCAACCTCGATGCGACCGATTCATCGACATTCCTGAACAAATCGACTTTTTCGATGCCCTGCCTAATTATGATTTATCGCTTTATACACATAAAAAAATGAAGACAACGCCCGAAAGCTCTCTGCCAATGCTGCAACAAATAAAAGAGCAACTAACAACGCTAAAACCTTGGACGCAACAAGGTATTCACGATTTATTAGTTACAATGGCACAAAATTTAGATGTTAAAAATGGCAAAATAATGTACCCGCTACGCGTTGCAGTTAGCGGCAAACAGTTTACACCAGGCGGAGGCGTGGAAATTGCAGCGATTTTAGGACGTGATGAGACGTTAAAACGATTGGATATTGCAATTGATAGGTTAGAGGCAAACTAAGTAGCACTTATTAGCACGATTAAAGGAGGCGGAATATTGAAGATTATAATCAAAAACGGGACAATAATCGATGTAACGGCGGATAAACTTGTAAAAGCGGATATTTTGCTAGAAAACGGCGTGATTAAAGAGATAAATAGCGATATTTCCATCAATGCAGAAAATCCGCCTGACCGAATAATCGATGCCAATAAAATGCTGATATCACCTGGGTTAATTGACATGCACGTTCACCTGCGTGACCCTGGGCAAACTCATAAAGAAGATATAAAAAGTGGCACAAACGCTGCCGCTGCCGGGGGTTTTACCTCAATAGCCTGCATGCCAAATACTCGCCCACCTATCGATAATCTCGAAACTCTAAATTACATAAACAATCAAATAAAGCGTGTTAAACCCAAGTGCAACGTCTTGCCGGTAGCTGCAATCACCAAAGAACAGCTAGGTGAGGAATTAGTCGACTTTATTGCGTTGGCGAAAAATGGAGCCGTGGCTTTTTCTGAAGACGGTCGCTCGGTTACAAACGCTGCTTTAAAAGCTAGTGCGCTGCAGGCTTGCGCCGATATTAACAAGCCTATTCTATGTCATTGCGAAGACGAAAATCTAACGCAAAATGGTAATACGCGTTTGGCAGAAGAACTTATGATTCTGCGTGATATATATATAGCAAAAACTTTGGATGCACCAATACATATTTGCCATATTTCTACAGCAGGTTCGGTTGACATAATCAAGACGGCTAAGAATGACGGTGTAAAAGTGACAGCCGAGACCTGCCCACATTACTTTTCGCTTACCGATGATGCTATAAAAACCCTTGGCACCAACGCAAAAATGAATCCTCCGCTTAGGACGGAAAGTGACCGCCAAGCAATCATCGACGGTTTAAAAAATGATACTATCGATTGCATTGTTACCGACCATGCACCTCATACACAAGACGAGAAAAACGTAGATTACGCCAAGGCTCCTAATGGAATTGTTGGTTTAGAAACTTCGCTTGCTTTAAGCCTTACTTATTTAAAGGATAGTATGAGCATCCCTAACATAATCAAAAAAATGACCATTAACCCAGCCAAAATCCTTGGGATTTCCAAGAATTGCGGCACTATAGAAGTTGGTAAGGCAGCCGATATAACAATTTTTGACCCAAACGAAACGTGGGTAGTTGATGTCAATAATTTTCACGGAAAAACTACAAATTCCCCATTTAATGGTGAAAAATTACAAGGTAGAGTGAAATATACTATTTTAGGTGGCGAGGTTGTATATGAATAAAATAATCGAAAAACAGCAATTAAACGAAAATACCTTTAGTTTTTGGATAAATAGTCCAGAAATCGCCAAATCTGCAAAACCAGGGCAGTTTCTTCACATTGCAGTTGGAGGCGCGCAAATCCTGCGTTGCCCTATATCAATTTGCGATTTACTAGGCGAGAACGTCCGTTTTGTTATGTCGGTCGTGGGTGAATCCACTAAAATTCTATCCGAAAAACGCATCGGTGACGAGCTGGATATTCTAGGACCTTTAGGCCGTGGATTCGATGCCGAAAAAGAGGGTAACGCTCTTCTAATCGGCGGCGGAATAGGCATTTTCCCCTTGCTACTTTTAAGTAAACAATTGCTAAAACGCGGCGATTATGTTCAAGCAATTTTAGGGTTTAGGAATAAAGATTTAGCCCTTATGTATGAGCAATTTCCTAACGTTAGCCTTGTAACCGACGATGGCTCGCTAGGCACTAAAGGGCTTGTAACCGATATCGCCAGCGACATTATTAGAACTCAGCAGATAGATAAAATTTACGCGTGCGGTCCCAAGCCAATGCTTAAGGCGGTTAGTAATTTAGCCGATAAAGAGGATATTTGGTGCCAAGTTTCTATGGAAGAGAAAATGGCGTGTGGCATAGGAATCTGTAGGGCTTGTGTGTGTAAGACATCTGCTGGCTCACAAACTACCATTTGCAAAAATGGTCCCGTTTTCAATTCTAAAGAGCTAGCGTGGTCGTGATTAAAAGTGGAGGCGATATAATGAAAATCAAAATAGGCAATGTAGAGCTGCAAAATCAAGTAATATTAGCATCTGGCACCGTCGGCTTCGGCTTAGAACTTAACGCAATGGGCGTGTTGGATAATATAGGCGCGATTTCGCTTAAAACGATTACTTTAGAGCCGCGCGAAGGTAACCCTCAGCCTAGAATTTGGAAGACACCCAGTGGCATTTTAAACTCTATTGGGCTAGAAAACCCTGGAGTTGACGTGTTTTTAGAGAGTGCCTTGCCATTGGTTAAAAAATTCCCCACTAAATTAATTGCAAATATCGGCGGAAAATCTATAGAAGAATACGTAACCCTTACTCAAAAAATTGGCGATAAGGTGGATTTAATCGAGGTTAATCTATCTTGCCCTAACGCAAAGGGCGCAGGGCTTGCCTTTGGTACGAACCCCGATGTTGTTGGCGAGCTGGTTAGTAGAGTTAAGGCGGCGGCTAAAGTTCCAATTATTGTTAAACTAACGTCTAACGTAACCGACCCTGCTGCCATTGCTAAAGCGGCGGAAAATTCTGGCGCAGACGCGATTTCGGCTATCAACACAGTTTTAGCTATGGATTTTGACCTAAAAACCGGCAAACCTGTTTTTGCCAACAAAGTTGCAGGGCTTTCTGGTGCCGCCATCCTTCCCATCGCTCTTAGAGTCGTGTGGCAAATGGCAAAAAGCGTTAAAATCCCTATTATTGGCATGGGTGGCATCACTTGTGCCGACGATGCGCGAAAGTTCTTTATGGCGGGGGCTAAAGCTGTTTCAATCGGTACGCAAAATTTTGTGAATCCTTGGATAGGTGCGGAAATTGCTGAAGAATTAGAGAAAGATATTACTAAGAATCAGCTTAGGTTTTAGACTCGATATTGATGTCGGAAAAAAGAGGTGCATAAATTGAAAACATCGGATTCCGAAAGTTATAAATATGGCGCAATAAGCAGCAATATTAACAGAGATAAAATGGCTTCAACCGTGCTATTGCCTACAGATGTGCATGTTGGTCATCGCGAGCGTCTGCGCGAAAAATATATCAAAGGCGGTCTAGATTCCTTCCAGCCTCACGAAGTTTTAGAGTTAGTTTTAATGCAGACCATCACTCGCAAAGACGTCAACCCAATTGCACACGATTTAATTACTACCTTTGGTAGCCTTGCAAACGTGCTAGAGGCTGATGTATATGCACTTTGCTCAGTTAAAGGTGTAGGCGAGCGGACGGCACTAAATATCCATATGTACCTTGATGTTTTGCGCCAATATAAAATTAGTAAGATGGGGCATACTATAGTTTTAGACTCGTTGGATAAAATTGGTGAGTATTGTTGCGCTCTTGATTTTGCCAAACCCTACGAAGTATTTTATGTAATTTGCTTGAATCGTAGCATGACGGTTATAAATACCCTTTTGCTAAGCGAGGGCGGTGGCGACGAAGTGGTGCTATATCTAGATAAAACTATTCATAAAATAATGTGCACCAAAGCATCTAGCGTTGTTTTAACACATAGTCACCCTGGCGGCATAACCGCGCCAAGCGATAACGATAAATTAGTTACTTTTAAGCTTATTCAAGCACTAAAAATGGTGGGAGTTCGCTTGGTTGACCATATTATAGTTGCTGGCGATGATTATTGCTCGATGAAAGAATTAAAATGTATGTAATAAATCGTAAAAAAACACCAATATACGATGATTAGTAAAAAGTGATAAATACTAGAAAATTACAAGTGTATTTTTAGTAAGCACTGATTAACTCGCGTTTAGGGATTTTTGAAGTAAAATTTTGTTTTAGAAGGAAACGAGAAAATGCTAGGCTGACGCCTGCTTTTCGAGGCTGACGCACTAAAACGGAATTTTACACAAAAAGCGCAAACGAGAGTTATTCAGTGGTTGCTCAACGTTAAAAAAGTTAAAATACACAGATTATTAGAATTAAGTGATTCATTTGTCTAAAAGTAACATGTTTGAATTAGTATCCGATTATACACCGCAAGGCGATCAGCCACAAGCCATCGAGAGCTTGGTGGCTGGTTTGAATGTCGGCAAAAAACATCAAACCCTTTTAGGCGTAACCGGCAGCGGCAAAACTTTCACTATCGCAAACGTTATCCAACAGGTGCAAAAGCCTACATTAGTTCTTGCTCATAACAAAATTTTAGCCGCGCAATTATGTACCGAGTTTAAAGAGTTTTTCCCAAATAACGCTGTCGAATTTTTTGTCAGCTATTACGATTATTATCAGCCCGAAGCTTATATTCCATCTACCGATACGTTTATCGAGAAAGATGCAAGTATTAACGACGAAATAGACAAGCTCCGCCACAGTGCCACCGCCTCGCTTTTAGAGCGTAAAGACGTAATTGTTGTAGCAAGTGTCTCGTGTATTTATGGCTTGGGTGACCCCGACGATTACCAAAACTTGACGTTATATCTTCGCGTCGGCTCAACTCTCGACCGCGACATTGCTATTTCTAAATTAATCGATATGCAATATCAGCGCAACGACATTAGCCTAACTCGTGGTAAGTTTAGGGTTCGTGGCGATATTATCGAGATTTTTTCGTCTAATCAGTCCGAGCGCGCCATTCGCGTCGAATTTTTTGGCGACGAGATTGACAAGATAACCGAGGTGGACGTTCTAACTGGCAACGTGGTAAATGTCCTTAATTTTGCTACGATTTTCCCTAATTCTCATTACGCTACCACGCCCGATAAAATGGAAAGTGCCATTAAAACTATCGAGGCTGAGTTAGAGAAGCGCATTAAGTATTTTAAGGATAACGATAAGCCGCTAGAGGCTCAAAGGATAGAGCAACGCACGCGATACGATATCGAGATGATGCAAGAAATTGGCTTTTGCCAAGGGATAGAAAACTACTCGCGACACATCAGCGGGCGCGAACCTGGCAGCCCGCCTTTTACCCTAATGGATTATTTTGGTGACGATTATTTGCTAGTTGTAGACGAGTCACATGTCACAATTCCTCAGGTGGGTGCAATGTATAATGGCGATAAAGCGCGTAAATCTTCGCTTATTGGCTTTGGTTTTCGCCTGCCCTCAGCGTACGATAACCGCCCTCTTACCTTTGACGAATTTGAGCAGCGTGTCGACAATGCAATTTACGTTAGTGCCACGCCTTCTAGTTACGAGATTAATAAATCGGGCGGAGAGATTGTCGAGCAAATTTTACGCCCAACAGGCTTAATTGACCCCGAGATTGAAGTGCGACCTATTGAAGGGCAGATAGAGGATTTATATGGCGAAATCAATAAAGTTATCGATAATGGCGGCAGGGTTTTAGTAACCACTCTTACCAAAAAAATGGCGGAGGATTTAACCGAATATCTTGAAAGCTTGGGTGTTAAGGTGCGTTATCTTCATAGCGAGGTTAAAACTTTCGAGCGAATGGAGATAGTCCGCGACCTTAGAATGGGCGAGTTTGATGTGCTAGTAGGTATTAATCTGTTGCGCGAGGGCTTGGATATCCCTGAAGTTCAGCTTGTTGCAATTTTAGATGCCGATAAAGAAGGATTCCTACGTTCCGAGACTTCTATGATTCAAACCGTCGGCAGAGCGGCGCGTAATAGCCAAGGCAGGGTAATAATGTATGCAGATAAAGAGACCGGCTCTATGCAACGCGCCATTCGCGAGACTAAGCGTCGACGTAAAACTCAGTTGAAGTATAACGAGGAGCATGGCATTACTCCGCAGACTATCATCAAAAAAGTGGCAGACATTATCGAAACTTCTATGGCAAGCACACGCAAAACTCCGCAAAAAACACGAGATGATAAGCGTAAAGAGGCGATAGAAGCGTCGGTTGCATCGGCAAGCGGAAGCGTTATGACACCGCAACAAATTTTAGTAGAAATAGAGCGTTTGACCAGTGAAATGCAGCTTGCATCGTACAATTTACAGTTCGAGCAAGCGGCAAAATTACGCGATAGAATTAAGTATCTAGAGAAGCAAGTGATGAATGTATAATAGCAAATCAAATGGGGGATTCAAATGGAAAACAACATTATTATAAAAGGTGCCAGAGAGAACAACCTTAAAAATATAGACGTAGCTATTCCGCGCAATAAATTTGTTGTAATAACAGGGCTTTCGGGTTCAGGTAAGTCCTCGCTAGCTTTCGATACAATTTATGCCGAAGGTCAGCGACGATACGTCGAGAGTCTGTCGTCATACGCCCGCCAATTTTTAGGTCAAATGCAAAAGCCAGATGTAGATTCTATCGATGGCTTAAGCCCTGCAATCTCTATCGACCAAAAGACAACCTCGCGAAACCCGCGTTCTACCGTTGGAACTGTTACCGAAGTTTACGATTATTTGCGCCTGCTTTTTGCGCGAATTGGCACTCCTCATTGCCCTAATTGCGGCAAGCCCATTACCCAACAAACTGTCGACCAAATTGTAGATAGTGTAATGGAAAACGACGAAGGCACTAAGTTCCAAATATTATCACCCGTTATTCGCGGGCGCAAGGGTCAACATAATAATGTGTTTGATAACGCGCGACGCTCGGGATTTGCAAGGGTTAGAGTCGACGGCAACCAATACGATTTAACCGAAGAAATTCAGCTAGATAAAGATAAAAAGCACTACATCGAGTTTGTTGTCGATAGGCTTGTAATTAAAGAAAACGTAGTAAAACGCTTGGCAGATAGCATCGAAACCGCCCTTAAATATTCCGACGGATTGGTAATAATAGATTTTTTAGAAAAAGGCGATAAGCTTTATTCCACTAATTATGCCTGCCCCGATTGCGATATTAATATGGAAGAGATTACTCCGCGAATGTTCTCGTTTAATAGCCCAACAGGTGCCTGCCCTACTTGCGCAGGCCTAGGTTTTTTAATGCAGGTAGACGAAGATTTGCTTATCCCCGATAAAAAACGTTCGCTAAACAAGGGTGGTATTTGCGCTTATGGCTGGGGTGCGTTCGAGGGCGATAATAGCATGGCGGGCATGTACTACCAGGGCTTGGCAAAGCATTATAATTTTGATGTAAACGCTCCAATATCCAAGCTCCCGCGTGATGTTTTAGATAAAGTTTTGTATGGCACAGGCCGCGAGAAAGTTTGGTTTGAATACCATCGTAGCAATGGAAGCGGCGAGTATCAGGCAACTTTTGAGGGTGTCGTGCGTAATTTAGAACGTCGATATCGCGAAACAAACTCTACCTGGGCGCGTAAGGAAATTGAGCAGCTTATGACCAACAACCCCTGCCACGAATGTCATGGAAGGCGCTTGAACCCCATAGCACTAGGCGTTACAGTTGCAGGTAAAAATATCGATGATATTACCCATTACTCAATCACCCGCGCGTTAAAATTCTTCCAAAACTTAAAACTTACTAAGGCACAGCAAATTATAGCTAAACAAATTTTAAAAGAGATTATTGAACGCCTCGGATTCCTCGAAAACGTAGGATTATCCTACCTAACCTTGTCGCGTTCTGCTGGTACATTATCGGGCGGCGAGGCGCAACGTATCCGCCTGGCAACGCAAATTGGCTCGTATCTAATGGGTGTGCTATATGTGTTAGACGAGCCGAGCATCGGGCTTCATCAGCGAGATAACGCTAAACTTATCGACACCTTAAAGCACCTTACAGCCCTAGGCAATACCTTGCTTGTAGTCGAGCATGACGAAGACACAATGCATGCTGCCGACCATATTATTGACATAGGCCCTAAAGCTGGCGTCCATGGCGGCGAGGTGGTTGCGCAAGGTACAATCAACGATATTCTAAAGAATAAAAACTCAATAACAGGTCAATATCTAAGCGGCAAAAAAAGTATCCCTATACCTAAAAAGCGTCGCAAAGGCAACGGCAAAACCCTAAAAATAGTTGGAGCTAAAGAGAATAACTTAAAAAATATAGATGTTTCGATACCTCTTGGCACTTTTACTTGTGTCACGGGCGTGTCTGGCTCGGGCAAATCTTCGCTTATTAACGAAATTCTGCACAAAAAACTAGCAGCCGAGTTAAACGGTGCAAAAACTATCGCTGGCAAACATAAAAAAATATCCGGCATCGAGCATTTAGACAAAGTCATAGATATCGACCAATCGCCCATCGGACGCACTCCGCGCTCTAACCCTGCGACATATACCGGGCTATTTACCGATATCCGCGACATTTTTGCATCAACAGCCGAGGCTAAGGCGCGAGGTTATGGCTCGGCGCGATTCAGTTTTAATGTAAAAGGCGGAAGGTGCGAAGCCTGCAGCGGTGACGGGATTATTAAGATAGAAATGCACTTTTTACCCGATGTGTTTGTCCCATGCGAGGTTTGCCATGGCAAGCGTTATAATCGTGAAACGCTAGATATTCACTACAAAGGTAAAAACATATACCAAGTGTTAAATATGACAGTTGACGAAGGTGTCGAGTTTTTTGCCAATCTTCCACGCCTGCATCGCAAATTATCCATTCTGCAAGAAGTAGGCTTAGGCTATATCAAAATTGGTCAGTCGTCTACAACACTATCGGGCGGCGAGGCTCAGCGTGTAAAGCTTGCAACCGAGCTTGCCAAACGCCCCACTGGGCGAACTATGTACATTCTAGACGAACCTACCACAGGCTTGCATGCCGCCGATGTTCACAAGCTTATCGACGTGTTGCAATCGTTGGTAGAGGCTGGCAATAGCGTGGTTGTTATAGAGCATAATTTAGATGTTATTAAAACGGCTGATTATATAATAGATTTAGGACCGGAAGGCGGCGACCAAGGCGGTAATATTGTTGTAAGTGGAACGCCCGAAAATGTAGCAAAATGCAGCGAAAGTTACACAGGGAATTATTTAGCAAAGACGCTAAAAAAAGAATAAAAAATGTCTTTCAGCATATAATAGTATAATCATTAGTTAGTTTAAGGAAGCGATAATATGACAACCGATTCACCATCAATAGTTACATCAACAGTATTAAAAAACGATTTAATTAAAAAGAAAATTACAGACCCTTCTAAGCGTTCGCGCACCGAAGAAGGAAGTAGCAAACTTACTCGATTGCTTCATAAATCGCGGCAGAATAAGGAGCCAAACTTAAACGAGGCAACGCAAAAAACACAGGCAGAAATTACCCCGAATACAAGATAAACATGAAAAACCCGCTATCCTTAAATAGTGGGTTTGTTTATTCAAAACTACCTTATTACATTATTTAACTTGCACCCTAAATGATTGTAAGAATATATACTTACTTGACCACATTTAGCGCAACAATTCTAGCATTTGCAGCATCGGCAATTTGTTTTAATATTGCAAGGTTACTCTCGCTTGCAATTATATCTTCCACTACTTTAGGCATTTTTGCTTCATCGGCGGCAACGCTAGTGGTCTCTAATTTTTCATCACGCATAGAGGTTAATTTGTCAGCAATTTTTGCCTTGCTTTTAGTTGCAGATGCAGTTTTTTTCATAGGTATAGGCGTCTCGCCTTTGCTAAGCGCTTCTGCAAAATTATAAATCTCGCTGCTAGTTACTACTCCACAACCTGGAATTCTATTAAAAAAGTCAGGATGATTTTCAAATAAATATACTAAATCACTTTTTTTATAAATCGAATAAAGCTGCAAACAATTCCGCGCATGGGTAGATAATAACATTTCATCTTTTATATCATTAAAAGGATGAAATTGATCGCGTATATAATCCAAAAGATTCCCCCTGGTAGGAAGCGATAATTTGTAATTAAGATTAATATTAGCGCAAAAATGCTCGTCGTTTTCATATTTTTGCTTCAATTTATATAGCGAAGTTATACCTATAAACCTAATATTGTTGCAGTCAGAAGCATTAAAAGCATTTTCCAATCTATTTTTTTGGTAAATATCAATAAAACTTTTCGTTATTTTATCGTTTAGCTTCCTTAAAACTTTTTTCTCTGTAGTATTTAAGTGAGAAGGATTATATTTACTAGAAGCATGGCTAGGTGTCGGCGTTAATTCAATATCCTCAAACCTTCTACAGACACCATCTTTTAACCCATATCGTTGTTCGATTAGCAAACGCTCGTTTGTTTTAAGCGAGTTTAATTGTTCATTAATGGCAGAGATAATATCAAAATCGTAGCTTTTAAGGTCTAACGAAATAAAGTCCATGGCTCTACATTCGTCTATATTTCTAAGTAACTGTTTATAATTTTCTTCGTACATTATTCCGCACTCCCCTTTTCAACCCTTAACACTATCATTGTATCATAAAGCTCCCTAAAAGTCAAGGGTTAAGCTCTATACTTATGTTAAATCTACGTAAAGTTGATTATGGTATTTTAAAAACAAATTTAACACAAATTTAACATAAATGCGCGAATATCACTTGAAAAGTGCGTAAAAGTATGGTATAATATATGTATATTGTATCTTATAAGGGAGGGGCAAAATTGCCGACACCTATCGAACAACTAAATAACCCTCGCCTTGTTTCGCGAATCAAATCTTACGGGATTGATTTTTTTGAGCAATTTACCGAATATAAATCGACAGAAATATATAAACAAAGAACTGAAGATTTTATAGTTACGGAATCACGCGATTACAAAGCCCTCTCTGAAGCAATGGCAAATTTAGGGCTTTATTTTGCTGATATAAAAGAGATGAGAGATAAAGCAGAAGGCAAAACTTCAATCCTTGAACTAGACATACAGAGCATGACTAAATTTAAATTGCGGGATAAAGGCATTTATACACTAGAGCAATTATCCGAAATGAACAGTTCCGATTTTTATTTTGAATCAAGAAGCGAAAACAACTTTTTTACCCAAAAGGCTGGCTTAGAGAACTTTGAAAAAGCTATGGCAGCCCTTGGTTTTGAGTTTAAAGATAGAAGAGAGTTTAAAGAAAAAAATCAGGATAAAACCCCTATAGACGAGCTGAACCTTCACGCCAAAACCATTAAATATTTAAAAAGTTTTAACATAAATACAATAGAAGATTTAGCTGCCAGCCATTCATACGATTATGGTAAAGGGTCAGACAGATTTTTAGAGCCGTCTACCTTCAACAATATAAGAGTGGCTATGCAAGAAAAAGGGTTTTACTTTTTAGACGAAAAATATGCGTTAGAGAACGAGCAAACGCCGATTTCGGCTTTAAAACTAAGAATGCCAACACCTAAAACTCTTTTTGAAGCGGGTATTTTAAGCTGTGAACAATTAGCTAGTAAAAATTCTTATGACATATTTGCAGTTGACGGGGATTCTAAAAATATCATCAAGCATCAAGTTACGTTTCATAATCTTAAACGTCAAATGGAAGATAACGGGTTTTATTTTAAAGATACGTTAGAAATAAAAAACAAAGTTGGCGACGGCAAATCTATAGAATTGTTAGATATCAATGTTGAACTTAAAAGAAGGCTACATGTAAACGACATATTCACTTGCGAACAGTTAAGCCAAATGCACATATCAGATGTTTACGGAAATTCTAGAAGAAAACGCGCTATTATCGAGAGAAAAGCGTCTATTGATAAATTACGGTCCGCACTTGCAGAACAAGGTTTCTATTTTATTGACGACCGTTTAACGCTTAAAGCTAAAGAAGTAGGCACGCCAATAGACGAATTAAACCTAAATAAGAGAGTTAATAGCGTTTTAAAAGAGAACGGAATATTAACTATCGAGCAATTATCAGCTATGAATTTTACCGATTTATATGGTCAAAAGGATAATAAGCCATCGATGTTTATTGCCAAAAGCACAGTTGATGGTATACTTAAAGCTTTAAATAAAAGAGGATTAAGCTTTGTTGAAGTTGCAAAAGAAGAAAAGATAAGAGAAACTGGCACGTCTATCGAAGAGTTAGACTGCTCGGTTAAAATGAAGCGCTCGCTAGCTGCTAATGATATTTTAACTTTAGAACAACTATCTAAATATAAAACCAGTGATATTTTTGGTAAAAATAAAATCATTAGTATTAAAAAGAGCCTAGTGTCGTTAAAAGAAGCTATGCGCAAACTAGGTTTTTGTTTCGCAGACGAAACACTAACCAAAATTTCGGAGGATTCTATCGAAAACTTACATCTAACTTTTAAAACAGAACAAAAATTAAAGCAAAATAATATAACTAGCATTAAGCAATTATCTGAATTAGAATTGCCACAATTATATATAAAGAAGAATGGTGCTAACAATATTGTGTATGGAAGAGAAGTTGTAGAGCAAATAGCCGATAAATTGTCACTATATGGCTATGGAGATTCACCTTTGGTAAAGTCTGCTGAAAGCACAAAAGGTCAGTTATACACTCAACTTGCCGAGATGCACCAGCTTAATCAAATCCCTAACACTAAAATACCTAGCGAAGATGTGTTTATCAAGCAGCCTGTTGAAACTTGCCTTAAACAAGTGTTTTTCTATCGCGATTATTGTTTCAAGGCACCGCTAGATAATAATGGACAAGAGCAGGTGTATAGCATTGTCCTACCTCGAATGAATGTTAGCGGCGATTTAAGCGGGCTATACATAAGCGAGTTTGCCGTTGGCATCGAAGCTGATGGCGGCTCAAAAATGAATTATGTTAATTTAAAAGATAGCGGTGTAACCATCGATTTATCGTCGATATCTCCGCCATATAAAGGCTCTAAAGGCGATGTTGCAATTTACGATTTAAACTTCGGCAAAGTCGATTTTAACGGATGCAATTGTATCGGTCGTCTGCCACAGGGGCATGTTGCAGCCGAGAATGGATATCAATCAGCCAAGTTCGAGATTAAAAATTTAGAGAATCATCTTCCCGCAGAATATTTAACTCGTCGTGCGAGGTTCCATAATGCAGGAGTGGAAAGCAGCGAAAGCCTAGCCAAACGTTTGGCCGATGGCGTTCCGCTTAAAAATGCAAGAGTGTCCGAAAGTACTAACTTAATCGATTTTGATTTATCTAAAATTGGTACATATTTTGAGGGTGAGAACGAAAATTGGCTTAAACAAAAGCACATCATTTACAGCCTAAGGGGCGAGATGCACAAGGCAAAATGGCGCGGCGAGAGTATTTATCTAGCCGAGCGGGGCATGCAAGGTTTCGAGTTCGACCGCCAGGCGGTGGCAGAAAATTTAAGGGCTAGTGCAAAAATTAGAAACCGTCTTAACCCTACCATTAAAGGCTACGAATTTTTAGCAGCGCAGGCAGCGGGCGATTATAAATACCTTGCCGAAACTTTTATCAAAAATATTGAATTGAATGATAATTCGGCTTGGTTCTCGCAAAACTTTAAAATGAGCAAGGTTGATTATATCGAAGTGCTAGAGCCAAATAAAGAATATAGCCAAGACGCGTGGGCAAAACGTCCTAACGATGAGGTGAACGCGATTGTAAGGTATGGCTTTACGCCCGAGCAGGTGCAGATAATAACGCAAAACACTCCAGATAAAATTTTTGAAAAATGGCAAGAGCAAGAGGCAAAATGTCAAACACGAATAGCTTTGCAAGGCATTAACAATGTTAGTAAAGATTCGCAGCCACAAGCGTCACAATTAGAAAAAGCAAGCGTTCTGTTAAGAGCTAATGTATAATTACTAAGTGGTTACTAAAAACGTATAAACAAATTTTTGCGAGCTTGTCCGCAAAAATATCTAAGTGGTTACTAAAATTGGAGGATACAAAAATGGGATTATTAAAAAAAGTAGGAGCAGGTAAACCGCACATCAGTTGGGTTGAAGACTTCGACAAAAAAGTAGAGCTTAACGTTATTTTTAGAATGTCGAAAGATATGTCGGAACGTTTTTTAACCGATGCCATCAAAAAGCAAATGGCTAAAAGCTATGGTGCGGACGAGTTGGAAGATTTATCCGATGAGATTAAGGCGACAGCTAAGAAAATGCAAGACAAGCTAGAAGCATACAATGGTAGTGTGTGTAACCTTAAAATGGCTAAGCAAAAGCCAAATGGCGAGATTCAAGAGACACCTGTTAGCTATTGGGGCTTCGAGATTAAAGGCATGGCGGTGCTAGAAAAAGTGGGCGAGTATGGCAATGCAACGCTAATTTTCCCTTATCAAGAGAACGTTGTTTTAGATGCTAATTTGTCGGTCCTTCAAAATCTCGATAGCAATGCTCAGCCTTATTTGCGCATGATTCACACAAACTCTAACGGTAAGTACGATTTTACACAAATTTTAAAGGTAATGGACGTGCTAAATGCCTATGGCGCAGAACTCATGGATATGGGGAACCATAAAGGACTAGCCGATTTAGACACGCTTCACGCGAAAATTCCGCAAGCGCAAGAGGTTATGCTACCCGCGATAGATGATGCACCTGTCGCGCCTGCCCAAACCTCGGTTAAAGCGATTGTAGATGCACTCAAAAATGGTGACAAATCGCCTGCTACACAAATAAAACCTACGCTGTAAAAAATAAAATGGGGGAGATTTACCAAATGGAAACTAATAACAAAACTTTACCAATACCAAAGTATGACGAGGTTAAGTATACCAAAAAAGAGATAGTTGATAAGTATTTAGAATCAGAAAATTCTGATTTAGATTTTTCGTACAGTAAAGAGTGGCAAGAGTTTTTAATCGATGCAATAGATGACACGCCTTTTGGCAGGGCAAATGTAGACTTTGACTATGCAAGTTTAATTCGTAACACTCCGGTCACTTTCTTTAAAGTAGAAGAAAACCCGAATGGCTACACAGCAGGCACAATTCTTTCTACTAAAGATTTTAAAAGGTCGTTAAGCGAAGCGCTTCAGGCATTTAAATATGCTTTTGTAAACGATTTTAAGGCAGGAGCTGCTAAAGAATTTGTTCCTCCAGAAGATTCTGATAAAAATAAATGGATGATTCTTGGTGTTTCTGAAAACGACACTTATAGCTTAGAATCAATTGCCTTTCATGAAGGCATACACTTATTAACAATTGCAGATAGCGTGCTAATACCACTGGTTTTTCAAGAAGGTATAGCCAATATATTAGAACATGAATATTCTCAAAAGAATAAAGGTAGAGAATCTTTGGATTATCAATTTGCAGAAAATTATACTTCTAAAATTAAATCGTTATATCCTTGCAACGAAGTTTTTTACAGGGCAATAAAAAACGGGAACCAATTTAAATTTTTAACCGATGTAATTAAACTAGAGCGCGAAAAACTAAATAGCATCGGATTATATTCGTCGGAGAGGATAATGCCCATTGCAGAAACAATATTTAGAATGTACAAAGTGGGAGAAAAAACCGATCCAGATTTATTAATTAAATTTAATACATTAATTGATTCTATTTTTGATACAAAAAAGCCTTTGCCAAAAGATTTAATTAAAAGATTAAAAAAGGTTTTGAATAAAAAAATAATAAAAAAATTAAGTAGTAAAAACCTTGATAAGCGCAATGAAGCAATGCAAAAATGGGGTAACGAAGTTGATGATTTAGGCATTTTAATGATTTTTATAAATAACTTTGGGCTTCCATCTGGTAAAAAACTAGATTATAATTTGCTACTTGAACGTTATAAAGAAGCTAGGGAAAATAAAGAAAAAGAGAACGCAATTAAAAACGAGCCTAAGCCACAAGAAACTAAGAAACAAAAGGTTACTTACAGATTAAAAGATATATTCAGGAATCCCTCAACCGTAAACTATGCACCACCTGCGCAAGACGGTTTTAAAAGATAGTAGTAAAAAAGTGAAATAATAAAACTCTTCTATGAAAATATAGAGGAGTTATTTTTTGTCGAATATAAAAGATTTTTGGCAGCTTGTCGCCAAAAATATCCGAACAACTTTAGAAGCGAAAGCGGATTTATTCCGCTGAAGCGTTGTTTTTAAATCAAAAAACACTTGACAATTATGTTCTATTATGTTAATATAAACTCATAAAATAGTAACAAAAATTTATAAAAAAGGCGGGTTTTAAATGGCATTTTTAGATACTTTAGGCGAGCTTGCTAAAAATTTAGGAGATAAAGCAGGCGACGCAATTGAACTTACCAAATTAAGCTCAAAAATTACATCGGAAGAAAAAGCAATCGGCGAGGCTTACAAGCAAATCGGTGAAGTTTATTACAAAAAGTATAAAGATGGCGAAACTTTAGGCGAAGATGTTTTACCTTTATGCACCGAGATTGATAGCCGAAACACCATTATTGCAGAAACTCGTGCAGAAATCGAGAGTAAAAAAACCGAGCAAGTAGTGGCAGAAACCACCGCCGACCCTGTAACCCAAGACGAGCAACCAGCCACTAAATTTTGCACAGGCTGCGGCAGCCCTCTTCCTGCAGGCGTTGCATTTTGTAGTAAATGTGGAACTAAATCATAACTAAAAAAATTGGAGGATTCATTTATGACGCCAAAACAGATTTATTCTAAAACTATGCCATTTGTATGGGCAAAACTTGCGCTTGCGCTTGCAACAGCAATTCTTTCTGCAATAGTTTTTGGTGTACTAATGCTTATTGCCTGGCTGTTTAATAGCGAAGGCGTGGGTGCCATTATGCTATTAATTTGGCTTGCGGCAACCGGGTTTATACGCTTTGCAATAATGCACTACACAGGGTATTTAGTTAAAGCAGGTCACGTTGCTGTTATAACCGAAACGGTTACATCAGGCAAGCTCCCTGCAAATCAAGTTGAGTATGGTAAGAACCTAGTTAAAGAGAAGTTTGGTACCTCTAACGTGTTCTTTGTGTTAGATAAACTTGTAGCCGGTGCCGTTAAGCAGCTTCAAGGTTCGCTAGAGCGTTTAGGCAATACGCTAGATTTTATCCCTGGTATGAACACAATTACAAGCATTGCTAAAATGTTCGTTGGCATTGCGCTTGGGTACATAGACGAGTGTTGCTTGGGCTGGGTTTTTTATAATAAAGATAAACAAGGTGCCTTTAAAAGCGCAACCGACGGCGTAGTTATTTACGCTCAAAACTGGAAAGTTCTGCTTAAAAGTGCGGCAAAAACAACTGCAACCGTTATAGCTTTAATGGCAATTATAATAGTAGTTTCGTTCTTACCACTAGGCATTTTAGGACGTTTGCTTCACATCAGCGGGTTTGTAATGTTCATATTCGCTTTCATCATCGCTTGGGCAATTAAAGTTGCATTTATCGATAGCTACATGATGATAAAAATGATGGTGCCTTATATGGAAGTAGCGCCAAGCACAACCATTACCTTCGATTTATACGATAAGCTTTGCAAATTATCTGGTAAGTTCCGCGATTTATTCAAAAAAGCTAAGGAAGAGAATCCAAACATGGAAGCAACAACTGCTCCTGCTCAAACCGCAGCTGTTAACCAAGACGATAGCCAAGCTCCTGCCACGTTCTGTAGCGCATGTGGTGCAAAAAATAATGCAGGTGCTAAGTTCTGCGCTGGTTGCGGAAAGCCTTTAAACGGTTAAGGATTCTATAAATATTTATAATATAAACAAACAAATTGCCAGCTTGTCGGCAATTTGCACAAAATAACTTTAGAAGCGAAGCGCGATTTATTCGCGCGTAGCGTGTTTATATATAAAAAAGGCACAACTATTAAACAAAATTGTGCCTTTTTTAATATAGTAAACATAACTCAAACAAAGGAGTGCCTAAAATCAAAGATAAACTAAACGAAGCATTACTCTCTGTTTTACCATTATCGAGTATTATACTTATTATTTTAATATTTTTTGTACCAGTTAGTAGCGGCTTGCTTATAAGCTTTGCAATAGGAATCGCCGCCTTAATCATCGGAATGTTTCTGTTTACGTATGGCGCAGATATCTCGACAATGCCAATGGGCGAGGCTATTGGCTCATACCTTTCGCGCGCTAAAAAATTGTGGCTTATACTAGGCTCTGGTGCTATAATAGGCATTTTAATAACCGTCGCCGAGCCAGATTTAATCGTCCTTTCAAAACTTGTGCCAAATATCCCAGATAAAACTTTAATATACACAATTTCGGCAGGCGTCGGCGCGTTTTTAGTAATCTCGTTTTTAAGAACGTTATTTAAGCTAAGCCTCCGCTGGCTTTTGCTAGGCTTTTACGCTATACTATTCTGCATCGCCGCCTTTGTCCCGCCAAACTTTTTAGCAACCGCCTTCGATAGCGGTGGGGTTACAACTGGTCCTGTAAGCGTCCCCTTTATACTTGCTATTGGTGCAGGTATCGCCAGCGTTCGTGGTACAAAAGATAAAGGCGAGGAAAGTTTTGGCTTGGTTGCCTTATGCTCTATCGGACCCATCCTTTCAGTCTTAATTCTAAGTCTGCTTTTTAAAGGCAAGGGCAGCTATTCCACCGTTGCAATACACAATATCTCTAGCTTCAGCCAAGCAATAGGGCTTTATCTGCATGCTTTTGCCGATTATGCAAAAGAAGTCGCGCTGGCACTTTCACCCATATTGATATTATTTATAATTTTCCAAATTTTCGCATTAAAACTATCTATGCAAAAATTACTCTCTATTAGTTTGGGGCTGCTATTCACTTTTTTAGGATTAGTACTATTCTTAATCGGTGCAAACATAGGCTTCGTCCCTATCGGGCAAATAATCGGCGCATCGCTGGTTGCCTCACGCCTTGGCTGGATAATAATCCCCCTTGGCTTTATAATGGGGCTGGTTATAGTGTTGGCAGAGCCAGCAATTCACGTTTTAAAGCAAGAGGTTCAAGAGGTAACAAATGGCGCAATAAGCGCACGCGTGCTGTTAATCTCGTTGTGTATAGGCGTTGCAATTTCTGTCTGCCTTGCAATGGTAAGGGTGTACACGGGGTTAAGCTTATGGTGGATAATCCTACCTGGATATTGCATCGCCCTTATAACAAGCTTTTTTGTACCACCAATTTACACCGCCATAGCCTTCGATAGCGGCGGTGTCGCCTCTGGGCCTATGACCTCGACCTTCCTACTTGCTTTTGCCCTAGGTGCAACCAATGCTTTAGGCGGAAACGTGCTAACCGATGCCTTTGGATTGGTAGCTTTAGTTGCTTTAGCTCCGCTTGTTGCCATTCAAATATTGGGCTTGTTTGCCAAGAAAGATGCTGCCAGAACATTCGATTACAAAGACGATAATGAGATTATTGATTACAATTGGAGGGTAGATACATGATAAAACTTTTGAACATTATAATAGAGCGAAAGCTTAGCGGAGAGATTATAAAACTAGGGCAAAAATCAGGCGTTATTCTTGCCAATTCAACCTTTTGCAAAGGCGTTGCAAGCTCACGCAGACTCGCCCTTTTAGGTTTAGGGGAAAGTGAAAAATCGCTAATACATTTTGCCGCTGAAGATAGCATTATCCAAGAGATTTTAGAGGTATTAAAAAACGATTATAAAATAAAAAAAGCTGGCAATGGTATAGCGTTTTCTATCCCGATATCTTCTGTAGTAGGTAAAAAAGCCAGTGAAATGCTAAAAGGAACACCTAAAGAAAACAAAGAAAATATTACAAATGGGAGTGAGAATAATATGGAGTATGAATTAATTGTTGCAATTTTGAATCGCGGGTATGCCGAAATGGCAATGCAAGCGGCTAAAGAAGCTGGCGCAAAAGGCGGGACTATCGTTAAAGCGTTAGGAAGTAAAGAGAATTTAGAGGCGGAATTTTTAGGTGTGCCAATACACGACGAAAAAGACAAGCTTTATGTTCTAACCAATATCGAGAATAAAGATAACATTATGCAAGCGATATCGAAAGAAGCAGGCTTGTCAACACAAGGAATGGGCATTTGTTACTCTATGCCTGTTATAGATGTCGTCGGGTTAAATGCTTGATTTACCTATAATCTATTGACAAAAGCATAATATTGTGCTAAAATTACATTGCAATGTTAAATTATGTCAAATCTGCAAATAGTAAAGGAGTCTACTATGCTTAAAAAACTTGTTTCAATGGTACTAATTACAGGAATCTTTCTATCACCAATAATTGCAAGCGCAAACACTCCTTTTCAAGATTATTGCGATGCTAATTATAACTACATGCGCGACGAAGTTATCGAAAAAACCGAGCTTAAAGTAGTTTACGAAACATCGGCTGATAATGGCGAAATGTTTGGTGGCGCAAGGTTTGAGCCAAATAGTGGCATTATGCTAGGCACCCCAATTTATAACTATCTGCCTAAACTCCCTCAAACTCTCACAGCTTTTTACGAAGAGTTTGACATGTCTCAAACCAACGCAGTTTGCTCACGCGACCCTCAAGCGTATAATCAATCAGTTATGGATTGCCCTGCTGAATCTAAATATGTACTTGTAAACTTTAATATGCCTGCAGGCAAGCTTATACGTTACGACGACTATTCTAATTATATCCAAAACACCATTGACGGTTTTACCAGCCCAGGACGCAATGTTATTATAGTTATAGGTAAAGAGATGAACCTTAGCCCCAACTATGCACACCCCGACGACCCTAACCCTGATTACGCAAGCACGCCAAAACCAGCCGATTTTGTAGACTTATTTAGAAAGATGGCTAGCTATATCCATACAAAATCTAACGCCGCTGTTTGCTGGAGCCCTAACGATTTATCATCGCTAGATTTAGATTATGGCATGTTCTACCCTGGCGATGAGTATGTCGATTGGGTGGGAGTATCGTCTTATTCCTGCGCATATTTCCCTGGTCAGCAAGATGTCGAAGGGATGAACGTCGCCTTTGTTTCTGGACGTTACGCCAACCCTGTGGCGCGCCTTAAACCTATCGTTCAATTTATGCGCAACTGCGGAATGAACAAGCCGCTGATTTTAACCGAAAGCGGCGTTGGATACCAAGACACCGCCTCTGGCGCATATATGGATAAAGAATGGGTTAAGCAGCAATATCGTTATTACTATGCTTCTGTTGTTAGAATGTACCCCGAGATTAAAGCGTTCGTCGCATTTAACACGACTGTAGGTGGCGACGCCTTCCGCTACGATATCCACACTCAACCCGAGGCAGTTAGCGTTATACAAGAGATGACGACCGACCCATTATTTAAACTAAATAGCGACGGGAACTCTGACATTGCCTACCGTGAGTTGTCGGATATGTCCTTCGATAACGAGTTAAAGCTTTCTGCCGCTGCCTATGTTAAGGCGCAATTGAACCCTACTGTAAAATACTCTATCGACGGTGTCGAGCAGCACGCTACAACGCTACCGCCTTACGATTACACCTTAAACGCTAGTAATATGACTCCTGGTCAGCACCTTGTTTCTATTGCAATTATAGCCGATGGTGGGGTTAACGCGCTGCAAAAAGATTATTTGATTACCTACGGAGCAGAAAGTAACCCTGTTGTAACCGAGCCAATGGAAAGCATTGGCGAATTTAAAGATATTCCTTTGGATTATAAAGCTTGGCTAGAAGCACCGCTGCTTTCTATGGTAGAAAAAGGCATTATCAAGGGTACTAAGTTTGACGAATTCGAGCCGAAAAATAATATTATACGTGGCGATTTTGTTTTAATGCTAGCACGCGCGCTAGGAATCGATGACGAAGAAATCGACGAGGAATATGCTTTCGACGATGTCCCAACCGATATGTATTACGCTAAAGCCATAACCGCGGCGCATAAATATGGCATAACAAATGGCGATGCTCCAACCTTGTTTAAGCCCGAACAAGCGCTTACTCGTGAGGAAATGATTACACTTTTATACAATACACTAAATAAGTTCGAGCTTATAGAAACCACAAACGAGCTGACTTTTGATGATGTCGATGAGATATCTGATTGGGCTAAAACTCCAATTTCATCATTAACATCTGCCAAGTTAATCAACGGTTTCGAGAATAAAATTACTCCTTTAGAAAACGCTGAACGCGCGCATGCTGCAAAGATTATGGATTCTGTTTACGATATGTTGCTTAAGGTAAAAGAGCAGATTAAGTAATAAAAGAGAGGGGGATTACGCAAAATGAAAATCAACGATTATAATAAACTAGCCAATTCGTTAAACCCGATGCTCGAGAATTTTAATCAGCTTAAAATAATGATTAATAAAAGTAATTCAGCAGCTCAAATTGCATCTCAACTAGGACAAATAACTAACACTATGGCGCTACAACTACCCATATTCACCTCGCCCTTTGTCAACTCCGTTCCAGCGTTGGATAATCCGATTAATAGAGTTGCTCAAATGGCAAGCGCAAATGTAAATGCAGCCCAACGAATTTGGGAGAACCTAACCCCTGCAATCGTAGATTTGCAAAACTATATTCGCATAAATGCTAGTTCGTTAGACTTCTCGGGAATGGCAAACGCATTAAGCTCAATAAACTATGACATAACAGAGGAAGAAATAGAAGAGTATAAGAATGATCCAGAAATTTGTGATATAATTAACGAAGCTGTTGAAAATAAGCCCAATTGGCAGCAAATAATTGTAGCTAAAATTGAAGAATTAAAAAAGAGTAAACCTGTAATAGCATGCGTATTAATATTCATTCTTTTGCATATATTTAGTGGCGCATTTAATCGCATTGGCGAAGTTTGGGTTGATAAGCTTTTTCTTAAAGAAGAGCCAAATAGTAAATCTCAAACATTACAAATTATAAATAAAAATCAGGAAGTTACAATACTAAGTGATGCACCATATTATTACGAAATTGAAATAACTGAAGAACAAGGTACCACAACCTCTGGCTGGGCGTCAAAAAGGTCAATAAAGTTAAAACCATTGCAGGATGAAACAATTGAATAACGAGGTGTAGTTATGAAACTAACGGTTTTAGGAACGCAATCGCCGATAGCAAGCGTCGGGCATCACGGCCCGGGGTTTATGGTACAATCGGGCGACAACACAATTATTTTAGATTGCGGGACGCATTCTTTAGTGGACTTTGCAAGATGTATGAATAATTTACACATCTTTATTTCTCATTTGCATTGCGACCATTATAGCGACATTTTTGCCTATCAATATGGCTCGACCGCTTATCGCAATCTTGGGCTTCTTACAAACCCTATAAACATTTATTTGCCTGAAAGCCCTGCAAAAGATGCCGATTTTATAATGAATCACGATAATTTACAATTTACAAATTATAATAGTATTGGCGAAGATAAAACATACAAAATTGGTGATATGACCGTTTCTTTCTGCAAAACCACCCACCCTGTTGAAACCTATGCAATGAAAGTATCAGACGGAGATAAAACCATTGTTTACACAGCCGATACAAATTTTGCTTCAGGTGAAAAATTAGCGGGGTTTGCTAAAAATGCTGATATTTTAATTTGCGAATCTAGTCTTTTAGAAGAGTATAATTCGCCAGCAATTTCGTCGCATCTAACTGCCAAGCAGGCAGGGCAATTAGCCAATATGGCAGGCGCCAACACGCTATTACTCACGCATTTTTGGCATAACGAAAGTTTAGAAAATTATAAGGCCGAGGCAGAAAAAGAATTTGCCAATGTAATTTGTGCAACCGAAGGTAAAGTGTTTGATTTGCCTAAAAGAAAAATATCGCTTCAAAGGGGAATGTGATTATGAACATAGAACAAGAAATCACAAAAATTCAAGAACGCAACAAAAAAGTCGAGCTAGATAAATCGTGGGAAGTCAGCCTAACAAGGCGAATTACTATTTGCGCGCTGACATATCTATTTATCCTTGCGTTTAGCTATTTTGTAAATATCGGTGCAAATATCCTGCTATCTTCCGCTGTTCCTGTAATCGGCTTTGCACTATCCACCGCAAGCCTGCCGATTGTTAGAAAGATATGGGAGCGAGGGATAAAATAATGCCAGACGAAAAGTTGTTTAACGTTAACAAAGCAAAGATTTATAACGCATATCGTCCGCCATATCCAAAAGAGTTTATAGCGTTATTGTGCGATAAATTAAGCGTTACTAATAAAAGCATAATTGCCGATGTTGGCTCGGGGACGGGTATGCTTACCGAGCGATTCCTTGAAACAGGTGCAAGCGTTTATGGTGTCGAGCCGAATGATGAAATGCGTGCGGTTGCTGAGGAAAATCTAGCTAATTTCAACAATTTTACATCTGTAAAAGGCTTTGATAAAGATACAACTTTGCCTCAAAACAGCGTGGATTTTGTGGTTGCAGGGCTTGCGTTTCACTTTTTTGATAGGCTTGCTTTTGCCAAGGAATGCAAGCGGATTTTGCACCCTGACGGAAAAGTTTGTTTGATATGGAATAATCGTAGTTACGACTCTGAGATATATAAAAAATCTTCTGCAATTTGCAGGAAATATTGCCCCACTTACAAAGGCATGTTTGGCGATATTACTTATAACACGCCAGAAATCTTTGAAGATATATTCGGAAAGAATTGCGAATATTGTGAGTTTAAATATGATTACCCAATGAATAAAGATTACTTTGTTAATATGTTTTTAACTTTTTCGTACACTCCAAACGAGGGCGACGAGAATTATAACGCATTTGTGGGCGAGCTTGAGAATTTGTTTGACGAATACGAAAATAATGACCAAATTTTGTTCCCATTTACAACTTTTGCCTATTGCGGAAGTTTGATGTAATGAAGATATAAAAAACAAATTGCCGGTCAAGCCCCGGCAATTTGCATCTATTTTTTCGGTTTCTTTTTCTTCGGCAAGGGCGTAATCGGCTCTAAAATTTGCACGACTTGCTGAGCGAATTCGGCGTTGTCAATATCCAAGATAAAATGCGGTTTTGCTCCGTTATATGGAGTGCCAACCTCGCTATCTGCCATAATAACATTAATCTCATCTAACATTTTAACAAAAACGGTGTCATCGCACACAAGCAAAACAGGCTTATCGTTCACATATACCATATACTCGCCGAACATTTTTCGGTAGCGAACCTCTCCGACTCCTGCAATTTGCTCACACACAAACTCTATAAATTCCTTTGATGTTGCCATTTAATCACGCTTTCTTTTTCATGCTTTCCATCGGGTTTAAATTAAGATTTAATCGCTCTATTATTGTGTTAAATCTTTTTGCTTTACCTGCATCGGTTTTCGCACCAAAAAAGTAGGAACTCGCATACGCTTTGCGAACCGAAGGCGTCATCTTTTGAAAGTTAGCATACGCGATTTCAAAAGGCTCTACCATATCTTCAAACTCGCTCATTTGCTCATCCGTTAGCATTGGCTTAGTTCCTGATAAATCCCAACTTCCATTTTTCTTTGCTTCCTCAATTTTGGCGCGCCCAAAATCTGTCATAAGCCCATTAGTTTCAAGCAATTCCGCAATCCTTTTGTTCTTTTCAGACCAATTACTACCCTTTCTGCGCTGCTTAAAATATTTAATATACGAGCTTTCATCTAGGCTTTTCATCTGCCCATCAATCCAACCAAAACATAACGCTTCTTCAAGTGCTTCATTCGGCTTTATGCAATCCGATGTCGTTCGTTTGTTAAAAACAAGCCATACTCCTTCGTCAGAAAACGCATTCTCAGTAAGCCATTTTCTGAATTCAGCACGGCTTCCAAACATTATCTCTGCCATTTAATCACGCTTTCTTTATAGGTATTCTTATCACAGTTTTAAGCTTTTCGGGAGCTGTTTTTCGCGGGTCGCTAAGGTATATTTCGTGATGTCTGCGATTTTGCGAGAAGTCGGCTTGATATTCAGAGTTTGCTAAAAACTCGTCCATTTTAGCCGTCGCTTCGGGTTCGTTATCATACGAGCCGATATGTAAAATTTGCAAACATAATCCCTCATCAAGTGTTTCAAAACAGACTTTTGATAAATCAAGCTCTGATTTTTTCTTATGTATTATCTCTTTTGCCCATTCAAAAACACTTTCATTTACAAAATCGGGCTGACGGAGCATAGCTGTCCACGCAAAATTGTCTTTATCAGCTAAATCTTCAATTAAACCACCACTAACGCTATGCCACAAACTTTCAAGCGGAGGCACGACATAATCGAAATATCCTTTCGGGACACAATCGCCCTTTTTGCTCATTTTGATAGCGTACGAAAGCCCATAAAGCGTGGCAATGGCTGACTGATAAGCCGCGCTTGTATTCGGGTTACCCACGCCGTCTATCATAAAGAATTTCATAGGCGGAACTTCCACCACGCTTGGCACAAGTTTTGGCTGATATAATTCTTTTTGCATTTTCTTAAAATCTATAATTTCGCTCATTTTATCATCCTTTCTTGTGTGCTGTTATAATCGTGTAACTATGTGCATTTATCGTGATTATGCAATTATCAATTTCAGCATACCAATTTTTCCCATTGCGTGTGATTTTGCAATTTTCGTCTTTAATTCTATTCACGCACCAAGCGACAACATCGGTCGTATCGAGTTCTAAGTTTCTTCTAATCCGCTCAATTCCAAGAGTAGTAGTATGGATTTTATTTAGGTTGTTGAGCAGCTCACTATCGTTCGCCATTTTATCACACTCTTTTCATCAGACTATCTTTAGTGGTTTAACTTTAACACTCACCAATCGAACAACATCAAGCAATTCCTCATCACTTTCGACCGAATAATGTATCCACCCTCCGTT
Organism: Clostridiales bacterium; assembly: GCA_031261985.1. GTDB lineage: Bacteria > Bacillota > Clostridia > Monoglobales > WRBX01 > JAISIR01. The sequence goes on along the minus strand of JAISIR010000010.1, from coordinate 86,557 downwards.
TTTGCCACAAGGGTAGCGATTTTTCCAAAGCTCTTGCGTTTTAGGAAGCGAATCGCTAAGCATGCCTGCAACCTTATCTGCACCCCTATCATTGATAGAAATTGTGGCGCAAAATCCATCTTGCTCAAAGAAAGTATGAAGCAATAACGACTTATTGTGTGAATACCTAAAACCCCAGCCATATTCATTACCAAAAGGGAATTTCATCTCAACGCCCAAGTTATATCGCTGCCTTAACATATCTTCAAAACGCATAAGACGTTGCCAAGCGTTATCGCCCATAAAATCACGAACAAATTCTTGCGTGGGATGGATAGCTTTATCATTTAATCGTTTTTTATTAGCCATTATATTGCCCTTTCTCAAAACTTCGACATAGTATTAAAAAGCCACCATAGTATTAAAAAACCACCGAGGATTATCTCAGTGGACTATTTAATTGTTGCAAAGATTTAGAATTGTCGTTCAACCCAATCAAGCCACTTCGCTCTTTTGCCCCAATTCTATCTATAACTTCTTGAGTCATTTTTTCCATTTCGGCAATTATCGCCCTGCTATTTCTTTCCACATAACTCCCGGCTCCTGCACAAGTCATCTCTGATATAAGGCAGGATGCAATTAAAATTTGGTTTATATCAGGGTTAGATGTCAATAAATTAGAAGGAACCTTAAATTCTTCGGATAAAGTGGAGTTAGCGGGCTTATTAAACTTTACCCCTAAATCTTTGCAATCTTTTGCTAAAGATTCTGCACCGCAAACCAATCCACGCAATATTGCCACATCGCCAAGCTTATGTGCTAATGCCTCTACAATTCTATATGTGCACTCATCGCTATAAGAGGATACCTCGCTAAAAGATAGCGTTTCATTTTCTTTTAATGCTAATTTTTCGTGTGGCAATCCAAGAATTTTTTCGGATAAATAAAGAATTGCCGACTCGGTAAACCCACCACCAGGGGCGAATAGAGCTAACTCATCATGGTCTTTAGGGAACCCATATGGAAGTTTAACTCTTATAAGAGTTTGCAAAAATGTGGTATATCCAAAGCGATTAAAGACCCCATCGGTTGTGCCAGATTCAAATGTAACAGCAGATAAAAGTGCCCCTACAAGTTCACGCCCATAATTTTCGCCTTTCGTTTCAACCTTCAATACATTAAACCCGTTCCAATCTTGAAGCCCACTGCTAAAATTTTCGTTACATACAATAGCTTTGGCAGAATTAATTTTGTCCGATAATTCTTTGTCTAATGGTATATTATTTTCCGCAAGTATGTTTTGAATTGAACTAATAATCGGCTTAAATCTTTCATCGTCTTTTGACATAAACAAAATATCGCCTTTTGTATCGAATTGCACCCATTTAGAATGGTCCTCGTCAAACACAAAAAGATTCTCTCTGTAGATTTTGCCTGAATCATTAAATTTAAAAAGATATCCGCAACTATTCTTTTGAACTTCAATATTATCCGAATAATTATGGCAAGTAAACCCATGCCCATTATTTGAACCATCGTAGTAGAAAATCATCGGCAATTTTGCAAAAGGAGTGTTTTTAATATTGATTTTATCTCTATTCATTATCATATCAAAACAATTGCAAAACGCAAATTCGTCAACACCAATATCGCTAAACTCTTCAACAGAACTCATTTTGTTAAACACTGACATAAGAGCTTGCGTGTCTTTGTCAAGTTTTTTCCGCTTAAAAATAGGTAGTTTTTTAGCACAATCAGGGATTTCGCTCAAGCCACTTTCTGCAAAAGCAAAAGCACTTATTAGTTTGACATTTTTGCCACCTTCAATCGAATGCAACTCGGGAAGCCCTTTGCAACAATCAGAAGCGATAACGGTTACAGAATCTGGAATAAAAAGCACTCCGTCCTGCAGGTCATCTTTTGCTACGGATTTTAAAACATTGTTTATAATTTCCATAATATTGCCCCCAATTACATTAATTGTAACATAATATGGAGGTATTGTCAAGCTTTGCGCCGAACCAGGAGGCACACATGTTCGTTGTTTTTGGGATAAACATCATTTTTTTAGCACATTTTTTATCATATTTATTGAAGAAATTTGCTATTGAAACACTTCTATAAACAGCGAATTTCAAATACAAATTTCCTTATATGCCACGCTAATTGCGCGGCAAAAGTTTATTCAAATTTGTTAGCAATTGTGCGGTTTCAGCGCGAGTTGTTTGGGCTTTTGGGTCGAAGATATTCCCTTCACGCCCCTGCATAACCCCATTACTTTTCAAGAACAAGCAACTCTCTTTAGCCCAGGGTGCTATTCCATCAATATCCAAGAACTCAGCTGCACCGTTTATATTATTTTGTTCGCCCTTGAATTTTAAGTATCTAGCAATAATTGTCGCTAACTCTTGACGAGTAATCTCTCCATTCGGGCGGAACTCGCCATCTTCATAGCCAGTAATTAAACCACTATTTTTAGCCCAAGCAATACCTTTGGCATGCCAAGCATTTTTATCTACATCTTTAAATAGGCTATCTAACGCAACATCGTCATCACTCTCTAATCGCCAAAGTATATTAGCAATCATGGCACGCGTGGCTTTCCTATTAGGCTCAAATTCAGTATCGGTCATGCCCACCATTAATCCGTTTTGATATACGTAATTTACACTATTAAAGAACCATTGATTAGCAGAAATATCAGTAAACATTAATGGTTTAGGAGGCTTAGGGCTTGGTAATGGTGAGGGTATTGGAGATGGCACAGGGCTTGGGCTTGGGGTAATTGGCTTGCTGCCACCACCGCCGCCGCCACCGCCACCTTGACTCGGCGATGATGGTTCTTCAGTTTTAGGTTCTTTATATCCTATATTCTCCATTAATATATTTTCAAACGCTGGATTCGTTTTTCGCACTTCTTCTAAACCTTCATCGGTCAAAGTAAAGTCATTTGCATACTCAATAAAAATCGAGTTGCCCGAATCTAAAATTCCAGTTTTGTCATGATATGTGTATGTTTCTGTTCCATTATCATTAACAGCTGCGCCATTAGAATGAATGTTTGCGCCTACTAACACATTGCCTTTGAATATATTCGAGCGTTGTGGGGCGTGTTCCTCAGCGTATACCTTAAGGTTTGCTGATACGCTTGCTTCCAATTCCTTAACAGCATCTTCGTACAACTTTTGCGCGTTTTCTGCTCCATACTTGGTTAGCATTGCCATACCGAGTTTTGTCATGTTTGCCTGGTCTACTTGTTTTGGGTGAATAGTGCGAACTCTAGCTGCTTCTTCTGGCGTAAGCACTTGGTCGACAACCACAAGAAGGTCGGCGGCAAGTTCCGATTCCTTCCACCATTCCTCTATACTATTAGACTCTATTTCTAACATTGCCTCACGATGTCCTGCGTTAAAATAATCATAAAATGCGTTTGCGTAAAAAGAATCAACTGAATATCGTGATAAAAATTCTTCTCTAAAGAGATTATCTCTTCCTGTTGTTAATTTATTGTATGTGCCAATGCCGTTGTATGTAGGCACGGAATGGAGTGGCAGGAACCAATTAGTTTGAACATATTGGCTGTTGCCCCAACTTTGAAAATACGTAGGCCATTTATACCCAGCGAATATATTGTTTTCTACAAGCCCAAACTGTGCACCATTAGCCTTGATTGCGGTGTTTCCATTATCAAGGCCATTATAAAAGATATTATGATGCACATGCGGTGTGATAGTTCCATTGTCTGCAAATATCGCCTGCTGACCATAATCACCGCCATAATTATTACCATTATGATGAAAATAATTATAACGAATTTCAAGCCCCAAAATTGCAAGGTCACCTTCGTAATAAATTGCACCCATATCAGAGCCATCCGAAACTCCGTGGTGAATTTCGTTGTTTTCTATCGTGATATCGTTAACAGAGCCTATGCTAATCAACAGATGAGGGCTGTTATAAATCTCGTTGTTTCGTATAACTAGCCCCATGCTATACGCCCCGACGGCAGCAACATATGCCATGCTTTGCCTATTTGCGTTGTCGTGGATTTTGTTATTTTCTATTAAATTATTCGCGTCCCATGAGCTATTTCTATCCCCGCCATACATACTAATTCCGCCGTTAGCATTATCGTAAACATGAGAATTTTTAACTGTATTGTTTGTGCCACTAATACTTATTGCACCGGTAGAATTATGCGCTACCTCGCAATTATCTATGGTTAAATTGTTGCCACCCAAGCTAAAAAACATGCCACGGGTATACTTAAAGTCTAAACCTTTAAAGGTAACATAGTTTAAATTACTCGCATCAACCATGGTCTTTTCTAAAGTCGATACATAAACATCAGAAGCCTGATAATCATCGGTCGGATAAAAATAAATCTTTTTGTTGTCTAGGTCGTTATAGCTCTCGCCTGGCATATCTATTTCATCTAAAATATTTAGGAAGTAAAAGTTATTGTCACTATATGCTCCAAACTCGTTCCAGCCAATATCAAACTCTTTTGTTTCTTTATCAAAACTTTTAACGCTAGCCATATCGTCCATCCAAGAATAATGAAGGAATCCATGAACGTATGCGTTGTCGAGTGCCCCATCGCTCCATAGGTCGGCCCTGTTTTCGCGGTCTACAAAAGTAATCTTGCTCTTTACTAAATCCCCTTCATATTCATAGCCAGTGTAATCATCACTTAATGTCTTAACATAAGGATTATCGCTAGTTTTATTTGGATACCTCGCAGGAGATAGGGCGGTTTCCCCGATGTACACAGCAGGTGCACCTCGTGACTTTTTTAGATTATCCATAAGTGGCTGAAATTCCACGTCAAAATCAGAATAATCAATAACCATTATTTTTGTACGAGCATTCTGGTCTATAATTCTGTTTAAAACATTTTCATTTGTAACTTTAGTGATGTTGTTTTTACTTATTACCTTACCGCCCACAAAAGTTACTTTTTCGTTATTATACGCTTGATAAGTAACAGGTGCATTCTCGTAGCCCGAATGACTAGCATCCATTTTTATGGTATCATCTAAAAAATATTCACCTGCTCTAAAATTTACGATAATAGGTCTTGTCTTGTTTGTTGTATTAATTTCTTTTACTTTTGCTACAACTTCTTGAAAAGTTCTAAACTCTTCTGTCCCATCATTTGCTACATAAAGAATAATTGGGTCCGTTTCATTTGCATTTGCCAAGACAGGTGAAACTGGTATAGATGAAAATAATACTATTCCAGTTAAAATAAGACTTATTACCTTTTTTACCATTAATAATTCCTCCATTCAATAATTCTAGTATATATAAAATGTCGAAGGAAGTCAATACTTTTTACATAGTTTTAGTGTAGAAAATGTATTTACTAAAGATTTAAAGGCATAAAAAAATCGCCGAAATTTCAAAATAAAAGTTTCAGCTTGACTTTAACTTCCTTATTGACTAAATAATAATCTTGTGATACAATGTTCATAGTTGAAACAATGAGGAATATTGCTGGATTTTCAAGGAGGATGGCAATGATAGATAATAAGAAAGTGCAAGAAAGGCAAGAACTTCATCGTGCGATTTGGGCGATAGCTGACGATTTGCGTGGCAGCGTTGACGGTTGGGATTTTAAGCAATATGTGCTTGGTATATTATTTTATAGATATATCTCTGAAAACCTAACCTCATACATAAATAAAGGCGAACACGCCACTGGCAATACCTCTTTTGATTACGCTAAAATGCCTGATACTCAAGCAAAATTTGCACGAAAAGAAATAGTTAAAACAAAAGGGTATTTCATCCTTCCTAGCGAGCTTTTTGAGAACATCTTAAAAGTTGCTAAAAACGACGATAACCTTAACGAAACTCTTGAAAAAATTTTTAAGAATATTGAAAGCTCAGCACAAGGCAACGAAAGCGAATTAAACTTAAAAGGCTTGTTTGACGATGTCGACACTAACTCCAACAAACTTGGCGGAACGGTTAGTCAAAGAAATGCAAGACTTGTTAAACTTTTAGACGGCATCGGTAACATAAGGCTAAGAGATTTTCAAGATAATACAATTGACGCTTTCGGCGATGCGTATGAGTATCTTATGAGTATGTATGCTTCTAACGCTGGCAAAAGTGGCGGCGAGTTCTTTACTCCGCAAGAGGTTAGCGAGCTTTTAACGAAACTTACATTAGTTGGCAAGACGGAAGTTAATAAAGTCTACGACCCTGCTTGTGGTTCGGGTTCGCTACTCCTTAAATTCGCTAAAATTTTAGGCAAAGACAATGTGCATCAAGGGTTTTATGGGCAAGAGATAAACATAACAACTTATAACCTATGTCGCATTAATATGTTCTTGCACGATATTGATTATGATAAATTTAGCATTGCTCACGGCGATACTCTAACCGACCCTAAGCATTGGGATGACGAGCCTTTCGAGGCGATTGTTTCTAATCCTCCATACTCTATCAAATGGGCGGGCGACGGCAACCCTATTTTGATAAACGACAAGCGTTTTTCACCTGCTGGAATACTAGCACCAAAATCAAAAGCTGATATGGCGTTTATTATGCACTCTCTTTCTTGGCTTGCAACGAGCGGAACTGCTGCAATTGTTTGCTTCCCAGGTATATTCTACCGTGGCGGAGCTGAGCAGAAAATCCGTAAGTATCTAATTGATAATAACTATGTTGATTGCGTTATTCAGCTTCCTGACAATCTTTTCTACGGCACAGGTATAGAAACTTGTATTATGGTTATGAAAAAGAATAAAAAAGACAACAGCACGCTATTTATTGACGCAAGCAACAAGCGTAAAAAAGTTGCTAATTCTAATCAACTTAGACCAGAAGATATAAACGACATCGTGAATTATTTTTCTAACCGTGAAGATGTAGAATATATAGCAAAACTCGTTAAAAACGAAGATATTGCCAAAAAAGATTATAAGCTAAGCGTGTCAAGCTATGTTGAAAAAAAGGACACTCGGGAAGTTATAGATATTGTAGAACTTAACAAAGAGATAGCCGAAATCGTTGCTCGCGAGGAAGTTTTGAGGGCTGAAATTGACAAGATTATTGCGGAAATAGAGTGATAAACTTAATTCGGGGGTTTCGACCTAATAGCAAAGGAGAGCAATATGGAAAATAATTTTCAATTTATAATTTACAATTCAGCTGAGGGCGATGTATCAATCAACGCCGTTGTAAAAGATGAAACCGTTTGGCTCACACAAGGAGCAATGGCTGAACTTTTCGATGTGCAAACGCCTGCTATAAGCAAGCATTTAAAAAACATTTTCGAGGAAGGCGAATTGCAAGAAAAAGTGGTTATTTCCATTTTGGAAACAACCACTCAACACGGTGCAATCGTAGGTAAGACTCAGACGCACGGAACTAAATTTTACAATCTCGATGCTATTATTTCCGTTGGCTATCGTGTCAATTCACGGCGTGCGACAAATTTTAGAATTTGGGCAACTGGCATTTTGAAAGAATATATGACCAAAGGCTTTGCTATGGATGACGAGAGGCTAAAACAAGGCAAGACGCTTTTCGGCAAAGACTACTTCCGTGAGCTTTTAGAGCGTGTCCGCTCTATCCGTGCAAGTGAACGGCGTATATGGCAACAAATAACCGATATATTCGCAGAATGTTCGATTGACTATGACAGAAATGCAGAGGTTACAGATAAGTTTTATGCAACCGTTCAAAATAAATTCCATTTTGCTATAACAGGGCAAACGGGTGCTGAAATTGTATATGCGAATGCAGATAGAAATAAAGAGCATATGGGGCTTAAGACTTGGGAAAATTCTCCGAAGGGCAGAATATTAAAACAAGATGTAAAAATCGCCAAAAACTACTTGGAAGAAAAACAAATCCGTCAGTTAGAACGTGCAGTTTCTGGGTATTTTGATTATATTGAAGATTTGATAGAACGAGAAAATACCTTCACTATGGATGAGTTCGCTACTAGCATAAACGAGTTTTTAGAGTTCCGCAAATATAAAATACTCAAAGACAATGGGCGTATAAGTAGAAAGCAAGCCGATGAAAAAGCTTTTTTGGAATATGCCGAATATAATAGGACACAGAAAATCACTTCTGACTTTGATAAGGTTATTAAACAACTGAAAAGCAAGAACGGTGGTGAGAACGATGAATAAACTAACGGAGCTAATACAGAATCTTTGCCCGAATGGGGTGGAGTATGTTAAGTTGGTGGATGTTTGCGAAATTGCAAATACAGGTGTTGACAAAAAGATAGTTCCCGACCAAAAAATGGTTAAACTTCTCAATTATATGGATGTATATCGCAATATGTACATTACGCCAGAAACGCTTGCGATGGAGGTTTCAGCGAGCGATAATAAAATTGAGAATTGCTCAATTGAAGAGGGTGATGTATTTATTACACCAACTTCCGAAACTATCGACGATATTGGGCATTCTGCCGTTGCTACTCAAACAATAGATAATGCAGTTTATAGTTATCATATAATGAGAGTTAGAATTAAAAACAAGGAACAATTATCACCATTCTACTTATCTTATTTGTTTGAAAGCAATGTGCTTCAAAAACAAATTCTTATGAACGCAACAGGTCTAACTAGATTTGGGTTAAGTAAAGGAAAATGGGAAAACATCAAAATCCCCCTGCCTCCCCTTGCCGTTCAGAGAGAAATTGTCAAGATACTTGACAATTTTACAGAGCTTACAGCAGAGCTTACAGCAGAGCTTACAGCGCGGAAAAAACAATATGAATACTATCGTAATTCTCTCTTGAATTTCCAAAAACTGGAAAACGGGGGGGGTATTATGGAGTAGCCTCGGGGAAGTATGTTGCGTAAGCGCTGGAGGTACTCCTAAACGAGGTGTATCAGAATATTGGGAGAATGGCACTGTGAAATGGCTTGGTTCAACCGTCTGCAAGAATCAAAAGTATGTAGATGAAGTCACTGAATATATTACTGAAAGCGGTCTAAGTAATTCATCGGCGAAAATACTTCCTATCGGTACAACACTAATAGCAATGGTAGGAGCAACAATTGGGAAAATAGCTTTTTTAAACTTTGAAGCAGCAACAAATCAAAATGTCGCCGCATTATATCCGAAAAACGAAAAAGTATTGGATAAGTATTATTTGTTTTATGCTTGTCAAATTCTATTCCCTCAATTTATTGCACTAACAAGCGGCGGAAAACTAGCTATAGCCAATTTGTCGTTTATTAGAGAACTTCAAATACCCATCCCTCCTCTTGCAACCCAAGAGCGTATTGTCGAAATTCTCGATAAATTCGACGCACTGACAACTGACATAACCCAAGGGCTTCCTGCTGAAATTGAGGCAAGACGAAAACAATATGAATACTATCGGAACAAATTATTAGATTTTAAGGAGCTGAAAACAGCGTGAAAGATTACAAAATGATAGCCGAGCAAAACGAGTCCACCGTCGTTGCAAAATATGTCCCGACTGAAAAGCAATCGGGGGCTTATCAAAGCGAGGCGGAGCTGGAAAAAGATTTTATTGAGCGTCTTAGAATACAAGGCTATGATTTTGTTGCTCTTTCCTCCGAGGCTGATTTGCTTGCAAACTTGCGGAAGCAAATTGAACGGTTAAACGATTATACTTTCTATGATAGAGAGTGGCAGCGTTTTTGCAATGAATACCTTATCAATAAAAATGAGGGAATTGTTGAGAAAACACGCAAAGTCCAAGAAGATTATAGATATGCTTTTCGCCTTGATAATGGAATAACAAAAAACATTTCTATAATAGACAAGAAAAACATACATAACAACCACTTGCAGATTATCAACCAATACGAAAACTCTGGAACTTATGATAATCGTTATGATGTAACAATACTCGTCAACGGTTTGCCGCTTGTGCATATTGAGTTGAAAAAGCGTGGCGTGCCGCTTCAAGAAGCATTTAATCAAATTGATAGATACCAGCGCGATAGCTTTTGGGCAGGTTGTGGTCTGTATGAGTATGCTCAGATTTTCGTTATATCCAACGGAACTCACACGAAATATTATAGCAACACAACAAGATTTTCTCATGTTTATGAAGTCAAAACGGGTGGAGCGTCACGCTCCAAGAAAACAAGCAATTCGTTTGAATTCACAAGCTATTGGGCAGATGGCGAGAATAAACTAATAACCGATTTAGTCGATTTTACCAAAACTTTTTTCGCTAAACACACAATACTAAATATTTTAACGAAGTATTGCGTTTTCACAAGCGAGCAGCTACTTTTGGTTATGCGTCCGTATCAAATCGCCGCAACTGAGAAGATTATAAACCGCATTGAGTGTTCTAACAATTATAAAAAAATGGGCGGCATCGAAGCTGGCGGTTATATTTGGCATACAACAGGCTCGGGCAAAACTCTGACATCATTCAAGACGGCTCAACTTGCAACAGGGCTTGATTATATTGATAAGGTGCTATTTGTCGTTGATAGAAAAGACCTTGATTACCAAACAATGAAAGAATACGACCGTTTTTGCAAAGGAGCAGCCAATGGCAACACTTCTACAAAAGTTCTTGAAAAACAATTATCAGATGATACCAGAATTATAGTTACAACCATTCAAAAGCTTGATGTTTTTATTGGACGAAACAAAGGACATGAGGTTTTTAAGAAGCATATTGTTTTGATATTCGATGAATGCCATCGCTCGCAATTTGGCGATATGCACCTTAGAATAACAAAGAATTTTAAGAATTATCACATATTCGGTTTTACAGGCACTCCTATTTTTGCACCCAATAGCAGCACATCAGGCAACCCAATGCTTAGAACAACCGAGCAAGCCTTCGGAGATAAGCTGCACACCTACACAATCGTAAACGCAATAAACGACGGCAATGTTCTGCCCTTTAAAGTTGATTACATAGAGCGATTTAGAATAAAAGACGGAATTATTGATAAAAAAGTGAGTGCGATAGACACCGCAGCGGTATTAAGCGATAACCAGCTTATAAGCAATACCGTGGAGTACATTATAAAAAATTTCAACGATAAAACTTATCGCAACCAAAATCTTTCGCATTTCCAACACAGAGTTATAACAAATATTGAGAAACTGGCAGAAGATAAGAAAAAAGAAGTTGATGAGATTAAAGAGGAAAAGACCGTCAACGGATTTAACTCTATCTTTGCTGTAAGTTCGATTGATATGGCGAAAAGGTATTATAACGAGTTCAAAAACCACGAGCATAACCTAAAAATTGCGACAATATTTAGCTACTCAGCCAACGAAGAAGAGCCAGATGAAGAATTTACGACCGAAGGTTTAGACAAAGTTAGCCGTGATTTTCTAGAAGGTGCAATAGCTGATTATAACGCAATGTTCAATACAAATTACGACACTTCAAGCGATAAATTCCAAAACTATTATAAAGATTTGTCTATGCGAGTGAAAAACCGTCAGATTGACCTTTTGATTGTTGTAGATATGTTTTTGACGGGATTTGATGCAACGACGCTAAACACCATTTGGGTTGATAAAAACTTAAAATATCACAAACTACTTCAAGCGTTTTCACGAACCAATAGAATATTAAATAGCGTCAAACGCTTTGGTAATATCGTATGCTTTCGTAATTTAGAACAAGAAACCAATGAGGCGATTAGTCTATTTGGCGATAAAGATGCGGCAGGAATTGTGCTTTTAAAACCTTTTAAGCATTATTATGATAAATATTCGGAGCTTATAGAAGACCTTAAAAATTTTGGCGAGATTATAGGCGAGGAAAGTGAAAAAGAATTTATCGAGCTATATTCTGCTATTTTGCGTCTTAGAAATATTCTCGTGTCGTTCGATGATTACAAGGACAATGAAATTTTAACTGAACGTGAATTCCAAGATTATCACGGTAAATACATCGACCTTTATCAGAAATACAGAAAGAATATTGATGCCAAAAAAGAGATAATAAACGACGATATTGTCTTTGAAATGGAGCTTATCAAGCAGGTTAATATAAACATTGACTATATTCTAATGCTTGTTACTAAATATCACGATAGTCATTGCACGGATAAAGAAATTTTAGAAACGATCGACAAGGCTATCGGCTCAAGCTTAGAGCTTCGTAGCAAAAAAGAGCTTATTACAAATTTCATTGAGCGTATGAATATTAATACAAAAGTTGAGGCAGAATGGGTGGAATTTGTAAAAGAGCAAAAGGAACAGGATTTAGGAGCAATTATTGAATTCGAAAATCTAAAAAAAGAAGAAACACACAAGTTTATTGATAATTCATTCCGCGCAGGCGAGCTTAAAACAACAGGCACAGGCATTGATAAAATCCTTCCGCCTACATCGCTATTTGGCGAGAATAACAGAACTGTTAAGAAAACAACAGTTATTGAAAAACTAACGATATTCTTTGAGAAGTTCTTCGGGCTGGTGTAGAAGGAGGAATAACAGATGAAAATGAATGGCATTTTATCAACAATTATGGATAATTATCTTTGCCTTCGTGGTTTAGCAACCATTAAAGAATTGGCAGAAATATCTGAAGTGAATCCCGATATTCAACGTGATTTATTGGGAGAACATGCGAATGAAATGATCAACTTTTTAACAAAAGGTGATTATAAGTATTTCCCCGAAGTGGTTTTATCAATGTCTTTTAACTTAGACGAAAATATTCAACCTTTCGAAATGCTTTTGGAAGCTGTTAATTCTCGCGAAAAAGGGTCAAGGGCAACTAATATTGGAGACATAACGGTAAATTTTAATAAACAAAATAACAAATTAGTCGGCGATAACAAACCGTTAAAAATTGCACAACTTGATTTCGAAGAAGATAAAGTAAAAATCTTACGAATAGATGGAAATCATAGATTAAGTGCAGCCGATTATGCAAACCCAGATATGCTCATACCGTTTTGTATTATATTGTTTCCTACAAATACTGAACTTGAAAGACATTCAAGAGCTATATTCCATAATATTAATTCTAAACAAATTCCACTTGAATTAGAACTTAATATTAAAACAATTATAGAAGGGTTTAACACCTTTTCCGATGATAATCTTCTTGAAGACCCTTCTTTTGGATTGTGCTATAAATTCACTCGTGATATTCTAATAGGGGATAGAAAGGTGAATTTTGATGTATTCCCTAAAATTAAAGAATTCATTTATGAAAAAAGGTATTCTTTCTTCCTAAATTTATTTAGACGCTTATTAGATATAGAGAAACTTGCCCCAGAGAACGCCGTTCAAACTATAAAAGAAACACTGGTTGATATCGAAAATGTAATTCGTGAAAACGGAATAGTAGCTAAGAGTAATAATGTTTACATAATTGAGTCATTGGTTTATTATAAAATTGTGAATTGGGAAAAATATTCACACTTTATTAAATGGATAGCAAAAAATCATATTTCGGAGGCAACGAATCTAAAGACTGATGATATCATTAGTATATATGATAAGATTTATGAAAACGCCCCTAAGAAAATGTTCATTGCCCGTTGGTATCCTACAAGCGAACCAGAATTATCACAAGCAAATCACAGAATAAACCAAATGAAAGAAATAGCGAACGAATTAAACCTAGTCCCCATAGATATGGGAACGGAAGAAGGCGGAACATTTGATATTAGAAGTGTTATGTATAGAGAAATATCAGATTGCGACATTTTTGTTGCAGATTTAACTGGAGCTCGTCATAATGTTATGGTTGAGGTCGGCTACGCATTAAAAAATGTGGGTTTAGGGAAAATGGTGTTTTATTACCAACCTAAAGAAGAAAACGATAAACCTCCTTTTGACCTTAATGGTTTTAAATGTCACAAAATTGGTGATTCAAGAGATTTATCTGGTGGAGTAAAATCCGATATAGAAAAAATATTAAATGAGTCGAAAGAGAGTTAGAAGCATTGCAGCTGCATTTTGGAAAATATTAAACGATAATTATGAAAATTTGGATTTATATGCTTACTAAATGACAAATAATTGGCAAGAATGTAAAAAAACAACAAAACCTTCACAGGTGAAATTTAATTGTGGCGGAATAAATTAAAAACAAGTAAAATTTTAGCCGGTAATATAGCGGTTTTAAGTGGAGCTGCCTAGCGGACTTGAACCGCCGACCTCTTCCTTACCAAGGAAGTGCTCTACCGACTGAGCTAAGGCAGCAAATGCTGGAAATATGCGGTTTTTAGTGTATCAATGCAAGGACGATTTACACAAACTGTCGTCAAAACTTGCAAAACTGTCGTCAAATTCGAGGAGAATTTGAAGCCTTACCAAGGAAGTGCTCTACCGACTGAGCTAAGGCAGCAAATGCAGAAAGAAATGTAAAGTTGAATTGAAGAGTATGCACTTTAAAACCAAAGATGCAAAATACCAAAACAACTTTACATAATCAATCTTTTATAAATAGCAACTAAAATAACAATCTTTCATACCAAAATTTACCCATTATATTGTATGCAATTTAGGCAAATGCCGACAATTACTTTTTGCTCAATATCAATTTACGCAACGTCGATTTTAGAAGGATTAACCTTAACACCAGGACCCATCGTAGCACATAAGGTTACGCTTTTTAGGTAAGTTCCCTTGCTAGAAGCAGGCTTCGCACGCACGATAGCGTTCATTAAAGTATTAAAGTTATCCAATAATTTCTCTTTACCAAATGATGCTTTGCCGATAGGGCAGTGGATAATGTTGTTCTTATCAAGACGATACTCGATTTTACCAAGCTTTATCTCTTCGATAGCTTTGGCTACATCAGGTGTTACAGTACCACTTTTTGGGTTAGGCATCAAGCCTTTTGGACCTAAAACTTTACCTAAACGTCCAACCACGCCCATCATATCTGGGGTAGCAACAACGATATCGAAATCAAACCAACCATCATTCTGAATTTTAGGCACAAGCTCTTCTGCACCAACAAAATCTGCACCAGCAGCTGTGGCAGCGTCAGCTTTTTCACCCTTAGCAAATACAAGAATTTTTTGCACTTTACCCGTCCCGTTTGGAAGCACAACAGCACCACGAACTTGTTGGTCGGCATGACGAGAATCGACGCCTAATTTAATATGGATTTCAATTGTCTCGTCAAATTTTGCTTTAGCTGTTTTTGTAGCATAATCCAAAGCTTCTGCAGGGTCAAACGTCTGTTTTTGGTCATACACTTCTGCATAAGTTTTTTGCTTTTTAGTTAGTTTCATAATTTATATTCTCCTTATTGGTGGTATCGAATGCCAAAAGTTCCTAGAATGTAACAGGTAAAATCATACCCACACAAACAAAACAGGCATTCTCCCAAAGATAATTTTGACGAATTAAAACAAGTTTTTACTCTTCAACCGTTACGCCCATGCTGCGTGCGGTGCCTGCTATCATAGACATTGCAGACTCGATATTAGCAGCGTTAAGGTCCTTCATTTTAACTTCAGCAATCTCGCGAATTTTATCTTTAGATATGCTTGCGACCTTAGTTTTATTAGGCACGCCGCTGCCTTTTTCTAGCCCGATAGCCTTTTTAATTAGCACAGCTGCAGGCGGAGTTTTTGTGATGAAAGTAAAACTTCTATCCTCGTAAACAGTGATGACAACAGGGATAATTAGCCCTGCATCATTTTTTGTAGCCTCGTTAAATTGTGTTGTAAACGACACAATGTTAACACCATGCTGACCCAAAGCAGGACCAACTGGCGGTGCAGGAGTAGCCTTACCTGCAGGAATTTGCAATTTTATTAAACCAACGACTTTTCCAGCCATTATTATTTTCCCCTTACATTAATTTTTTTAAGTAAATAAAACAATTATAAATATACTAATTGATAAACTTCAACTATGTTAATTCTACTTGTTCGATGTCTAAATCAACAGGCGTCTCGCGCCCGAACATGCTAACATTAACGGTAACCAGCTTTTTATCTAGGTCTATAGAAGTAACCGCACCGGTAAAATTGGCCAGCGGACCTTGCTTTATAAGCACAACATCGCCAACACCAAAGTTTAAAGTGATAATCTTCTTCTCTACACCCATATCGTCAATCTCTTGCTCGGTTAACGCGACGGGCTTAGAACCAGGGCCGACAAACCCGGTAACTCCACGAGTATTACGTATTATATACCAAGTTTCGTCGTTCATTATCATTTTAACAAAAACATAGCCAGGGTATTTTTTGCGCAAAACATTCTTTTTCACGCCGTCTTTAACCTCTACAACTTCTTCCATAGGAATCTTGATGTCTACAATAGCCTCTTGCATATCCCTGTTTTCGACTAATTTTTCGATATTGGCTTTAACTTTGTTTTCGTAACCAGAATAGGTGTGAGCAACATACCATTTTGGGGTATCTAATGCCACTATTGATTACCCCCTTCATTGGTAATAGGGGTTGCAGCACCTTCAGTTGTAGACTCAGCAGGGGTTTCAGGCGTTGTTGCCTCACTTGCTGGAGCGGTTTCTGCTGGCACACCTTCTGTAGGAGTAACTTCGGTAGGTTCAGTAGGAATTGTAACACCCTCGGATTCAATTGTATCAGTTGAACCATCGGTAGTAGTGCCATCGGTAATTTGCGTAGAGTTAACATAAGTTTCGTATTTAGTTTTAAGGTCAAGCAAACCTTTACGCCCAAAACTTAAGCCAAAATCTAACGCACAAATAAAAACCGCAAACACAATAACCACGACTAAAACAACAATAGTATTATTAGTGGTTCGTTTAGCCCCAGGGTAGTTAACTTTTTTTAGCTCGCTAGCTACCTGCTTAAAATAATTAGGTTTAGAATCTTTTTTTGTAGTTTTTTTGCCACTCATTGCCATGATAAAGACAATCCTTTCGTAATGTTTAAAGAATGATAAACGATTAACAAAAACCATTTATTCATTAAGTAAACATCGGTAGAAACTCCATTTTTTACATATTAAGCGATTAAACTATTTAGTTTCTTTATGCAAAGTATGGGCATTACAATTAGGGCAGAATATTTTAAGTTCCATTCTATCCGGTGTATTTTTTTTGTTTTTAAACGTGTACTTAAAGTGTGCGCAACCTTCGTTTGTACACTGTAACTTTATAGCATCAGCCATTTTTATAACTCCTTAAAATAAAATTTTTTGAAGTAACTTAACCATATATTTTTAGAAACTAATCAAAAAAATAAAAATTAGCACTCCAAAAAAATAACCCCTCACAAGGTTACTTTGTGATTATATCACATTTATATATAGTTTGTCAATAGTTTTTACTAAAAAAAGTGATATTTATTGAAAATATTTTAAAGCTTTACAAAAATGGACTATAAATGCACATAAAAAACATTCCCGCTGCAAATTACAAAGGGAATGCTTTTGATATTAAAGACTAAAACTATTTTTCGCTACGCACACGATTTTCATTCTCTTGCTCGTTCTCGCGGAATAGTAATGTTATGCACCAAAGCCCTGCTAAACCTACTAAAGAGTAGATGATTCGTGCTATTGCTGTCTCTGCTCCGCCAAACATGCTGCTAATAAAATCGACACCAAATAGACCAATAGAGCCCCAATTAAGCGCACCTAAAATTGCTAAAATTAATGCAACTGTATCCATTTTAAACTCTCCTTAAAAAATATGGAATATAAAAATTTATCTACAAGTTAGTTTTACCATAAAATAATAAATTATACATTTAGAACTAATTTTTCATACCATTATTGCCATCAACTTTAAAATTATCAGAAGTTTTCCCTGCTTCTGCCAACTCTTTTGCTTTATCTTCTTGTTGCTGAGGTGATAGCCAATAATGGAAGGTAGACACAAACTCACCACGGTTTTTCACATCGTCAGCATACTCATCAAATGGGCGCGAACCATACTTTTTATCGCTAGACGAGTCCTTGTTCCCAAAAGGCATACCGTCCCCAAAATCACCATAATTTGGCAGATTATCAAAGCTTTCTACATTTAAATCCTTAGTTTTTTCATTATTATGTGATAAACTATTACTATTAAAATTATCCTTCATATATCATTACTCCTCTATCGTAAGTTGTTCTATAAATTAGTTTGCGCAAAAAAATTTAAATTACTACTTTACAAATTATTTTTTTTGTGGTATCATAGGTTAGAATAAATTATAAAAAATAACAATTTAGGTGATAACTTTATGAATATTAACCCAAAATCCGAGTATATGCGTTGGCTAAACAGTCCCGCTCTTGATTCAAAAACTAAAGCTGAATTGCTAAATTTAACCGAAAGTGAAATTAACGAAAGGTTTTGCCATCACCTAGAGTTTGGCACCGCTGGGCTTCGTGGTAAAATGGAAGCAGGCATAAACAGGCTTAATGTGTACACTATCCGCAAGGCAACCAGCGGGTTGGCTAATTATATCGCACAGCATTCGCCAGAATCTAAATCGCGCGGTGTGGTAATTTCGTACGATTCGCGTAATAATAGCCGCGATTTTGCTTTTGAAGCAGCCAAAGTGCTAGCAAGCAACGATATTAAGGTGTATATTTACGATTCTTTGCGCCCTACCCCTCAGCTTTCGTTCAGCGTGCGCCACTTGCACGCTATAGCAGGGATAATGGTAACCGCTAGCCACAACCCTAAGGAATATAACGGTTACAAGGTTTATTGGGAAGATGGCGGTCAGCTTCCGCCCCTTGTTTGTGATAAAATTTTACCCGAGATAGACGCTGCCGATGAGTTCAATATCACCTTTGATGAGGCGCGGATAAGCAAGAATATCCAAGTTTTAGACGAAAAAATTGACGACGCATATATAAACATTGTTCTGCAACAAAAAATTAATAAGGGTGGAAATGTTTCGATTGTATACTCGCCCTTGCACGGTGCAGGATTTGTGCCTGTCACACGCGCACTAGCCGAAGCAGGGTTCGATAATGTTACACTTGTCGAGAGTCAATGCCAGCCCGATGGCAATTTCCCTACTTGTAGCTACCCAAACCCCGAGTTTATTGAGGCATTAGAGCTTTCGATTAATAAAGCAAAGCAGGTAAATGCAGATATTATCATAGCGACCGACCCAGATAGCGACCGAACAGGAGTTTGCGCCCGCCGCGACGATGGCGAGTATGAACACTTTACCGGCAACCAAGTTGGAATTATGCTGACGGAATATATTTTAACTCAACGTTATAATAAACAAAATACAATAAACAATGCTAAAACTCCCGTTGTAATTTCCACTATTGTATCATCTAGGCTTACTCAAAAAATTTGCGAAGATAATAATGCCGAATATTTTGACGTTTACACGGGCTTTAAATTTATCGGAGAGAAGATATTAACCCTTAAACCAAACGAGGAATTTGCAATAGGTTGGGAGGAAAGTATTGGCTACTTAATCGGCGATTATGCGCGTGATAAAGATGCGGTTGTTGCATCTATTATGGTAGCCGAGATGGCGCAGTTTTGTAAGGATAATGGTAGTAATTTGCTAGATTATTTAGACGGTATCTATAAAAAATATGGATACTATTGCGAAAAAACTATCCATGTAACGCACGAAGGCTTAGAAGGCACCAAGATAATTTCCGAAATCATGGCAGGGTATCGCGCTAAACCACCAAAGGCAATCGGTGGTAAAAAAGTTGTTGCAATGCGCGATTATTCTACTTTAAAACGCAGCGATTACTTAAAAAACGAGATGGCAGATATAAACATGAACCAAACCAGCAATGTAATTGCATTTGAACTGGAAGAAAATTGTAGCATAACCGTGCGCCCTAGCGGCACCGAGCCTAAAATTAAGTATTACATTTCTGCCGTTAATAGCGATAAAACTTTGGCGAATGCTAGCTTAATTGAAATAGAAAAGAGCTTAAAGTAAAAGGGGCAACAAAATGGTTTTATGTATCGATACATCTACAAATATCTTGGATATTGCTATAAAAGACGAGATTGAAGGAAGCGTTATTGATAGCCTTACCGCCGATTATGGCAAGACTCATAGCGAGGTTTTAATGCCTAAAATTGATGAGATGCTAGCTAATAATAACCTTAAAATTGCAGATGTTACCTTGATTATCGTCACTATTGGCCCAGGCAGTTACACGGGATTAAGAATAGGCATGGCAACGGCTCAGGGGTTGGCTCGTGGCATAAAATCCGCCGCCTGCAATAGCGTAACTCAGCCCAACATCCATGGAGTGTCCTCGCTTACCTTGCTTGCGAGGTGTGTTGCAGAATCCCCCCAAAAGTGGCTTGGTGCTAAAAATACAGAAATCATTCCATATATAGATGCACGAAATGGCGCGGTTTTTGCAAGCGTTTGCACTGTTGCGCCGAACTCAAATCTCAGCGATAAGATAGATTTTACATCATCGCCTGCTATTCGGATAGATTTTGAAGAACTAAAAAACGCGCACCCTAACGCCTATTTTGCTGATTATAGCAAGTTTATTAATACAAAGTGGAATTATTTAAATAAAAACGATTTAACCGACACGCAAATAATTTACGCAGGCAAACAATGGGGATAATTCAGAGGAAAATCTACAATAAACTACAAAAGAGAGGTTATGCACGATGCAAATTTACATAGGAAGCGACCATGGCGGGTTTAATTTAAAGACTAAAATTATCGACCACTTAACGGCAATAAACCTTGAATTCACCGACCTTGGCTGCTACGATACCAATAGTGTCGACTACCCCGATATAGCTAAAAAAGTAGCCGACAATGTGCAAAATAATAGCAACGCGCTTGGCATTCTGGTTTGCGGGACAGGTATAGGGATGTCGATGGCTGCTAACAAATTCAAGGGTATCCGCGCCGCTCTAATTTCTGATGCTTTCTCTGCCACTATGGCAAAACAGCACAATAACGCAAATATCATTTGTTTTGGCGAGCGCGTAATAGGCGAGCAACTTGCCCTATATTGTTTGGACGCGTTTTTAAATGCTACTTTTGAAGAACGTCATCAAGCCCGATTAAACAAGCTAGACCAATGAAGAGTTTTATAATAGATAAAAATTTTGATAACATAAGGCTCTCTAAATTACTAGAGAAGACCACCTTTGGCTTACCCACATCGCTTATGTACAAGTTTATCCGCAAGGGTAAGGTAAGGGTGGACGGTAAAACTATCAAAAAGCCAGACTTTACGCTATGTAATGGGCAAAAGGTAGATGTTTACATTAATGACGAATTTTTCGATAAAAACGCGACGGAAACCGTGGATTATTCTAGGGTAAGCGATGATATCGAAATTGTGTATCAAGACGAGAATATCCTAATAGCAAATAAGCCCGCAGGTTTAAGCGTTCACGCCGATGAGGTAAATAGATTCGATAATTTAATCAATCGCGCAATGGCATATTTAATCAAAAATGGTGAGTATGTGCCCGATGAATCAACCTTTCCGCCTACTTTGTGCCACCGAATCGACCGAAACACTTCTGGCTTGGTAATAATAGCTAAAAATGGCGATGCCTTAAGGATTATGAACGAGATTATTAAAAATCGCTTAGTCAAAAAGTATTATTATTGCATGGCTTATGGCGTTTTTAATATTAATGAAGAAACGCTTCACGCCTACTTGCTTAAAAAAGATGGCGTGTCTACCGTTAAAGTTTTTGCGCAAGCAACACAAGGTGCAAAAGAAATTATTACAAAGTATAAAGTTTTAAAACAGCACCCTAATTTTGCCGAGTTAGAAGTCGAATTAATCACAGGCAGAACCCATCAAATCCGCGCACATATGGCGTTTATCGGGCACCCTTTAATTGGCGATGGGAAATATGGAAGCAACAAAATAAATAAAGAATTCAATAAAAAAACTCAAACACTAATTGCCAAAAAGCTAGAGTTTTTAAACGATTTACCTGGGCTAAAATATCTTGAAGGTAAAATATTTACAATATAGGCGGATATCGCTTGACAATGTAATTAAAAAATGATATTATTGTGGTAATGTTTAAAGTTTTAAAATAAAATGGTATTAGTAAAAGTAAATAAATAGCAAAGGTTTGATATTAATGAGCAAGCAATACAAAGTAGCGGTTGTAGGTGCCACCGGCATGGTAGGGCGCACGTTTTTAAAGGTGTTAGAAGAAGAAAATTTCCCAGCAAGCGAGTATGTTTTGTTCTCGTCTGCGCGCTCAGCTGGCAACAAGCTAAACTTTAACGGTAAGGAGTATATCGTCCAAGAGCTTACTCCAAATAGCTTCGACCAAGGCTTCGATATCGCCTTGTTTTCGGCAGGCGGTGGCGTGTCTAAGGAATATGCCCCTATCGCGGCATCTAAAGGTTGCGTGGTAATAGATAATAGCAGCGCATGGCGTATGGATAAAGAAGTCCCGCTCGTTGTTCCCGAGGTTAACCCTCAAGATATCGCGTGGAATAAAGGCATAATCGCCAACCCAAATTGCTCTACTATCCAGGCAGTTGTTGCGCTTGCACCATTGCATAAAGCTTTTGGAATCAAACGTGTGGTGTACTCTACATATCAGGCGGTTAGCGGCGCAGGTGTTTCTGGAGTTACCGATTTAGAAGCTACCTTAAAAGGCGAGCAGCCTCAAAAATTCCCTTACCCTATTGCTAACAATTGCTTGCCTCATATCGATGTCTTTGAGGAGAATGGATATACAAAAGAAGAAACTAAAATGATAAACGAAACTAAAAAAATCCTTGGTGATTGGGATATGAAAGTGACGGCTACAACCGTGCGCGTTCCAGTTAAAAATAGCCATAGCGAGAGCATTAATGTAGAGTTTGAAAAACCATTTACCTTACCTCAAGTGTTCGATATTTTAAAAAATGCCCCTGGCGTTGTTTTGTACGATGATGTGGCGAACAATATATATCCGCTTGCAACTATAGCTAACGGAAGCAACGATACATTTGTAGGGCGTTTGCGAATAGACGATACCATCGAGAACGGCTTGAACATGTGGGTGGTTGCCGATAATATCCGCAAGGGCGCGGCTACTAATGCTGTGCAAATTGCTCAAAAATTAATCGAGATGTGGGAGAACGAGTAAAGAATTTGGCTCAATCTTAAAAGGAGGATATTATTATGAAAAACACAATATTTACCGGCAGCGGCGTTGCATTAGTCACACCTTTCACATCAGACAATAAGCCGAATCACGATAAAATTAAGGAACTTGTCGATTTTCAAATAAATAATAAAACAGACGCTATTATAAGTTGTGGCACCACAGGCGAAGCATCTACTATGACAGATGCCGAGCATTTAAGCGTCGTCGAAACTACTATAAAGCAAGCAAATAAGCGCGTTCCTGTAATTGCAGGCACTGGAAGCAACGATACCATGCACGCAATCGAGCTTTCTAAAGAATCGCAAAAATTAGGCGCCGATGGATTGCTAATCGTTAACCCATACTACAATAAAACTTCGACCAGCGGGCTTATTAAACACTATATTGCCATTGCCGATAGCGTGGATATTCCTATAGTTGTTTACAATGTTCCATCGCGAACAGGCGCAAATATTCCGCCTAAAATTATTGCCGAGCTTAGTAAGCATAAAAATATCGTGGCTGTAAAAGAGGCGAGCGGGGATATATCCCAAATTGCTGAGCTAGCCAACCTTTGCGGCGACAATATCGATATCTATAGCGGCAACGATGACCAAATATCACCTGTTATGGCACTAGGCGGCGCGGGCGTAATTTCTACCATTGGAAACATTATGCCAAAAGAAACTCACGATATTGTACAAAAATTTTTAAATGGCGATGTTGCAGGCTCAATCAAGCTTCAGTTAAACCTTATCCCGCTAATCGGAGCGTTGTTTTGTGAGGTCAACCCTATCCCGGTTAAAACAGCTTTAAACCTAATGGGCTACGATGTTGGCGAGTTAAGAATGCCATTGTGCGAAATGTCAGCTGCTGCAAAAGAGCGATTAATTGCCGAAATGACTGCCATTGAATTAATATAGTAATTTGATGTGAATAAATTTTCGGCAGCTTGTCGCCGAAAATATCATATTAGCTTTAGAAGCGTAGGCGGATTCATTCCGCCGAAGCGTGCTTTTATACAATAGAACAAAAGGAAAAAATAACATGACCAACATAATTCTATCTGGTTGCTGTGGGCGCATGGGCAAAACAATAACGCGCCTAGCTAGCGAAAGTCCTAAATATAACATTGTTTGCGGCGTCGACCATCAATTTTGCGTCAACGACTCTGCCTTTAAAATTGTGCAACATATTTCTGACGCTCCGAACGATGCCGATTGTATTATCGATTTTTCTAACCCTAGCTCACTAAACGGATTGCTGGAGTTCTCTACTAAAAATTCAATCCCCCTTGTGCTTGCTACAACGGGCTACACCGCCGAACAGGTCGAGCAGATTAAAGAAGCTAGCCAAAACGCCACTATTTTCTTTTCATTTAATATGTCGCTAGGTATAAGCCTTCTTGCCAACCTAGCCAAACAGGCGACTAAGGTTCTAGGGCTAGATTACGATATCGAAATTATCGAGAGGCACCACAACCAAAAACTCGATGCGCCATCTGGCACCGCTGTCTTGCTTGCCGACGAAATTATGAGCGTGCGAAACAATGAGATTGACTCGCACTTGGTGTTCGACCGTCATTCGCGCCGCGCAAAACGTGATACCTCAGAAATCGGCATGTCTTCCATCCGTGGTGGGACTATAGTGGGCGAGCATACTATTTTATTTGCAGGGAACAACGAGAATATCGAACTTACCCACAGCGCAAACAGCCGCGAAGTTTTTGCTAACGGAGCCTTGCGTGCAGGTGAATTTATTGCGGGTAAACCAACGGGCATTTATGCAATGAGCGATTTAGTTAGCGGCACTTGCTAGATTTTTAAGAGAAAAAACGAGGCGATACCATGAATATTACTACTATAAAAGATGAAACTTTAATAATTTTAGATAATATCCCCAACGATATTGTTGCCGTCAGCGAAGTTTGGAGCGCAATTGGTGATAATAAAATAGTTGTTGATATGATAAGCCAAACTTTGCCATATAAAGATAAAATTGCGGTAATCTTTACCACGAACAACGACGAAGTGCCAAAGGTTGTTGCCACAATAGGCGAGCTTAAAAGCAAACACCCTAATTTATTGGTAGAAATTAACGCCGATAACACCAAATTTGTCTTGCAAAGCTCTAAGTTTATGACGACTTCTGGCGTGGCGGCTAAAATTTACAAAGCCCTAAAAAATAGCAATATATATCCAAAACTAATCACAACCTCCGACGATAAAATTGAGCTATTATTTGATGCAAATGAGCAGGAAGATGTCGAAAATGCTTTTGCTAATATAGAAATTTAAGTGGATATCCAAATGATTTCAACTAAAGAAAATAAAGAGGTTACGTATGAATAAAAAAACTCTGGTAAGTATACTTGGCATTATAATCAGCATTCTGCTACTGTTTTGGCTATTTAAAAATATAAATTGGGTAGAGTTTAAAAATGCACTATCGCAAGCCCAGTATTTAATTGTAGTTCTTGGAATGCTTGTTCATTTCTCTGGCTTCTATTTTAGAACTTTGCGTTGGCGCGAGCTTATGCTCCCAAACTTAAATGTTAGCGATGAATCGAAAGAATCTGTGCCTAACGATTTATCGCAAAACGCAACCTCCAACGATGAAAATTTAAACGCATCCTCAAACGCAACTTCAAATATAACCACGCGTAAAAAAGCAACCATGTACAATGTTTTCGCGCCACTTGCAATGGGCTACGCAACTAATAACATCCTTCCGCTCAGAATCGGCGATATCCTTCGTGGCGCATTCGCCGGCGTGCGACTAAACGCAAGCAAAGCCATGCTTTTTAGCACCGTTATAATCGAGCGAGTTATAGATGTCGTCACCCTTTTTGTGCTGCTTTGTCTGGTTATGATTTTCCATCAAGTGCTATCTTGGGCGTACACCTCTATCCTTGCAGCCTGCTTGGTTGTCGGCTTAATAGTTCTAGTTCTAATTGCCAAAAATAAAAAACTAATCGAAAAAATCGTCCCTAAATTTGCACGAAACTTTATAGATAATATTGTAGATGGTTTTAATTGCATAAAATCGATGCCTCAACTAGCAAAAGTTATAGGATATTCCTTTTGCATATGGTTTATCGAGTTTTTAACTGTGCTAATTATAAGCTACGCTTTTGGCATGCAATACCAACTTTTAATGTCACTACTAATTGTTGTGTTAATAAATCTAGTCATCATTATCCCTGCCGCGCCCGGTAATTTTGGAACGCTAGAAGCAGCGGCGCAACAAGGATTCATAATGTTCGGAGCAGAGCCTAGCCACGCAATGGCAATGTCGCTAGTGCTTCACATGGTACAATATATCCCTATTACTATAACTGGGTTTGTTATTATCGCAAAAGAGGGGATAAACATTAACGATAAAACTAAGCTTCAAGACTAAAATAAAAACAGATTTTCGGCAGCTTGTCGCCGAAAATACCATATTATCTTTAGAAGCGCAGGCGTGATTCATTCACGCCGAAGCGTGTTTTTATGAAAAATCGAAAAAGGGGCGTAAATATGGTTCATATAATTTTGCCAAATACAAATGGCGAAAAAACTTTAGAAAAATGCTTGGATTCTATTCAAAACCAAACGTATAAAGATTTTAAAATTACTTTTATAGATAACGCTTCTATGGACGATAGTGTCGCCCTTGTAACCGAGAAATTCCCTAAGGTAGAAGTGATTACCAATACCGAGAATAAGGGCATCGGCGTGGTAGTAAATAATGTAGCCGTTAAAACAAATTGCGAGTATATTTGCATCGTGCTGCCCGATACAGTTGTAGAAAAAACCTGGCTCGAGAGCATGTTAAAAGTAGCCGATGCCGACCCTACCATTTTTTCTGTTTGCCCTGTGCTTGTGTATCCTCATAACTTAGCCGTTGCAAAGCAAGCGGGGTATGGGTACACCTTGGGTGGCATGGCGTTTGGCATGTATGGCGGTAAAAAGGTAGCAAAATTAAAGCCTAAGCGCGTGTTTGCAGCACCTATGTCTGGCGCGCTATATAACAAAAAAATATTCCTTAACTTAAACGGATATGACGAGCACTACTTTAATGTTTGGCAAGATATCGATATCTCGTGGCGCGGTTGGCGTGCGGGCTACAAAACAATCCTATGTCCCGAATCGCTTGTGTATCGCCTAGGTGCAAATGCCGAGGCGGTAGATGATACCTATGTTCGCCTAGAAGCGCGTAATAACGTATGGACTATTTATAAAAATTTATCAGCCTGGAGCAGGTTTTGGCACGGGTATTTTATCAATCGCGGACGCGAAAAAATGTTGCGACGGTATAGAAAAAATCGCCTGCATGATGTATATTTTCGCGGAGTAAAAGAAGGACTTCAAACTCGCAAAAAACTTATCAAACGTTTTAAGCCTAAAAAAAGTTTTTTTAATAGTCTTAAAATTAATTTCAAACGCCTTGGGTATTCCTGGCGCAGACCTTTCCATAAACGCATTTTGTAATGTCGCGCTTAAAAGAATGAGTGAATTATATGAAAACCGTTAAACTAATAATAATTGCCATCGGCTTAATTTTCCTTGGTTATACCATGTTAATGGCAACCATAACTAACTTTAACTTTGGCATTATTGCCTGTGCAATTTTAAGTTTGGGCATAATATGTTTAGGCATTTGCTTGCATTTTGTAATATCGCATAAGCCTATCTTAATTGCATTAATAATAATTATGCTAGCAGCTACATCGCTTGCTACATTTTTGGCGGTTTATGGTAACTTAAAAACAACCGATTATACCCAAGATGCGGTTATTGTGTTAGGCGCGGGCATCAGGGGCGAGCAGGTAACTATTCCCTTGGCTCGCAGGCTAGATGAAGCTATAGATTATGCAAAACATAACCCAAACGCAAAAATAGTAGTCTCGGGAGCTCAAGGTTTGCAAGAGGATATAACCGAGGCGCGCGCTATGCAAAAGTATTTGACGACTCGTGGAGTAGCGGAAGATTCTATTATATTGGAAGAAAAAGCCACCTCGACTTACGAAAACTTAAACTATAGCAAGCAAATTTTAGATAATGTTTTTGGCGCAAATAACTATAAAGTAGTAGTAATTACAAACGATTTTCATGCGTACCGCGCCATGATTCTGGCTAAAAAAATAGGGCTAGATGCTAAATATATCGGTGCTAAAACCGAGTGGTATATTACTCCGCTTAACTATTTGCGCGAATGCGTGGCAGTGGTCAAAACTTGGATAGTTGGGATTTAGTATGGAAACAAGTTTTTGGCAGCTTGTCGCCAAAAACATCTAAATAACTTTAGAAGCGAAGGTGCGATTTATTCGCGCCGAAGCGTATTAAATGTAATTCAAATCAAAAAAAGCTTGACTTCATACTAATCTTGTGGTAAAATATTATAGGTTAAATTAAACAGACGAAAAATTTCTTGTTGCTTAAAAATTTTTAAGTTTCTATTTCGTCAGTGGCGAGGGCGTTTTAACTAGGGTATTGCACAATATTTTGTGCAACTCGTGAATAACGCAACTTGCAAAAACAATAGGAGGAAAATATTTATGGCAGTAGTTCAAATGAAGCAATTACTAGAAGCAGGCGTACACTTTGGGCATCAAACGCGCAGGTGGAACCCTAAAATGAGCGAGTATATTTTTACCGAGCGTAATGGTATTTATATCATCGACCTACAAAAAACTTCTAAAAAAATTGACGAAGCGTATGGCTTTATCCGCGATTGTGTTGCAGAAGGCAAGAACATTCTATTTGTTGGCACTAAAAAACAAGCGCAAGAGGCTATTCAATCAGCAGCCGAGCGTTCTAGCATGTTTTATGTTAATGCGCGTTGGTTAGGCGGAATGCTAACTAACTTTAAAACAATTCGCAGACGTATCGACAGAATTTTCCAGCTTGATAAAATGGAAGAAGAAGGTACATTTAATCTGCTTCCTAAAAAAGAAGTAATTAATTTAAAAAACGAAAAAGCTAAGCTAGAGAAGTACCTTGGCGGAATTAAAGAAATGAAGAATTTGCCTGGCGCAATTTTTGTTGTAGACCCTCGTAAAGAGCATATTGCAATTAAAGAGGCGCGCAAGCTAAATATCCCTGTTGTTGCAATTGTAGATACTAATTGCGACCCAGACGATGCAGATTATGTTATCCCTGCAAATGACGATGCTATCCGCGCGGTTAAACTAATTGTAGATACCGTTGCCAACGCAGTTGTAGAGGCTAAAGAGGGCATGATAGATATGCCAGCCGAACCAAAAGCGACACCTGCAGCAAGCGCAAACAATAACGTTGCGACACCTGCCGAGGTTAAAGAGCAAGCACCTAAAGCTGCTCCTAAAAAAGAGAAAATTTTACCTCAAATAGTAGAGTAATTATACAAATAAAACAAATAAAAATACAAATAAATTATTAAAGCGTTAAAAGCTAGATAAATTTTTTCAATGGAGGCGAAGGGCATAGAGGGCTCCCGCAAAACACGATTCTTGTTTTGTGGGAATAAGGAGCAACAAATGGAGCGTTGGCGTAGTTTTGCGTCTTTAGCAAAACAAGCATAGCGAAATTAGTTGCGACGATGCCGAGCCGACATTGGAAAAAAGCAAAGCGGTTTAGCAGGTTTTAACGATTTAACCCAGAAAAGGAGAATACCTATGGCAGTTACAGCTGCATTAGTTAACGATTTACGCAAGATGACAGGTTGCGGAATGATGGATTGTAAAAAAGCATTAACCGAAAGTAATGGAGATATGGATAAAGCCGTCGACTATCTGCGCGAAAAAGGCATTGCAAAAGCTGCTAAAAAGGCAGACAGAATCGCAAGCGAAGGCTTAATTATGTCTTATATCCACGGAACACGAATTGGTGTTTTGCTAGAGTTTAATACCGAGACCGATTTTGCCGCTAAAAATGCTGAAGTTCAAGAGCTTGCTCACGATATTGCTATGCACATTGCAGCAATTAATCCTAAATATGTCCGTCGTGAAGAAGTCCCAGAAGAAGAAGTAGAACATGAGCGCGAAGTTCTTAAAACTCAAACTATGAACGAAGGTAAGCCAGAGGCTATCGCCGAGAAAATTGTTAATGGCAGAATAGACAAATTCTATAAAGAAATTTGCCTGCTAGAACAACCTTTTGTTAAAAATCCAGATATCACTGTTGGGCAATTAGTTACCGAAAAAATAGCAAAAGTTGGCGAGAATATGAACGTTCGTCGTTTTGTTAGGTTTGAGTGTGGCGAAGGGTTAGAAAAACGCGAGGATAATTTTGCTGACGAAGTTGCATCTATGTTATAATCCATCGGCAAAATAGTTAATAAAGAAATAGATTTTTGCGAGCTTGTCCGCAAAAATATCCAAATAACAAAAGGGTTCCCACAAAATGCGATTTCCGTTTTGTGGGATAAGAGGAGCAACGCGGAACAAAAGCGACGTTTTTGTGATTTTTTGCATAAACAAGCCAAGTGAAGCAGTTGCGACGAGCGAAGGTGCGATTCATTCGCGCCGCAGCGTATTTATAAAGTTAAATTCGGAGTGAATTATTTATATGAGCAACCCTAAATACAAACGCGTTGTGCTAAAAATTAGCGGCGAGGCTTTAGCTGGCAAAACTGGCTTTGGCTTAGACGAAGAAGTTATCTCTAAAATTACCGACCAAATTAAACGTTGCATAGATATTGGCGTTAACGTTGCTATTGTTGTTGGCGGCGGCAACTTTTGGCGTGGCAGAAGCGGCGTGCATATGGATAGAACACGTGCCGACCACATGGGAATGCTTGCTACAGTTATAAATTCTTTGGCACTTCAAGATGCGCTTGAGCATCGGGGTATCGAAACTCGCGTGCAAACAGGTATCGAAATGCGTGCTATAGCCGAGCCTTATATCCGCAACAAAGCGGTTAGGCACCTAAAAAAAGGTCGCGCAGTTATATTTGCTTGTGGCACCGGCAACCCGTTTTTCTCTACCGACACAGCCGCAGCTTTACGTGCCGCCGAAATTGATGCCGAGCTTATACTCCTTGCTAAAAAGGTAGACGGAGTGTACGATTCTGACCCTCATGTTAACTCCGATGCTGTCAGGTTTGACGCCATTAACTACCTAGATGTGCTTAATAAAGGGTTAGGAGTTATGGACTCAACTGCTACCTCACTTTGCATGGATAATAAAATGCCGATTCTTGTTTTCGGTTTAAATAATCCTGAGAATATCTACAAAGCTGTTATGGGCGAAGATGTAGGAACAATGGTAAGCAGCCCCGATAGTGAGTAAATTTAGTGTAATGATTAATAAATTTTTGCGAGCTTGTCCGCAAAAATATCATAATAACTTTAGAAGCGAAGTCGGATTTATTCCGACGAAGCTTATTTATGATAAATTAGAAGCGAAGTTGGATTTACTCCGACGAAGCGTATTTTATATAATCAAAGGGTGATTTTATATGGATAGTTCTATCGAAAAAAAGATGACCGATGCTATTGATTACCTTATCCACGAACTTGGTGCGCTAAGGGTAGGCAGGGCTAACCCAGCCGTTATCGAGCCCGTTAAAGTAGATTACTATGGCGTTCCTACACCCATAACGCAACTAGGCAATGTTTCTGTCCCTGAACCTAGAACGCTAATGATTCAACCTTATGATGCAGGAATTTTAGGCGAAATTGAGAAAGCGATTGCCAAAAGTGATTTAGGAATGTCGCCCAATAACGATGGCAAGGTAATCCGCCTTAATTTCCCTCCTTTAACCGAAGAACGTCGCCGCGATGTTGCAAAGCAGGTAAGTGCCGAGGGCGAGAAGTCTAAAGTTCGCATCCGTAATGTTAGGCGCGAGGCAATAGATGAGCTTAAAAAGCAACTTAAAGCTAAGGAAATTACCGAGGATGAGTTAAAGGATTCAGAAAAAGATATCCAAAATGTAACCGATAAACGTATCAAAGAAGTCGACGATATCGTTGCAAAAAAAGAAAAAGAGATTATGGAAAATTAGAAATAAATAATGATAGATAATTCTTTTTTGAATTATCTATTTATCCATTTATACAAAACTATGGAGTGTAATAATTGTGAAGATTCCTGAAACAGTAGGAATAATAATGGACGGCAACGGAAGATGGGCTAAAATGCGTGGACTTTCGCGCACCGCTGGGCATACTAAAGGCGTCGAAACCTTGCGCACCATAGCCAAAAAGTGCTACGATATCGGCGTGAAAAACCTAATAGTCTACGCTTTTTCTACCGAGAATTGGAACCGCCCTAAGTTAGAAGTAGACCATTTAATGAAGCTTTTATCTAAACATATCGTCAATTTTGCAGAGGAGCTTGGTGATAGGAAGGTACGCATTAAAACTATCGGCACGCGCGATGGTTTAAGCCCTCAATTAATAGCAGCCATCGATAAAGCCGAGCAAGCCACAAAAAATAACCCTATGACCCTTTACATAGCCCTAAATTATGGCGGACGCCGTGAAATTGTAGACGCGGTTAAAAAAATGTCGCATGATGGCGCGCTAAACAATCTAGATAAAATTGACCAATTAACCGAAGATGATTTTGCCCATTACCTATACGCAAGCGAAATTCCTAATGTCGATTTAATCATCAGGACAAGCGGAGAAGAGCGGATTTCTAACTTTTTGCTATGGCAGAGCGCTTATAGCGAGTATGTATTTACCGATACTCTTTGGCCCGATTTTGACGAAACTTGCCTTATAAATGCTTTTGAAGAGTATACCACTCGCAATATTCGCAAGGGTGGAGTGTAAACCTTGCCAATTCAAAATCCAACTAAAATTCAAGGAATCGCTGATTAACTCGCGTTTAGGGATTTTTGAGGTAAAATTTTGTTTTAGAAGGAAACGAGAAAGGCAAGGCTGGCGCCTGCTTTTCGAGGCTGACACGCTAAAACGGAATTTTACGCAAAAAGCACAAACGGGAGTTATTCAGCGGTTACTTAAAACGAAAGGAAAGTACACGTGAAAAATAGGCTCATCATAGGTATTTCAGGAACGATTCTTTTACTTGTCGTTTTAATTTTCTTGCCAGCAATTGCTTTGCGTTTGGTAGTTTATACAGCCATGATAATTGCGATTCACGAAATTCACAAAGCACTCAAATTTAATAAAGCACTAATTTTGTACGCGTACACTATCGCCATCGCGTATGCGTTAGTCGATATTCTGCAGCAATACACTCAGCTTAAACTAAACTCTTCTACAGTGCTATTGGTGCTTGCTCCTATGTTATATTTAATTCTGTACCTGCACCCTAAGATAAAACTAAAAAGCATCTCAACCGCCTTTTTCATCTTAACTTACATATGCTACTTCCTTTCGTTTATAATTCAAGTGCGCGATATGCCCAATGGCTTATACCTAGTAATATTTTTGCTACTTGGTGCGTGGATAACCGATGCCTGCGCTTATTTTAGCGGAATGTTATTTGGCAGGGGCGGCAAGCATAAATTATACGAAGAGGTAAGCCCTAAAAAAACAATCGAGGGGTCTATCGGCGGTGCTGTCGGGACGGTCATTATCTTGGTTCTATATGGCATGTTACTTCAAAACAAGTTCGGGCTTAACGTAAATTATATCAGTGTTGTTGTGCTTGCTATTTTGTGTACTACTATGGCCCAATTGGGCGATTTATGCGCATCAAAAATAAAGCGCGAGAGCCAGATTAAAGATTTTGGCACGCTACTCCCTGGTCATGGCGGGATACTCGATAGAGTCGACAGCGTTCTATTCGTTGCGCCTATCGTGTACATGTTCGCTAGCTACTTCCCCATTATTTGGTAGATTTAAATTTATGCCAGCCCTGATGTAATATACAAAGTTTATAAAGGAATCACTATTAATGTTCAAAATTATAGACAAACAAAACTTAAATACCGATGTAGTTCGTATGCTAATAGATGCCCCGCTAGTGGCTGCAAACGCCAAGCCTGGGCAGTTTATTATCCTTCGTACCCATGCAAATGGCGAGCGTATCCCCCTAACCATCGCAAGCTCCGACCCTTTAGCTGGAACGGTGGGCATCATCTTCCAAAAAATTGGCAAAACAACTAATTATCTAGCTCAAATGCAAGTTGGCGATTTCCTTAGCGATTTTTTAGGCCCGCTTGGCGAGCCAACTAATTTAGACGGATATCACAACATTGCAGTTTTGGGCGGCGGCTTAGGTGTGGCAATTGCCTACCCAATCGTTGCTGCATTCAGTAAAAAACGCGACGTTAATGTAGATGCTATCCTTGGTTTTCGTAATAAGGATTTAATTATTTTACAGGACGACCTGCAAAGTTCTGGCGCAAACGTGTATATCTCGACCGATGACGGAAGCAATGGTGTAAAAGGCTTTGTAACCGATATTTTGCAGCAGCAAATTGAACTTGGTAAAAAGTACGATTGCGTTGTTGCCATAGGCCCTATGCCCATGATGCGCGCGGTGTGCAATTTAACCAAAACGCACGGCATTAAAACTATTGTAAGCATGAACGCCACAATGGTAGACGGCACAGGAATGTGTGGTTGTTGCAGGGTTACAGTCGACGGCAAAGTTAAATTTGCATGTGTCGACGGTCCCGATTTTGACGGACACCTTATCGATTGGGACGAAGCCATAAGGCGCAGCGCAACCTACCGACCGCAAGAGAAAATTGCTCTAGATACTTGGCGCGAAACCCAATCAACGCAACATGAATGCAAGCTAGGTAATAAAGTGAATTAGTGGGTGCTTAACCCTTAAACTTAAAACGAGGCGAAGTTAAAATTGATAAATACCGATTCAAACAAACAAATTAATATGGATAACCTTGCCCCCGATATTCGCGTCCAAACTTTCTCGGAGGTGGCTACTGGCTACACCCCTCAGCAAGCCAAAGCCGAGGCGATGCGTTGCCTAAATTGTAAGAATGCGCCATGTGTTCAGGGTTGCCCTGTTGCTGTTAAAATCCCTGAATTTATCGAGGCGATTAAAAACGACGATAACCAAAAAGCGCGTGAAATTATAGAGCAAACTAATCTATTGGGCGATATTTGCGGCCGCGTTTGCCCTCAAGAACGCCAATGCCAATCCAAGTGCGTTAGGGGTATCAAGGGCGATAGCATAGCAATTGGCAGGTTAGAGCGTTTTGCGTTTGATGTTACTGCCCCAAATTCTACCGCGCCCGATTCCACGGCCGATTTTACTACGCCTGAGCCTGATGCTAAAGGCGAGCACGCAACTAATCCCCAACTTAACACTAAAAAAGTTGCAATTGTAGGTAGCGGCCCGGCTGGTCTATCTTGCGCCGCAACCCTTGCGCAAGCAGGCATAAAGGTAGATGTTTACGAGGCTCTTCACGATTTTGGCGGTGTGCTTCTTTATGGCATTCCCAATTTTAGACTGCCCAAAAATATTGTCGCAAATTTCATTGATAATCTAAAATCTAAAGGCGTTCGCTTGTACAATAACGTGGTGGTTGGCAAAACTATTAAGCTTAGCAAAATCTATACCGATTACGATGCAACTTTCATCGGCGCAGGCGCAGGTCTGCCACGTTTTCAAGGTATTCCTGGCGAGCAATTAAGCGGCGTTTACTCGGCGAACGAGTTTTTAACCCGAATCAACCTTATGCACGCCAACCGCTTCCCAACCTTTGACACTCCTGTTTTAATCGGCGACAACGTCGCAATCATAGGCGGCGGCAATGTTGCAATGGACGCCGCTCGTTGCGCTATCCGCTCGGGTGCTAAGCATGTTACTATTCTTTACCGACGCACCGAGGCGGAAATGCCTGCCCGCGCCGAGGAAATCGAACATGCAAAAGAAGAAGGCATCGAGTTTAAACTTTTGGTTAATCCGTTGCAAATTATAGGTGACGATAACGGTTTTGTCAAATCTATCGAGCTGCTTAAAATGCAATTGGGCGAGCCCGATTCCTCTGGACGTCGCGCGCCCGAACCTATACCTAATAGCAATTTTTCGTTAGATGTTCAAACGGTGGTAGTTGCAATTGGTCAAACTCCTAACCCCTTAATCCGTCGCCAGGCAGACCACGAGCAAATCCCGCTTAACTTTAACACTAAAGGCTGCATCGTGGCAAACGAGGATGATTTTGAAACTTCGATTGATAATGTATATGCAGGCGGCGATATCGTTACAGGAGCGGCAACCATTATTTTAGCCATGGGCGCAGGACGTAAGGCGGCACTAAGTATGATAGATAAATTTAAAACGCATAAGCAAGGTTGACATAAATTATAAAGCACGTGAAACTATAAACAAGGGAGAAAAATTTATGCTAAAAACAAGTGGTAAGGTACGCGATGTATACGATATAGGCGAGCAATTGGTCATCGTAGTGTCGGATAGGATTTCGGCTTACGATAGCATTATGCCAAACGAAATACCTGGCAAGGGCGTTATTCTTACGCAAATGTCTAACTTTTGGCTTGACCTAACAAGCGATATTATCCCCAATCACCTAATTTCTACCGATATCAAAGATATGCCAAGCGACTTCCAGACCGATTACTTTAAAGGCCGCTCATGCCTAGTTAAAAAGCTTAAAATGTTGCCCGTCGAGTGCATTGTTCGCGGGTATATCACGGGTTCGGGCTGGAGCGATTATAAAAAAACTGGCATGGTTTGCGGTATAAAATTGCCCGAAGGATTGCAAGAGAGCCAAAAGCTTCCCGAGCCATTGTTCACGCCATCTAGTAAGGCAGAGGAAGGTCACGACGAGAACATAACTTTTGACCAAATGTGCCAGCTTATAGGTAACGATATGGCAGAGCGCGTTAAAAAAGCATCGCTAGATGTGTATAAAAAATGTGCCGATTACGCGTTGAATAAGGGTATAATTATTGCCGATACAAAGTTCGAGTTTGGTCTAGACGAGAACGGAACGCTAGTGCTGGCCGACGAGGTTTTAACGCCCGATAGCAGCCGATTTTGGGATTTATCTAAGTATAAAGTTGCCCAGGGTCAAGATAGTTACGATAAACAATATCTGCGCGATTGGTTGGTTGCCTCTGGTTGGGATAAAAACCCACCCGCGCCTAATTTACCGCAAGATGTAATCGATACTACTAAGGCAAAATATCAAGAGGCACTAGATTTATTGACAAACTAGAATCAAATTAGAAACATAATATAGAATGGCGGATTTTTAAAACAATTAATCCGCCTCCTATTTTTGATATTATATGGTAAAGAGGGAAAAATAACATTAATAAGTTAATGTACCGAGGTGTAGCTCAGTTGGTAGAGCGCTGCGTTCGGGACGCAGAGGCCGCAAGTTCAAGTCTTGTCACTTCGACCAAAACTTTGCCTGACGGCAAAGATAGAAGAGATAAAAGAGAAGAGCGAAAAGAAAACGAAGCTTTTCTTGCGAAAAGCAATTAAGGGCAAAGTTTTGTAGTTTTCATTCTTCACTTTTCACCTTTCACCTTTCACTAAATCGATAGCGACTTCATTGTTCCTTTCCCATTAATCCTCTCAAGCTAAATTCCTTTATCACACTAATTAATACCACCATTAACCCCTGCAAACAGCAGGTCTTTTTTTGTCGAAAATCCTGGTAAAAATTTCTAAAATTATCCTTGACATTTTAAATACATAGTGATATAATAACTCCACGAGAGCGGTTGTAACAATTTTGTAACCAAAGCGTAACGAATTTGTAATACACTCCTCGTTTAAATTCGTAAAATTTTTTTAAAACTAATAGGAGGTAATCTTGTGAAGAAATTTACATCATTATTAACAGTAATTGCATTAACTATCACGATTCTACCCTACGGTGTATTCGCGGCAGAAGAAGTGACACCCGAGGCACCTGTTACAACCGAACAGGTACTAACAACAGAAACTCCAGAAACACCAGAAACAACTGAAGCACCAGTTACAACAGAAGAAGAAATCACAACAGAAGCTCCAGTTGCAGAAGAAGTAACAACTGAAGAAGAAGTAACAACCGAAACTCCTGAAACAACGGAAGAAACGCCAACGGTTAACCCCGAAGACGCTACTTTTACCGACGTTCCAGCAGATTTTTGGGGCGCAGAAGCAATCAATAAATGGAGCAAAAATGGCGTAGTTCAAGGCTATGAGGGTAAGTTTAATCCCGAAGATTCTTTAACACGTGCCGAGTTCGCTCAAATCATGGATAACATGATGAAATATCAAACAACTTCAAGCGAAGTATTTACCGATGTTCCAGCAGACGAATGGTATGCACAAGCAGTTTCTAAAGCTGTTGCTGCAGGCATTTTTGAAGGCGACGGCAACGGTAAATTCCGTCCAGACGACTCTATCACACGTCAAGAGGCTGTAACGGTTATCGGCCGCGCGTTTGACGTTGAAGAAGGCACCACAGGCAAATCTTTTGCAGACGATGCAATCATCGAGCAATGGGCAGCTGGATATGTAAAAGCAGCAACAGCTCGCGGGTTTATCTCTGGCAAAGAAGATAACAAGTTCGACCCTATCGCAAACATCACTCGTGCAGAGGTTATGCAAATTGTAGATAACTCTGTTAACGAAATTTACGACGTTGAAGGCAGCTTTAAACAAGTATACAATAAAAACCCTAATGGTGTATTTATTGTTAACACTAGCGGCGTTGTTTTAACAGGTGTAGAACTAGAGGGCGACTTAATCATCGGCGAAGGCGTTGCCGAGGGCGAGGCTGTTCTAGAGAACTCTACAGTTAGCGGCAAATTAATTGTCCGCGGCGGTGGCGTTAACTCTGTAATCATTATTAGTTCAGAAATCGGCGGCAAAATTGTCGTTCAAAAAGTGGGCAACGCGGTTAGCGTTAAACTAGAGGGCAATTCTAAAGCCGAGGTTATCGTTATAGAAGATGGCTCATCAGATGTTGTTCTATATGGCGATGCTGTAACTGTAGAAGTTGGCGATGGTGTTAACCTAACGGTTGCATCTGGCACAATTACTACACTAACAGTTGCAGGCGAGGACACAACTATCACAATTAACAAAGATGCAACGGTTACAACTTTAGATGCTCCGATAGCAACAACTATTCAAAACGACGGCGAAATCGTTAATTTAACGGTAGAGGCTGACGGTGTCGTTATTGACGGTAACCAACCCGCTAAGGTAGAGGTAGCCGAGAACGTTACAACCGTTCCAGCAGATAGCGAGGGTAACGCAACCACAGGAACAAGCAAGTCTCCTGTAATAAGCGGTGGCAGCGGCGGAGGCAGTTTTTCACCTTCAACTCCTGCAATTCCTGACCCTGAACCTGCAATAAATGATGAAACTGTAGAACCTACTCCTGAAGCAATTGTAGAAGCTGGAACAACAGATATAACTGGCGAAACAGTTGACACAGTTGCAGTTTATGTCGTTCCAGATACTATTAAAATTGGCGATATCATCACAGTTGGTACAAGCGAATTCATTTATATAGGCGTTAACGGCGACACAGAAAAACAAGAAGTAACTCCTCTTACAGAAGGCGATTTCACAGTAAATAACGCTAACAATACAGCAACAGAAATTAAATTCGCTAAAGCTAATTTAGTTGCAGAACCAACTGTAACTGTATCTACAATGCCGATTGCTACAGCAGACGTAACTGTAGATTTAGGCGAAGCAACAAATAAAATTGTTTTCAATAACGAAGACCTTGATGACTATACAAGCGTTGAGTTTAGCGAAAGCGTATATGATGATGTTGCAACAGCTGATTTAGAAACATTGCAAGAAGCTTTAGGAAATGCTGTCGTAGGCGATGTTATCACTGTTTATCAAACAACTCGTCCAGATAACAAAATGACAATTACAATTGGTAAACAAGCGCAACCTGGTATTATAATCGACTATTTTGCTGAATACATTTTTGTTAAAGGCGACGAATATCCAGGACCGGCTGGTGTAGCTAAAGCTTATGAATTGGACGACACACCAATTAGCGATGATATTTTCGATACAGCTACACCAGTTTTAACCGATTATATGGGTCAAACAATTTATCTTGTAACTCCTGCAGATGGCGCAAAAATAGCATCTGATAATTACAATATTGCTATCCCTGCACGTCCAGCTGCTCCTGATGATGTAACTCGCGTTGGGTACGAACTTGTTGGCGCAACGCAAACAATGGAATATAGCAACGACGCTGGTACAACATGGGATGATTGCTTTGATGGGGAAGCCTTGGACGTAACAATGGATGCAGAAGCTGTTGTTTACGTAAGGTATAAATCGTCAAACCCAGCAGAGAGATTTGCAAGCGCAAGCATAGCATTGGGTGAACTAACAGATGAAACTCCAACTGTTGAGGAAGTTGATGCTCTGTTTGATGTATCTGATTACGTTATCTTAGGTGGCGATTTAACTGTTGCAGGAGCTGAAACACTTGTTATTCCTGAAGGTAAAACGCTTGTAATCAAAGCTGGAACCACAATAACTGTTGAAGGCTTAGTAGAAGTTCTTGGCGTAGTAATAGTTAACGGAACTGCAACTGTAGAAGCTGGTGTTGCTGTGCTAAGAACAGGCGGCGACCTACAAATCGGCTCAGCAGCAAGTGTTAGCTTCGGCGAGATTGTCGGTGGTTATCCTGAAGTCGACGGGCAAGGTGGATATGCTTGGGACGGTTATAATCTAGTCGTTGCCCCTGGCGCGACGATGACAACTGCAAAAGAAATCGCTACGTTCCTTTATTGGGATGCAGAAGGTGGCGAATGGGCACAAATGGAAATTAATGTAGAATATGTGTTCAACGAGTCTACAAACCCAGATGATTTCAACACTTCACCTGCTGCTTGGGTTTTAGCAAATGACCCAAACGCTGTAGGCTAATAAATTAAATGTAATTTAGCAACACGATAATACAAAAACCTTGCGTGTAATAGCGCAAGGTTTTTTGCGTGAATTTAAGGAATATTTAACAAAAAATTAACAATAAATTAGGCATTAGCTATTGAAATCTATAATTTTTTATGATATAATATAAGTATATGAGCCTTTTTAGGGGGGACTAAAGAATGTCAGTCATGAGCGAATTGCATAATCCTAACGATAACTGGAAGAAGTTTTTAACCAATACAAGTGAAACTAATATCAACTACAAAAACATCCGCACATTAAAGGATTTATCGCCTAAAATGGTCGCCGATTATACCTTTAAAACGCTTGATGTATTAGATAGTTTAACCACCGAGAAATCCGACGTTATCGACATGGTTCGCACAACGCTTCAATGGTGCGAGGTTGCTAAATGTGGGAGTAAAGACGACCGCAACCGCTGGATTGCTCAGGGGTACGACCTACATGCGCATAATTATGGCTCGGCAGATATCTATAAAGAAAACACAACCGATTTTAACGAGATAATTTATACTTTAATCAAAACTCATGGTCTGCTTGGACAGCATCATATTGGCGAGGTTAATTTTGATAAGAATAAAGAGTTGTATGATTTAGTAAAAGACGGAAAGATTACCGCCGCCGACCTTAAAAAAGCTTTGACTTTGCTTAACTATTGCATTCTCGACGGGCTGCAAAAGGGGCTGTTTAACTCCGAAAAATCAGAGCTTAATCGTAATATAGATAAAATTATAGCGGGCGATTTTGCAGAAGAGAACTTCTACGATAAAAACTATATCATCACTCGCTTTAAAAAACTTAGGCAAAATGCGCCGACTGCCGATTATCAGCCGCTGCGACAAATGCTAGATAACCCCGATGTTCGCAAGGCTATCGGCGATATATTTAAGAATAACGAGCTATGGTATTTTTATGGCGGTTTAAATGATTTTACACCAGAAGAGACGGGCAAAATATTCTTGCTAATCTCCGCTAAAACCGATTTAAACAGCGTTACACATATAACTTTTGAGAACTTTATGAAGAACATTTATCGCGACTATAATGGAGAGAAGGTTCCCGATTTATTTAAAAAACGTATTATAGAGAGCTACTTAAAAGACCTTAAAATAGATGATTTACTCGCTAAACGCGTTCCGTCAAGCAAGCATATCATAGGCAGCGGCATGCAAAAGGGCGATACTTTTGAGTTCGAGGTTGAGTTCTCGACCCCTGCGCAAAAGCTGATTGATTTTTGCGAAGTTGCCTACGAAGACGACCAAACCTATAGTGAGGCGGTGGTTATGTTATATAAGCTCTTTGGCTTCAGCCGCGATGCGTATGATAGGTTTTATAACGAGAAGCAATATCTAAACCGAATGAATTCGTCTATGCCCAATAAGGCTAAATTGCTAGATTACGTAACAGGCGATAAGGTGTTAGATATAGGCCCTGGCGGCGGCGCGCTAATGGATTTGATTCAAGAGCAAATGCCAGATGCCGAGGTGTATGGTATAGATATCTCGCAAAATGTAATAGAAAGCTTAAACGCAAAAAAGGATAAAGAACATAAAAAATGGAACGTGGTAAAAGGGAACGCGTTAAAGCTTGACGACCACTTTAAGCCAGGCGCGGTCGATACAATCGTTTACTCGTCGATTATTCATGAGCTGTTTTCGTATATCGATACCGACGGCAAAAAGTTTAACCACGAGACTATCCGCCAAGCGATAGATTCTGCATATAATGTTTTGCCAGATAACGGAAGAATCGTTATTCGCGACGGGATTATGACCGAGCCTGCCGACCAAGACAGGATTATAGAGTTTAAAACGCCAGAGGGTAAGGAGTTTTTAGACGCCTATTGCAAGAACTTTAAAGGGCGCGATATTACCTATCAAAACCTAGGCGATAACAAAGTTAAGATGAAAGTGAACGACGCAATGGAGTTTTTGTACACATACACTTGGGGTAAAAATAGCTTTGCGCACGAGGTTCAAGAGCAGTTTGGATACTTTACACCAACTGAGTATGTCAACTTTTTTAAAGAAAATTTTAAGGATAAGTTTAATATAGTCGAGT
This sequence comes from Clostridiales bacterium, assembly GCA_031261985.1. Classification (GTDB taxonomy): domain Bacteria; phylum Bacillota; class Clostridia; order Monoglobales; family WRBX01; genus JAISIR01. Next base: position 43,723 of record JAISIR010000010.1, on the reverse strand, counting down.
GTAAGCACTTCCTTCAAGACGGTTACGAAGAGAATCTGCTTCCGCTAATTAACTTTTACGACGGCGACGGAAAGCCTGCTCGCCTGCCCGATTCTACATGCATAATTGTTGCCGAGGTAGATGGCAGAGCCAGAGCCTTGCAGCGCGCACAAAATACAAAGGCGCAAAACACATCGCCAGTGGCTACTTCTACAGTTATCACTTGAAAAATATATAATTATAATGAATAGAATAGGTGGAAAAAATTAATGAAATTAGTATTAATCTCTGGAGCATCTGGGGTTGGAAAGACAATAATCGCTGAAAAAATTTGCGAATCGCATAAAACTTTTGCTAGGGCTATTGACATGGATATTATGACAAGAAATTCCGTCATTTTTGATAAGGCACAACTTAAAAATCTCGATGGTTCTATTCAAGATACCACTTCAACTAATTTTATAACTGAATCACAAAAAATGAAAGGCATGCTTAAAAATGTGATTAACAGATATATAGAAGAATTTGCACCGCAAGATATCGTTATTATGGGCAACAATATTATGCCGAATGCGTTTTATGCTAACGATTTCCCAGATGTGCAATTACATAAAATTGTTTTAACATGTGATGATTTAGACACACACTTTAATCGCTGGAGGGAGAATAATCCTAAGGCATTGCACAAACATTTTGTGATGCAACGCGAGATTCAAGATTATTTAGTATCACATGCTAAAGTCGGGAATGCGTCAATAATCGAAAGCGATAAACGTGCCGAGCGTAAAATTATGCAAATTATAAATAAGAAAAAATCTCTTTTTAGACATAGATAAAAAGGGTGAAAACGCATTAAAAAAAGGGCGATTCAAGTAGAATCGTCCTTTTATTATTATATAAAACTAAAACGTATAGAGCTCTAATAAATCTCGCCATGCTCCATAAATTTCTCGAAAGTTTTTATTGCAGCAGGCGTTTCCTCGCGGATAAGCTCGAGCGGGGCAGATTTACCTGCAAAAAACTCATATATCGCTTTATCGCGGAATCCAATTTTATCAGCATCTTCCGAGGTATTAGCATAATGCACAACTTTTATATTAGCCCAAATAATGGCAGAAAGGCACATGGGGCATGGCATGCACGACGTCCATAACTCACAGCCTGTTAAATCATGCGTACCTAAAACCGCGCCAGCCTCGCGAATCGCGTTAATCTCTGCATGCGCCGTCGCATCGCAATCACTTATAACCGAGTTATGACACGCCGCAATTACCTTGTTATCTTTAACGATAACCACGCCAAACGGCCCGCCTTTTTTAAACCCGTCCGCTGCGTTTTCTTCAGCTTTTTCTATTGCTAAATCCATAAAATTTTGCATGGTATGCTCCCTCATTTACTCATCGTTTTAAACTACGTTCTATAGTAACCACTGATTAACTAGCGTTTAGCTATTTTTAGAATAAATTTTTCTTTTTGAAATAACCGAGCAAGGCAAGGCTGACGCCTGCCACAGTGAGGTTATGAGCAAAAAGGGAAATTTAACTAAAAAGAGCAAATGATAGTTAGTCAGTGGTTGCTAAAATATTCATCAAAATTTGCGCGGTCTCGGCACGCGATGTTTGCGCCTTAGGGTCAAAATCGTTATCGCCGCGCCCACCCATTATGCCAAGGGTTTTAAGTCGTGCGGTGCTATCTTTAGCCCAGGCAGATATATCGAAATCGTCAGCAAAACCCGCCGCGTTGCCCTGCGCCAAAACACCTTTAAACTCAAGATATCTTGCAATAATTGTTGCCATTTCCTCGCGTGTAATCTGCCTGTCTGGTCTAAACTCGCCGTCCTCATACCCAAGCGAAATCGCGTTATCCTTCATCCATGTAATACTTTTAGCGTACCATTTATCGCTTGCTACATCTTTAAAAGGCACTTGGTTCAAAACGGGTTGCTCACCATCTAACCGCCAAAGAATAGTCGATATCATGCCGCGCGTCACCTTTACATCGGGTGCAAACTCGGTATCGCTCATGCCAACCATTAGATTACGCTCGAAAACATATTTAACCGCGTTGTAATACCAATTATCGGTAGAAGTATCTGTAAACGTTATAGGCTTTGGCTGAGGTGAGGGCAAGGGTATGGGCGATGGAACAGGGCTAGCACCAGGCGTTGGGCTAGGGGAAGGGCTAGGAGAGGAAATAGGCGCAGGACGAGAACCGCCACCACCACCGCCAGACGACGGAGGAGTAGGAGGGTTCGGGTCGATATACCCAATTTTAGATAAATCGAAATTCGTATAGTCTGGGTTTTGCGCATGAATTTCTGAAAGAGCATCATTGTTAAACTTAAAGTTCGCGTTCATCTTGCTTTTATCCATAACAATCGTGTTTTCTTCTGTGCCATTACCGCCAGACGTAGCATAGCGAGTGTCGACTAAAATGTTATCCCTAAAAGTATTGGTGTACGCAGGACCTTTCTCTAAAGCCACCCTTTGTAAATCTTCATCCGAGTTTATCGTGCCATCAGTCAACATATCCCAATCTTCAACCTTAACATAATCCCAAAAAGCTTTAAAATAAGAGTCCTTGTACTCTTCCATAACAGCCTGGTCAAAAACTTTATCATATCTACTTTGATTATCCGTCAAATTTTGATGCACCCAAACATACCAACGGTTTTGAATCTGCTGGCTGTTGTTTTGCGCCCACGATTGAAAATACGCCGCGGTGTTAACGTTTACAAACAAATTGTCCTCGACTAATCCAAATTGCGCGCCATGTGCCTTTATAGCCGCGCCGCCCGAGTTTTCAAAAATATTATGGTAAATATGTGGCATAATCGAGCCATCATCGCAAAAAATCGACTGCTGACCATAGCTTGTAACGTAGGCATTGCCAATATCGTGGAAGTAATTATCGTGAATCTTAATACCCATGATAGACGGGTCGCGCCCATAATAAATCGCACCCGTGTCGCCCGATTCTAGGCAGGCATTGTAAATTTCGTTATAACTAATTTCCATATTGCTTCCGCCAATGCCAATCACTTGGTGGGCGTTGTTGTAGATAGTATTGTTTTTAAGCGTATTATTGCTTCCGTTTAATAACACCGAGTTCTGATAAGTTTTAGTGCCTCGCGCGGTGTTATCGTGTATCAAATTATTCTCGATTAAATTATAATGCCCATAAACAGCTATGCCGCCACTTTTGGTATCGTAAACTTCACAATTGCGTATAACGCTATTCCTTGCACTAACAACAATTGCGTCAGAATCTGTATGCGCAAACGTGCAATTTTCTATAGTTATATGATGCGCGTTATGCAATTGAAGACTTCTACCTATCGAGTACTTAAAGTTAATATTCCTAATTGTTACATACGATTGGTCGGCTATTGTAAACATATCACCCTTGAAGTTAGAAAGATAAATTTCATCCGCCTTAAAATTATCTGTCGGCATAAAATACAAAACTTGGCTATCGACGTCAAGATAGCTCTCGCCTGGCATATCTATCTCGTCTAGCATATTTAAAAAGTAAAAGCGTTTGTTATCGTAAATTGGGTTTTCAAAGCCCGCCGTGGTGGTAAGTGTGTTGGTGTCGTTGTTAAAGTCAGCAATCTTCATCATCTCGCACTCGTAATCGACACAGAAAAAACCTTGAATGTAAGCGTTTTCAAAGGTATCGTCCGTCCATTCGTCAGAACGTTCTAATTCCTCTTTAACCGAAAATTGTACAGGGTCAATATAATCTGGCCAATAACCAGGCGCACTCGATTTTGCAGGGTCAGCAAGAACCTTGGCATCTTTGGTGTGTAAAAACTCGCTCCCCGCAATCTTGTTAGGGTACCTTGCAGGCAACAGCGGAGTCTCGCCTATGTAAAAAGTCGGCATCTCGCGCTTAGGCTGCGATTCATCATTCTTTAAATCGCCAAAGTCAATCCCTAAGTTAGAAACATCAATCTGCAAAAGTTTATCGCGTGCGTTGCTATCGATAATTCTGTCTAATATAGAGCCATCTGTAACGTTTGAAACCAAGACTTTATCTAGCTTTTCGCCACCTATTAAATTAACTTCGCCATTGCCATAGCCTTCAAACGTAAATCCTTGTCCCTCGCCACTTCCACCAGGGACTCTAATTTTATCGGAAAGGAAATAATCACCCGATTTAATATATATATTCTTTGGTGAGTTTTTAGTTTCGTTCTTACTCTCGAGCTGTTTTAAATGCTCAATCGCCTCTTCTACCGTGGTAAAATCGCCCGACCCATCTGCTGCGACGTAAATATTAGTAGCCTCAACCGCCTCAGCCCTTGCCATGGGTACAAAACTTGTTATTATGCTCAAACATATAAGTAGCGATATTATTCTTTTGTTTGTAGTCATAATCTAACTCCTTTTTAATTAATCGATTACTTTAATTATACAAAAATTAAGAGCCAATGTCAATCGTTTTTAGATAAAAATTTATGCTGCAACTAAAGGTAATTTTTACCACGCATGATAACTATTACAAACAAAAAATTATTCTGTAAAGGTATTGACTTTTACATTAAAAAATACTACAATGAATATATCTACAAGCAACGCAAATTACAAGCCAAATCTACGAGGTGATTATTATGAAAAAGCTTCTATCCGCTGTTATATCTATTATGTTATTAATATCCTTAATTACACCTAATATCGGTTATGCGGTGCCAAATACTATTGCGCAAGTAGGCGAGTCTGCACCAGTTGGTGCTACTACCGTGCTGCCTAATAACGATATCCCTAACTTTGCAGATAGTTTTAATCCAGTAAACACCTACTATTTATCGCCTAATGGAGATAACAATAATACTGGCTCGCGTGATAATCCATGGAAAAGCTTGGTTAGCGCAGGCGGAATAAACGGTGCTTTAGCCAAAATCCCAACTAGCGGCAACGTAAAAATTGTGCTGCTAGACGGTACATATCCATCTTTTGGCTTTATTCCTAACTATCAATTTACTAACCCTGTTTTGATAATTGCCGAGAACCCTTATAAAGCTAGGGTTGCAGACACCTCTACCAATAGGCAAATGTATTTAACTAAGTGTAAAAATATGGTGTTTAATGGTATCGAGTTCTCTGGCACTAAAGGCGTTAGAAGTGGCGATTATTTAATGCAGATAGAGTTATCTCATAATATAACTTTAGAAAATTGCATACTTCATGATAGTTTTAACAACGATATTTTAAAACTTAACGAGCGTTCGGCAAACACCACCATACGCAACTGTGTGTTTTATAACGCTCCCGACGGTGGCGATGAGCATATCGACGCCAATTCCGTCTATCACACAACTATAGAAGGCTGCATTTTCTTTAACGATTATGTAGCATCTGGGCAGGAAGAGAAAAATAGTCAATCTTCGTATGTGCTATTTAAATCATCTAGTTCGTCGCCTATTAAAGCCGAGGAGCTAGAGGCGGAAGGCTATTTTACAGGCGATAAATGGACATGCGATAACTGGACGGAGGATATAAACGCAACCCTAACCTTAGGAACGCGCGCCAAACCAAGCTATGATGTTACAATAGATAGGAATGTATTCCTTAATTATTGGGGTAGAAGCGATGCCTCTTATATTCAGTTAGGCGAGGATAATAAACCTTTTTACGAGGTTACCGACAGCACTATATCTAACAACCTATTTATAAATAACAGAACGCGCGAGTATCAAGCAGGTGACGGTAATTACGTTAATCGGCAAGCAGGCGCAATAACTATAAAATGTGCGCAAGATACTTTAATCGAAAAAAATATCGAGAGCGGGTTTATTCAGCATTCGTGGCATGGATATAACGATACAAACGTAGGGTTTGGTTATTTTGCACGTCTTTCGGACGAAGGCTATGGCATTGATGGCGTTACCATACGCAAAAATTCGCTGTGCGATTACTCCATGCAAATGGGACAGGTTGTAGGCGGAACAAAAACAGGCATAACAAATTTGACGGTTAGCCAAAACAATTATTACAATGGCGGAGCAAAAGTGAACGATTTTGGTTCTTCGTATCCTTTAGGCGATTATCCGTTTCAAATAGAGCCTACCGCAACGTTTTACGACCCGCTGCTTCAAGTCGATTTATCTGATGTAGACACTCCTGCCCAAATTGCTAACGCTGCAGGCGCATGGTCTAATTTGCAGAATATGCGTCAAAACTATGTATCGCAATATGGAACAAGACGCGCCGAAGATATAAACAAACACGTCGTAATTTTTAGGGCGTATAATAGATGTTTAATAAAAGTAGAGAAAGTGGCAAATGGTGCAAGCTCTTCAGCAACCTCTGCGGCTGCGCTTGGTAAAAAACTTGGCACATGGCCTATGTCTAAAGCCGATGCCGACAAATATAAAATAATTGGCTGGACGGATAAAATCTATTACCCTAATATAGAGAATTTAACTATTGACAGAAGCGATATGCTAGTTTCTACCGATAATATATCAGCCAACACAATATTCCAAGCAATTTATGCAAGCGATACAAGTGACACAACTACTAACGATGGATATTACACGCCACCTGCATCTAAAACTAAAACGCCTGTTACAAAGCAATTAACTAACTCGCAAATAGCCAACGCAGCCGATAGTTTTGTAGCTAACAACACATTTACTATCGAGCCTGGGCAAGTTTTATCTAATAAATTAAATGAGCTATACGCTTCTAACCCCGAGGGTGGCTTTAAGGTTGTGTTAAAAGAGGGAACATACCCCGCCTTTGGATACATAAATAATTTGCGATTCCAAAACCCTATATTAATAGTTGCCGAAAAACCTTATAAAGCAAAAGTTCAAGACACATCTACTAATCGTCAAATGTACATTACAAAGTCGCAAAATATTATAATTAGCGGAATCGAGTTCTCTGGCACAAAAGGAGTAACGAAAACAGGCTATTTAACGCAAATAGAACTTTCTAAAAATATAACGCTAGAGAATTGCATTTTGCACGATAGCTATAACAACGATATCCTAAAGCTTAACGAAAAATCGTCTAATACCATAATCCGCAATTGCGTGTTCTATAACGCTAACGCAGGCGGCGACGAACATATCGACGCCAACTCGGTTTATCATACTACAATAGAAGGCTGCATTTTCTTTAACGATTACAAAGCCAGCCAACGTGCCGAGCAAAATACTACCAGCCCATATATTCTGTTTAAGTCGTCATCGTCTGGTCCTTACACTGGCGATAAAGTTTATGATGACGCTCAATTTAACAACCAGGGCAGATACGAAAACGGTGTGTGGATATGCAATAATTGGACGGAGGATATAGACAGCAACGACCGCGCTAAGCCTAGTTATGATGCAAAAATACGCAACAACGTGTTCATGAATTGGTGGGGGCTGCCCGACCAAAGCTATGTCCTGCTAGGCGAGGATAACAAGCCTTTCTACGAGGTTCAAGATGTAGAAATTACCAATAATTTCTTTTTAAACAACAAAACACGCTCAACTATTAGCAATATCGGTAATTATTACAATAGAATGAGCGGGAATATAACTTTAAAGAATACACAAAATGTGCAAATTACTAATAATGTTTCTAATGGTTACGTTCAGTATTGTTGGGATAATCACAACGCAGGGCTAGAAAGTTTTGGCTACTTTATCCGCTTCTCTAAAGAGGGTGCCATACCTAGCTTAAACAACATTACCATAACAGGTAATAGTTTAGCAGATTATAGCGGCGCAATGGGGCTGCTATCTGGCGGCATTGCCGAAATGGTTACTAACTTAACGTTTAACGCAAATAATTTTTACAATGGTGGTAAGCCGTTCGCCAATAAAGCAAGCTATAACATGATTCTACCTGTTACAGCCGACAAAAATGCTACTTTTGCCGACCCTGGTTTTGCTGATAATTTAGATAACGTCCTAACGCCTTATTATAATGGAAGCTCATTCAATGGCGGATACTCTACGATTCAAGCGGCTCGTCGCGATTTAATTACAAAGTATGGCACTAACGCAAACGCTAACAACAACGTAAACACTGGCGGCGGTGGCGGCGGTGGCGGCGGCGGAAATACAAATAACGACACAAATAATCAACAAGAAACAGCCACTTCCAACAACGGCCAAGTATCTATACCTTACCAAAAAAATGAGGAAGTTGCTATAGTTAACCTCGATAATCAAAAGACCGACGAAATTATATCTAAAGCTTTAAATGACGTAATAGAACTCGATTTTTCTGATGCGACCAATATAAACCAGGTAGAAATTAGCGGGGCAACTATGCAAAAGGTAGCAGAAAGCGGCAAGAAATTTGAGGTTAAGCTTGAAAATGGCGATGTAATTCTAGATAATTCTGTATTAACAACCGCTAAAAATAAAAACGTCACATTGTCTATTGTACAAAAAGACGATACCACCTTTGAAATTACATTAAAGTTTGATGATACTATTGTGCATAATTTAAATGGCAACGCACAAGTTAAGTTGCCTATACCATTTAATATGTCCGAGAAAGAAATTGCTGTCGAGTACACTTCCGATAGTGGTGTCAAAGAGTATTTCACGGGCGAGAAAGCACCAGGCGGGTTCTTCGTTTTTAGAACGCCTCATTTTTCTACATTTAAACTTGTAGATATGACCTTGCCTTTTGCCGATGTAAATAAGAGTAATTGGTTTTATGATTCGGTTGGATATGTTTATCAAAATGGTATAATGCAGGGCATGGAAGATGGCATGTTTGTACCGCAATATAACATGACCCGCGCAATGTTCGTTACAACGCTTTATCGCATAGCAGGCGAGCCAGATGTATTATACAACGATTATTTTGACGATTGCCAGCAGAACGTTTGGTATACTAACGCGGTTAAATGGGCGGCGAATAATAAAATAGTCAGTGGGCGCGACGATGGCACTTTTGACCCTAATGGAAGCATAAGCCGACAGGAAATAGCTACAATATTATATAGATATAAAAATAGTCCTGCCACCAAGGCAATTGTTGCAGAATTTATCGATAGTGGCGAAATTGCATCGTACGCGCGTGATGCTATAGCTTGGGCGCAAAGTGCAGGCGTAATAACGGGGTACGAAGATAAAAGCTTTAACCCTAAAAAGCCAGCTACAAGGGCAGAGGTTGCGGCGATTATATCGCGTTTTAATAAATTATAATAATAAAGGGTAAAGTGATTCTTAGACACACCAATGTAATATAATTGTAACAAAAATTTAATGTAAAAACGGTTGAATTCTGTCGAAATTAATGTTATTATTAAGGTATATATTATAATTGTGATAAGCAGACGGTTAACATAATATTACTCGACATAATATTAATTTTGCAGGAGGATACTTTATGAAGAACTATAAAAAAATTATATCGCTATTTTTGACTGTAGTCATGGTTGTCAGCTTAATGCCAACTACGTTTTTTGCTGCGCCTTTTTGGTGGCGTTACTATAAAATTAACAATCCTCGTTCCGATCATTTTGGCGATATCTACTTGGTAAATGAAGAAACTAAAGAAATTAGACCAGTAGAAAGTACACAGCAAACATTAAGGGATAAGGAAGATATAAGTGGTACTTATGATTGTCATAACAAATTATACAAGATGACAGGTGTTGCCCACCCCGACCACACTCTTACTAAAACCTTATCCTGGGAAGAGAACACCATATCTATCACAACGGTTTTAAGCAAGTGCAGCAATACAAATCATAGACATTATTGCGTAGAAATTACAACAAATTTTGGTATATATGTAAATGGTACAAAAATAAGCGATGAAAATGTTTTAAAAATTTGTTACACACACACAGCATCATATACTACCGATTCTGAAGGCAACATACTACCTACCTCTGCAACGCAAATGGCTACCAACATGAGTAATAATGCCTTAGTTAAAAGCTTAGGCTTCTTAGAAGCAGCCGATTTTGCTACCTTTACATCAGGCGGATTAGATGTCCCACCTTCAGGACCAGGCTCTATAAACGACCCAATTCCTGTTGATGCGTTTCCTCAAGCTTTAAGCTTTGAATATGGGCAAAGTAAAAAAACCGCAACATACTCGCCAATTGTAAGCTATACAAATAGAGCAACGGCTTCATCTGGGCTTACTCCTACATATAGAACAAGTAATTCTACAGTTGCAACGGTTAATGCCAACGGCGTAGTAACTGCTAAAAAAGCGGGCAAGGTCACCATAACAGCATCGCAAGCAGGCAATGGCACATTTTTAGCCGCACCAGATATTTCATACGAATTTGAAATCGGTAAAGCTCAGCCGCAAATGCTTAGCACGCTAGCACTCTCTGACGTAATCGTTCTGCCCGAGTTACAAACTGAAGCTATGGGCGCGGGCGATTTAATTGCTACCTTGCGTCGCGCATACTCTCCAAATGCTAAAGTGGGTGATTTAGTAATTGTCCAGCCGAACAATGGGCAATATGTATGGCAAAACCCCGAGATTGTAATTGGCGAAGTAGGTACAAAAACTTACTATGTTAAATTTATCCCGCAAGACCCTGTAAATTACGAAACTGTAACTAATATACCTGTAACTGTTATTGTAGAGCAAGCCAACCCCAATATTACTCAGCCCAATTTTACAACATATTATTCACAAGGCGAAAAACTATCCACACTTGCACTTCCTACAAGTTCAAGTGGCAGCTTCACGTGGGATAATCCCAATGCCGAGATTGGTACTATCGGAATAAAATATTTCAATGCAAAATTCACTCCTAACGATACAAAAAATTACAAGACACTAAATTTAAGCATTAAAGTGACGGTAAAAGATGGCTCGGCAGATAGCGACGGTGACAGATACCCCAACAAATGGGAGGAAGAACACGGTTTCGACCCCGATGACGCTGGAAGCAACCCAATAGCCTTGGACCCTAATGTAGACACCGACGGAGACGGATTAAAAGATAGCGATGAGTTCGATAGAGGAACCGAGGTCTTTGTTCCCGATACCGATGGCGACGGTTTAACAGATGGCGAGGAAATCCATACATACGATACCGACCCGCTAGATTCTGATAGCGACGACGACGGATTAACTGATGGCGCAGAAGTTAAAACTCACGAGACTAATCCAAAAGATAGTGACACCGATGATGACGGTTTAACTGATGGTGACGAAGTAAATAGGACAGGCACCGACCCTAAAAACCCTGATACCGATTCCGACGGTTTGGACGATAAACGCGAGCTAGAGCTAGGGTTAGACCCGCTTGACCCCGATTATGACGATGATGGTATATCTGACGGCGACGAAATTATACATGGTACGAACCCCAAAGATAGTGATACCGATGATGATGGACTAAACGACGGTAGGGAACTAGAACTAACGACCGACCCGCTTGACCCAGACACTGATAAAGATACTCTTTTGGACGGTGTAGACCCAGACCCATTAAAGATTGATGCCGACGATGACGGCTTGACTGACCCCGAAGAACTTGAGTTGGGTACCGACCCATTAAAACCAGATACCGATGATGACGGCTTGACTGACCCCGAAGAACTTGAACTAGGTACCGACCCTCTAGACCCCGACACAGACGACGACCTTTTACTAGATGGAGAAGACCCCGACCCATTAGACGCTGATATCGATGACGATGGATTAATAGACGGTCATGAAAAATTGCTCAACACCGATTTATATGACCCCGATACCGACGACGACGGTTTGACCGATGGCGAGGAAGTAAATACAATTGGCAGCGACCCGCTAGATACCGATACCGATGACGATGTATATCTTGACGGTTGGGAAGTGGAAAATGGTTACGACCCATTGGACCCAAATAGTAAGCCCGACCCTGCTGGCGACACCGACGGCGACGGATTGACTGACGGTGATGAGATAAATATCCATCATACCGACCCAACTAATAATGACACCGACGGAGACACCTATGGCGACGGTTGGGAAGTAGATAATGGCTACGACCCACTAGACCCCGATAGCAAGCCCGACCCTACTAATGATAGCGACGGCGACGGCTTAACTGACGGTGATGAGATAAATATCCATCATACCGACCCAAGCAAAACAGATACCGATGGTGACGGTTATGGTGACGGTTGGGAAGTAGAAAACGGTTACGACCCACTAGACCCCGATAGTAAGCCCGACCCTTCTGGTGATACTGATGGAGATGGTGTGACTGACGGTGACGAGATAAATAATCATCATACAGACCCAACTAATAACGACACTGACGGTGACGGTTTGACTGATGGTGACGAGATAAATAATCATCATACCGACCCAACCAACAAAGACACCGACGGCGACGGTTATAATGACGGCTGGGAAGTAGAAAATGGCTACGACCCATTAGACCCAGATAGCAAGCCCGACCCTACTGATGACACCGACGGCGATGGTTTAACTGACGGTGATGAGATGAATAATCATCATACAGACCCAACTAATAAAGATACTGACGGCGACGGTTATAATGACGGCTGGGAAGTAGAAAATGGCTATGACCCATTAGACCCAGATAGCAAACCCGACCCTACTGATGACACCGACGGCGACGGTTTGACTGACGGTGATGAGATAAATAATCATCATACCGACCCAACCAAAAAAGATACCGACGGAGACGGATATGATGATAATGTAGAGATTCAAAAAGGAACCGACCCTCTAGATAAAGATGACCATCCAGGAAAAACTAAGCCTGGCAGTGGTGGCGGAGGAGGAGGCGGCGGGGTTAAACCAAGTCCTAGTCCTAGCCCAGAGCCAAGCCCTATCCCCGATCCTAGCCCCAGCCCCAAAATAGAGGATTATGTCGATTTAAAAGACCATTGGTCTGAAGAAGTGGTTATAGACTTAATTAAGCGCGGCATTATAAAAGGTTACGACATGGGCGACGGTACATTTAGGTTTGAACCCGAAAAGTTTATCACTCGCGCCGAAATTGTTCAGATGCTGTTTGAATTATCTGGCGAACAAAGCACGGTTACCTCATCTTTAATTAATTATGCAGATAACCGCTTCCCAGATTACGAGCCAGAGGCGTGGTATGCTCAGGCAGTGGCTTGGGCAAGCTCGCTTGACATTGTAATAGGTTACGAAGATAGTGAGTTTAGACCTGGCAGAAACATTACACGGCAAGAAATGGCGATAGTACTAACTAAATATTCGTTACACAAAGGGTTAAAATTGCCCGAGCTTGAGGTGAAAACTTTCAACGACCAAGCTCAAATAGCCGATTGGTCTATTAGCTACGTTAAAGCTATGCAAAAAGCAGGCATAATAAATGGCGATGATTGGGGTAACATGAACCCAACTAAAAAGACTAAACGTGCCGAGGCAGCTCAAATGATTTATAACATGCTATATATTAAGTAATTTCAAACACAAAAATAGCAGCTACACTTTTCCAAACACATTGGTCAAAAGTGAGCTGCTATTTTAATTGTTTACATATCTCTGATACGCCAATCTTTTACCAATTCCATTTGTAGTCAAAATCTCAACTTCGCCACATAAAACAAATCCGGTTTTTAAAAGTAAATTCTGCATAATTACATTATCCTTGTGCGTGTCTACTCGTAAATTATTAGACCTTTTAAACACCCAATCGCCTATAAATTTTGCCGCTCTAATATTAGTATGCGACACCGCCAACGCATGCACAACAGAATATGGTTCATCATTCAACCACGCACCGTCAATGCTATCATAACCAGGCTCGGTCGTATTTTCGACGAATCCAAACACAGCAACAATCTTTCCATTGGAATCAACTACAACGTAACCGTCCTTGTCAATCCACCTGTTAATTATCTCATCATTCGGGTAAGTATCGCCCCATTGAGTAGGATTACCCTTTTGCCTCATAAATTCGCGCGCGTGCCGATATATTCCTTTAATATCTTCAAAATCACCCGAGTTAGACCGTCGAATGTGCATAGTTATCCCCCTATAACAATGGTGTAAGTTCTTTTTTATAAAACTTGGAACCCTTAGGTAGCGGAGATAGAAGATGTGCGCCATTCCCTAAATGCGAGTACCATTCAAAACCTTGTGCTTTATCCTTAATTTCATCTAGGCAAGTTGAAAGATAGTCACGTTTGTAAATCAACTTTCCCCATGCACCCCAAAGTAATAGATTTTTATAACTTTGCTTTTTTCTTACTCTTTCTAGAGTTTCGCTTATTACTTCAATGTTTTTATAATGCAACATTGGACAGAAGTTTTTATGCAGGTCGTTAGGGTTTGTGGCTCTTTGAGGATAAAGGTTAAGCATAATCCAACTATCATATCCATGTTTACAGGCATATTCTTCTAGACGTTGTAAGGTCGCATCAGGTTCTTTATGGTATCCCGTGCTAGGGTTCACACCAAAACAAATAAGGGGATTATCGCCCTCGGTTCCAAGAATAAATCGAGAATTACCTGGCTCATCTTTGCTAGCATCATTTTCATATATCCAGTTGTAATCTTCATATTTGTTGCGCCAATTTAGTTTACGCATCATAATCATTCTCCATTGCAATTTTCCCAACTAAATGCTTAAAAATATAAGCTTTCGCGCGGGTTACCTTATTTGTATAGCCACTACACTTCAAAAAACATCAGCGTCCTCTTTGTATGGGAGGAATGGGTTTATCTACTTTTGGCTCGATACCATCGAACATTCCAGGTAACACTTTCTTGATATTATCAAATAAAAACTCATCGCTCTCTAAAATTGGTATGTCAAATTTTTTAGCTTCTGATATCAAAAAATCCTGCCAGTTTCTAGTTAAATTAAAGGCATCTGCGCCATCATGTGCATTGTTGCTACGTGTCGAAAGCCTTCTAAAATGTTCGTTCTCATCACTTACAACCATAAGAATTTCTTTTAAATTTATATTATCAAATTTATTTTGGTGAATAACCGAAGGAATTAAATGCGCACCTAAAAACACAATATCTTTCAAGCCATTTTGCGTGCGCATCACAGCGGTTCCTGCAGAGTTTTTCGACATAGATTCCGCTTGCTTGCGATATTCTTCAGGCGGTAAGTCAAAGAAGGATTCATAAAAATTTCGTTCGTGTGGAAAATTTTCAAAACCTCTAAGAAAATCACGCGTAAAATCTGTTTCAGCAACCGAGACATACTCCGACGAGTTCATTTGCAATTTATTAACTATTGAAGTTTTGCCGACAGCCGGCGCGCCATATATAAATACACATGTAGATTTCATAGTTTTCACCTTAATTCATTATAAATTTGCCCTTAAATTCATCTATCGTATATTTGTTCCCATTACTCTCGACATAATCATACGCGCCATTCTTTTCCGCCGCCACAAACGCGCCATCAGTCCAATCGAATTCGCCTATTTTTGTTACTTTAGTCTCTTGCTCGCCACTCCCAGAAACGATTGTATTGGTTGTATTAATGTATTTAAATCCCATATTTGCCCGCCCATTATCAATCTTATAAATATAAGTAGAATAGGTCTGCTCACCAGAGCCGCCATGAAAAACAGCGATGTAATCATCGGGAATCGGTTGAAAACTATCATAAGCAAAAAATCCAGGAATCGCAATAATAATTATAAAAATTGGTATAATAACAAAAAGCTTTTTCATAATTTTTCATCATCCTTAATGTTAACATTTTTTATTCTTTTATCAATAATGTTCTTTTTCAAAATTCTCAATTTTGCAGGCGTTTTTGAAATGTTTTTCCGTAGTATAACAATGTCAAGCTTTACCAAAAAAGATATCAAGTTAGCACGCAACTAAATCTTCTAAATCACTTTCGCTAATCGGTTTAGTTTTTTCATCTAATTTATGATAGGCAATCCAATCGCTTTCTTCAATATGTCCAAACTTTACCGTTAAAGTAATTGCATTCGCGCTCATATATACATTATGTGGAACATTGGGCTGCGTCAAAAAATATTCGCATTTATTAAATTTGCGGAATCGAATTTCATCGCCGCTCTCTTCAGCAAAAACAACCCAACCGCTTTGCACAATACACATTTCTTGAAGAGAAGTATGATAATGACTATTCTGCCAGCAGCCTATATCTGGCGCCTCAATTCTTATGTACGAGGTGCCATCAGATGCAAGCAAGCGGAATCGTTTTTCACCATTATCCATAAGCTCGTGATTGGTGGTAATTCCAAAATTTTTGGCTTCGTCTTGCGTTATTGTTTTCTTCATATTATCGCCCCTGAATTAGTTCGTTTAGCTCGTCTTTAGTTAGCCACGGTTTCTTTCTATGTATCATACTGTGGCAGTTAGAGCAAAGCATTACAATATCGTCAATATTTGTTCGTTCGCCATCATTCATCTCAGCAATTGGTTTAGCATGATGAGCCTCAATAAAATTCTCCCCTAGCTCCCCATATACTTCTTTGAAATCGAAACCACATGCCTCACAATATAGTTTGCCATGCTGCTCAATAAACCTGGTTTTCGCCTTAAGTATAATACTAGGATTTCTCTCCCTGATTATATGTAGTTTCAATGATTTTCGACCCTCAGGGCAAGAGTAATCGTCTTGGGTTAAATCGACATGTTCCTTACTTGGAACAAAGCTTCTTAACCCCCATACACCTTTGCCTTTACCATAAACAGAATAGAATAAGTCTTCACCACGAAAAAGGTCAGAATCCGAAGAATATCTTTCCAAAGTTCCTCTAATACCTGCATCTGGATTCTGAGGTAAATTTTCCCTTAAGTTATTTTCTACTATATAGTTTTCGATGTCTTTTAAATGCGCAATACCATTTAAGTTTTCTAAAGCATTTACAAGAGCCTCTTTCCAAGTCATTAAAATTATCCTTTCGGTATCGGCTAATTATGAAGAGATGTATTAATAATTCCATGCTAACAAATAATACTCGGTCAAAAATAGATGAAGAAAAACAGCATCTTTCCATATTTCACTTTCAGCTCTGTTTTCAATAAGGTCGTCAAACGTAAATTCTATGTTATTATCTGCGAGAATATAATTGAAAAGCATCTTTGTAAAATGATTTATAAAACAAAGTGAATGAAGTAATTCAGGTAAATAATCTGTGTATTCGCCCCAAAGATTTAATTTCATAATGTCATCTGGATTTTTCGGCTTGCTTCTTAGTAGCATTACTTGTGTGAAGTAGTCATTATGAACAGCTGAAGAATATTCATGGTACATTTTTTTTAAATTTTCACTTAAATTCTCGTCATTTGCTTCATCTTTTAAATTGCTCATATAATTCTCAATAGCTTCGTACATATTTTTAAAAGTAAAATATTTCTTCCAAACGGAATATGTATTTTTCTTTTTCGCTGAGTCTATGAAGCGTTCGCGTTTATGGTGGTCAAGCATAACATTCAATAATAAAAAACAGTTTTCTAAAAGATTACGTATAAGGATTTCTGCTTGAAAACTTAATCCGCATAAAGACAATTTAGTAATTGCTAAAACTGTATTTGCAATATTTTGAGTGATAGTTTGAAACAAAAAGGTAGTGGTAGAATCATGGTCGAACGATAACGATAAAGTTCCCCAATATAAGCTTGTAAGATATGAGCAAGCAATCAAATCGCTCTCTTTATGCTTTAATAATTCATTTTCTATATCTATCTGGAACACATCTTTTAAAGCAAAAATAATTTCGTCGTATTCCATTTTCGGAAGTTTTTCCCCATGCTTTTGCCCTAATTGCTTGATTATCTGATTAAAAAGTTTTTGATTAAAGATTTATTTCGCCCCCCTTTTTTATTTCGTCACTACTTAATAGAACAAAAAAGATATCATCTTGTATTTAATGTATTACCTTTTTTTGAAACATTACATTGCTTTTCGGGGTCGATATACGCGAGTTCAATCAATGGTTTTTTATCTACCGAGGAATTGTTCCGTCCTTCAAATTTAACTGCGAGTTCAAAATCTGGTGGTGAAACCGAATTGTCGCCAAAAATCTCGCCTGAATCTAACCAAACACCATATAGCATTGGTTTATAATCTTCAGGGAATTGGTCAGCCTCTTTTGCAACTGTGTATGCCTGCTTGCGATTTAGTAGCCGCCCCTCACTTGTTATAAAACCCGGAGCATGCAGCTCTTCCCTTTTTTCACCTGCATTTATCGCACGTTGCATAGCCAGCCCATGGTTACTACCCATATAAAAATCACCATTTTTAAATTGTACCATCGCCGCAATTATTTTTTCCATCGGTTTCCCCTTTTCTAACAAACGCCGATAAACACAAGCGTTTTTGCAATAGCATTTTTTGTTAGTTTTTAATTCGTCCCTATATTTTGTTGAGGCTTCGCTTTTGCAGAAACAGGGTTTTTCTTATCAATACTTTCTGTAGAAGGTGATACATTCTTCTCCCAAAACTCACTTGATAGTGTCGTAAAAATAGTATTTGCCTGCAAATCCGCACCTTTAATTATTATGTTGTTGTTTGCAAGTGCCAAAAATGCAATATCGTTATCACCAAATATCTCTTGCACCTTATCAAGCGCGTCAGATGTATTACTATTCGCCAGCGGTTCTTTGATAACACTCTCAATTCGATTAATTTTATTCGTCGCCTCTTCATCATTTATTTTGATGTTCTGTAAAATGACATGAGTTGCGTTTTCTTCTGCAGATTGCATAAAGTTGACGCGATAAGCATCATCTAAATTCATGCTGTCTCTTACACTCGTCTTATTAAAGAAATCGACATTTGCTATTTCTAAATTATTTTCATCTGTTTTTTGTTTAGGATTAAATATACTAAAAGCACTCTGGAATACAAACGCCTTTCCTTTGATATATTCAAACGTTTTCCAATCGAACAGTTGATTAGAAGCCAATAAATATGCGTGCAAACTTGCATCACTATTATCGCAAAAAGATTTAGCTAGTTTAATAGATGGATGACGCAAGAGTGTGGCAGCCTTGTCCTTATTATATGGTTCCAAGCTATATTTAGCATCTTTTTGGTCATAAGGTTTTTCTTTTATAATAATCTGATTTATATCAAAATAACTTACAGGAAGAGTCAAAATTTTGAACGTTTGGCTATTCGTCATTTGCTCTATATCATTAGTAGTTAAAATTCCTTCGGCCTTTGCTTGATAAAAAGCATGTTGTAAATCAAGGTCGTGCCGCGCGATTGTAAAGCTATCAGGAACATGAGAGGAAGGTTCTAAAATAGGATTCTTCGTTTTTTTATTCTTTTTTTTAAACAGATTTAAAAACTTTACCATTTTAAACCCCTCCTTTTTCTTTTTGCGATAATCCTTTAAACGCCCATAAACATAGGCGTTTTGGCAAGGGTGTTTTGCAATGCTTTATGATTCAGAAGAAATGCTATCAGCTTTTAACACATCACCTAAACATAGATAGGTATGCAATATACACCTAAGTGCCTCATCTTTTGTGACCACCTCGTGAGTCCCTTTGCATTGCATATCAGATAAATTTTCTATCCAATCAATAGTGTGTATGACATTAGACCCTATCAGTGTTTTTCTGGTTGACTTGTCCTCAATTTTTTCAATTACAGCTGATAACCTATTTAGATAGTGGTCCCCATCAACAAGAATTTCTTTTCCCGATTTAGTCGTAAACTTTTCTTTATTGTATTTAGGAAAATACTTCTCAAATAAATTATCAGAAAATTCTTTTAATAGCCGTCGACATGTAGTTAAAACTTGTGATAATTTTTCTGAGTTTTCCGTATTTATATTATCTTGAATAACTTTGAACTTTTTTATAGTGTTTTCGGGGAGATTCAGAATTTTTGAATCAACCTCCTGTTTATATAATGCAAAAATTTCTGAAACTTTATCAGAAAAAGATAACTCTATATTAGTTTTCAAAGCATAAGAGTAATACTGACCTCTTAAAATAGATAGATTTCGTTCGTATGTAGCAATGCCATTTTTTAGATTATTTGTTGCAGTATTAATATTATGTAGAAAATTATTAGTTGTAAGAACAGCCAACTCGCCACTAATTGAATATCCAGCAGTTGAAAAATTGTTAATAGCCATTTTATTTACTTCGATTTTACTTGATAACTCTGAAGCTAATTCAACAAAAATATGTTCAGTTTCCTTTTTTATATATTTTCTGCCATGCCGACAAGCAATTTGGAAAGCATCGTGAAATATACCTTTATCGTTTTTAGGGTAGCCAGATAATTCATATTGCAACCAATCAATAGATTCTGTATCGCTGAGCAATCTTGCCATTCTTAGAGATTTTAAAATAATAGCGTAATCATCTATTCTTCTGAGTTCAATATCTTCAAGTAATTCTTCTGATAATCTTTTTGCTTCTTCTCTTTTGTCCAAATTTAATCGTCCTTTCGTTTTTCTAAAACGCCAATAAATACAGGCTGTTTTGTAAGGGTATCTTTGTTATATTCAAGATTTTTAGTGAAAAGAGAAAAATGAAGAGTGAAAGGTGAAAAGTACAAAACTTTGCCTTTAATTGTTTTGCGCTAGCAAAACTTCCTTAATTTTTAACTTTTCTCTCTTATCATTTATCTCTTTGCCGAAGGCAAAGCTTTGGTGGAGATGGCGAGAATCGAACTCGCGTCCGAAAATGTTTGATACAAGCGTCTACATATTTAGTCTGTGATTTTTTTGATTCCTAAAATACCTACACTCACAAACAGGCAGCGATATTTTAGTAGCTTCAGTTTTTATGGTCGGATAGAAGCGTCCCCGACGCACATAGACCGCTTAATAATGACGCCCGACATTGCACCGCGGCAATACAACTAGGACGGCTGCAAGGTTATACCTTAGGCAGCGTAAGCTAAATTAGAATCTTCAGCGTTTAATTTAAAGTGGTGCGTAAAGTGCACCAAGCTATATGCAGCTTGCATCGACGCATCCCCGTCGAAACCTTTACATCCCCATTCAGGAAAAAATTTAAAAGCATTGTATGCCTATATATTATTATACCATTATATCTACTAAAAGTCAACACAAATAAAAAAACAATGTCACACATAAAACTTTTGCATAATTACACAAAAATTATATTGACATTGTTGTAGATGTGGAATATAATGAATATATGACAAAAGATTTTTACGCAGCTTAATATCTAACAAGGTGGAATGTTTATGCCAATACTTAAAAAAGCTTTGGCGGTGGCTATTGTTGCCGCGCTTCTTTGTACAGCCGATAAACTTATTGCACCAATTTTTGCGCCTGCAGCCAGCTTTATGTGGATAGCCTTCATCAGCTGGACAGTTTTTTTCAGCAGCACAAATAAAGAGCGCGTCCAAGCGATAATAGGTAACATAATTGGATTTTTTGCAGCCTGCGCTATTGTGTATTTAGGTAGTTTGTTCCAAACCATAACGCCTGCCACCCCTTGGATAATTGCAATCTGCGGAATCATAGCTACAGGCTTAATCAACTTTGGTGTCATGTTCTTTGAACTTGCTCAAAAATATTGGCTCGGCTCAATCTCGGGCATTTTTGTTGGCATAGCCATAACTTTCTCTGGCGCAGGCGTTGGAATACCTGTCTATAACCTAACACTATTAGCCATCATCTTTGTTTACGGAATTTTAGGGCATCTTAGCGCATGGCTAACGACGAAACTCTCTGGGATGTTTATCAGAGGGTAGCTCACTGGTATTAATCATTTCTCCAGATAGTTTTAGCAAAGCCTTTCGCTCGATTCTTGATACATAAGAGCGTGAAATATTCAACTCTTTTGCTATCTCGCGTTGCGGCATCTCGTCATACCCATCCAGCCCATACCTCATAGCAATTATCTGCCTTTCGCGGTCGTCTAGTTCTGTTTCCATAAGCTTATACACTTTTTTCATCTCTAATTTTAAGTGAATTTCTTCGCTTATATCACGTGAGCCATCGGACACAACATCGATTAACGTAACGTCTTTGCCCTCGCTATCGTACCCAATAGGCTCATCAAGCGAAACCTCTCCCATGTGCTTTTTATCCGCCCTGATTACCATCAAAATCTCATTATCTATGCAGCGTGCAGCGTATGTCGCCAGTTTAATCGATTTAGTAGGGTCAAAACTGTTTATCCCCTTAATAAGCCCAATTGTACCGATAGAAATTAAATCATCGTTATCAATCCCCGACGAAATATATTTCTTAGCCACGTGCGCAACCAGCCTTAAATTATGCTCGATTAATTTGTTGCGAGCCTCTAAATCACCTTGCAGCATGGCATTTATCGCTTGCTCTTCTTCTTCAGGCGAGAGCGGTTTTAAAAACGCGCTGTTGTTAACAACAAACCCAAGTAAAAAGATAATTTGATTAAATAAAATAAAAATAAAGTTAAGCATTAATAACACCTCTGTAAATTTTATGCTTAAACTTGTTAAAAATTATTGCAGAATAATTTTTAAGCAGAAATGATTTTCGGCACCTTGTCGCCGAAAATATCATATTAACTTTAGAAGCGTAGGCAGATTCATTCCACCGAAGCGTATTTATACAATCAAACAAAAAACCTCGCCTGCTCTATAGCGTAGAGCGGCAAGGTTTTTTTAAAAGTATTAAGCATTTACATAAATTTACTTAACGTGAATAATATTGTAAATCATCTGCGCAGCCTCGGCACGTTTGGTGTAGTTAGTTGGGTTCATGTTACCCCAATCGTCACCATTTATAATGCCAGAACGTTGCATGTGCTTAACATAAATTATAGACCAACTTGCAATAGAACTTTCGTCGTTAAATTTAGTAGTTTCTAACGAAGGTAGGTCTATGCCCTTATGCACAGCGTATTTAGCTAGAATTATTGCCATTTCTTGACGCGTAACATTCCTGGCTGGTCTAAACTCATCGTCTTCATACCCGATGACAATATTGTGTAAGCTTGCCCAAGCAACAGCGGCAGAATACCACTCGTCAGAGTTATAATCAGGGAACTTCTGCTCGGTTTGCTGGATTAAAAGATTATTAACGGTATCTTTCTCGCCAGAAAGTAGGAACAACATCTGCACAATCTCTGCACGAGTGATAGATTGGTATGGCTCAAAGTTAAATTTGCCATTGCCCGCGTCATATCCCTTTGTTATACCACGTCTAATCAAGTCAGAAACCACATCTTCAAACCAATAACCTTCAATGTCAAGGAAGTCATTCGGGTCGCCAATAACATCACCTGGCTCAGGGCTTGGGCTAGGGTTAGGGTCAGTGCCCGGGCCTGGTCTAGTAGGGCTTGGACTAGGGCTCGGTATGGGGCTAGGGCTAGGGCTTGGCTTAACGCTGCCGCCACCGCCACCACCGCCGCCTCCTCCGCCACCACCACCGCCACCGGTGCTAGGCGCTTTTGGAGTGTCGTTCTCATCTAGAGGGTCGGTTTTCTCATCAACTTCTTTTTTATCACTCGAACCATCACCGTCCGAGTCATTCTTAGTTGGGTCGGTGCCTAAATCGGTTTCTTCTTTGTCATTTAAACCGTCACCATCCGAATCATTCTTTGAAGGGTCAGTTCCTAAATCAATTTCTTCTTTGTCGTTTAAACCGTCTTCGTCCGTGTCAGACTTAGTTGGGTCGGTACCTAAATCACTTTCATTTTTGTCATTCAAACCGTCTTCATCTGTGTCAGACTTAGTCGGGTCAGAACCTAAATCAGCTTCCTGTTTATCATTCAGCCCGTCATTATCTGTGTCTGATAAAGTAGGGTCAGAGCCTAAATCAGTCTCTTCCTTGTCACTTAAACCATCCTCGTCGGTGTCAGACTTAGTCGGGTCGGTCTCTAACTCAACTTCTTCTTTGTCGTTTAACCCATCCTCATCGGTGTCAGACTTAGTTGGGTCAGTCCCTAAATCGGCTTCCTCTTTGTCGCTCAATCCGTCCTCGTCAGTGTCAGACTTAGTCGGGTCAGAACCTAAATCCGATTCCTCTTTATCATTCAACCCATCCTCATCGGTGTCAGACTTAGTTGGGTCAGTGCCTAAATCAGATTCCTCTTTGTCGTTCAACCCATCCTCATCGGTGTCAGACTTAGTTGGGTTAGTGCCTAAATCAGCTTCCTCTTTGTCGTTCAACCCATCCTCATCGGTGTCAGACTTAGTTGGGTCAGAACCTAATTCAGCTTCCTCTTTGTCGTTTAACCCATCCTCATCGGTATCAGAATTATTCGGGTCGGTGCCTAAATCCTGCTCTTCTTTATCGTTCAAACCATCCTCATCGATATCAGGGTCAGAAGGATAAGGGTCTTCACCGTCAAGCAATCCATCTTCATCGGTGTCAGGCTTAGTTGGGTCTGTTCCCGCGCGGGCTTCATCTCTATCATTTATCCCATCCTCGTCGGTGTCTGCCTTGGTCGGGTCAGTCCCTAAATCAGCCTCGTCACCATCACTAATACCATCGCCATCCGAGTCAGTTCTGCCAGGGTTAGTCCCTAGCTCAACTTCCGTCTTATCATCTATTCCGTCACCATCGGTGTCAGATAAAGTCGGGTCGGAACCTAAACCAATTTCCTCATTATCGTTTAATCCGTCCTCGTCGGTGTCAAGTTTGGTCGGGTCAGTCCCTAAATCAAGTTCTTCTTTATCATTCAAACCGTCACCGTCGGTATCAGGGTTATCAGGCTCGGTGCCTAACTCTAGCTCTTCCTTATCGTTTAAATCGTCATTATCAATATCTGGAACAGTCGGATAAGGGTCTTCGCCGTCAAGCAATCCGTCGCCATCAATATCAGGAGTTAACGGGTCAGGGTCTTCACCATCAAGTAATCCATCATCATCAGTGTCATTGTCTAGCGAGTCAGGGTCTTCGCCATCTTTTAAACCGTCATTATCGGTATCCGCATCTAACGGATTAGTACCTGCCTCAACTTCTTCGCCATCAGTTAACGCATCACCGTCAGAGTTAGGGTTTGTTGGGTCGGTCCCTAGGTCATTTTCTTCATCGTCATCCAAACCATCATCATCGGTATCGGCTTTAGTTGGGTCGGTCCCTAAAAAGACTTCCTCGCTATCGCTCAATCCGTCACCGTCAGTGTCAGAATTATTCGGGTCGGTGCCTAACTCACGTTCTTGACTGTCATTTAAACCGTCATTATCGATATCATAGTCAGAAGGATAAGGGTCGTCGCCGTCAAGTAATCCATCATTATCGATATCATTGTCTAGCGGGTCGGGGTCAACACCGTCTTCTAAACCGTCATTATCGGTGTCGCTGTCCAATGGGTCGGTGTTTTGTTCTAATTCATCCCTATCATCTATCCCATCCTCGTCGGTGTCTGCCTTAGTCGGGTCAGTCCCTAGCCCAACCTCTTCATTATCCTCTAAACCGTCCTCATCGGTGTCAGCCTTAGTCGGGTCAGTCCCTAGTTCCACTTCGGCTTTATCGTTTAAACCGTCGCCGTCGGTGTCAGCCCTATTCGGCATTGTACCTAAATCTTGCTCTTCCTTATCATTCAATCCGTCATTATCAATATCTGGGGTAGAAGGATAAGGGTCTTCGCTGTCGATCAAACCATCATTATCATAGTCATTATCTAGCGGGTCGGGGTCGACATTGTCATTCAAACCGTCGCCGTCAGCATCAACATTTAGCGGGTCGGGGTCGATTCCATCCATTATAGTGTCACCGTCGGTATCAGTCAATAGCGGATTAGTCCCTAACTCAACCTCTTCACCATCGTCCAAACCGTCATAGTCCGTGTCAGTGTCAGTCGGGTCAGTCCCTAAATCAACTTCTTCTTTATCATTCAAACCGTCGCCGTCGGTGTCAGATAATAACGGGTCAGTCTCTAAATCAACCTCTTCTTTATCGCTTAAGCCATCCTCATCGGTATCGGCCTTGGTTGGGTCAGTGCCTAAGTCAACTTCCTCTTTGTCAGTTAAGCCATCCTCATCGGTATCAGCCAACAATGGGTCAGTCCCTAAGTCAACCTCTTCTTTGTCAGTTAAGCCATCCTCATCGGTATCAGCCAAGGTCGGGTCGGTTTCTAAGTCAACTTCTTCCTTATCATTCAAACCGTCACCATCGGTGTCAGCCTTGGTCGGGTCAGTCCCTAACTCAACTTCATCATTATCGTCTATCCCGTCCTCGTCGGTGTCAGCTTTAGTCGGGTCAGTCCCCAACTCAACTTCATCACCATCATCTATTCCGTCCTCGTCGGTGTCAGCATTGTCGGGAAGAGTCCCATGAATCTGCTCTTGCTTGTCGTTCAATCCGTCACCATCAATATCAGCATCGTTAGGATAAGGGTCCTCACTGTCTGTTATTCCGTCATTGTCGGCATCCTCACCAATCGGGTCAGGGTCCTCACCGTCAAGCTTACCATCATCGTCAGTGTCTTCATCTAATGGGTCAGGGTCTTCGCCATCTTTTAACCCGTCGTTATCGGTGTCTTCATCTAATGGGTCGGGGTCAGCACCATCTTTTAACCCGTCATCATCGCTATCATTATCTAACGGGTCAGTACCAGCCTCGGTTTCTTCTTTATCGCCTAAACCGTCATTGTCAGAGTCACCTTTGGTAGGGTCAGTCCCTAACTCGCCCTCTTCTTTATCATTCAAGCCGTCATCGTCAGTGTCAGCCTTTGTTGGGTCAGTCCCTAACTCACCCTCTGTTTTATCGTCCAGTCCGTCATCATCGGTATCAGCCTTAGTCGGGTCAGTCCCTAACTCAACCTCTTCCTTATCGCCTAAACCGTCCTCGTCAGTGTCAGCCTTGGTCGGGTCAGTCTCTAAATCAACTTCCTCATTATCCTTCAAGCCGTCACCGTCGGTGTCGTCATTATTCGGGTCGGTGCCTAAATCTTGCTCTTGCTTGTCGTTCAAACCATCGCCATCAATGTCAGGGTCAGTCGGGTAAGGGTCCTCGCTGTCGATTAATCCATCATCATCAGCATCATCACCAATCGGGTCAGGGTCCTCGCCGTCAATTATACCATCATCATCGGTGTCATCATCCAATGGGTCTGGGTCCGAACCGTCCTTTAATCCGTCATCGTCAGAGTCATCATCTAATGGATCGGGGTCAGCACCATCTTTTAATCCATCATCATCGCTATCATCATCTAACGGATTAGTATTAGCCTCGGTTTCAGCCTTGTCATTCAACCCATCATTATCAGAATCAGCGTCTTTAGGATTCGTCCCTAAATCAACTTCTTCTTTATCGTTCAATCCGTCACCGTCGGTGTCATCTAACGTTGGGTCAGTTCCTAAATCAATTTCTTCTTTATCGTTCAAACCGTCGCCATCGGTGTCAGCCAATGTGGGGTCGGTTTCTAAATCAACTTCCTCATTATCATTTAAACCATCACCATCGGTATCGGCATCGTTAGGGTTAGTCCCTAAATCAGCTTCCTCTTTATCGTTTAATCCGTCATTATCTGTATCATCTTCTAGCGGATAAGGGTCTTCACCATCTTTTAAGCCATCATCATCGCTATCATCATCTAACGGATTGGTATTAGCATCAACTTCTTGCTTATCGCTTAATCCGTCATTGTCGGTGTCAGCCTTGGTCGGGTCAGTCCCTAAGTCAATTTCTTCTTTATCGTTCAAACCATCATCATCGGTATCATATTTGTTCGGGTCTGTACCTAATTCAATTTCCTCACCAGTTGTTAATCCATCATTATCCGAGTCAACATGAAGAGAATCAGCTGTGACGGTGTCCGAACTAACGCTTCCGCTAGTATACGCAGGGTTCGTACAGGTTAATACGCATTGGATAGTTTTGCCTGCATCGCCTGCAAGGATAGTATAAGTGGTGCCTGTGCCAGCAGCCCCCGAAACATTTGTGCCGCCAACTTTCCATTGATAGCTCCAGTTAGATGTACCAAGAGTAGGAGAAAGTGTGGTGTCACCATTAACAACCGAAACCACGTCGCCCACGCTTGTGCCATTTGGGGCATAAAGTTTAACCGCACCGCTTTGTGCAACAAGGTTGGCAATCGTTAAAGTGCCAGAATTTGCATTAGCACTAAGCCTGCTAGAACTACCAGGATAGCTTAACCTAACTTGTATAGTTTTACCTGCATCAGCTGCCTTAACTAAATAGCTAGAACCAGTCGCGCCTGAAACCGCCGAGCCACCTACATACCACTGTGTAGCCCAACCCGATGAAGGGTTAAGGCTGGCGGTGTATGTGGCTGTGTCGCCTGGTTTTAACGAAGATTGGTTTAAAGATACAGAACCCGAGCTTGCCGCCCTGTATACAACGCTATTGAAGGTGTATTCTACATACCCAGTGTAACCGTTTACTGTAGGCGTTGCCCTAAAGGTAATATTTGCGCCATTATCGGCCGAGGTAGGAGTATACGTGTACCCCGTCCCTATTACGCTGCCATTTTTAATCCACTCGTACTTCCAGTTAGTAGGGCTTGTATAGCTACCCGTTAACGCTGGAGTAATTGTATTACTTGTGTTTAAATAAGCCATTAAGTAACTTCTGCTAGTAGAGTTTGCGGTAGTGCTTAATGTACCTACGCAAGGAACCGTCGATGCTACCGTTACAGTGTTAGAATTTGCATTGGCACTAAGCCTGCTAGAGCTACCTGCATAGCTTAATCTAACTTGTACAGTTTTACCTTCATCGCCCGACTTTACAACATAAGACGAACCAGTCGCGCCCGAAACTGCCGAGCCACCTACATACCATTGAGCCGACCACCCCGACGACGGGTTAAGGCTGGCGGAATATGTCGCGGTGTCGCCTACTGCCAGCGTGCTTTGGTTTAGCGATACCGACCCACTACTAGCTGATTTGTACGGAACACTTGTAAAGGTGCGGGTTAACGACCCGCTATATGTAGATGTATCCGTCGGCGTAGCTGTAAAGACTATATTAGACCCTGCATCTGCCGACGTTATATTGTAGTAATAACCAGTTCCAACTAGCGAACCATTTTTTGTCCACCTGTAATTCCAGTTAGTGGGGCTTAAATAGCTTCCTGTTACAGCTGGTGTAGAAGAAGATATATAAGCCATTAACGTATTGCTACCGGTAGAAGGTCCAGAATAAGATAACGACCCGCTAACTGGCGTTGTTTCTGGCACGACAATAGAAGCGGACAACGTCCCGGTGTACGCGCTGCTTTTCGGCCTCATTGTTAATGATACAGTGCCACCTTTAAGCGCATCGGATATGGTATAAGTATAATTACTAGAATATCCTTCCGAAATCGCGCCACCGCCTTTATATATTATCATCCAACTATATTCCCAGTTATTCGTTTTCTCAGATGTCGAAGAAGATGACGGCGTAGTAGTCCCACTAAACGAAACCACATTGTTAGATATCGATAGACTAATCGACCCGCTTACAGAAGTTTTAGGATATGTTATCGCAGCCGATTCTATATATCCACCATAACCAGTGCTAGCTTTAGGTGTCGCCCGCACCTTTAATGATTTACCAGCATAAGCTTGAATGCTAGTTTCAATCGCCCAACCGTAACCATTTGAATCATTATAAGAAGCAACTGGAGAACCATCAATGTACCATTGGTAAGTCCAATCGCCTATAGTGGAACTAGGTTTGGCAGAGCTGCTAAGGTTGGCAAAGTAAAGGATGCCATGTGAAGTATCAATCGTTAGCGTACCGCTTGCCGGCGTTGCACTTGGTATAACCATAGAAGCCGTTAGCGTCCCGGAGTACGCGCTGCTTTTAGGTCTCATTGTTAATGTTATAATAGCACCGGGATAAGTGTAGTTCGAAGCAAGAGTATATTCACTAGAATAATTGAAAGCATACGCGGCACCATTCCCTGTTACATCCCACATATATTCCCAGTTATTAGTCTTATTAGAAGTAGTAGAAGATGACGGCGTGGTAGTCCCGCTAAATGAAACTACACCACTTGATGATACCGATAACGAAATCGACCCGCTTACAGGCGTGGTAGAGCTTGATGAGGATGTAACTGTTACCGAGCCGGTAAGATAACCACTATAACTAGACGAGTTCGGCATGGCTCTAAGTGTCAAAACATCGCCATAGCTTTTAGTCCCTGTATAAACCCAACTTGTCTGCCCAGAAACAGGTGAACCATTCCTGTACCATTGATAGCGCCAGTTAGTTGGTGAATATGTATCCCCCGTTGGCGCCGGGATAGAAGAAGAAGCAACGTATCCATAAATGGTGCTACTACCACTCGACATATTTAGACTGCCGGAACATAGAGTTGGACCTACACTAGGTATAACTACGGAGCTAGAAGATATAGAACCCGAGTAACGCGTTGTATCTTTCGGGTACATTGTTAAAGATATAGTTGCGCCGTTTAATTCTGATGAAGTTATAGCATATTGGGACGTTCCTTCAAAAGCCACAGCCCCTCCGCCCGAACGGATTATACTCCACATGAAATCATAATTGTTTGTAGAAAAAGGAGGATTGAAGTCAGTAGAATAGGAAATGGTAACTAGACTGCCCACGGTTGGGACACTAGGAGCGGTTAGATAAATACTACCTGTTACAGGTGTTTTTGTTGATGCTTGAACCCTATCGGTGGTTTTATAATGTTCGTAAGCAGATGTAGAACGAAAATGGTCAATTTCTATCTGACAGCCAATATGAGCAGATGTTAAAGTAACAGATATCCCCGTTCCAATTTTAAATAATGAGCCAGATTGGGGGTACGCCCACCATTCAAAATCGGTAGCAGCGCCTGTGTAACCTACCGCTGTTAAGGTGCTGCCCACAGTTAACGAGCCACTTATACCAATAGCCGAAGGATTTGACTCTGGCTCGGTAGGTAATGGAGCATTCTCGTTGGCAGCCATTTTAGCCTTAGCTGCTATCTCTTCCACGGTTTTAGCACTGTTAGAGTCAACGTCGCTAAGCAGGCTTTCGTCTGTCGCAGGCTCGGTCGCCTCTGGCTCGGTTGTATCATCAGCCGCTACTTGTTCTGCCATGGCTGCTATCTCTTCGGCGGTCTTAGTGCTAGAAGAATCGTCGATGTTAAGCAAGTTCTCGTCCGCTGCTTCCTCGTTTAAATCAGCATCAGCTTCTTGCTCGGGCGCGTCTGCACTTGCTAACTCTGCCTGAGCCGCTATTTCATCCACCGTTCTAGTGCTGACGGAATAGCCATCGCCAGGCGAGTCACTATCTGCCACAACCCTAGGCGTGTCGCTTTCTGCCACTACCTGTGGCGCATCGGCAAGCTCGCTTGCTGCAAGCACTCCGTTTGGCACCGAACATAACGAAAAGACCATAGCCCATGTTAATACTATAGCCAAAATTTTGTTTGATAATTTAATCATAACAAACACCACCAAAAAGAATTTATATAACAGTTGTCATTCAAAGACAAATACTCAACGTACAAATGCCAATATATACTATAATTATACCATAATGAAAAATAAATTGCAACCCTTTTTAGGCATTTTTTGTAAATTTTTTGTTAATTTTGTAAAAAAATATCGGGTTTTATGGTGTTTTTCGGGTGAAGGCATATAAAAGGGCTAGTCGGCATTAGTTAATCCACTACACCGCTAGCCTTAAATTGTATTATATAATATAAATACGCTCCAGCGGAGTGAATCCGCTTTCGCTTCTAAAGATATTGTGATATTTTTGCGGACAAGCTCGCAAAAATCTGTTTCTATAGTAATATTGAATTACCTTTTATTTGCAAAAAAATCACGAAGCAAGCTAACATAATTATCGTTGATAATACACTCACTATCAACATTATGATTCAAATTAGGGTTATTATTAGGCGCGCAATAATATATTTTACGAATCCGCGCGTTAACAATAGCACCCATGCACATCATACAAGGCTCTAAAGTTACATAAATATCGCATCCAGTCAGCCGCCAATTCTTAAGCCGCTTGCAGGCTTTTTTAATAGCCAACACTTCGGCATGCGCTGTTGCATCGTTAGTTCTTTCCCTGCGATTATAAGCTTTCGCTACAATTTTCCCGTCCTTAACTATCACGCAACCAATGGGAATCTCGCCTTTTTTAGCAGCAATATTCGCTTGGGTGATAGCTTCGTCAAAAAACTTTTTATGAGTAAGGTTATCACCGATAGTATTCTCGCTAACGCCAATATCTTCGATATCCTCGTCAAAATTACTCTTATCTTTCATGTTTTATACCTCGCCAACCGTCAATCAATCGCAAAAAATTTACCAAACGTTAGAACCCGAATCGCTTTGTTGAGTTAAAGAATCTGCCCCAGAAGATTGAGTAGTATTAGAACCCGCGGGCGGTTCAGACGAAGGCGTTTTAGCTGGTTCAGCCGAAGCTTTAGGCGCAGAAGAGGTTGCAGGTTTAGGCGAAGGAGATGCCGATGGATTAGTAGTGGAATTGCTTGGGGTAGGGCTTGGTCTTGCAGTTGAAGAACCACCAGAAGAACCACTCGAATTAGAAGAATCACTAGAACCGCCACCCGAACTCGAACCGCTAGAGCCACCCACCGAAGCAGGGTTTATAAGATTAAGCGAGATAATAGGCGTTATGTAAGGGTTAAAGTATTGGTTGACCATGTTAAGCGTACCATCGCGCGAGGCAACGTAATAGCTTAGCCCACCGTGCATTTGTGGCTCCCCTGGTAGAGTAAACGAGTGCAAGCTTTCGCTCGAAACATTTTTAGCCTTAGAAGCAACCCAAACTAGCTCGCCAAAAGTAAAATCGCTCTCGACATTCTCGTTAACAATATTCAAAAGAGTAGGAACTTTTAGTAAATTAGCAGGCTGTTTAAGTTCTGACACAAGGGCAGAGATAAACAATTGCTGAGCCTTAATTCTGCCTAAATCAGCGTCGATGTATCCGCTTCTAAAACGCACAAACCCAATAGCCTGCTTGCCGTTTAAGGTTTGCTGCCCAGCTTTTAAGTGTATAGATAATTTTTGCGCAGGGTCTTCGTAATTCATATCTTGAGGCACGTTAATATCGACCCCACCAATAGTATCGATTATTTTTTCAAACGCATCTAGCTGAACAAAAGCATATTTATCGGGGACGAAACCGATTAAATCGCTAACTTCTTTTTTAAGTTGTTTTACACCACCCATTGCATGCGCCGCGTTGATTTTTTTGACAGCGCGCGAGACGTTCGCCATGGTATCACGCGGGATAGACAGCACGTTCCATTGATTATTAGCAACATCACACGAAACGACCATAATAGTATCGGTGTTGCCGCTGGTTTGGTCGCGCCCTACAATTAAAACGGTAAAGAAGTCTTGCTTTCGGTTAGCAGAATTAATTGTGATAGGGTTACCCTCTTCGTCTAGGATATATTCATCTAGCCTATTAATTTTTGGCATAACAAAAGAGTTCTTAGCCGCCACCGCGCCAATACAAAAAGCCACGGCAAGTATGGTCAATACAAAAATTGTAACTTGAAAGCGACGATTCTCGAACATGGCTATAAATTTATTACGTTTACGTTTTTTGTTTTGATAAGGCATAGGCGGCTGCGGGTTTATGTATGTAAAACTTTGAGGGTTGCCAACGCCTTCATCTTTAGGTGCCTTCTTAAAAAAGTTACCTTTAATTTTTCTCATAAAATATAGACCTACTTGAGTAAAATTTCCCCATATAGATTTTAATCTATATTACTATTAATATTACAATTACTGAATGTTATAACTACCCTTTACCATTACTAGCATATCTTCTAGCGCGTTAAGCCCGCGACCGTCTGCCACGGGGACAATTAATAGCTCGTTAGAAGGCGCATCTGTACCGTTGGGCAAATCGTAGCCTGTGGTTGTATCGGCAATTCCGCCCTTTTTAGTTGCGATAATTTTAGCCTTACCCTGGCGGATAATAAGCTCGGTACCCTCGCCTGCAATAAGCTTTTGACCCTTGTTAACGCTTACCACTGTAAATGTGCGCGACGAAGGGACGGCGTTAGGGTCAATCTCTGCCAAGGCAACATCTACATATTGCTTCATTTGGTTCAAACGCTGCTCAATGTAACTAAGCGAAACTATAGGGTCATCGGTAGTTCCCGGAGCGGCAAAAATACTTACGCTA
The DNA here is from genome assembly GCA_031261985.1 of Clostridiales bacterium. Lineage (GTDB taxonomy): Bacteria > Bacillota > Clostridia > Monoglobales > WRBX01 > JAISIR01. Next base: position 9,801 of record JAISIR010000010.1, on the reverse strand, counting down.
ACAGCGGTTATAACAACTGCTAATACACTAAAGGCTACTAACATTTTGGTTCTCATAAAAAATTCCCCTCCGGAATTATAATAATTTTATCATAAGTGTTTACATGAACATAGTTATTCAGCGTTTACTAGAAATCAGCCTTGCATTCCTGTATTAGTTGCGGTTAATCCAAAGCTAACATTAAGCGCATTATCAACCAAAGCCATTGCATCGTCATCTAAATGCCCCATGCGCTCTTTTAATCGACGCTTATCAATCGTCCTTACCTGCTCCAACAAAATAACAGAATCCTTAGATAGTCCATACGCTTCTGCATCTATAGATATATGTGTAGGTAACTTAGTTTTATTCATCTGCGAGGTAACCGCTGCCGCAATAACGGTGGGGCTGTACTTATTGCCGACATCGTTTTGCACAATAACAACTGGGCGAATCCCGCCTTGCTCGCTGCCCACAACGGGGCTTAAATCTGCATAGTAAATATCTCCGCGAGTAATCAATCTTCAAACTTCCTTTCTTGCGTAAGTTAACATTACAAAATGATTGAATCAAAACAATTCTACAATATTATACGCAAAAAAGACAAATTTCGTTAACACAATTGACTACAAAATGCTCTAAAAAAATAAAATTTGGTGCAAAACTAGCGGTAACTTAACGACTCATAAATAATATTTTTTATCAAATATTATTATATACTTTATGTAGTCAGCCGTCAAGAGTTTTTTAAAAAATTTATTTTTTTAAGAGTAGAAACGTTGCAACAACAATGTCAATCCTGCGTATAAACCCTAGGCACGCGCTTGTTTATAGAAGTAAAAATTTCATAGTCGATAGTCTCTGCTAAATTAGCAATATCCTCGACATCAATTTTTCCACCCATTAAAACAACTTCGTCGCCTATGTTTATATTATTGACACTCGTTGCATCTATCATACACATATCCATACAAATATTTCCAATTACATCTGCAAAGCCACCATTAACCCGCACTTTAGCCTTATTACTTAAAATGCGAGGATACCCATCGCCATAGCCCACGCCAAGCGTTGCAATTTTGCGCACATCGTCGGTAATGTAAGTGTGATTATAGCTAACCCCCGCGCCAATCGGCAGAATCCTAATATCCACCACTCGAGTTTTTAACGTCATCGCCCCGCGATAAAGCGAAATGCCTACTCGAGCAGTGTTAATTATAGGGGTAATAAACTTGTCTAGCGTGCTACTTGCCGAGATATGCACAAACTGTGGCGTAAAATTTAAGGCAGAAACACACTCACAGAAGCAATTATATTGTTGGGTCGATTGAGAATAATCACCATAAAAATGGCTGAAAACACCCGATACATTAATTTGTGGCAGCGCAGCGATTTTATTAATTATATTAACGGTCGAATCGATTGTAGATTTAGAAGTAGCATCTAGCCCAATCCTGTTCATGCCTGTGTTTAGCTTAATGTGCGCGTTTAAAGGGAGCGGGATATTAGCATTAGAACTAACAAAGGTTTCTATATCATCAATATTAAAAAGTGTAAGTTGAATATTATTCTCTATTGCTACGTTATAAACTTCGGGCGGAGTATAGCCTAAAACTACAATAGGTGTGTCGGTTATTCCACCGCGCCTAAGCTCTAACCCCTCGTTTAAGGTAGCAACAGCCAGCATGTCCGCGCCATTTTCGATGAAAATTTTAGAGCAATCTACCGCTCCAAAACCATACGAATCACATTTTACAACCGCAATTAATGTGCGGTTTTCACCCGCCATAAGCCTAGCGCGTTGCATGTTATCAGCAAGTTTTTTAGTCGAAATTTCCATGAAAGTTCTGTATGTATCGATAATTATCACCTGTTTACATAATGTATTAAAGTAGAAATATGTTAAACCTCAACAACCACCATTGCAATCGCATAATCTCGGCAATGCGATATGCTAATATTAATGCGCAAATCACCCCACATAGCATAAGGCGCACCAGCATCATCGTGCAAAATTTCGTAATCGGTTATAACTCCGCCTAACGCCTTAACACACGCCTCTTTAGCACAAAATAATCCTGCATAATACTCGGCTTTCTTGCTGTACCGTTCGGCATATTCAACCTCGGCAGAGGTAAAAACACGCTGGCTACCAACTAAATTTTCCACTCGGTTAATCTCTATTATATCCGTCCCAATTTTAATCAAAAATTCCACCCTATCTCGTTATATAATTACCAATTTTGCGCTTCGGTGTTAATTAATTCGCGTAAAAGCTCTTGATTTTTATTAAAATTAGAACCGCCAGTTTTAGGACCCGCCCATATCAAATCAGTCAAAGTGTGGGCAACTTCGCTAGTGTAATGCCTATAATCGGTGTATAAAGTAAAATCGGTTACAAGTTTATACAAAGCTCTAAAATCTACAAACTTTACATTTTTAATAGAATTTAGCTGGATAAAACTATATTTAGTAAACTCCAAATTATTTTCAAGTAGCCCTTGTTTTTCTAAAGCAATATACTCTAAAACCGAGTACGCAGGTGTCCAAAAATAGAACTTAATATCAGGGTTATCCTTAACTAATTGCAATACATTAGCATCAAAACTTGCTTGTAGTTTTTCGGAATCAAAATTATTCAACATGTCATCAGACGGGGTAAACTCGCCATTATCTAAAGCAGATTTAAAGCCTTCACGCACAGCGTCTGCACCAAGAATATCCTCGGTTAATGGCATATAGCGATTATTCCAGTTAGCAATGTCAACTTGCGATTGATTATCGTCATAAGATTTTAAATGAGCTAAAACATAAAAACTATTAGCAATTTGAGTAGGTGAAAGCAGGTATGCCAAATCATCAAATGGGTTATTATTATATAAATACTTTCGGAATGAACTATTTTGTTTAGACATCGTCTTGATATCACCTTGGAATGCAGAGTAATCCAGCTCCCAAATGATATTTTTTACGCGCCCTCCATCAATTGCAGCCGCCGCCGTCCAATATTGCTCGTATGCGGTGGAGCCTTTAATGGCAAGGTTTACAGGACGCAATTCAAATTCGGTTTTTAAATAATTAGCTGGCATATTTGCACTAATTTCACCACCAATTATGGCTGTGTCGTACGAATAATTTTTAGCAACTCCCGCTACTTGTGCAACATCATTTGCATACAAAAATGGTTGATACCACGAGGGCTTGCGATACACTTGTAACGGGTCGACTATCGCTACAAGACATGCTAAAACAATTGGAATTATAAGTACTATCGCTATAGGTATAATTAATTTCTTCATAAAAATCTTTCCTTTAAATATATAAGTTTTAAACAAGTAGCATGGCAAAATGTGTCTACAAAAAAATTATATATAAAAGCACGATAAAAGTCAATAAAAAAACTTGACAAAATATTAAGTTTATGTTACAATACTATTACATATTTGTTACAAAATAAAAATTTATAAAGGATTGTGGTAGAACATGGCGAAAAGTGGCGAAATTTTAAAGGATACGATGCAAGATAAAATTTTAAAACAAGGTGTTACTTTTGATGACGTTTTGTTGGTGCCACTATATAGCGAAGTTCTGCCTAGTAATATAAATTTAAAAACTAAATTAACTAAAAATATAACGCTAAATATTCCTTTTGTAAGCGCAGCTATGGATACCGTTACCGAATCTCCCCTTGCTATTGCAATCGCGCGCGAGGGAGGCATTGGGGTTATTCATAAAAATATGTCTATCGAGAAGCAGGCAACCGAGGTAGACAAAACCAAGCGTTCAGAGCATGGAGTAATTGTCGACCCGTTTTATCTATCGCCTAAAAATAAGGTACGTGAGGCAGAAAATTTAATGGGCAAGTACAAAATCTCTGGCGTTCCTATTGTAGACGAAAATAAACGTCTGGTAGGGATTTTAACTAACCGTGATTTACGTTTTGAAACCGACTTTGAAAAAACTATAGACGAGGTTATGACTAAAGAAAACTTAGTTACCGTCCCCGTTGGCACTACTTTAACCCAAGCGCAAGAGATTTTGCGTCATAATAAAATAGAAAAATTGCCGATTGTCGACTCGCAAGGTATTCTTAAAGGTTTAATTACTATTAAAGATATCGAAAAAGCTGTGGAATACCCTAACTCTGCGCGTGATAAAGACGGTCGCCTATTAGTTGGCGCCGCTATTGGTGTAACTAATGATGTGTTGCAGCGTGCCGAAGCTTTGATAAACGCAAGTGTCGATGTGCTAGTTCTAGATTCTGCTCATGGGCATTCTAAAGGTATAATCGATACCGTTAAAAAAGTTAAGCAAGCCTTCCCAAATATCGACCTTATTGCTGGTAATATTGCAACGCGCGAGGCAGCTAAAGCACTTATAGATGCAGGTGTTGATGCCGTTAAAGTTGGTATTGGACCGGGTAGCATTTGCACTACTCGCGTTATAGCTGGCATTGGCGTTCCTCAGTTAACCGCTATAAGCGAGGCGGCAGATTATGCACATTCTGTTAACATTCCTGTAATTGGTGATGGCGGAATTAAATATAGCGGTGATATAGTTAAAGCTTTGGCGGCAGGCGCCGATTCTGTTATGCTAGGCAGCTTGCTTGCAGGTTGCGAAGAAAGCCCTGGCGAGATGGAGATTTATCAAGGTCGTCAGTTTAAGGTGTATCGTGGCATGGGTAGCTTGGCAGCAATGAACGAGGGTAGCAAGGACAGATATTTCCAAGCCGAAAGTAAAAAGTTAGTTCCCGAAGGCGTTGAAGGCCGCGTTGCTTACAAAGGTAAGTTGACCGATACAATTTTCCAATTACTAGGTGGCGTTCGTTCTGGCATGGGGTATTGCGGAGCCAAGGATATCCCTACACTAATGAGCACTGCTAAGTTTGTAAGAATTACAGGTGCTGGGCTTAAAGAGAGCCATCCGCACGATATATATATTACTAAAGAAAGCCCCAATTACTCACTTGGTAACGTTTAATAATCTACTAACGATATAATATTAAAATTATTGTAATCAGCTACTCTTTCGAGGAGGAAAGTTCGGTGCAGAAACACATTGCCATTATAGATATTGGCTCGCGTTCCGTTAAACTAGAGATTTACGCTCTAAAAGACGGGACTCATAAGCTTATGTTTAAAGCCTCCGAACCAACTTTTTTGGGCAGGAACATGCAACATGGCGAGATATCTGAGGTTGCTATGACGGCAACATTAGACGCACTTAGAACTTTTAAAAATCATATCAACAATTACGACGAAGTAAAAATATATGCAATTGCCACCGCTGCCATGCGGATAGCCAAAAATGCACGGACCTTTAGCCAAGAAATTTTGCGTGTTCTAGGTGATAATGCCGAGTTCGAGATTATCCCTGGAGAGCGCGAGGCCTATTACGATTACTTAGGCGCTGTTAATACTTTAAGCATCCGCGACTTTTTACTAATAGATGTTGGTGGCGCAAGCACCGAGCTTGCCTTGGTTAAAGACCGAAAGTTAATTAAATCGGTCAGCTTAAACTTTGGTAGCCTTAGCATAACCGAGCGTTTCTTCCGCGATAACGTCCAGGCACATAATATATCCGAAGCCGAGCATAGCGTTAAGCAAGAGCTTGATAAAATAGATTGGCTTAAAGATGCCCGCGGCTTGCCAATAGTTGGTTTAGGTAGTAGCATTTACGCCATGGGCAAGTATAATTTGCAGCGAGCCATGTGTCGCCTAGGCAATGTAACGTTGCACAACCATAAAATTTTGCACTCTACATTTAATTTTATATATAAGTTAATATCTAAAACTATGCCCGAGGTTCGCCGCGATAAACTAGGCATCTCAAAAGGTGTAGCCGATGTTGTTTTAGGCGGATTAGTGCCACTTAAATGCGTGTTCGACATAATCAATACACGCAGGGTTTACATAAGTTTGTATGGTTTGCGCTATGGCGTGCTAACCGAGAAGTTTGCGCATAGTATAGGATTAATTTCGCCTATCGAGCCAGATGTAACCTCGTCTAGTGTATTAAAATTGCAAGCTAAAACTAATTGCGATATCGAGCATGCCGAAAACGTAGAAGCTCTTGCGCTAAACCTATTCGACCAAACCTCTAAGCTACATTACATGGGCGACAGGTACCGTTCATTATTATCCATTGCCGCTAAATTGCACGATTGTGGAGCCTTTGTTCAGTACAATAACCATCACTTGCATTCGTTTTATTTAATTAAAGAGAGTGAAATTTTTGGTTTAAATGCACGCGACCGCTTAATTGTAGCTATTATCGCGGGAATGCACAGAAAAGAAAAACTTAAGTTTAATAGATGGAAATACTTTTGTTTTATAGATAGAAACACCTATAAACACATTAAATCGCTTGGCGTTATGCTAGGAATAGCCGAGGAAACATCGCGTATTGCAGGTGGTGCGCGTCAACTTAAATGTAATATTCAGCAAACAGCAATTTTAATTGATATTGTAAAAAATAACGAAAAACTTATTCAGCCTTATCAAGCAACAGGCGAGCATCGCAAGCTTAATGCTTCGTTGTTCGGGCGAAATGTGCTAATTAAGTAGTACAACTTAACTTGTATAATTTTATAAGTAAGCACTGATTAACTAGCGTTTAGCTATTTTTAGAATAAATTTTTCTTTTTGAAGTAAGCGAGCAAGGCAAGGCTGACGCCTGCTGCAGTGAGCTTATGAACAAAAAGAGAAATTTAGCTAAAAAGAGCAAATGATAGTTATTCAGTGGTTGCTTTAATACATATAATATTTTTCATGGGGGAAAATTAAATGAGCAAGCAAAAAAAAGGGCGCGTAGCTGCCAAAATAGCTGCAGCAGCATTAGCGGCAGGAATGATAACAATTGGTTTAAGCGGGTGCGATAAAGTTTCATTATCGCCAAGTGCAAACTCTATCGATAACGACGAAACAAAAGGAACCACAACTACAACTTCAATCACTACAATGGCTGAAAGCTCTGCGCCTGCAGACGAGCCAGCAAAATCACCAGAAGAAATATCGGATTTTGAATTAGGCTACTTAAAAAGATATTCTTTTCCAGAAAGTGCTATAAAAAGTGATTCTACTAGCAATACCGAACTTGAATATGTTTTAGATGGCGGCTTTTTAGATGAAAAAGCACAAAGCGTTATAATTCTGTGGGAAGCAAGAGACAAGAGTATTGAAGATGTATTATCTACCAATAAAGATTTTTATATGCAAAACTTAAAGGTAGACGGTAAGCCGGTAAAAGAGATTCGTGGAATGGATAACGGAGACGGTAAAATGTGTCTTCTTGTTGCAGTTAACGAAGATGGTTATGCTAATACTTACTTCCTTAATTACGATTTAACTACACAAAAAGGCAGAGATTTTCTATACAAAACGTATGAATATTTAAACAGCGACGAAGTTCTTTACACAGATGAAGCTCAAACAAAACCTGCAATTACCAAAGCAACATTTAAAGAAATGGGGATAACAAGTTCATCTGGGCTAGATATTGAAAAATTTAAAACTGATTATGGTCTTGAACATCTATCCTTTAATTTTCAATACCAGCTTTACAAAGATGGTTGGATTGAATTGACAGCCGATGAAATTTTAAAGCATTTCGACAGACGACATCCTGGGCTTGTAATTGCAGCTGGTGCAAACATGGTTAATACACCTAGCTTTAAGCTTCCTTTGTTCTAAACTTTTTATATAATAAAAGGTAAAAAACAGTTCGATATTAATTTATCGAGCTGTTTTTATGATGTCTTTTCAATTTTAGTTTAGATGTACACTACCAATAAAAACTTTGCCCACGCTTAGATTTTAAGTACCTAACAAAATCGTTAATCAAATAATAAATTACAATCATAGCTGCAATATAGATGATAATAAACGATACACCAGGCGGGCTAACTTTATAATTAAATGGCAGATAATCGCCAGAAAGTTCTATTATTTTGCGGATGATGACGATGAAAATAGAGGTAGCGTAACACGAAATCGAGCCAACATGCCAAATAAAGGCACATAGCACCATGTTCGCATATCCAAAAACAAGCACAATTGCAACTAACGGCGTTAAAAAGAAAGTGGAAATAATAGAATTAAGGTTAAATGAGTTAAAATAGTAAGCAATCGGCAGGGTTGTACCAAGTTGCGCGCAAATGCCAATTATAATAGTCGCTAAAACTTTATGCCTAAAGCCCGACCAAATTTGAGTAATAGGCGTCGCAAAAATTATAATGGTCATAACCGAAAGGAAGGAGATTATAAAGCTAATATCAAAAATTGCAAATGGGCTAAATAGCATTATAACGCAGGCAGAAACAGCAAAAGATGTTAGGACATCGTACCTTTTATTAAGCACAAAGCTAACAAGCATAAGGGTAGACATAATTATCGCGCGTGCAAACGACGGGGTGTAATCCATTATTAAAAAGAAAATTATGATGGTAAAAAGTGATGCAATATTAGCAGAAAGCCGACGGTAAAAGAACCATTGAATCAAAAAAGTTATAATAACTACTATAACCGACACATGCTCACCCGACATTGCCACAATGTGGGATGCACCTGCATCCTTTACATCGGCATAAAAATCGTCAGAAAAACCTTTTGTATCGCCCAATAAAATTCCTTGTAATAGTTTAGAATCGTCACCAATAAAATTAGCATCGCACGCCATGCGAATGTATTGCCTGCAGGTAAACGCAGCCTTAGATACGTAATTTTGGATAATAGGCACAGGCGTTCGCGCCATAAAAGAATCAAAGGAATTAGCGTTAATTAGATATGGGTTATAATTATGTTCTAAAACTTCTAATCCAATTGGAGTGGTGTAAGTCCGCGCATCAAACCCACGCGCCATGTAATAGTGAAATTCGTCGAATCCGCCATAGATATTTGAACTTCGCGGCGGGCTTATTTTACCAACAAACGATACTACATCGCCATACATAAGCTCGGGCATATCAGCGCCCGCCTCGGCATCGACGGATTCGCCCTCGGCAGGGTAAATGGTCATTCGTAAATTTTTCGCATTATTCACATGGTCAATCTGCAATGTTTTAATGGTAGCAGAATTATTATTAGAGTTAAAATTTGTGACAACGCCTACAATCGAGTGCTTTTCAGAATCGAACTCATAATAATTAGAAAGCGAAAATAGTACCGACCCGCAACCAATTAAAAAGGCGATTATAAACGCAATCGATATGGGTTTGAAAATAAATAGTGTTAAAAGCGCAATTAGCGCGCAAATTAAAATTGTTACTTGCACGCCAAACGCAGACGAAAAAGCAATAACGCCCAAAATAAAGCATGCACAGCATAGCAAAAGTGGGCGTTTGTAAATAATATCTAGTATTTTAGCTCGCGCTTTCTGCATCATTTTCTTCATCATTAAGCGGCACAAGCCCGCGCGCATCATCAGTTTCAAAAACTTTTAGTAATAACTTCGCTGTTAGGTTCGCATTATATTTAAGCTTGTCTGCATTACTTTGCAACTGTGTATGATGCTTTTTATAGTTGTGTATCAAACTATCGGCTGCAGATTTAACGTCTTCGTAAATTTTATCAAGCGAATCGGTTTTAAAACATACAAATGGCTCGTTAATATCACGACCATTAACCGAGGGATTACCTGCAATACTATCGATATACGAAGGCGCATTATCTTGAATATCAATCTCATCAAGATTACTTTTATTAAGGCTTTCTTTTAATTGGTCGGCAATCGCATCAATTTTTGGGTCATAACTTAAGGCAACAAAAGGTGCGGCCGATATTATAGAATAAATTAAACTATGCAAGCGCATGCCAATAACTAATC